>NZ_VOLR01000097.1 GCF_007954355.1 Colwellia hornerae
AGCCTTGCGTACTGTCCGACTGCAAATGTGATAATAAGGGGTGTCCAATAAACTGATTTGTTGTGAGCGAGGCTTAGGCATAATAGTCACCTGACTGAATATAGGTACCTTAAGTCTAGTTTATTGAGCGAAAACTGCATAAGTTAATATGGGTGGCCTAATAAGTGTTTTGAAGCCTGCCGTGAGGCCAAGAAAATAGTAACCATTACTCATGTGAACCAAGTACTGATGCAGCCACATTGGCGCTCCCATGATGAATTACTCAAACAGCAGGTGAAGTCATAAAAATCATAACGTTAACGCTGCATATTGATGTTGAAGAAGCACAAACCATCATAAGTTTTATTGATGAGCTAAAAACGGTATTACTTGCCAATTATGGTGAGGATATACAAGAAAATCGTCGAGCCAATGCTGTTATAACTATTAGACGTCAACTAACTTGTCCGGTTGGCGTCAATTAACTTGGCCGGTATTTGAGTTTAGTTTTATAGCTTGTTTTTTACGGTAGCTTTCGCCTTTAATTTGATAGATATCACTGTGGTGAACAA
>NZ_VOLR01000098.1 GCF_007954355.1 Colwellia hornerae
AAAACAAAGACAGCGTATGATGAGTCAACGTACTTAGAGGCATTAAAAAGTAAAGGTTCGCCTCTATTGAAATATGCGGTGGAAAGCAAGTTTTAATACTTGCGGTCCACCTCAGGGCGTGTTGTTAGGTGAAGTATCTCAGTAAATACATAACCTTAAAGCAAATGCTAAAAGTTAATATAACATTCGCCACTTTATAAACACAACTGCTAGATTTTGAGCCACAACACAAAACAATGAAAAGCCAATTCGCAAGGACATTTTGTCTTTAGGTAATGCCCGAAGACTATATTGGCGAGATTGACGTAGACTTTGGCGAAACACTCTAAAAACACTTAAAGTAAACACAAACGCCCTACTTAAATTGGCAGAATAACTTAACAATTAAACGAAGTGGCGATTCCACCTAACGAGCCTGTAGAATTACTCGTTTTTAAAATTATTTTTAATCAAAATACTCTAACTGGATTGTTTTCTTTTAACAATCAAAAACGTTTACGTTTTTGGCGATTTCTATTTTTACATCGTTGAGCA
>NZ_VOLR01000099.1 GCF_007954355.1 Colwellia hornerae
TCACGAGTGTCTACACAAATTACATGATAACAAATTAGAAGAATCCCGATGGGGCTATAGCTCAGCTGGGAGAGCGCCTGCCTTGCACGCAGGAGGTCTGCAGTTCGATCCTGCATAGCTCCACCATTTTAAATTCTACTGCGTTAGTTCGCAGCTTGTGTAGTAAACTACACGACGCTACAAACTGCCTTGTACAATATAAAATACCATTATGATTCTTCATTAAAGAAAGAGACCAAACTTAAGTTGTTCTGATGAACATTTTAAGTTTGGTTTTTTAAACCACGTTTTTAACCGAATGCGCGTTAAGAATGAGTTCTTTAACAATCTGGAAAGCTGATATAAAAATGATTTTATAAAGCAATGAACGGTGTCGCGCTGTGACTTGCACATTTTATAAATATCTACAAAAGCGATTAATTGCGCAAGCAGTTAATCAACATTTAGTTAAGTTCTACTCGAACTTAATTATCTTATTCAAGACACATTTATTTGTGCGTGAAAATGTCAGACTTTACAATTGCTGTGG
>NZ_VOLR01000100.1 GCF_007954355.1 Colwellia hornerae
ATAAACCAATCTTCGGATTGGTTTTTTTTCGTCTGAAATAAAGTGATAGTTTATTTAATTTGCTGGAGATCAAGCATACAATAGCGGCTACGAAACTAACCACTTCCGGTCGCAGGTTCGACTCCTGCCGCGCCCACCACATTTGCTGTAAAGCAGAATTGATACCAAGTCCACCAAGTTATTGCTCATTTTTACTGGTCAAAATCAACCATTACTGCGTTACTCTCAATCCCAATAGCCAGCTATTACTCAATCGAGTGCCTTGTCCTGATTTATTATTCCTACGTACAAGCTGATCACAAACTTAATGGAAATGGTATGAACCAACTTTCGAGTTGGTTTTTTTTCGTCTGAAATAAATATCATAAAAAGAGCGGCTACGAAACTAACCACTTCCGGTCGCAGGTTCGACTCCTGCCGCGCCCACCACATTTGCTGTAAAGCAGAGATAAACCAATCTTCGGATTGGTTTTTTTTCGTCTGAAATAAAGTGATAGTTTATTTAATTTGCTGGAGATCAAGCATACAA
>NZ_VOLR01000010.1 GCF_007954355.1 Colwellia hornerae
GTGTTGTTCTTTATGATTATTATGGGATGGCAACTGCGTCAAACTTACAAAGTATACCGGCGAGATTAAAAGAATTAACGGACACGATTAAAGACTTTATTCTGCCAAAACAAAAACGGCCTAATTACCCTAGGGCAGTAAAAATGAGAATGGGCAAATTTCCAGTAAAACGTTCGCAAAAGCACAAAGAAAATCCTTAAGCGAACAGCATTGGAACTTGTTTCAGGATCTAGTCACTGAGATACTGAAATAAATTCAGCATGACGACCTTAGTGTCTGGTCACTGAGATACTGAAATAAATTCAGCATGACGACCTTAGGATCTGGTCACTGAGATACTGAAATAAATTCAGCATGACGAGCTTAATAGTCTAGTACTGCGTTTTGTAGATAACAAAAACTCCGTCATCCTGAACTCGTTTCAGGATCTGGTTACTGAGGTACTTAGATACTTAGATACTGAAACAAGTTCAGCATGACGACCTTGGGAACTGGTCACTTAGATGCTGTGATTCTGAGATACTGAGATACTGAAACAACAGGGCTTAACATAAAAAAACCCATTATTTTCATAATGGGCTTGGTCTCTTGTCACTGGGTTTAATCTAGTTACGTATTAAATATATTCGACTGAAACAATCTCATATTCAACAACGCCACCAGGTATGGTGATTTCAACTTCAGAATCAACTTCTTTACCAATTAAACCACGGGCAATCGGTGAGTTTAATGAAATACGGCCGGTTTTAAAGTCAGCTTCATCATCGCCAACAATTTTATAGGTTACTTCAACTTCAGTATCAATATTTAATAAGGTAACCGTTGTACCGAAAAGCACTTTGCCATGATTAGCTATTTTTGTGATATCAATAACTTGGGCGTTACATAGTCGACCTTCAATATCTTGAATTCGGCCTTCACAAAAGCCCTGTTCTTCTTTAGCCGCATGGTATTCTGCATTTTCTTTTAAATCACCATGTTCACGTGCAACAGCGATATCTTTAACAATACGTGGGCGTTTTTCTGTTTTTAAAACTCTAAGCTCTTCTTTCAGCTGTTCAGCACCAAGAAGTGTCATTGGATATTTAGTCATTTCTCTCTTCTTTTTAAATGATAAAGGTGGCTTACTTAAAAAGTATAACCACCTTTATATAACAATTTTTTATAAAGCATTTATTTAATAATAAATAAATGCCTTACATACTTCAATACTAATTACATTGCTTATGCAATTCTTGTATTGATGTTACCGTATTTCTATCATCAGCTGCATGAGATTGGCATGTTGCAAATGCGGCGTTCAAAGTAGTCGTGTATGCCACTTTATAGCGCAATGCTCCTCCGCGCAAGACTTTAGAATCTTCAATCGCTTTGCGACCTTCTGTGGTGTTAATAATATAGCTATATTCACCATTTTTGATTCTATCAAGAATATGCGGACGACCTTCTTGCACTTTATTAACTAGGCGACATGGAATATTAGCTTCACCTAAGATAATAGCTGTGCCATGAGTAGCATCAACGTCATATCCTAAAGCGACCAACTGTTTCGCTAAATCAACCACACGTACTTTGTCACTGTTACGAACAGAGATTAACGCACGACCTGATTTAGGCACAGAGACACCGGCACCTAAACAAGCTTTTGCGTATGCTTCTTCAAAGGTTTTGCCAACGCCCATTACTTCACCCGTAGAGCGCATTTCAGGACCAACTAAAGGATCACTACCATGAAACTTGTTAAACGGAATAACCACTTCTTTTACTGAAAAGTATGGAGGAATAATTTCTTTCGTTATCCCTTGTTCTCTTAGAGACTTGCCAGCCATAACACGTGCGCCAATTTTAGCTAGTGGCACAGATGTCGCTTTAGAAACAAACGGTATGGTACGTGCAGCACGAGGGTTTACTTCAATAATGTAAACTTCGTTATCTTTAACCGCCATTTGGGTATTCATTAGGCCAATAACACCTAATTCAAATGCTAAGTCGGTAACCTGCTTGCGCATAACATCTTGAACTTCTTGGCTTAAGCTATAAGCTGGCAATGAACATGCTGAGTCACCTGAGTGAACACCCGCTTGTTCGATATGTTGCATAATGCCGCCAACAACAACATCAGTACCATCACAAACAACGTCAATGTCAACTTCAATCGCATCATCAAGAAAATGGTCAAGCAAGACCGGTGAATCATTTGAAACACTAACCGCTTCGGTCATGTATCGACGCAAATCATCTAGGTCATAAACAATTTCCATCGCACGACCACCTAAAACATAAGATGGACGAACCACTAACGGGAAGCCAATACCTTCAGCTTTTGCCATAGCTTCTTCTAATGAAGTCACCGTAGCATTTTCTGGTTGTAATAAACCTAAGCGTTCAACCGCTTGTTGAAAACGCTCTCTGTCCTCTGCTCTATCGATTGCATCAGGAGAGGTACCAATAATGGGTACACCAGCGGCTTCTAAAGCACGTGCTAATTTAAGCGGTGTTTGACCACCATATTGCACAATAACGCCTTTAGGTTTTTCAATACGAACAATTTCAAGAACATCTTCAAAAGTGATGGATTCAAAATATAAACGGTCTGATGTGTCGTAATCAGTTGAAACAGTTTCAGGGTTACAATTGACCATGATAGTTTCATAACCGTCTTCACGTAATGCTAAGGCCGCATGTACACAACAGTAATCAAATTCAATACCTTGGCCAATACGGTTTGGACCGCCACCTAAGATCATAATTGATTCTTTATCGGTTGGGTTTGCTTCACACTCTTCATCATAGGTTGAATACATGTAAGCGGTATCTGAACTAAATTCAGCCGCACAAGTATCAACACGTTTGTATACTGGAAAAATATTAGCTTTATGACGCTTTTTACGCACTTCTGCTTCGGCGATACCAATTAAATCGGCAAGACGAGAATCAGCAAAACCTTTACGTTTGAGTTTACGTAAATAATCCGCTGTTAATATTTTTAAGCCGCCGGCAGCAACTTTAGCTTCTTCTAAAACGATATCTTCGATTTGGATAAGGAACCAACGGTCAACCATAGTTAAGCGATAAATATCATCAACCGACAAACCTAAACGAAACGCATCAGCAATATACCAAATACGATCGGCGCCAGCTTCTTGAAGCTCGTGCATAATTTTAGTTTTAGCACCTGGCTGAGTAACATCGACCATAGAGTCAAAACCATTGACGCCAACTTCTAAGCCGCGTAACGCTTTTTGTAATGATTCTTGTTGGTTACGGCCAATGGCCATTACTTCACCAACTGATTTCATTTGCGTGGTTAAACGGTCTTCACAGCCGGCAAATTTTTCAAAATTAAAACGTGGAATTTTAGTAACAACATAATCGATAGTCGGTTCAAATGACGCTGGCGTTGCGCCGCCCGTAATATCGTTAGTTAATTCGTCAAGCGTATAACCGACTGCTAATTTTGCAGCAATCTTTGCTATTGGGAAACCTGTTGCTTTTGAAGCAAGTGCTGATGAACGTGAAACACGTGGGTTCATCTCAATAATCACCATACGACCAGTTTCAGGACAAATACCAAACTGTACGTTTGACCCGCCTGTTTCTACGCCGATTTCACGTAAAACCGCAATAGAGGCATTACGCATGATCTGGTATTCTTTATCGGTTAACGTTTGCGCTGGAGCAACCGTAATAGAATCACCAGTATGAATGCCCATAGGGTCAAAGTTTTCAATCGAACAAATGATAATACAGTTATCATTTTTGTCGCGAACCACTTCCATTTCATATTCTTTCCAACCAATTAATGATTCATCAATCAATAATTCTGAGGTTGGCGAGAGATCTAATCCACGTGTACAAATTTCATGGAACTCTTCGCGGTTATAAGCGATACCGCCACCTGTACCACCCATGGTAAATGAAGGACGAATGATACAAGGAAAGCCTAAAATTTTACTGGCAGCATGCGCTTCTTCAATGGTATGTACAATTTCAGCATTTGGCGTATCTAAGCCAATCGCTTTCATGGCTTTATCGAAACGAGAGCGATCTTCAGCTTTATCAATCGCATCGGCTGTTGCGCCGATCATCTCAACATTAAATTCTTTTAATACGCCTTTTGCTTCAAGTTCTAAAGCACAGTTTAAAGCTGTTTGACCACCCATAGTCGGTAAAACCGCACAAGGACGTTCTTTTTCAATGATTTTACGCACAACTTCCCAATGAATAGGTTCAATGTAAGTTGCATCGGCCATTTCTGGGTCGGTCATGATAGTTGCTGGATTTGAGTTAACTAAAATAACTCGGTAGCCTTCTTCACGAAGTGCTTTACAGGCTTGTGCGCCTGAATAATCGAATTCACATGCTTGACCAATAACAATTGGGCCAGCGCCTAAGATCAAGATACTTTTTAAATCGGTACGTTTTGGCATTTTTCAGTTCTCTCTATATCTTGTTTAAGGGCTAAGCTTTGGCTTGGTTCATTAAGTCGATAAAATGATCAAATAGTGGTGCCGCATCTGCAGGACCAGGACTTGCTTCAGGATGACCTTGAAAACTAAATGCAGGTTTGTCGGTGCGATGCACGCCTTGAATTGATTGGTCAAATAACGACACATGCGTTACTTTCAAATTAGCGGGCATTTTGTTTTCATCAATAGCAAAACCATGGTTCTGCGCCGTTATCATCACCACATTACGTTCAAAGTCTTTCACGGGATGATTGCCACCATGATGGCCAAACTTCATTTTAATGGTTCCTGCGCCGCTGGCTAAACCAAGAAGCTGATGACCTAAACAAATACCAAAGATTGGCGTTTGTGTTTCTAAAAATGATTGAATGGCAGAAATCGCATAATCACAAGGTTCTGGATCGCCAGGGCCATTTGATAAGAATATACCGTCTGGATTCATCGCTAAAACATCAGCGGCTGGTGTTTGTGCTGGCACGACTGTTACCTTACAACCTCGGTCTACTAACATACGCAAAATATTGCGTTTGGCACCAAAATCGTAAGCAACCACATGAAACTTCGAGTTATCAGGCGTAATATGACCTTTTCCTAATTCCCAGCTGCCTTCTGTCCATTGATATTGTTCTTTGGTTGAAACAACTTTGGCTAAATCCATGCCTTTAAGACCTGGAAATGCTTTTGCTTGAGCTAAAGCGTCTGTTTCTGCAGCCTCAGACATTGTATCTAGGGTCATGATACAACCGTTTTGAGCGCCTTTTTCACGAAGAATACGTGTTAATTTACGCGTATCAATGTCGCTAATACCTAAAACATTACGTGCCTTTAGGTAGTCGCTTAAATTCTGTTCATTTCGAAAATTACTCGCTAATAGCGGTAAGTCACGAATAACTAAACCTTTTGCCCAAATAGTGTTTGATTCTTCATCTTCACTGTTGGTGCCTGTATTACCAATATGCGGGTAAGTTAGGGTGATAATTTGCTCTGCATATGATGGGTCGGTAAGAATTTCTTGGTAACCGGTCATTGAAGTATTGAACACTACTTCACCAACAGCCGCTCCGTCTGCACCAATAGCGGTGCCTTTAAATACAGTGCCGTCTTCAAGCACTAAAATGGCAGATTTAGTCAATTTAACCTCCGTAAAGAAGAAAGAAGCTTAACGATGCAACTAAAAAACATCATTAAGTACAAATTACGTGTCGGCTGTTTCCTATTGAAACACCCATAAAAAATGCCAAAAATTTCGTTATTACGAATAGAATCACTAAATTTTTGACAAAATCCACTTATTTTACGCTTGTATCACATATTCGTCTAGCGATAATTGTAAAAACTAAGCGTTTAATTGAATATTCAGTTAAAACAGCCAAAAGTAACTGTTTTCTTTAAAAATAAATTACTTTAAGCCTAAAACATCTTGCATATCATAAAAGCCATTATCCGCTTCGCTTAACCAGAATGCGGCTCTCATAGCACCTAATGCGAAAGTCATTCTTGAACTTGCGCGATGGGTGATTTCTAACCGTTCACCAATATCAGCAAAAAAAGCGGTGTGCTCTCCAACGATATCTCCTGCTCTTACTGTCGCAAAACCTATGGTTTCTTTATCACGTTCACCGGTGATACCTTCACGGCCATAAACCGCCACTTTATTCAAGTCTCTACCTAAAGTGTCTGCTATGACTTGCCCCATTTTTACAGCGGTACCCGATGGAGCATCTTTCTTAAATCTATGGTGCGCTTCAAATATTTCTATATCAGTATAGTCACCAATTGCTTTTGCGGTAACTTCTAGTAGTTTAAACATTAAATTAACACCGACACTGGTATTTGGCGCTAAAATCACCGGCATAAGTTCACCTGCTTTTTTGATAAGACTCACTTGCTCATCACTGAAGCCCGTGGTACCAATAACAAGTGCTTTATGATGTTGTTGACACCATTTTAGGTTCTCTAAAGTGGTTTCAATAGCGGTAAAATCAATAAAAACGTCAGCATTGAGTAAGTCGTTTAAGTTAGTTGCTGTTTTTTGGCCAATAGCGCCAATACCAGCGAGCTCGCCTAAGTCAAAATTAACAAACGATGAAGACGATCGAACCGTACCACCGACTAGTTCAATAGATTTATGCTCAACGGCTGCTTGAATTAAGTTACGCCCCATACGGCCGCTGCATCCTAAAATGGCTACTTTTACTTTCATTTTTAATCTCTATAAATTTATAGTTAGCTACTACATCACTTTAACGTGCTAGCGCTAACGGCAATGCTAATTCAATACTATTGGATAAATCGTGTGAAACCACGCTCATTATTTTGAACTGCTCGTCTATTTTAACCACATGAAAAAATGCGCTAAAGTCAGCAAAAACTTCATTTTTGTCATCAACAAAAGCCCAATCTACACATATATCGATAGAAGAATCATCTGCGTGATTATAACTTGCTGCAGTTGGTATTATTTTTTTGGTGTTTGCATGCGTTAAAACAGTAAAGATGTCTTTAAATTCTTGATTGAAACTTTCACTATTCGCTAAATAAGCAATTTTATCTGGGGTATGTAATGTACAAGGTAAATGATAACAAGCGCGTGCTGCCTTTAAATCACAATGTTCAAAGGCAATAATATAATTTTTAAATAATTTGATCAGTGCTTGCTCTAACATACATCCCTACTTACTTTGTTCTTTTCTTCGCCCATAAAAAAGCCCTCAACGGAGGGCTTTAAAACTCATTAGCTAACAATTGCTAATAATTCAACTTCAAACACTAACGTTGAATAAGGTGGTATAGCACCTTGTGAGCCTTGCTCACCGTATGCCAAATGGTAAGGAACGTATAAACGCCACTTAGAACCTTCGGTCATTAACTGTAATGCTTCAGTCCAACCTGGGATAACGCCACCAATTGGGAATTCAGCAGGTTGACCGCGATCTACAGAACTATCAAAAATGTCGCCATTGATGAAGGTACCATGATAATGCGTACGAACTGTGCTTGCTGCTGTTGGCTTCTCGCCATCACCTGTTGCTAATACTTCATATTGAAGACCAGATTCAGTAACAGTTACTTCATCACGCTTAGCATTGTCAGCTAAGAATTTTTCGCCTTCAGCTGACATTTCTTTAGCTGCGGCTTGTTCTAACTCTTGCATTTTTTTAGAAACAACAGAAAACGCGGCATTTAAATCTTCGTCTGATACTTGGCTTGCTGAATTAGCAATAGCATCAGCCAAACCTGCTTGTACAGCAGATACGTCGAATTCTTTAAAAGGGTTATTGCGTAATTGATCACCTAGTTGACGACCTACGCCGTAACTTACACGTTGCTCAATAGTTTCAAATGTATTCTCTGACATGATATTCCTTATGTTTTCGCCGACACAGTTATTGTGTAAAAATGGCAATTAGATAAAAATTCGCGATAGGATAACATAAACGGCTACTGGTCTGTAGCTTGAACTTAAGACATTTGGTTATTTTATATAATTTCCGGTTATGGCTATGCTTTCGTTATTATTTTGCTATCGATTTAGTTTACGATAGACTAGCGTTAACTTAATGTTAAAGATAAATTTTATGAATAAAGATGTAGTTATTTCTTCTCCGGAAAAACGTTTACTTAGCCTGTTACCTTTTGGGGTTTTTCTTGGTTTATTTCTTGGCACCGGTATTGTCCTTACCTTACAAGGCGTTGAGTTTGCTTTTTATCAACTACCCGCCAGCATAGCTATTATTCCTGCCATCTTAGTGGCTATATATTTAGGTAAAGACAGTATTAATGATCAAGTCAGCCAATTTATTTCTGGGGCTGGCCATGCAAACATTATTACTATGTGTGTTATTTATCTACTCGCAGGTGCTTTTGCAACAGTTGCCAAGACTACCGGAAGTGTTGATGCTAGCGTGCAGCTAGGTTTATCTTTTTTCCCTGATTACCTATTACTGCCAGGTTTATTTTTAGTTGCGGCTTTTATTGCTACCGCCATGGGCACTTCAATGGGCACCATTGCTGCAATTGCGCCGGTAGCATTAGGTTTTATAGAGTCTGCTGATTTAGATGCGTCGATTGTTGCCGGTTGTATTATTTCAGGTGCTATTTTTGGCGATAATTTATCAATAATATCGGACACCACCATAGCATCGACGCGTAGTCAGGGTGCTCAAATGAAAGATAAATTTAAAGTTAATTTTAAATTTGCTGTACCTGCGGCAATTTTATGTCTTATTATTTATGCTTCAATGGGAATTAGTATTCCGCATGAACAAGCCCAAGATATTAACGTACTTGGCTTATTACCCTATTTGGTCATACTAACGTTAGCGTTGATGGGGCTGAATGTCTTTGTGGTACTAATTGTCGGCATTATTCTCGCGGCTGCCATTGGTATGTACGATAACGGTTACCAATTATCGGCATGGGTTAGTGATATCAATGCCGGTTTTGCTAGTATGCAAGATATTTTCATTCTATCACTGTTTATTGGTGGTTTAAGCGAACTAATAAAACGCCAAGGGGGCTTAGCCGCGCTGACCCATGCCATTGAGCACTTTGCGCGTAAGCTCAATCCCAACAATAAAAAGCGTGCCGCCGGTTTAGGTATCGCTGCGTTAGCATTTACTTGTAATTTTTTTACCGCAAATAATACCGTATCAATTATTGTTACTGGTGAAACAGCGAAAAAATTAGCAGAAGATGGACAAGTCAGCCCAGCACACTCGGCAAGCTTATTAGATATTTACGCTTGCATTAACCAAGGATTATTGCCTTATGGCGCGCAAGCATTACTGCTAGGGGCAACCTTGAAAATATCACCTATTGAAGTGGTATCAAGTGCTTTTTATCCGATAATTTTACTCGTTGTCGCCAGCATTGCTTTTTGGCGCATCACTAAGTAGCTTACCGGTTTTTGGCTTTCGTTACTCTGCTCTCTATTGTTGCGAAAGTGACTCGTTTGCGCTATTAGTCTAAACAAGTACGAATAGCTTAAACAAGTACGAAATCACTTGTAGAAATTAAACTATAATCGGCTAAGGACATAAATTGAATGAAGGGATCAAAAATAATATTAGCTACTGCGCTAGTCTGCAGTTTGTTGACCGCAATAAAAACCACTGCCGTGCCAGCAAATATTCAATCATCGCTTCACGTTAAGCAAGTCACTGAAAAAATAGAGAGTATTATTGAAAAAGCGCATCAACTTATCGGCTTCAATGGCTCTGTGCTTATCGCTCAAGATGGCGAAGTCATTTATCAACAGGCTTTTGGCTATGCGGATCAAGACAAAAAAATCAAACTACGTGCAGATCATCTGTTAAGCACGGGATCTATTTCTAAAGAATTTACGACCATCGCGTTAATCATGCTCGAAGAACAAGGAAAA
The DNA here is from genome assembly GCF_007954355.1 of Colwellia hornerae. Lineage (GTDB taxonomy): Bacteria > Pseudomonadota > Gammaproteobacteria > Enterobacterales > Alteromonadaceae > Colwellia_A > Colwellia_A hornerae. Next base: position 9,853 of record NZ_VOLR01000010.1, read on the forward strand.
GTTCACTATCAAGATAAAATAAGCAAGTATCTAACTCACTTACCGGCATGGGGCAATCAAATCACCATTGAGCAATTGCTCTCCCATACCAGTGGCTTACCCAGAATCAATTGGCGCGACAACTTAAACACCCAAGATATTGAAGCACAGTTAATGGCAATAGACACTTTAGCGTTCACCCCAGGGTCTGACTATCTTTATGGAAATTTAAATGTCTTATTACGCGCTTTCATTATTGAAAAAATCACTCAACAAGCCTTTCCTGCTTATATAGAGCAGACGTTGTTCAAGCCAGCTAAAATGAAAAGCACTTTTAACAAAATTGAGCTTAACGATGTTCGCCCATCGGTAGTGGTTGGCGATTACCCAACAGCAATATTAGCTATCAGCTATTACACCACCCCTGCTGACCTATATCTTTGGGAAAAAGCCTTGCAGAGTCATCAGTTTATTAGCGCCACATCAATGAAAAAAGCGTTAACGCCTCATACCTTATCTGGTATGTCTTCACGCGCTTATTTTGATTTAGGAAACTTTATTAAAAATGATCAAGGCCAAATGACCTTATTATTGCACGATGGCAGTAATCCCGACCACCACGCAATTAAAGCAAATCATTTAGACAAAGCATTGATCATGATTTTAATGTCTAGCGATGGCCGTAAAGTGACACTGTTTGAGCTTAATGATTACATTGCCAATATCGAAAAATATAATAATAATGAAATGCCCGCCTCATGGTGGTTAACTAACGAAATTAACTCATCTAATTTTGATGATGCCTTTGAGAAATTCAAAACAGTCATTAAAAAGGGTCAATCGTTAATTGTCAGTGAAGATGCGTTAAACAAATTAGGTTACAGCTTTGCGCGCAATACTCAATTGGCTAACGCCATCGCTGTGATGAAACTAAATACCAAGCTTTATCCTGACTCTGCTAATACCTATGACAGTTATGCTGAATTATTAGTGCTGACTGAACAATACAAGCAAGCACTACCTGTTATTCAACAAGGACTTAAGTTAGCTGAGATGGATAAAAACGCTGAGCTAACCAAGCTGCTTTTTAGGCACTTAACCATCGTAAATAACAACCTATAATCGTGTTTTTTTAAGCTAGGCGGAGTAACACCTTGCTGGGGTATTTGAGCGTATAATAGATGTAGCATGAATAAAAAAACTTAAGTGTTAAATGCCATAATCGAACGACTAGCAGAGCCCACCATGGAAAGGTTTAGCCCAATATTAGCTTAAAATGATAAGTAGGCCTTGTTACAATGACTGAAAATAAAGTTAAGCTAATTACAAAACATTAATATTTTGTACTAAGATTAAGCTATTATTTTAACGTTCCTAGGCCAACATTTGCACTTTCATTTAAGAACGGGCTTGTCTAAACGTATAGTAGTGCTACTGCACTGTGCTGCACTGTTTATTATATTCAGTTATGGTCTTCATCATGTTATTAATGAAATAGAACTATTAGGCTATCTACTTTTAGCATCCTCTTGCCTGCTGTCTATTTCTCTTTATTGTGTTTATAAAAATAATTTTTCTGCGTTACTGTTAAAAATATTAACCTTGATGATCACCCTAGTCATTATTGTTGCTTGTTATTTTTTAGGTATCCGCGGCATCATATTTGTTTTTCCTTTAATGACGGCTTATTTTTATAGTTTCCCATATAAAGTGGCTGTTATTACAGCCATTATTGTGTCAGCCTGCGCCTTGCTCGCTTCGTTAAATATAGTAGAGCCTCAAACGGTGTTAAGGTTATCAATTGCGTTAGCGATGAATATACTTTTTATTACTTGTATTGCTCACTTAATTTACAAACAACAAATGGGCTTGGTAAAAGAAGCTCGAGAAGACCAATTAACCGGAATTGCTAATAGAAGATATTTTAATGAGTTACTAACACTAGCTCTAGTCGAGGCTAAAAAATCAGATACCCTCGTCGTCTTGCTTTACTTAGATTTAGATGACTTTAAAGCTGTCAATGATAGCTATGGTCACTGTATTGGCGATTGTGTTTTAAAAGAAGCCAGTACTAGGTTGCAGTCTTGTATTCGAGAAGCAGATGCCGTTTGTCAGCTTGACCAAATAGAGACTAAAGAGCATGTTGCTCGCTTAGGTGGTGATGAATTTGCCATTATATTAAAAGATGTTATTTGTATTAGTGAAATTGACGAGGTGACCGAACGTATTTTAGCTAAAATGAATGAACCCTATATTATTGATACATTAACTTTATACTGCCACGCGAGCATTGGAATGGCATGGAATAAAGATAAAAGTAGCTCACCGCAATTATTAATGCAACAAGCTGATTCGGCGATGTATCAAGCCAAAGAAAAAGGTAAGCAGAGTTGCCATACTTTTAATTATGCGACTAACTAACAATATTCACTATCTGCTAAGTTATCAGCTCTATAAGCAAGCGTTTCCCGTTATAGGACAATGACAGGACAATGACTCAAGTTAGCTGAGTATGATAAAAACACCGAGTTAACAATACGGCTCCCTCGGCACTTAACAACAGTAAATAAGTATTTATAATCTAATTGTCGATAAGAGAAGCACCAAAGTAGTGAGGTGCTTCATATAGCGCTAAAGCATTATTTATCTGCTTTTATTATCAACATGGAAAATCTGAAACTAACGTTTCAAATAAGACCACTTTTAGAGGTTTAGTCTCTAAGTCATCTATTTTCATCGATTTGGCTACTTTAGAAGCCACTCTTTTCCTATCGTCTTCAAGGGGGATACAAAACTCATAAACACCTTCATTTTCCATCAATGATTTCCTCGCCGTAACACGTGTTTTATATGCTCGTTTGACAAAGTCACTAACTTGCTCTCGAGGATTATCGATTAATGCCTCTGGTTTTACTACCGCACTTTCTGAAAGTAACGATGAGTCAATAAATCCGTCGATATAAAGTTTGCATGGATTAATTTCACTGCGGTCTATACCTTGTTGGTATGCCTTACACGATTTGATAATATCAGACTTAAAGTCTGCAAATGCTGAACCACTAGCCAATAAAAAACAGACAAAAATAAATTTAGCCATAAGATTTTTTGTGAACTTCATTTTTAAAATTCCTTAATTCAATTAATTTTACAGATAATCACCCGACTAACATTCCGCTACTAATAACAGAAACTAAAATAATAGTTAGCTCGGATACTTATATATCCTAACCTAAGCAGTTTTATCTTTCTAGGTATTTTATAGCCAAAAAGTAAAACAATAAAAGTCGATTGTTATTGCGTTATTATCAGAAAAAAGTTGACAAAAAACCCAAGGATCATTATTTTTAATGACCATAGGTAAATTCTCAAGAGAACATTATGGCAAAACTAAACTACCATCATTTACAGTATTTTAATGCAATAGCTAAACATGGCAGTATTGCCCAAGCATCAAAAATTATTCATATAACCCCACAAACATTGAGTGCTCAACTCAGTACTTTTGAAGAACAATTAGGCTATCTGTTGTTTGAACGAAAAGGAAAACGTTTGGTGTTAAATGAAATGGGACGCCTAACTTACAGCTATAGCCAAGAAATATTCAGTTTAGGGGACGAATTACTCTCTTCACTTAAAAATCATTCAGCAGATTTTGCTTCTCGCTTCTCAATAGGCGTCACCGATGTTATCGCGAAAGTATTTTCTTTTCATTTTCTTAAGCAAATTTATACCATGGATAGTTCGATAAAATTAATCTGTAAAGAAACTAGTTTAGAGGTATTGCTTGGAGAGTTGGCGATAAATAAATTAGACGCGATACTAACTGATACTCCCCTGCCTGCGAATTCACCGTTAAAGGCGTATAGCCATGCTATTGGAAAAAGTGGTTTTAGCTTTTTTGCTCACCAGCACTTGGCCAATAAATTACAAGCTAACTTTCCTCACTCGCTTGATGGACAGTCATTTTTCATTGCCGGTGAAGGTACAAATCAACGTTTAAGTATACTTTCTTGGTTTAATCAATTAAGTATCTCGCCATTAATTATTGGAGAATTTGATGATTCAATATTAACTAAATATTTTGGTCAGGCGGGTTATGGTGTATTTTGTGCACCGACAATCATTGAAGATCATGTTATGGAGCAGTTTAATGTCAGTATTATCGGCAAAACCAATGATATAACCGAACACTACTACCTAATATCTCCCGAACGTAAGGTTAAACATCCAGCTGTTCAGCATTTATTAACCGAAGGAAAAAAGCTATTTAAACAACCGATGGCATAAATTTGCCAAGCAGTTAGCACAAATAAAGCCCCAAGACGGCGATTGGCAACTATCTTTATTCTTGGAACTTTACCCTATGTTCGAGCGGTAACTCGTTTAGATATTTATCATTTAGAGACTTCTGGAAAGTTGAGGGTTAATTTAGCGCCATCGGTATATGTTTTATCTAGGGATAAATAACCTTGCTGTTTACGTGCAAAATCGCCACATAAACTTAAACCTAAACCGTAACCTGACTCACCTTGAGTGCCACAATGGCTAGCGACACAATCGCTAAATAGTTGGTCTTGTATTTCTTGTGGAACGCCCTTGCCTGTATCTGTTATCACCAGTTTAACCTGACCATCATTGGATTTAGCTTCAATGTGTATACTGCCATGCTCTGGCGTATACTTAATGGCATTTGACAATAAATTGCGAATAATAGTTTTTGTTAAATTAACATCCGCCATTACTGTGATATTTTCATTGGTATCGTGTTTAACCGTGATTTTTTTTAAATTGAAACTATCACCCATCAAGTCGATCGTTTCGGTTATCAGTGGTTTCAACGCTGTCGCTTTTAATTCAGCATGAACCGCGCCTAATTGATTACGTGACCATTGCAGGATTTCGTCTAATAGCTGATAAAAGGTCAATGATGACTCTAAAATACCATCGGACATTTCAGCAATAAGTTCAGGATCAAGCGTATCGGCATTTTCATGCAGAAGTTTTGATAACCCCAAGATACCATTAAAAGGAGAGCGTAAATCATGAGCCAAAATGGCAAATATTTTTTCCTGATCGGCTTGCATACGCTCTAACTGACGGTTACGTAGTCTCAGTTCTAACTGACTAACCACTTGTTTTGCTAGAGTGTTTAATGCTAACTGTTGTTTTTCATCCAGTTTATGAGGTGCCGTATCAATAACACATAAGGTGCCAATAGGCATACCATTTGAACTGACCAGTGGCGCGCCCGCATAAAAACGAATATCTGGAGAACCCGTTACTAACGGATTATCGACAAAGCGTTCATCCTCTAAGGTGTCTGGTACTTCAAAGACGTCATCTTGCAAAATGGCATGAGAACAAAAAGCCATATCCCTTGGCGTTTCATTGGCATTAAGACCTACACGAGATTTGAACCACTGGCGGTCTTTATCAACAAGGGAGATAAGAGAAATAGAAGTTCCACAAATGACGCTTGCCAACTGCGTAAGTTCATCCAGCACTTTTTCGTCTTCGGTATCTAATACTTCATATCTGAGTAGTTCATCAATACGTTGTAATTCTTCGGGGTGCAGCTCAGCACTTATCATAATACGCAAATCCTTAGGGTGCATTAACTACGTTTATAGGAAAAACAGGTAATTACACTGGTACCTTCAACTATATACTAGTGACTATAACGTATTTTACAATGTTAAGTTCTGATATTTAGCGGTATAAATAAAATTAATGATAATTTAAAATTATATTGCTTTAATCATGTAACTGTCAGTAAAAATAAATAGCATAATTTCCCACCCCCCTCAACTAAAGGGGCAGGAAAATCCATTGGTAATATATTTCAGCATAAAGATTTGTGATTAATACGTTTTAGATGTTCTTTGGTTTTTTACAACTAGGTGCATTACTGGCTTTATAATAAGCTTGGGACTTCGGTAAATGTTCAGTTAACTGATTAATACGAGTTTCATTTGATGGATGTGTTGACATAAATTCTGGTGGTGAACCATTTGAAAGTTTAGCCATGTTCTGCCACAAACTAATAGCTGCCGATGGTTCAAATCCTGATTTTGCCATTAAGTCTTGTCCAACAATATCAGCTTCACTTTCATGGGTACGTCCATAAGGCATTAATATACCGTATTGTAATCCTAAGCCTAAACCAGACATCCACAAGTTGCGGTTTTCAACATTTCCAACTGATAGGGCCGTATCAACAACAGCCATACCTGTTTGAGAAATTTTACTAGATGACATTCTTTCATTCGAGTGGCGTTCAATAACATGCCCTACTTCATGGCCAATAATTGCCCCGAGTTGGTTTTGATTTTCAGCAACTTTTAAAATACCCGTATAAACGCCAATTTTCCCGCCAGGTAAAGCGAATGCATTGACTTGTTCAGAGTCAAAAACAACGACTTCCCACTCTCCTTTATGAGCGGATTTAGGCACGTTTTTAGTGATTGCTTTCGCTACACATTGTACATAATTATTTATCGCAATATCGGTACTGATTTTTTCTTTTTCTTTCATTTGTTCAAACGAACTGGCACCCATTTTATTGAGATCTGAACTTGAGAAAAGCGTTATTTGATTACGTCCAGTCGAAGATTTTGCACAGCTTGCTAAAACGATAAGTGCAGCAAGTGTTAGTAAGAGGGGAGCCTTGTAATTCACGATATTTCCTTAGGTGAAGTTTTTAAATGAAATCCTGATAGGTATTCTAAGGAATGTTGGCAAACAATTCGACTGTTAAAATTCAATTTATAACGAAACTTTACCTAAATTAATAGAAAATGTTGTCCCTTCGCCTAATTTACTCGTTACCTTTATATCAGATTTTAATAATTCCAGTAGCTTTTTAGTGATAGCAAGTCCAAGTCCAGTATGCTTCTCCTTGTCTTGCACTGCATTACTTGCACGGTAGCGCGTATCAAAAATATAAGGAAGCTCATCTTCTTTAATGCCTGTGCCCGTATCAGTAATATTTAATTGACAGTAGTTTTTATCCACCTCAGTAATAGATAGGGTAATTTTTCCTAACTCAGCGGTATGGCGAATAGCATTTTCTAGTAAATTACTTAATACCCGCTCTAATTTTCCAATATCACTATGAACTTGGGTGTAAGAACACTCAGGAACAATATTAATTTCTATATTCTTAGCTGAGGTCTGCAAACTAAATTTAGCAACAACATCATACAAAAGTTCAGCTAAATTAAACGCTTCAAGATTTAAAGAAACTTGACCACTTTCAAGATGAGCTAGCTCAAATATTTGATCAATAAGTCCTTTCAATTGTTGAGCGTTTTTCAACGCTATTTCGATATATTTTTGTCGCTGCTCTTTAGTGACCTGATCACTTTTTAACTCAAGGGTTTCAATATAACCTTGCAGAGACGACAGTGGTGTTCGTAAATCATGAGAAATATCAGCCAACAGCTCTCGTCGATGATCATCATTTTTTTGTAACATGCCAAACTGTTGATTAATTTGTTTAACCATTTGCTCAAACGCTTCGCCAAGTTGGTGCACTTCATTGCGACTGTTAGGCATCCATTTAGCGAGATTGACTTTACTTTGATCAAAACCAACCGCTCTTAGTGCTTTAATATCTCTACTCAAACGCCTTAATGGACGAGTAAAATAAGCAAATATTCCTAACATCACTACAAAGAAGAACAGCATGGCACCAAACATTGCCAAAATAGAGAGCTCGGCTTGCCTGCTTGACTGTAATCGCTTAAAAGCAGATTCGTAACGTTCACCTGTAACAATGACATATAAGTAACCTTGCAAACTATTGCCATTAAAAACAGGCGCGGCAGAAAATATTTTTTTACGAGAAAGATGTTGCGGGTCATCGCCATAAATAGGTAACGCAGCTTGATTTTGTGTTAATTGAATGAGTGGAAGTAAATCAATTTTTGTACGTTTAATTAATGTTGGCGTAATCGAGTGAGTGATAATTTCACCTTTGGGGTCAACAAAATAAAATTCGAAGGCGGGTCCCATAACCATTAAGGTATGAAATAAGTTTTTCAATGCTTGATGATCATAAACACCTTGTTGTAATAATGGGTTGTCTCTGGCTAAATTGGCTGCTAAAGATAAGTGTAAATTTTGCTCTGATTCATATCTTGTTTTTTGCTCAAGTTGTTGTGCCCAAATATAAAACACACTAATAATTGCGATAAATACCACCAATAAAGAAAGAGATAAACGGTGATATAAAGACAGTTTCATGCGGCAACACCTTTTTTATTAAATTTATAACCCACCCCCCAAACTGTTTGTACAATTTCAGGTTTAGTGGTATTTCTTTCAACTTTGTTACGTAAGCGATTAATATGAGAGTTTACCGTGTGCTCATAACCGCTATGGTGGTATCCCCAGACATTACTGAGTAACTGTTCTCGAGAAAATACTTGTTCAGGATGAGAAGCCAAAAATAATAGTAAGTCGAATTCAGTCGAAGTTAGCTCGAGTTCTTTTCCAGCTAATAGCGTTCGATGAGTGGTATTATTAATTTGCAGTTCACCTATTGTTAAATGCTGCTCTGGTTGCTGTTGTTGTGTGTGTTGTTGCTCTCGCTGAGCCGCTAAATGTAAACGTCGCAGCTGACTTCTTACCCTAGCTTGTAATTCACGCACACTAAAAGGCTTACTCATATAATCGTCTGCACCCAATTCAAGCCCTAATACACGATCAATTTCACTATCACGAGAGGTTATCATTAAGATCACTTGTTCTGGTTTTTGTTCACGTAATTGTCGGCACACATCTAAACCTGAAATCCCTGGTAGCATCACATCCAGTAAAACCAGGGCATAGTTATTATCAACAAGTTTCTGCAACGCTAACTCTCCGGTTAAGCAGTGTTCAACCGTTAATGACAGTTCTTGTAAATTTAAAATCATTAAATCTGCAATATCTTGATCATCTTCAACCACTAAAATTGTGTCCATGCTTTGCTCCGTTTTATTCTATTTATTATTAAGAATTACAGCACAAAGAAAAAAACATTTTCAATTATTTATTGAATATACTTATTGGACAAATTTAATGCTCTCAATATTATTAGGTAGCCAAGCAGGAGTTATAAACTTCATCGACTCAAGTTAAGCTATTATTGAGCTCCCCCCCCATCGATACATCTAACACCTAAGTCAATACCAACAAAATTAATATGTTCTACATTATTTTTCTTTATGCCTGAGCATAAGAACTTACTCAGGCATAAATACTTTCGAAACATTTTTATTTTAGCTTGTATCAACTCTTTGACTTTACTATATATCACTAACAATTTAGAGATAGTGACGCCTTTAGCGACGTCTGCCAATTTATCGAGTTCGGGTTACTATGATACGTGCCGTTGGATTGTCCCAGCGATCCGCTTCTGTTAATACCGACGTACTTAAACCTTCCTTACTCTCATCATTAGCATTGGCATTAGTAACAACGCCTCTATGGAAATGAACTAAGTCAAAAAGATCATCACGTGCTGCATCAAAACCCGCACTTGCTCCACCGCCACCTGCAGCACCGGCTGCTGGACCAGGTATAGTACTTGCCGTCTCAGTATTAGCTTCTGTACCAGAATCCCACGTAGGTGCCATAAAGCTCATTGACTGTCCGACAGTCATATTACTTATGTCAGCCGCATTAAGACCGGTAAACGCATCATTAGTATCAACTAACATTGTTGTGAAGCTAAGTCTTAAATCATCAACGTCAAGTAAGGGGACAAGGAGTGTCGACATTGTACCAATAGACCGAGGTCCCGTTGCACCATCTGTAGCGGTAGCATCTAAATACTGGGTTGCAGCTAAAGCTTCAGCAAGAAGTTCAGTAGGGTCACCACCTTCAGCGAGCTGCTCTAAACCAAGACTGGCTGCTTCACCATCGATAAAGGCATGGTAGCCAGGTTCATGGAGAATAATTGCCGCAGGTGAAAATGGCTGGCTGTAGGTTAAATTAGTTAACTGAACAGTGAAAACAGCTAGGTTACCGTTAGTGCCATTCGTACCGTTAGTTCCATTAGTACCATCAGCACCGTTAGCACCATCAACACCCGCAGTACCGGCTTGACCCGCTGTACCATTACTTCCATCATCACCGCCACAACCCGTTGCTAATACAGCAATAAGAGGCAATAACACTAAACTTATTTTATTAATATTCATGTTCTATTCTCCCTAAATTAAGATGATGGGATAGTAATGGTTACTCGAGCAACAGGGTTCAACCAACGATGCTCTGTCGATTGTAAATCACTTGCTCCATCTGTAAGACTGGTATCGCCTAAAATATTTCGATGAATATGTACAGGACCATCTGTGCCATCAACCACTTCATTAGCACCAATTGCACTGCCATCTTCAGCAAAACCAACTTTTACTGCAACACCTGTTCCGCCAACACCTAATGGCACCGGAGAAGCACCTGCGCCAGCAACACCTGGTACACCGTAACCACCCAGTGCAGCACCACCTTGTTCAACAATATCAGTACGCATACTGTTTAACTCGTCATTTAATTCGGTACCTGCATCATATGCGTGTAACATATAAGTATAAGTACCTGGTGTAGTTGGAATTTTAATACTGTCTAAGCCAACAAATGCATCATTCGTTGGAATTAACATAGATAAAATTGAAAGGTAAGGCTTATCCATAGTATCAAAGGCATAGCTTAAAGACGTTGATGGTGCAACTAAACCACCAAAACGATGCCATGTATTCGTAGTGTTATCGGTATCTGTAGGGCCTAAAAGTGCTTCAAAATTTTGACCTGCTGATGCAGCATTTTGCGCATCATCAATGACACCCGCTTCTGCAAGCCAGGCCAATGCTGATGTAGCTTCAACACCGGGTTCAAAAGCATCAACAGAATTATCATGGGCTATAACTAAGCGTGGCGTAAAATGTTGTGCATGGGTGAGGTTAGTAATTTGAATATCAATGGTTTGTGCCATTAACGCAGAACTTGAACAAGCTAATGCGATAGCTGATGCGACTTTAAAAAATTTCATAACTTTCCTTTGATGACTAAATGATTTCGCATTCAGTATGTGGAGGAAATGTTACGGAGGTTTCACGAAGTTATCACGAATTCATCACAAGAATTAATTATAAAAGTAATGAAATTTTTTTAGATAAAAAGGGTCTGTAAGTTGGTAATATTTTTTAAATCTTGCAAGAACGGCATCAAGCGTGACAAAATTATTAATCATTATCATCTTTTAGAATTTATATGAAATATCGGTTAACGCCAGCACTATTTAATAACATTGCCATCACTTGCTCTTCATATCGCTGGAAATTACTGGCATGGAGCGGCTTCTCGTTTGCGCTATTTTTTATGTTGAGTAAACAAATTGAGCAAAGCACCCCTATTGTCTTGGTATGGTTCGCTATATTTATTTTATTTGCAGCTTTACAAACCTTAGTGGTAGCAAGTTTTATTTTCTTCTTTGTGACTTTGCAATCAACTAAACAAGAGAATAAACCGTGGCAAAAGTTTTATTCAACAATCGAATGGTGTGAGGCAATTGTTTTTAGCGTTATATTACCTTTACCTATGATGTTGTTTGTTTACGCGCTGATCATTATTTAACCCGCTATTCGTTAGTTAACCCGCAGAAATCAACAATAACCTTATTTATGTTTTGCAAGTAAGGTTACAAGCTCATCTTCGGTTAATATGTCTACCCCTAGGTCTTGCGCTTTCGTTAGCTTTGATCCGGCCTTTTCGCCAGCGACTAAAAAGTCAGTTTTTACAGAGATACTGCCTGATACTTTAGCGCCCAGTGCTTGTAATTCGGCTTTAGCTTCGTTGCGCCCCATTTGTGTCAAGGTGCCTGTTAAGACAAATATTTTATCTTTCAAGGGCTGCTGTTCTGCAGATTTTACTTTAATATCTGGCCACGACATTATGCTTTCAAGCTCGCTGACCACTTCAATGTTATGGTCTTGCTGAAAAAATTGGGTAATATTTTTAGCAACCACAGCACCAACATCAGGCACTTTTTGCAAATTTTCTTCATTCGCCACTTTGATTGCAGAGAAGTTAAGAAAATAATTGGCTAAATTGGCCGCAGTGGTTTCACCTACTTCGCGAATACCAAGTGCATAAATAAATTTAGGCAATGTAGTACTTCTTGCTTTTATTAGACCTGAAATTAAATTATCTGCCGATTTTTTACCCATACGAGCCATGGTACTCACGTCTAATTCTGTTAACTTAAATAAGTCAGCAGGGGTTTTAATCAAGTTTTCGTCAACTAATTGCTCAACTAATTTATCCCCTAAGCCATCAATGTCGAGCGCTTTTCGTGACGAAAAGTGTTTAATGGCTTCTTTACGTTGTGCTCCGCAATATAAGCCTCCCGTACAACGTAACACGGCTTCGCCTACAGCCTTAACCACAGCAGAATCACATACTGGACACGTTATCGGAAAAACGATGTCACGAGAGATTTCAGGACGCTTTTGTAATTGAACACTGACAATTTGTGGAATGACATCGCCCGCTCTTCTAATGGTAACAAAATCATTAATTTTGATACCTAAGCGCTCAATCTCATCCTGGTTATGTAAGGTCGCATTACTGACGGTTACACCACCAACAAAAATAGGATTTAAACGCGCAACAGGTGTAATAGCACCCGTTCGCCCTACTTGAAAGTCAACATCAAGTAATTGCGTGGTCTCTTCCTGTGCCGGAAACTTATAGGCAGTTGCCCAGCGCGGTGCTCGAGCAACAAAGCCTAATTTTTTTTGCAGGGCTATATCATCTACTTTAAAAACGGTGCCATCTATTTCATAGCTTAAGTTGTCACGTTCTTGCATGATATATTGATAAAAACTGGCGACTTCTGACGCATCACTCAGTAATTTAACTTCTGGGCACATAGGTAAACCCAATAGTTTTAACTGACAAAGACGTTGGTAGTGTGAATTTTCTAACCACTGCTCGCCTAATGTTTGACTCGACGCCTGTTCAACATAACCAATACCATAGACATAAAAAGCTAAGTTGCGTTTAGCGGCTACTTTAGAATCAAGTTGGCGTAAACTACCTGCTGCTGCATTTCTCGGGTTAGCGAAAGTCTTTTCTCCTTTTTTTAGTGCACTAGCATTTAAGGCATTAAAACTGGCTTTGGGCATAAAAACTTCGCCGCGAACCTCTAATATATCAGGGTAGTTATCACCCGTTAATTTTAAAGGTATTGATTTGATGGTTCGTACATTTACCGTGATATTTTCACCAACAGCGCCATCACCACGCGTAGCTGCTTGTACTAAAAAACCATTTTCATAGCGTAAACTTACCGCTAAGCCATCAAGTTTTGGTTCAGCACAATATTTAATCGTGCTTTTTGAAAGCAAGCGGTCCTTTACACGCTTAGCAAAAGCTTGCCATTCATCGGCAGAGAATACGTTATCAAGCGATAACATCGGTACCTGGTGAGTCACTTGGCTAAAAGATTTTAACGCTTGTCCACCGACTTTCTGACTCGGTGAATCAAGTAATCTCAACGCAGGTTCGGCTGTTTCAATTGAAATAAGTTCTCGCATTAAACGATCATATTCTGCATCAGGAACACTGGGTTCATCTAAGTCGTAATATTGATGATTCAGTTGATTAATGAGTTGATGAAGCGCTTGTACACGAGTCGCATTAGCAGATGATGACATAAGAATTAATTACTTTTGAGAGAGTTTAAATTACAGGTTAATGGTTAAATTAACCTGTCGGCAGTTTGATTGACTTTATGATGAAGCGATTAAATTTCTTCGCTCAAATTCACGAATTTTACCCGCATAATGTTGTTCTGTTTGTTTGGTCATAACATTACGTTTGTCATCTAATAATTGGCCATTAAATTCTAAAGCGAGTTGCTTTGCTGCATTGAGCATTTGTTCAAAGACGACTGAAGCATCACCCGCATTAGGTAACATCATAAAGAGGCTAATACCTTGGGTAGTAAAGCTTTCCATATTGTCGAGGTCGAATGTTCCTGGCTTCATAATATTTGCTAAACTAAAGGTTACTTTGCCGTTACCGGCATTATCTTCATGGCGATGAAAGATATTCATCTCGCCGTATTTCATACCCAAGGTTAACAATGTCGGTAAAAGTGCCGCGCCTGACATTTGCTGTTTTTCTGGCATAACCACCGAAATAACCAGTACTTCAGGTTCAACTTTCACTTTTTTATGCTGAGGAATTATCGATTCTTTTTTAGCAGCGCTTTTGCTTTCCTTATTTTCACTGCCGAAGTTGATCTCTATTTGATCTCGCTTAATAGGCGCTTTTGCAGTAAAACGCGCAGACGTTTTTAATGGCTGTTTAGCTGATGTTATCGGTGTTTGATAGACAGGTGTCTCAATTCTTTCAATAACAGCCGCTTCTTTCGCGGTAACCGAGCCAAACAATGATGCATCGTGATCGCGTAAATCAACACTAGTATTATCTTTTTTATCGGTAATATTATCAAAAGAAGACATATCCCCCAAACTTGGTTCATCATCTTCAGCACTAAATTCTCGATATGATGTGGCTTGTTCTTCATAATCAGCAGTGGTTGGCATCGGCATCTCTTGCCCATATGCTTCATCGCCAAGTGAATTATCGACCACTCTTGGTTTACTAACACCATCTTGATCAAAACCTGAACCGTCAAAACCTCGATTATTAGGTGCAATTTTTTCAGCTTTTGCTTTGAGCTTATACGGGTTTTTATTTTTTCTTATGGTCCAAAAACCATGAACAAATATTGCCGTGATCACCACAGCACTGATAATAATCAATGCAGTTCTGAAATTATATTCCATCGGATAGCCTTTTATTATTCTATTTTCAGCTTGGTTTAGCTTTACTTAATTTTGTACTTATTCTAATTCAGCCATAGCGATTGCTTCATCAATATCTACAGCTACCATTTTTGATACGCCCGGTTCAAACATAGTAACACCGGTTAACTGACTCGCCATTTCCATCGCTATTTTGTTATGACTGATATAAATAAACTGCACAGTTTGCGACATCTCTCGTACCAAGTTACAAAAACGGCTAACGTTAGCATCATCAAGTGGCGCATCGACTTCATCAAGCATACAAAATGGTGCAGGATTTAACCTAAAGATCGCGAACACTAATGATAATGCGGTCAGCGCTTTTTCGCCACCAGATAATAAGTGAATCGTACTATTTTTTTTACCTGGCGGTCTTGCCATAATAGTAACACCCGTTTCAAGCATATCATCATCTGTTAAGGCTAAATAAGCACTACCACCACCAAAAACCTTAGGAAATAATGCTTTAAGATCACTATTAATCTTTTCAAAGGTATTCTTAAATTTGTGGCGGCTTTCTTTATCTATCTTAGCAATAGCTAATTCTAACGTATTAATGGCTTGGGTTAAATCTTCATCTTGTTGATCAAGATAGGTCTTTCGTTCGAATTGTATTTGATACTCATTAATAGCGGCAAGGTTTATTGCGCCTAAACGATTAATATCTTTACCTAAATTGACAATATGAGCTTGCCATAAAGGCTCTTTTGCCTGTTCTGGCATCGCAGATTGTACGGCCAACAAGTTCTGTTGCATTTCATTAAGTTGTTCGAGTGCCGCATCAGCACGCAGGCGATAACTTTCTGCCGTCAAATGAACGGCATTAATTTGCTCTTTCTTACTGTTAATATTCCTAGTTAGTTGCTGAACTTTTGATTCTGCGTCATTAATCAATGTTTTAGAGTCTGTTGTATCATGTTGGATTTTTGCTATTCTTCCATCAAGTTCCGCAACATCTATTAACCATGCTTGTAACTTTTGCTCATCAACTTGTAATGGAGAAGCACAATCTTCAACAATTTTTTGATGCATGCGTTGTTGTTTGGTAAGTTGTTGAATGCTTTCTTGCGCGCGAACCAATGATAATTGGCCTTGTGCTTGCTCATAGTTCAACTTTTCAATCATCAACGCTTGCTGATGTTTTTGTTGATGAAACCTTTGGCTACTTTCTTGGCTGTCTTGAATTTTTCTTTGTAAACTCTCTTGTGCACTACTGATATTCATAAGCTGATCGGCATCATGTTTTGGTAATTTTGTAAGCCCAGCTTCTTGCAGTGATAATAATTTTTTGTTTTGAATAAGTAAACTTTCTAGCGTTGTTAGTTCTTGCTGATAAAGGCTACTTTGTTTATCACGTTGCTCTGCTGCTTGTTTAGCCAAAGCAATTTTTTGCTGTAAAGCCTGAGCTTGATGAGTCGATTGTTCGATTGTTGTTTTAAGTATCTTAGCGTCACTAACAAATTGTTCTTTGCCTTTAATTAGCTGACTTTCTTTAACGTGGTCATCGTCAATACTGACTTGCAACTCGGTGATTTTTTCTGAGGTATGGCTAATATTATCAGTTAACTGCAGCAAGGCATTAAAATTTTCAGCACTACCTTTTCGCAAGAAATACTGGCTTAGCCAAGTACCATCTTTACAAATAACAGACTGGTACTCAGTAAGCGTTAACATCAGCTGTTGTGCTTGTTGATAATCATCGGCAATCAAAATATTATTTAGAAAGGCCGTTATAGCGGGTAAACCTTTAACTTTTTCAGCTAAGGTACCTGTTTTTTCTTGCACTGAACGAGTCACGCTACTGTTGTTTCTTTGCTGTTCAAGTACTAAGAATAGCGGTTCAATAGTGACTTCTGTTGGAAAGTGTTCAACCAATTCGCCTTGTAACCAATGATCTAAGACTAGCTCGACACTTGCCTGCCAAGCAGTTTCCACGGTTAAAAATTGATAAACTGCACCAAGTACCTTTTGCCCGCGCGCACTTAACCACTCTTTTTGCTTAATACGCCAATCTGCTTGTTGATTTTGCTGTATCTGTAATTGTTTTAAATAAAGCTTTAATGCTGCTATTTCACCGCTGTGCTGTGCTTGCTGCTGCGAGAAAATGCTAATTTTTGCAGTAAGTGCTAGTTGGTTTGATTCATTATCGTTATATTGCTTTAGCAAAGTCTGCTGTTGTTTCTCTTGCTTGACTAGCTTAATTTGCAGGTCTGCAGTACTCTCGACATTTTCAGTTAAGCTTTCGTCCGTTAAACTCGCTAATAAATGCGTTAACGACTGCTGTCGTTGCTGCTGATGACTTATCTGCTCGCTTAACTGAGATATTTTCTGGTTAACTCTCAGGTGATCATCACTTGTATCTTGGTGTTGGCGTTGCAAGATTTGCCATTGTTGATGTTCATTGCGTTGCTGTTCAATATAGCCCTCTAACTGAACTTGGCTTTCAAGTAATTGCTGCTCTATTAGTTCAAGTTCAGGTACGTGCTCGGTAATTTTTAAGGTACTATTTTGGAGCTGTTTTTGCTCAGCTAGCACCAGTTGTTGGGCATTAATCAACTGTTGCTGGGTAACACTGTTATCGTGCTGGGCTTTCTGTTTTTGTTGCTTTAAATGTTTAATGTTTTGCTCTGCGCGAGCGATATCATTACTTAATAATAATTTTTTCTGATGTAGCTCACCGCTAGACTCACCGCCTATGGTCACTTTTTGTTTAGCATCAAACAACTGAATGTCGATTTTTTTCTGTTCGACAATCAAGGCTTCAATTTCAGTTTGGAATTGGCTTACTTGTTGTTTTTGTTCGTTAGCTTGTTGGTCAAATTTTTGCCATTTTAAAACAGTCAACTCAGCTCTATATTTACGCTCTCTAGTTTTTAAGGTTTTAAAACGTTTAGCGGCTTCTGCTTGCTGGTGTAATTTGTCGATTTGCAAACCAAGCTCTACACGAATATCGTTTAAGCGTTCAAGGTTTTCACGGGTGTGTCTAATTCTATTTTCAGTGTCTCTGCGGCGTTCTTTATATTTAGAAATACCCGCGGCTTCTTCAATAAAAACACGTAACTCTTGCGGCTTAGATTCAATAAGTTTTGAGATCGTACCTTGTTCAATAATCGCATAACTGCGAGGACCAAGACCGGTACCAAGGAAAATATCAGTGATATCTCGACGGCGGCATTTACTGCCGTTTAAATAATAAGTATTTTGACTATCGCGATTAATAACACGTCGAATGGAGACTTGGTTACGATCGGCCATATTACCTTGAATACGACCATCAATATTATCAAATAACAATTCAACTGATGCTTGTCCAACGGGTTTTCGTGTTGCAGCGCCATTAAAAATAACGTCTGTCATGGCATCGCCACGCAAGTTCTTCGCTGAACTTTCACCAAGTACCCAACGAACAGCGTCAATAATATTAGATTTTCCACAACCGTTTGGCCCAACAATAGCTGTCATTCTTTGTTCGAATGGCACTTTGGTCGGGTCAACAAACGATTTAAAACCAGCAAGTTTTATATGCTTTAAACGCATAAAACACAGAAACCTTTTATTGTTATACTTTTATAATGCTCAACAATAAAATTTTAGCAGAGTTATCTATATTTTGTAACATGAAACATCTGTTCAATTTATCAATTTATTTTATAATCACAGTTAAAACAGCATGTAAGGATAAAAATCAATCAATGAATACAATTATTAATCAACCGTTAGCTAACAGTGGTGCTGGGTATTTTATTAAAGGCTTTGAATTAATCAGAGAAAAAGGTATTCGTCGCTTTGTATTTATACCACTACTGGTTAATTTAGTGTTATTTAGCGTTGCCTTTTATGCGCTATTTTTAGAACTTGATACCTATATGACTATGCTCGATAACTGGCTTCCTGATTGGCTGTCTTGGTTAAGTACTTTTTTATGGCCGGTCGCTTTACTGTTTTTGCTAGTGATGTTCTCTTTTATATTTAGCTCGGTCGCCAACTGGATTGCTGCGCCTTTTAATGGTTTGTTAGCAGAAAAAATGGAATTGTTGCTCTGTGGTAAAACAATACCAGACACATCGACCCTCGATATTATAAAAGATGTACCAAGGACATTATCAAGAGAATGGTGTAAATTACGTTATTATCTACCACGGGCTATTGGTTTTTTTATCCTTTATTGGATACTGCCGATTATAGGACAAATATTGTGGTTTTTATTTTTAGCTTGGATGATGGCTGTTCAATATAAAGACTATCCGTTTGACAATCATAAAATTGACTTTAATGAAATGCGTTACGCGTTGAAAAAAAAGCAAGGGTTAAGTTATAGCTTTGGTATCACCACAGCAATATTTTCAATGATCCCAATTGTTAATCTAGTGGTGATGCCCGTCGCGATATGTGGTGCAACGGCTTTATGGGTTGATCATTACAGAGATGACTTTGTCGACAGCTAAGTCATTACTAAGACGATTTTGTTGACCGTTCATGTTAATTAATTATTAATCAGCTAGTTAGCGTTATTTATACGATTAGATGCTTATTACCGCTATTATAATTTGTTATTTAAACAATACTTTATATAACGTAAATTGTTAGATTATTAACAATATTCTTGAAAATCACCTTACAACACACTAGATTTAGCTAAGTCAGTTAAAGGATCAAATATTATGCTTAACCTACGTACCGTAAATTTATCAAGTCAATTAGCTTGTTCATTGAAAACACTATTGGTCGCTTTTACATTAGTAAACATTAATCTCGCCATGGCAGAAGAAAACGCTATGGTAACCATAGCGACCATGAGTGATGCGCGAGTTTTTGCCGAATTTACCCATGAAACACCTGCAGTTATAAACTACTTTACAAAAAGCAGCGAAGCAGAAGTGATCAATTTTTATCAAAAAGAATATGGACAACCGCTAAACCAAGAGAGAAAACGTGGCCGTTTAACGATAACATTTAACCAAGAGCTGCATAGTATTCGGGTCGTTATTTCACAGCAAAATCGCTTGCGACAAGTCGATGTGATTGTAGAAGAAAACAACAGTAAATAATGTAAACGCAATTAAGTTACTTAAAGAAAACGCCACGTTAATTAATGTTAACGTGGCGTTTTTATTTTATCATTTTATCTGAAATTATTTAGCTTTTAAGACTCCATCAATAGTCCCTTGCGCTAAACCATGATAGCCAGGCCGGGCTTTTTCATAGACATCAAGTGCCCAAGCTTTACCTGCTGGCGTTTCAGCTAACGCTTTATATAGTGGTACAATTAACTTACGACGACCAATTGAAATCAGATATTTAGACATCGCAGGATAAACCGTATCGTAACCTGTTCTTAATGCTAATAAGTACCATGCATGGGCAATTTCAGCATTAGTACTAGCGGTTAAGTTAAACGCTTTATCGAGTGCGCTCATCCGCTCCGTTGGAAGTGTTACCGGTAAGTTATTAATAAAGTGCAACCACTCATGCAATGTCCATGCTTTGGTTGGCAATTGCGCTAAAGTTATTTTATCACCTAACAGACTATTAATTTGACCATCGATAGTGGTAAATGCACTTGATGTAGGCTGCGGTGCATAGCTAGGTAGCCCTTGTTCATAAATCCATTCATTGACTTCTTTATCACTAACAATATTTGGATATTTATCGGTAAGATGCGTTTTCAAATAAATAACAAAATTAGCAGTACCTAAGCTTTCAAAGGCATGGCTGTTAAAGTAATCTAAAATAAAAGTGTCAAACTTATCGCGACCAAATTTAGCTTCTAAAAACATTAAAAATAGCTGACCTTTTACATAAGGAACACCTGAGAAGGCGTCATCAGGATCACGCCCTTTAAGGTCGATATAAAGTTGAGTATCACCTGGTGCTAATTCAGCAATTTCGTAATTTAAACTTTGTGCGCCAAGCGCTTGCTCCATAACCGCTCGGTCTTCACCAAATACTGCTTCCATAATGCGATTTTCAACATAACTGGTAAAACCTTCGTTTAACCATAAGTCGCGCCAGCTTTCATTGGTCACTAAATTACCCGACCAAGAATGAGCGAGTTCATGAGCAATTAAATTGACTAAACTTTTATCACCGGCAATAACTGTTGGGGTAATAAAAGACAAACGTGGATTTTCCATGCCACCAAAGGGAAAGCTAGGCGGTAATATAAGTAAGTCATAACGACCCCAACGATAAGGACCAAAGATTTTTTCTGACTCGTCAATCATCGCTTGTGTATCATCAAATTCGCTAACCGCTGCATCTAAAATGCTCGCTTCAGCATAAATGCCGGTTTGCTTGCTCATCGCTTTAAATTCTAGATCGCCAACACTAATTGCAATCAAATACGGAGGGATAGCCTGCGGCATACTAAAAAAGTAATCGCCATCACGAGCGGTATCAGGTTCGTTATTCGCGCTCATGACCGCTAATAAATTATCAGGTGTGGTAATACGAGCGGTATAGGTTACGCGAACACTGGGTGTGTCTTGCACTGGTATCCATGAACGTGCGTGAATCGCTTGATTTTGACTGAATAAGAAAGGATGCTTTTTACCTGCAGTTTGTTCAGCTGACAACCATTGCAAACCTGATGCTTGTTCGGTGGATTGATAATAAACACGAATTTTTTGTGCTTTAAAAGTATTATTAATGGTGAGTTTAGAACCTAAAACGTTATCACGATTAGCAAGTGAGAAACTTACCCCACGCCATTGTCCTGCTTCAGTTTGAGCCATAACACGGTCGATGATTAAATCTCGGGTATCGAGAATAATCGGCTGCGAAGTTTTACTTAACCACTCTAACGATAATTCTGCAAAACCAACGAGTGATTTTTCATCAAAATTAACCGCTAGATCTAAATAAATGTGGGTTGTTTTTACTTGGTCGTAATTAGCATAGGTGTAAGCATCATTGGTTTTTGCCAAACTTGTAAAGCTCGATAAAACCAATAGTGCAAATAAAGACTTAAACAATGGTCGCATTATGGAAGATCCAATAAAAAAATAGGCTGATAGATTAAAATAACCTACCAGCCTATTCAACTGATTCTTTATAAAATAATTTTTTTACAGTACATTCGTCTTTACGGTTGTTCCATTCTAATAACAACACGTCTGTTTTGTGCACGACCAATAACGGTATTGTTAGCAGCAATATGACGCTTTTCGCCATAACCTTTTGCTTCAATTCGACTAGGATCAATACCACTTTTAACAAAATGCTCGCGAATCGTGTTTGCTCGGCGGTTCGATATTTTCAAATTATCGTTTCTGCCACCATAACTGTCGGTATAACCATCAATAAGCACCAACGCTAAATTTTGATCTAAGGTAAGGTACTCTGCGATCATCGTTAAACGCTTTTTAGATGATTTAGTTAAACTGTCACCACCAAATTGATAATTTAATACCGTGTAAGAAATATCATCAAAATTGTAATTAAGTAAGTTACCGACACAACCAATGAATTCTTGATAAGCACGGTTAAACTTAGCGGTTGAAATACCAACAGAAATAAGATCGTTATCACTGTACCAGTCGTTATAGTAAAAAGTGGGGTTCATGCCCTGCTCTAATTCATTGAGCATATTCCAAGCAACCTTTTTCGGTAGGCTTGGAGCAAACTGCTTATGCAGTTTCATATTGGCAATAGTTCGACCATTTTTCCCTGGACGCCAATTAGGCGCAACCGAGCGAACTTCAGCTAATGAATAAGTATCGGGTAGCCTCATCATATCGAGTTCAAATTCCATATTCATTTTACGGCTTGCTGTACTATAGAATTTTGCTTCACCATAATTAGGTATTTGGTGCGATAAGGTGCACTCTAACCTAGAGTTATTAGTTAACTGCCAATTAGCATGTTCTAAGTCAGCACCATACTGACGAATACCAGCATTGGCTTGACTAACAAATACGCATAATAATAATGTAATGATAGTTTTTTTCATAAAATATTTATCTTTTATCCTGCCACGTATCTATTATCGACCCAATATTTTATAACTTTAGCAGTAATCAGCAATATTTTCATAACTTTCAAGCTTCATCATAGGGTTCGCATAGAGTTTCCATTTTTTTTCTGCGATAATTTACTCCTTGAAATTGAATGCTAACTAATAAAAGATGTAAACATGAGTATAAACCCTGAGACTAAAAATAAGAGTTCTGCTGATAAAAATACTAAAAGTGCTTTTGCACAGCGCTTCAGAGGTTACTTTCCAGTGGTCATCGATGTTGAAACAGCAGGTTTTAATGCGCAAACTGATGCTTTATTGGAAATAGCAGCAACGACTTTATCACTAGATGAAAGCACCGGGCAATTTTCACTTGATGAAACTATTCACTTTAACGTTGAACCTTTTGAAGGCGCTAACTTAGAGCAAGCGGCGTTAGAGTTTACCGGTATAGACCCAACAAACCCATTACGTGGCGCTGTCGACGAAAACAAAGCATTAACAGAGATCTTTAAATTAATTCGAAAAAAAATGAAGCTTGCTGGCTGCCAACGTGCGGTGATGGTCGCTCATAATGCTGCTTTTGATTTAGGTTTTGTTAATGCTGCTGTAGAGCGATGTTCAATAAAACGCTCACCTTTTCATCCTTTTGTTAGCTTTGATACCACGACATTATCGGGTTTAGCGCTTGGACAAACCGTACTGGCAAAAGCCTGTTTAGCGGCAGGCTTAGACTTTAATAATAGTGAAGCACATTCAGCACTTTACGATACAGAAAAAACCGCTGAACTTTTTTGTTTTATTGTCAACAAATGGCAAAAAATGGGTGGTTGGCCGCTAGCAATAGCCGATGAAGAACAACAAGATAATGATTCACCGGCAAGCGATTAAAATAATTTAGCGGAACTATTACGGTTATTGTGACGGCATAATAAATTTCTTAGCGCTAAAACAATCAAAGTAAACGCACAAAATTGAAAAAGTGAGTTTTTTGTGATCACCAAGGTAAAAACCCCGATAGCACCATAAATAAAGGGTAAGTATTCATAGAGCAGCTCAGGTAATTTATTTGTTATGCCGAGCTGTTTTTGTTTATCTAATCTTCGATTAGCTGAACGCGTGACTAACGTAACGCAACCGGCACTATAAAATAGTCCCGCTGAAATAAGCATAGGCCATGTCATATTAAAGGTAAGTAAATAACCACTAACAATAAAATACCCGAACGGTAAGTTCTCATAAAGCGCCTTAGGTACAAACAAAACAATTCCAAAAACCAAGAAGATGATGAATTAAGTGTAGATTGCTTTTCAATTTTTGATTAACTTAATTTTAAACGCCATCACTTTATATTCTTTAGCCTCTTCAATAAAGACTCCGTGATACTGAATAAAGTTTGGAATAACACGCTGTTATCCTGAATTCTTTTAGGATCCAGTGGTTTAGATACTGAAATGAATTCAACATGACGGGATAAAATCTTGAACATCGTCACTCTTTGCTATCCATGACAACGTGACATACTGTTCTTCCTGAACATCGTCACTCTTTGCCATCCATGGCAACGTGACATACTGTTCTTCCTGAACATCGTCACTCTTTGCCATCCATGGCAACGTGACATACTGTTCTTCCTGAACATCGTCACTCTTTGCCATCCATGGCAACGTGACATACTGTTCTTCCTGAACATCGTCACTCTTTGCCATCCATGGCAACGTGACATACTGTTCTTCCTGAACATCGTCACTCTTTGCCATCCATGGCAACGTGACATACTGTTCTTCCTGAACATCGTCACTCTTTGCTATCCATGACAACGTGACATACTGTTCTTCCTGAACATCGTCACTCTTTGCCATCCATGGCAACGTGACATACTGTTCTTCCTGAACATAAAAAAACCGCAATTAAGCGGTTTTTTGATTACTTTCAAAAACGACTATAGACTAACTAAAGCCTAAATCATTATCTTAAAGTTTGTCTGCATTATCAGCTAAGTAAGATGCAACACCTTCTGGAGAAGCTGTCATACCTTTATCACCTTTGTTCCAGCCAGCAGGACAAACTTCGCCGTGCTCTTGGTGGAATTGTAATGCGTCAACCATGCGGATCATTTCGTCAACGTCACGACCTAATGGTAAATCGTTAATCACTTGATGACGTACATTGCCTTCTTCATCAATTAAGAAAGAACCACGAAATGCAACACCTGCTTCAGGATGTTCAACATCGTATGCTTTACAAATTTCATGTTTTGTATCAGCAACTAAAGTATATTGTACTGGACCAATACCACCTTCGTTTACTGGAGTGTTACGCCATGCGTTATGTGAAAACTGTGAATCGATAGAAACACCAATAACTTCAACACCACGGTTTTTGAATTCTTCCATACGGTGATCAAAAGCTAATAACTCAGACGGACAAACAAAAGTAAAATCTAGAGGGTAGAAAAATACTACCGCTTTTTTACCTTTGATTGCTGTCGATAACGTAAAGCTATCAACAATTTCGCCACTACCTAAAACTGCTGCTGCAGTAAAATCTGGTGCTGCACGACCAACTAATACACTCATTCTTTTCTCCGATATATTTATTAAATTGATTTAAATCATAAAACTGACGTACACCTATTATTGAGACGATAAGGTGATTTTCAACTTATTTTCATCTCTTTTGATAAGAAAGATAAGTAACGTCAATTTCTAAAATGTTATTAAGCTTTTTCTTCAGAATTATTTTTTTCTGCAGCTTCTTTGATTAAGGTTTGTAATTCACCTTGTTGGAACATTTCCATAATAATGTCACAACCACCGACTAATTCACCGTCAACCCATAATTGTGGAAATGTCGGCCAATCAGCATATTTAGGTAATTCAGCACGAATATCTGGGTTTTGTAAAATATCAACATAAGCAAATTTTTCACCACACTGCATTAGTGCTTGTGATGCTTGTGAAGAAAAGCCACAGCTAGGCAATTTAGGAGAACCTTTCATATAAAGCAAAATAGTGTTTTCAGAAAGTTGTTCTTTGATACGTTCAATAGTTTCCATGGGATACCTCTAATTAAGACCGATAAAACCTCGATCTTTACAATATAAAATTTAATGTTTATTACTTTGATTAATGGAGTCTGCCACTAAAATAATCAAGGTAATAAAGACTAAAAAGCACTTATTTAGTCGAATAAACAATAACAGGCTTGATATTTACA
Organism: Colwellia hornerae; assembly: GCF_007954355.1. Classification (GTDB taxonomy): domain Bacteria; phylum Pseudomonadota; class Gammaproteobacteria; order Enterobacterales; family Alteromonadaceae; genus Colwellia_A; species Colwellia_A hornerae. The sequence goes on from NZ_VOLR01000010.1 coordinate 35,875, forward strand.
CTGGCAAAACCTATATAAATGGGTACACTAGTCAAGCTTTAATAATACTTGACTAGTTTACTAGGTTTTAACTCGTTTTTAAATAAAAGCACACAACTTCTTTATTTTTGCGCAAAAATAAATTTGTATAACCCATTTCTGGAGAAACTAATGGCTATTGAATTACCCGCATTACCTTATGCACAAGATGCACTTGTACCACATATTTCAGCTGAAACACTTGAGTTTCACTACGGTAAGCATCACAACACTTATGTTGTAAAGCTTAATGGATTAATTGAAGGTACTGATTTTGAAGGTAAGTCTTTAGAAGACATCGTAAAAACTTCATCAGCAGGCATTTTCAATAATGCAGCACAAATTTGGAATCACACGTTCTACTGGAACAGCTTAAGCCCTAACGGCGGCGGCGAACCAACAGGCGCTTTAGCTGATGCAATCAATGCAAGCTTTGGTTCTTTCGCTGAATTTAAAACGAAATTTACTGAAAGTGCAATCAACAACTTTGGTTCAAGCTGGACATGGTTAGTGAAAAAAGCAGATGGTAGCCTTGCTATCGTAAACACTTCAAATGCTGCAACACCATTAACTGATGATAGCGTTACACCGTTATTAACAGTAGATTTATGGGAACATGCTTACTACATTGATTACCGTAATCTTCGTCCAAGCTACATGGCTGGCTTTTGGGCATTAGCTAACTGGGATTTTGCTGCGGCAAATTTCGCTTAACTTTTACTCATTAATAAATAATTATTAATGTATCTTTAAAAACCAGAGTTTAGACTCTGGTTTTTTTATACTTAAAATTTGAATGCTTTTTCTTTAATTATCAGTAATAAAGATTTTTTTCCCAATAGTTTTTCGTAACTAGTACCTTAATTAACCCCTCCCTTAAAAAATAACGTCTAAACTTAACAATAGACGTACTCGTTTCAAGTTAAAGTTGAACGTTTTATTGGAACGAATATCGATAGTTTCTCGGTCTTATTTGTATGAGTTAAACAATATCGACTTTTTACTACGGTAAGTTTTACTCATCTGCAATTTTTTTTCCTTATGGAGGCAGTTATGAGTATTTTTCAGCATTATCAATTACGTTACGATGAAGCTAAAGAAGAAAACTTTAGTATTCAAGAATTTCTCAGTATTTGTCAAAATGACAAGCTTGCTTACGCTAGTGCTGCTGAACGATTATTACTTGCCATCGGCGAGCCCGAAATGATCGACACCTCAAACGAACCCACTTTAAGCCGTATTTTTTCTAATCGTGTTATAGCACGCTATCCAGCTTTTAAAGAATTTTATGGTATGGAGGAAGCAATAGAACAAATTGTTGCCTACCTAAAGCATGCCTCTCAAGGGCTAGAAGAACAAAAACAAATTCTCTATTTATTGGGCCCCGTCGGTGGCGGTAAATCATCATTAGCTGAAAAATTAAAAGCCTTAATGCAGCAAGAGCCTATTTATGTGCTTAGTGCCAACGGGGTGAGAAGCCCGGTAAACGACCATCCTTTTTGTTTGTTTGATGCCGACGCTGATGGAAAAATATTAAAGAAAGAGTATAAAATTCCAGAGCGGTTCTTAAATACCATCATGTCACCTTGGGTGGTTAAAAGACTGCATGAATATCAAGGCGACATTGCCAAGTTTGAAGTGGTTAAGTTATATCCTTCAATTCTCGATCAAATAGCCATTGCAAAAACAGAGCCCGGTGACGATAACAATCAAGATATTTCAGCTTTAGTGGGTAAAGTTGATATTAGACAATTAGAACATTTTGCCCAAAATGACCCTGATGCCTATAGTTATTCAGGAGCATTGTGTCGCGCAAATCAAGGCATGATGGAATTTGTCGAAATGTTTAAAGCCCCCATTAAAGTATTGCATCCTTTATTAACAGCGACGCAAGAAGGTAATTATAATCCAACAGAAGGTTTATCAGCCCTGCCTTTTAAAGGTATTTTACTGGCACATTCTAATGAGTCCGAATGGCAAACCTTTAGGAATAACAAAAACAACGAAGCCTTTTTAGACCGAGTTTATATTGTTAAGGTTCCTTACTGCATGCGGGTCTCAGAAGAGGTCAAAATTTATCAAAAGTTACTTGAAAATAGTGAGTTGAAAAATGCTCATTGTGCGCCTGATACCCTAGAAACCTTAGCGCAATTTTCGGTACTATCACGTTTAAAAGATCCGGAGAATTCAAGTATTTATTCTAAAATGCGTGTTTACGACGGCGAAAGCTTAAAAGATACCGATCCAAAAGCAAAATCGTATCAAGAATATCGTGACTATGCCGGTGTAGATGAAGGTATGTCAGGGCTTTCAACACGTTTTGCTTTTAAAATATTATCACGCGTTTTTAATTTCGATCATCTAGAAGTTGCCGCAAATCCTGTCCATCTATTTTATGTGCTTGAACAACAAATTGAACGTGAACAATTACCTAAAGAAACCGCCGAACGTTATGTAGAGTTCATCAAGGGTTATTTATCTGCTCAATATATAGAATTTATTGGAAAGGAAATTCAAACAGCTTATCTAGAGTCTTATTCCGAATATGGACAAAACATTTTTGATCGCTATGTTACTTATGCCGATTTTTGGATACAAGACCAAGAATATCGTGATGCAGAAACAGGGCAACTATTTGATCGAGAGGCCTTAAATAATGAATTAGAAAAAATTGAAAAACCCGCTGGTATTAGCAACCCTAAAGATTTTCGAAATGAAATTGTCAATTTTGTGCTGCGAGCTAAAGCAAATAACAATGGCAAAAACCCAAACTGGACAAGTTACGAAAAACTACGCACGGTAATTGAGAAAAAAATGTTCTCTAACACTGAAGATTTATTGCCTGTTATTTCATTTAATACTAAAACCTCGAATGACGACCAACAAAAACATGATGACTTTATCGAGCGTATGATGAGTAAAGGCTATACAAAAAAACAAGTGCGGTTATTATCTGAGTGGTATTTACGGGTGAGAAAATCTTCTTAAGTTGTACTTTATTGTTTATATATAACCATGCCAATGAAGTAAGGAGGAAACCATGACAAATTTTATTGATCGACGTTTAAACAGCAAAAACAAAAGCACGGTTAATCGTCAACGTTTTATTCGACGTTACAAGCGGCAAATAAAAAAATCAGTTGAGCAAGCTATTAATAGACGTGGTGTTACTGATGTTGAACGCGGCGAGAATATTACCATCACTAAAAAAGATTTATCTGAGCCTGTTTTTCATCAAGGTAAAGGTGGCATTAAAGACAGAGTTCATCCAGGAAACGATCAATTTTCCACCGGCGACCGTATAAAACGTCCGCCACAGCAGCAAGGTCAAGGCGGTGGGCAAGGTAATGCCAGTGACTCTGGCGAGGGAGATGACGATTTTGTATTTTCGATTTCTAAAGATGAATATTTAAATTTACTCTTTGAAGATCTTGAGTTGCCCAATTTAGAAAAAAATCAATTAGATAAATTAATTGATTATAAGACAGTGCGCTCAGGTTATTGTGCTGAAGGTGTCGCTTCTAATATAGACATTGTAAAGTCTTTACAGGGCTCAATCGCTAGGCGTATTGCCATGACGTCAAGCAAACGTAAAAAGTTAACAATACTTGAGCTCGAATTAGCGGCGTTAATAGCCGATAAGTACGACCATATTCAAGAAATTAAAAAATTAACTGCTGAAATTGATATTCTTAAAAGTAAAATAAGTAAAGTCCCTTTCATTGATACCTTTGATTTGCGCTTTAGAAACTATACAAAACAAGCTATTCCAACATCAAAGGCGGTGATGTTTTGCTTAATGGATGTTTCAGGCTCGATGGATCAAGCCACGAAAGATATTGCCAAACGTTTTTATATATTATTGTATTTGTTTCTTACTCGTACTTATAAAACTATCGACGTGGTCTATATACGACATCACACGCAAGCAAAAGAAGTTGATGAGGAAGAATTTTTCTATTCGCAAGAAACTGGCGGCACCATAGCTTCAAGCGCATTAGATTTGATGGTTAATATAATGAATGAACGCTACCAAGCTAGCGGATGGAATATTTACGCTGCACAGGCCTCCGACGGTGATAACTGGGCCGATGACTCTCCTCGTTGTAAGCAGTTATTAACTGAAAGTATTTTGCCCAGAGCACGCTACTTTAGCTATATCGAAATAACACAACGACCACATCAAACGCTCTGGCAGCAGTATCAAGAAATTGCCGCTTATACTGAACACTTCGCCATTCAACATATTAAAACTGTTGAAGATATCTACCCTGTTTTCAGAGAACTTTTCAAAAAAAATAATAATAAAGCAGCGTAAATAAGTAACAGAAAAGGAGGAGGACAATGGCTAAATGTAAACCGTTAAGCGATCAAGGTGACTGGAACTTTGATTTACTTAATCAATATCAAACTGAAATTGCTCGGGTGGCAAAACATTATCGATTAGCAACTTACCCCAATCAAATAGAAGTGATAACCGCTGAACAAATGATGGACGCCTATGCCAGTGTCGGTATGCCTATTGGTTATAACCATTGGACTTTTGGCAAAAAATTTATTCAAACCGAACAAAACTATAAACGTGGTCAAATGGGATTAGCTTATGAAATAGTGATCAATTCTGATCCTTGTATTTCATATTTAATGGAGGAAAATTCAATGACCATGCAGGCATTAGTTATGGCACATGCTTGTTACGGGCATAATTCTTTTTTCAAAGGTAATTACTTATTCAAATCTTGGACAGATGCTAGCTCAATTATTGACTATTTATTGTTTGCTAAAAATTATATTAGCGAATGTGAACAAAAATTTGGTATTAGTGACGTTGAATCTTGCTTAGATGCTTGCCATGCCTTAATGAACCATGGTGTAGATCGTTATAAACGACCACAAAAAATATCATTAGAAGAAGAGTTACAACGTCAAAAAGATCGTGAAGAATACCTGCAATCACAGGTCAACACTTTGTGGCGAACAGTACCTAAAAACAATGATAAAACTAACCAAACAAAAGCAACTTTTCCAAGTGAGCCTCAAGAAAATATTTTATATTTTATTGAAAAAAATGCTCCTTTACTGAAACCATGGCAAAGAGAGATAGTGCGTATCGTGCGTAAAGTTTCGCAATACTTCTATCCGCAAAAGCAAACCCAGGTAATGAACGAAGGTTGGGCATGTTTTTGGCATTATACCATTTTGAACCATTTATATGATGAGGGTTTAGTCACTGATAAATTCATGATGGAGTTTTTACATAACCACACCAACGTTGTCGCTCAGCCCGATTACAACAGTCGTTATTATTCTGGCATTAACCCCTATGCTTTAGGGTTTACTATGTTTATAGATATTAGAAGGATATGTGAACAGCCAACGGAAGAAGACAAACTATGGTTTCCAGAAATAGCCGGCAGTAACTGGTTGGATACTTTACATTTTGCTATGGAAAACTTTAAGGATGAAAGCTTCATTAGTCAGTATTTGTCACCTAAGTTAATGCGTGACTTCAAATTATTTTATTTACATGATGACGAAAAAGAAAGTTATATTGAAGTAGCGGCTATTCATAATGAAAGTGGTTATAAAAAAATAAGGGCGGCGTTATCTGAGCAGTATAACCTCAGTAATCTCGAGGTAAACATTCAAGTAACCAATGCTGACATTGACGGTGATCGGTCGTTAACGCTGAAATATACACCACACCAAAAAGTCCCACTCGCTGATTCAAAAGATGAAGTGATCAAACATCTTTTTACGTTATGGCAATTTGACGTGCGCTTAGTAAAAGATAATGAAAATGGTCAAGAAGAAGTTATTGCCCAGTATCCAGAACCCAATAGTCCTTTAGAGAATGAATAGGCAAGTTAACCCTTGCCTATAATAAGGAATATCAGCTTATTCAGATAACTCTTTTAGTACATCGTCTTTAAGTTCTAGCCAAAGCTTACCTGACTCAATACCATATTTACGTACTGCAAATATAGATTCATCAAATTTATTTTCACTTGCTAATTCAATGAGTTTCTTATAATAGACTCGAGAAATTTCACGACCTTTAGGATGAGAAAAATATAAAGTACCTAGACGAGAATATAAGCCTCTAAAGCCATTTAAGATTAATAAGTAGATAGAATTTCCAGAAGCAACGACCAACTCTTTATTTAATCGGTAATCGAATTCGGCAAAGGCTTCTCCGTTATCTTCCACATCTTCATAAGCTTTAATGAGCTCAATCACTTTTTCAGCATTGTTTTTAATGGCGCCACGAATATAAATGGCACTGATATTTGTCCGAGCTGACATTAAATTGTCAACCAGATCAGGTATGCCTTCTTGATCGAGTTGAGCAAGTGTTTCTAGAATATTTAAACTAGAAGTTTCCCAAAAGTTATTCACTTTGGTGGGTTTACCGTGCTTAATGGTCAACCAACCATCACGTGCTAATCGCTGTAAAACTTCACGTAATGTTGTACGCGTAACGCCAATGAGTTCAGATAACTCTCGTTCAGCCGGAAGTATAGAACCGGGTGGAAAACCACCGTTCCAAATTGACTCAACAATATATTGCTCTGCAAACCCTGCTGGGCTATGTGCTTTGATAACCATACTGCTCCACACAATATCTTAATCTTAAAATTTTAACTGATTGTACCAGAACATCTATTTGGTACAAGTGGATAAATTCGACGTTATTATGTGATCACTGCAACTTAAGTTGAGATTATGTGGCAAGCTGAGATTTTATCTATACTTAAAATAATAATGTCTCGGGTAAAACCACAACGTCCAATCCCTTATATAACAATGGTTATCAACGAAATTTTGGCTACCAGCACCATAAATATGTGTTAAATCTCACTGTTTAATATTTATCTAAACGCTAAAAATAAATTAAACTTTTACGAAAATTAATGCAAACAAACAACTGTAATTATTAAAACACTATAAAATGACTAGTATTTGATTCTGAAACCTACCACTATTTCTTGGAAGACATGATACGAACAATACACATAGATATTTTTAGCATTTTTTTGTTCATCTTATGAATCTAAAAGTCATTTTTTAGTCTGTATACTCTAAGGTACTTTCGCCCCCATTGCGACATGGAAAGATTATTCTAGTATTATCTAAAGACACCATTTTAATTAAAAAAGAGGGGGTTAATTAGTACAATTAAGCCTTTGATAGTTAATGTACTTCTTGCCGAAACCTCCTAGAAAATGCTTTAAAATATAGCATCCAAAAAACACCTATAATAATGGTAATTCAATCGACAGAAAATCATTTAACTATTAATGTTAGCAATAGTGCCAGTGTGTTATCCGCAGATATTCCCAAGATGACCACGCGTTTTTGGCGCAAAGGAACGACAGAAGGTGCCGGACTTGGCCTGTCTATTGTAGATACAATAGCTCAAATCTATAAAGGTTCAATTACACTCAAAAATGATAAAAATACTTTCGTCGCTGAGTTTACGATACCTGTAAGGATAATTACATCCCCCTCAATTTAAAATAATTACAGTGCTATGATTATATTTATCAGGATTGTTATTTATAACGTTTATCCGAAGAGTAAATTATCCGTTCATTATATTCGTTATCTGATGACACTTTGATCAAAACATTGTTTGTATATCTTCGTTTAGATTAACCGTTAAGTAACGTCTTTATACATTACTCTCTACCCACTGTTGTTGTATTACTTAATCTAAATAATGAATACAGTAACATGCACAAGTTACCATTTTGGTTTTAAGTCAAAATATTCACTAACACACCTGAACAAGCGGATATTGTAATTGAAAAATAGATTATAATTTGAATATAGGGGATAACCTCTCCCCTTATTTGATTTAAAACTTCGCTTCAGAATTAACTTTTAATACTTCGCCTGACATTGTCATCAGAAAATAAATTGTTTTATTTTCTGATTTATTGTTAGCGCTGACAATATAACGGTTAGCTTCTGCTGCATGGAGTTTGAAATCTTCTGAGGTCAATTTATTCCAGCTTTCGCTTAATTTTCCAACTTTGAAACCAAAGTCTTTAAAAGTCAGTTTTTGGGTAGCTTTAGCTGCAATTTGTGTTGCTACTTTAGGGCTTATTTTTCCATGGTCAGTATGCGCGAATGCTGAACTAGTGCTAAATATCAAGCTAATAAATAAGGCTGCTATTAACGTTTTCATATTGGTACTCCAGTTGTTTTAATTAAATTCAAAGTGTGTGTATTTTCTATTATTTGAGGTGATTATTTAAGGCCATGCTTGGTGTATTCACCTTTTACAATAAGTTGAACAGTGACTGGAGAGTCAGAGGTGTTTTTCCAATACCAACCATGAGAACCAGTAAATGGTACAGTAAAACTCCCTTTCATTTCATCCAATGTTGCTATTGCATAACTTTCAAAATAGCCCGTTGTGTCGCCTTCTGGTTCGCCATGTAAATCAAAATACAATGCTGAACTATCTGTTATCCATTCGTATTCAAGCTTTTGGTATTGCGCCATGATAAATTTGTATTCAACACCGCGACCAGCAGGAACAATGACTTCAATTGTTTCTGTTGCACCTGTTGATTCTTCTGATGTTTCCTGTGAAGAGAGTGGAGTAGACGTTTCTGCCTTTATGTTGTGAAAAACGGTTAGCCCAAGTTTATGTCCTAACCCTGTTGGATCAATGTTGTACTCCGCAGGTAATATAATTGTAAATAGGGTCACGGCTGCGAATACTAAGCTGAACAGCGTGTATTTGATCAGTGCAGCATTCGTTAACGTGATAGCTTCTGGCATATTTTTTGGATTGCTTTGTTGCATCGTTTTATCTCTTAAAATAGGTAAAGGTTTATTAAGTAAAATTGATTAAGTTAGCTATTTAGTTAATGAAATAACCTGTTAGTTGAAAGCCTACCAACATAAATCCTGCACTCATTAACAAACAATTCGTGTTTGTCGCAAATCGATTGAAGCTGCTGTGTTTACGCCAAAAATTAATCACTAAAAGAATAAAGGCCAAGGCGGTAAACTGTCCTAACTCAACCCCAACATTAAAGGCAATTAAATTAGTAATTAAGCCGTCATCAGGAAGTTGAAACTCTTGTAACTTGGTTGCTAAGCCAAAACCATGAAACAGACCAAAAATTAATACAGCAAGCTTTGCATTGGGTGATTTACCAAAGAGTCGATTAAAGCCACCTAAATTATCAAAACCCTTATAAACCACTGATAGCCCAATAATGGCATCGATTAAATAAGCATTAACTTGTATGTCACTGATCACGCCAAACAATAAGGTTACGCTGTGTCCTAGGGTAAACATACTGACATACAATAAAACATCACGACTTCTATACAAAAAGAACAACACGCCCACTAAGAACAGTAAATGATCGTAGCCCGTCACCATATGTTTAGCGCCAATATACAAAAATGGGATAATCTGTACGCCAGTGTTTTTTAATAAAAATGCTCGCGTACTTTCATCGACACCGTGAGCAAAGACCTCAATAGGTAACCATATGGCAAGTAAAGCAATAACACTCAACAAGCCATATCGCTGCAAAATATTAGACATTAACGGTTTCCTTTGGGTGAGTTGTTTTAGTGAAAGTTTTTTTGCTATTGTGTAGTAAACGATACAAAGCAGGTAAAACAAACAATGTTAAAATGGTAGATGAAATAACCCCTCCGATCACCACAGTTGCTAGTGGACGTTGAACCTCAGAGCCAATACCTGTATTAAGCGCCATAGGCACAAAACCTAATGAAGCAACAAGCGCGGTTGTTAGCACAGGTCGAAGTCTTGTCAATGCACCTTCAATAATAGCCGTATCTAACGCAGCGCCTTCTCGCCTAAGTTCTCGTATAAATGAGACCATAACCAAGCCATTTAAAATTGCGATGCCTGATAAGGCGATAAAACCAACAGCGGCTGATATTGAAAAAGGAATATCTCTCAACAATAAAGCAAAAATGCCCCCGGTTAAGGCTAATGGTACACCCGTGAAAATAATCATAGAATCTTTAAATGAGCCTAAAGCCAAGAAGAGCAAACCAATAATCATCACTAACGTAATAGGAACCACGATAGCTAGGCGCTCTGATGCGGATTGTAACTTTTGGTAGGTGCCGCCATATTCAATCCAGTAACCCGCAGGTATTTCAACAGACTCATCAATTGACGCTTGAATATCCTGAACAAATGAGCCTAAATCTCTGCCTCGAACGTTAGCGGTAACAACCACTCTACGTTTGCCATTTTCTCTATTGACTTGGTTTGCGCCCTCAACTAATACCAATTCAGCTACCTCCTGTAACGGAACATAACTGTTATCGATCATCTGTATGGGTAAGTAAGCTAAGGCATCAACATCGCTTCTTAGCGCTTCTGGAAGACGTACTACTATGTCGGCACGTTGATCGCCTTGATAGAACTTGCCGGCAATGGTGCCACCTAATGCTGTGGAAAGTTGATCTTGTAGTTGTTTCACGCTTATTCCATATTTTGCTAGCTGGGCAAGTTTTGGATTAATCGTCATTAGAGGTAAACCTGTCGTTCTCTCTACTTGAATATCAGCAATTCCCTCAACATTAATAATAGCTGTGTTTATGCTCTTTCCTAACGCACCTAATGTCTCAAAGTCATCGCCAAACACTTTGATAGCCAACTCTGCACGAACCCCTGATAACAACTCATTAAAGCGCATTTGTATTGGTTGTAAGAATTCATATCGATTACCCGGTATAGGCTCTACTACAGCTGCTAATTCTTCTACAAATTGCGCTTTAGGTTTGTTAGGATTTGGCCATTCGCTACGAGGTTTTAAGATAATAAAATTATCGGCAACACTGGGTGGTACGGCATCTGTTGCAACATCGGCTGTACCAATTTTTGCAAAGACACGTTCAACCTCTGGCATTTGATTGATTTTTTCTTCTAAGACTTTTTGTAACGCGACAGCTTGCGATAATGACGTGCCAGGAATACGCAAGGCATGCATGGCGATATCACCTTCATCAAGGTTTGGCACAAATTCGCTACCGAGTTTATTGGCAGAAAATCCAGCTAAGCCGACAAGTCCAACAGCGAAAACCACAACAAACCAGCGAACTTTAAGCGCAAACGTTAAAGAAGGACGATAAAGCGCTAAAGATGATTTTATAATGATATTTTCTTTTTCTTTTACAGGCCCTTTGAACAAAATAGCAATAGCTGCCGGAACAAAAGTTACTGATAAGAACATTGCACAACATAGCGCTATAACAACGGTTATTGCCATAGGGTGAAACATTTTCCCTTCGACACCCGTTAGTGCAAAAATAGGTAAATATACGGCAGTTATAATAAATACGCCAAATAATGCTGGACGGATGACTTCTTTGGTCGCTTCATATACCAGTGCTAATCGTTCATTAACAGGCATAGTGCGACCATTGAGCGATGCCGAACTGAGCTTTCTTAGACAATTCTCAACGATGATAATGGCACCATCAACGAGTAGTCCAAAATCTAACGCCCCTAAACTCATCAGGTTGGCACTTACGCCTACTTGTACCATGCCCGTTACGGTCATTAACATCGCAAATGGGATAACCGCGGCAGTAAGTAATGCCGCTCTCATATTGCCTAACAATAAAAACAACACGACAATAACTAATAACGCCCCTTCAAAGAGGTTCATCTTTACTGTATCGAGTGTCTTTTCAACTAAGGTAGTGCGGTCATACACAGCGGTAACGGTAATACCGATGGGTAAACTCGCTTTAACTTCGTCTAACTTTATACCAACCGCTTTAGCAACATTTCGACTGTTTTCACCAATAAGCATGAAAACGGTACTCATCACAACTTCTCTACCATTTTGGGTTGCAGCACCTGTTCTTAATTCTTTTCCTTCTTGTACTTTAGCGACATCAGAAATTCGAATTACACTACCTTCAGTGGTCCTAACAGGAATATTAGCGATAGCCTCTAAACTTTCTACCTGTCCGGGAATACGTAATAACCATTGAGCGCCATTTTTTTCTATAAACCCAGCACCTTTATTGTCATTATTATTTTCGATTGCTTGAATAATGTCTTGCTGATTAAGACCAAATTCCAGTAGCTTTTTAGGCTCAAAGGCAACAAGAATTTCACGTTTAAAACCACCAATAGGGTTAACTTCAACCACACCTTCCACTTGCATTAATTGAGGGCGAATAATCCAATCATGAACCGTTCTTAAATCTGTCGCTGTTATTAACTTCCCTTCATCATTACGGGCATTAGGCTCTGCATCCACGGTAAACATGAATATTTCACCTAACCCCGTAGCGATTGGTCCAAGCTCTGGCTCTAATCCAAAAGGTAAATCTGACTTTGCTGAGACTAAGCGTTCATTCACTAATTGTCTGGCAAAGTAAATATCAGTATCATCACTAAAAATGGCGGTGACTTGCGATAAACCATAACGTGAAACAGAGCGTGTACTGACTAAATTTGGTAGCCCTGCCAATGCAGTTTCTAATGGGTAAGTAACCCGTTGTTCTACTTCAAGCGGCGTATACCCTGCCGCTTCGGTGTTGATCATTACCTGAATGTTGGTGATATCAGGGACGGCATCAATCGGCAACTTGGTAAAATTCCAAAGACCCAATCCAGCGAAGGCGAGTACCGCCAACATAATAATTGAGTTCCTACGAATAGAAAATCTGAGTAAATATTCGAGCATTATCTTTCCTTTAAGGAGTAAACCTTTTTACTAACCATTATAATTAAAAGGGAAACCCTTAGTGATCGTGTGATGCGCCAGATTTTTCAACATCTGCTTTGAGGATATAGCTATTCTCAGTGACATATTCAGTGCCTACAGATATACCGCCTAACACTTCAATTTCATCACCCACTATGCGGCCTAATTCAAGCATTCTTACTTCATATTCATTGCCAACCTTGGCATAAACTACGGTAAAATCACGAAAGCTCTGCAATCCGTTACGCTTTACCGCCATCCCTACGTCAAATGAGCCAATTTCAATCTTTGCCGTCACAAAAGAGCCTTCAGATAATAAGGAATCACTATTGTTTACTAAGACACGAAATAGCTTCGCCTGATCATTCCTAACTTTTAATACTCGGCTATCAATTCTAGTTGTGTACTGTTCTTCAACACCATTAATGTTAAGCGTTGTTTTTGCGCCAATAGCTACTTTAGCTAAATCCAAAGGAAAAACGGCTAGCTCAGCAACTAAGGTTTCATCATTAGTCACCGCAAGTAATATTCGGCCTTTAGATTGCTCACCAGAAGTCACGTTAACCGCACTGACAATACCTTTTTGAGCTGATTTTACCTGATAAGATTGCAAACTTTCATTACTTTCCAGCGTGAGTAACAATTGACCTTTCTTAATTACATCACCTAGCTTGACGTGAACTTTTTTAACCAAGCCATCGAATCGAGCATAAACATTACTGGTAGCATCGGCTGGTAACGTTAACTTTCCAAACACTTCAATGCTTTCATGGAATGTTGATGGCCCGACAACTTCAGTACTAATTTCCATTGCCTGTGCAATTTTCTCATCAATACTTGTTCGACCTTCAAAATTGTCATATTGCCAACTGTAAGTTTTGCCCTGATATTTAGCCGTTAGAGAGACAATAAATGAGTGAGGTTCGTAGATAACCATATCACCACGAAGATACTGGCCTTCTTGAAAAAAATTGATGTCATCGATACCATCGCCTAGTCGGGTCAATTTTACATTTAGCTCTACTTTCGCAGGGTCGATAGCTTTTCCACCCTCAGTTGCCCACACACGAAACTCAGGCGGCACTCCTGTTTCAAAAATAGAGAGTTCAATGGCAAAGTTATCTTTTTTCAACATACGCCCACGATTCGGCCCTTTCTCTGGCTCGGCTTCTTCTACCTTTTGCTCTGAAACAGCAAAGCTAGAGAAACTTGTACTTAAGCTAACAAAGCACAGTGTGCTTATTAATGTTAATATTTTAAATGTTGATTTCATGATTATTTCTCGTTATTTTTTTCAATAGAATGCGCGTTAAAAGGTGCATTAGCGTTTTTATTAATGGCAAATAGGGATGCACCCGTTAATCGCTCTATTTCAATATTGTTTAAATGGGCATTTTGATAAGCAGCAATCAAGTCTGACTGTGCATCTAATAATTCTTGTTGAGTATTGGTCCACTCGGTATAGCTATATCGGCCAATCTTGTAAGCTTTTTCAGCCTCAACAAAAGCTTGTTCAAGCACAGGTATCAGGTTTTTAGTCATAGCATCAATGACATGTTGGCTGTGTTTCATTTGTTCAATAAGCACATACAACTGTGTATTCAATTGATGAACAAGTGCTTGTGACGCTGTTTCTAGTTCGCTTTGGGAAGCACGTAGCGCATTTATTTTCCCTTGATTTTGATTGTTATCACCAAAAGGTATTGAAATTCCAGCGACTAAACCAAAATCATCGGTTGTTTCGTAACGTCTTAATCCCGTTGTAAATTTCCATAGGGGTTTAGTTTCAATACGAGCAAGTTCAATTTCAGACTGAGCAATTCGCTGTTTTGTAGCGAAAAGACTGACCGAAGGCAGTTGTTTTAGATGAGTAAATAATGAATCAACATCGGAGCTATTGGTTAAAGGTAAGTGGGGTAACGATAATAATGAGCCAATGATGTTAGTTTCTTTATGTTGCTCGCTTTGCCCTTGTCCTTGCCACTGCGCTAATAACTGATATTTACTGGCATCTACTTCATGAGTTAAGTCTTCAACAACTAATTCTCGTTTAGCGACTTCAGCTTGTGATTTTAGTTTATCAACTAAAGAAGACTTTCCTGCATTTACACGTTTAGTTACTGCTTCAAATGATTTAACCGCTTGCTTTAAGCTCATTTTTGACAGTTTTAGTCGCTCTTCATTGACCAATACTTGGATAAAATATTTTGCTGTTTGTGCGGCTAAATCTAGCGCCTTGATTTCTCGCGCGAATGCAACGGTTGCCCCTTGAATCTTAGCATTTGAAACTCTATTTTTTACTAGCGAGTTATCTAAAACCCATGAGATCGATAGTGTAGATTGAGCACTTTTAAAGCCACTATGATCACCCGTCCCCATTGCATCCTCAATGGTAAGTCCAATTTCTGGTCTAACCTGAATACCTGCTTGTTGTGCATATCCCTTATAAATATCAGCTTGATTAGCAAATATTTTTAGCTCTGGGTGCATATTCATTGTTTGAGATATTGCCGTAGCTAAGTCAACTGATTTCAGGGGGCTGTCTTCTGAGTGTGCATAACCTGAGAGGGTTGCAGTGATCATCAGCACAGCAGCGCTAAACTTAAAGCTAAACTTTAAATGACACCTTGATAAAAACCGATTGGCGGTCGGTTTTTTATTTGTAAATGATTGAGTAAATAGTTTCATTATTATTACCTTGGAGTAAGCCTTAAATTATTATTTTAATGATGCTTTAATGATCGAAAAGCGTTTCAATAGCGTGATGGAGGCTATCTACTGATGTCATTGATATGACGGCTAATAGTATTATTGTCAGTAAAACCAATTTCATTGGAAAAGCTTTGAGTTGAGTCTCATTGAGCAACTCTACTACTCTTTGTTCAATGGATTGGCGACAAAAGTGAACGAGTAATTCACTTTTGAACTGTTCATGTATGGAATATTTAGCCGCTAACTTAGTAAATCTCACTAACGTACTAGCAACATTGTGCGCCTGTTGTTGAGTTTTTACGAAGAAAGAATCAGCCGCTTGCTCCATGGTAATTGCCATCATCGATTTCAATATTTGTTTAACATTAGGTGAAAAATAAGAAGACAATAATGAAAATACCCACTTTTTCAGCGGGTCAGCATAGTGTAAATGAGCAAGTTCATGTTGAATAATTATTTCAATGTCATCTGAATCTAGTTGCTCCATCAAGCCTGTAGATATAAAACACGATGGTTTAATTAATCCACCTGTAAATGCTGTCGGGATTGATGAATCTATTATAAAGACGTTCTCACTCTTCTTTGTCGCTAAAGTGCGTAACAAAATTATTTGATAGTGATTTTTGTAAGCGACAACTAGGCTTCGAACAGCAATAGTAAGACTGAAGCCGATGAAGAGAAGTAAACTAATACTATGCCAGCTTAAAAAATAATAAATATTAGGATGATGCCAGTGAGCTAATTCAGTTAGCCATACAAACATTGCCCCTGATTGAAAAAGAGGGCTAAATAACAGCGTTACAGATAGCGCAATAATCCAAGGTGAAAGCACACATAACCAGAGTAACGATTTACGGGTAGACACAGTGTAACGTTGAATTTTATTTTTTACCGACCAAAAAGCAAGCGAAACAAGACTATTGGCAACGATAAAAGCTAATACGGCAATCGTGAGTAAATTAAATGCTAACGCCCAATGACCAAAAATCATTTTTCAGCCTTTGTTTGTAATTTTTTTCGTTGTTGTTCAATCATAGCTTCCAGTTTATCTAACTGGTCTTCATCGAGATCAGATGAAATAGAAGAAAAAGCCGCGACAACGCTATTTTCATCTTCAACAACAAAATCATGAGTAACACTTTTAATTAATTGGCCGATCAATTCATGGCGAGCAACTTTAGGGAAATATTGATATGCGTGGCCGTTCTTTACCCGACTTAACAGGTCTTTTTTAAATAAGCGCTCTAACGTGCTTTGAATAGTATTAAGAGAGCCGCCTCGATTTTTTTCGAAATAGCTATGTACCTGCTTAGCATCAGCAGGCTTTGCCTTCCAAAGGTATTCCAATACTTGTTTTTCTAGTTCACCGAGTTGCATAGTCTTTTCACTACCCTATTTAAGTATTGTGATATTGTCACATTAAAAACCGAGAGGCAATCGGTTTTTAAATTTATGTCACTAAATTTTCTACTTTAGGTAGCTTTTAAGGATGGAAATAACATCTTCTACTTCTTCTAGTCGTTCATCTTTTGTCATATCTTCACCACCTAAATGCTCTCTCAAATGAGCTTCTAATACCTCCTTCATTAGCCCATTAACCGCACCTTTAATCGCAGCTACTTGTTGTAAAACCGCCATACAATTTGGTTCTCCTTCTAAAGCTGTCTCTAAAGCAATTGATTGACCTTTTATTCGTCTAACACGACTAAGAAGCTTTTTTTTCCCTGCTATGGTGTGTGACATAAATTTCCCTTACTTGAAATGTAGTATACTAGGGTATAGTATATAACAAAGCTTTTTAAAGTGCTATTTCTAAACAAAATCAGCAATAACTTAGGATAACTAATGAAAAACGATAGTGGAATTGAATGGGAACATTCTCATGATTTTGGCGTAGACAGTAAGCTCCATGAAAACAAAGTGAAAATAGTTTTTTGGTTAACTACTGTTATTATGGTGCTTGAAATTGCTGCTGGCACTTGGTCAGGCTCTATGGCACTTCTGGCTGACGGTTGGCATATGGGCACTCACTCTGCCGCATTTCTCATTGCACTATTTGCTTACTCTTATGCTAAGAAGCACGCGAACAATAAAGACTTCAGCTTTGGCACAGGCAAAGTAAATTCTTTAGGTGGTTTTGCTAGTGCTATTGCATTAGCAATAGTCGCATTAATGATGATAATAGAATCTGTTCTCCGATTAGTTGAGCCACAATCTATTCATTTCAACGAAGCAATTATTGTTGCGATTATAGGTTTAATCGTCAATATAGCTTCTGTTTTTATCCTTCATGATGATCATCATCACCATCATGGAGAGCACCACCACCATGATCACGACCATAATATGAAGGCAGCCTATTTTCACGTACTGGCTGATTCGCTGACTTCTTTATTAGCGATTGTTGCTTTACTCGTAGGAAAATATATTGGTTTACTCTGGATGGACCCATTAATGGGGATTGTCGGTGCCGTAGTTATTTTACGTTGGTCTTATGGGTTAATTAAGGAATCAAGTGAAGTACTTCTTGATAAGTCGATAAAAACATCAACGATGGATAAAATTTCAGATGCCTTAAGTAAACAAAATACGGTAATTAACGATATTCATGTATGGAAAATTGCGGCCTCTCATCAAGCTGCAATTCTTAAAGTAACCTCTATTGAGCCACTAAACTCAGACGAATATAAAGGTATTTTAAAGAGTTTATTGCCACAGCTCTCACATGTATCTATTGAAATACAGCTTGGTTAGTTCTCATTGCGTTAACTTGTGTGGCTATTTGAATACCCAGAAAGCTTTAATGGGACTTATGGGTAAACATTATTTTCTAAAATATAGCATTAAATGCAGTTTGTAAGATGTTCGAAGTAGTAATTCTCGCATTAGCGTTAAGTATCGATGCATTTGCTGTATCGATAGGTTTAGGGGCAGAGCGCACGAAGTTGCCATCAAATCTATGGTGCTTTTTGCCCCACAGCGAGTTAGAGCTACACACAAATAAAAATACGAATACAAAATATAGTTAATAATGAATAAAATATTTCACTGTTAATCACTTCGTTTAAATAAACTTAGGTGCCTGTGGTTGGTCATGTCGACGTGTAATATAAAGGATGCAGTCTTCTTTACCTTTTTGCGTGAAACTACGAGTTGACCCAATAGGTGTAGTAAAGGTATCACCTTTACCTAATATAACCTTTTCGCCATCTACATGAATATTAACCTCACCTTGATGAACAAATATAACTTCTTCTTCATAGCGTATATGATCATTAACTTTTGCTTTTTCTGATAATTTCAAGCCACGAACAACAAATTTATGAGACCAATTTAATTTACTCGCGGGTAAATCTTCTGCAACACTTTCAGCGCCCACTAAAGCGACTTCTTCTACGCCTTCAAATTGTGCTAAACAATTATTCTTTGACCATTCGAACGTATCTGTTCGTTGTACAATAGATTCTAACTCCTTACTATTTACCACACGATGCTCAGCTATTTGTTCATCGGATGTAACCGGCATTGCATTTTTACCTTCAGGAATATTTTCACCTAATGTTGTATCAACCAAGCTACCATCTTCTAATAAAACTAAGCCATATTCTTTCGCAAGATCGAAAACCGCAGGGGCCCATAAAACTCGACCTGGATCGTCACCACCAAGCACTGCATGTAAATAACCTATATCTTCACCTACATTTTCAAAACCACGAAAAATATCCATAGGTATAGAGATAATATCCCCTTCGGTTAAAATCACTCTGCCATCGTCAGCGTTAGCACCACTCGTAAATGCCCACGTACCTTGATGCACAACAAAAAATTCTTCAGTAAGGTGACTATGTTTTGAATTTAAGCATCCCGCTGGTTGACGTGCTCCGCCGATATTAAATCCATGAGGAATTGAAATATGAATGTGCTGATCTGGATTTTCAGCAACACCGGGGCCAATTAAAGTAAAGTTCTCTTTTTTATCACTTCCTGGACTGCGAGTATCAATAAAAGCATTGGTACATGGTTTTAAATCTGCATATTTAATTAATCTATTACTAAGTGTCATTGTGTTCTGCCTTATTATTTAAAGGGTATAATATTTATAAAATGTCTGCCTATTAATTATCGGGCAGTCCATCCACCATCTACTTTAATGCTTGTACCTGTGATCATTGAGGCTAAATCACTGAGCAGAAACGTACAGCTGTTAGCTATATCTTCTACTTTTCCTAAACGTCCAAGTGGGATCATGTCGTATACAAACTTTTTAAAATCTTCATCTTCGAACATGGGTTTTGTCATCGGCGTTAATACAAATGTTGGTGCAACCGTATTAACACGAATATCATGTTCAGCTAATTCAACGGCCATCGCTTTCGTTACTCCTTCTACAGCATGTTTACTCATGCAATAAAGGGTGCGATTTGGTGAGCCAACAAAACCCATTTGTGATGACATATTAACGATAGCAGCACAATCTGCTCTTTTCATCGGTGCTATAGCTGCTTGAGATATTTTGTACAAGGTACGTATATTCAAGTCGATAACAGCATCTATATTTTCGTTAGGTTGCTCTTCCATTGGCCCTATTCGGTTAAGGCCTGCGTTATTAACTAAACCATGTAAAACAGGTAATGACTTAACACGGGCAAAAAACTCCTCACTAGTTACATCCATTACCCAACTCGTAATATTATCTGGGTACTGCTTTGCTAGTGCATCAAGGTCTGCCTTTGTTCTTGCCACAGCAATAACATTTCCACCATGAGCCGCAGCCATTTGTGCACATGCCAAACCAATACCTTTACCTGCACCCGCAACAAGTATTGTTCTATTAACAAACAATTCACGATTAAAACCTGTCATAAAATATCTCTAATTTAATATTTGCATTCGAAGTCATTATTACGTAAGATTTATTCATATTCAAGTAATTCATCAAAATAAAACTTGATCAAAGACAAATAAACAGGAGATTAGAAAGTGATAAGCTATTTAAAGAAAGGCAAGCAAGAAGGTGATAAAAAAGAGTTCTTACAACAAGTTAAATCTACAGTTGAGACTATCATTGAAGACATTGAATCTAATGGTGACAAAGCCATAGCAAAATATTCTGAGAAGTTCGACAAATGGAATCCGAAGTCATTTAGATTAAGTGAAGATGACATTGCTAAATGTTATACGCAAGTTCCAGATAGCGTCATTGAAGATATTAAATGGGCACAAACGCAAGTAAGAAACTTTGCACAAATTCAACGTGACTCAATGAAAGATGTTGAAGTAGAAACCATACCTGGAGTCATTTTAGGCCACAAACATATTCCGATGGAAAGTGTTGGCTGTTATGTTCCTGGTGGAAAATACCCTTTAGTTGCTTCAGCTCATATGAGTGTAGTTACCGCTAAAGTCGCTGGAGTAAAACGTGTTATTGCAGCCGCTCCTCCTTTTAATGGTACACCTTCCCCGGCCATAGTCGTTGCAATGGATTTAGCTGGAGCAGACGAAATTTATTGCTTTGGTGGCGTTCAAGCAATTGCGGCAATGGCCATCGGAACAGAAACTATTGCACCAGTTGACATGATTGTTGGCCCAGGTAATGCTTTTGTAGCCGAAGCGAAACGTCAGTTATTTGGTCGTGTGGGTATCGATTTATTTGCGGGTCCAACAGAAACACTTGTTATTGCGGATGAAACTGTTGATGGAGAGTTATGTGCTGCTGATTTATTGGGTCAAGCAGAACACGGTCCAACATCACCAGCCATCTTATTAACAAACAGTGAAAAATTAGCGAAGGATACGATTAAAGAAATTGAACGTCAGTTAACCATTTTACCAACAGCAGAAGTTGCCGGAGAAGCATGGCGCGTCTATGGTGAAGTGATTGTTTGTGATACTTATGAAGAAATGGTTGAAGTTGCAAACGACCTAGCATTTGAACATGTGCAAATAATGACGAAGAATGTTCCATATTTTAAAGAACACATGCGTAATTTTGGTGCTTTGTTCCTCGGTCCAGAAACCAATGTCTCTTATGGTGATAAATGTATTGGTACTAATCATACACTTCCAACTCGTAAAGCAGCACGCTATACTGGTGGTCTATGGGTAGGTAAATTTATTAAAACATGTACTTTTCAAAGTGCAACGGAAGCAGCATCTATTGTTGTTGGCGAATACTGTTCAAGGCTTTGTGCTGTTGAAGGGTTTGCCGGACATAAGGAGCAAGCAGATATCCGTTTGAGAAGATATAAAGGGTAAACATTGGCTAAAAATAAAAAAGTAACTTCTTATGACGTAGCGCGTGAAGCAGGTGTTTCTCAATCAGCGGTATCACGCGTTTTTCGTCCGGGCTTAAGTGTTTCGCAAAAAACGCGTGATAAAGTAATGACTGCTGCAAATAGAATGGGCTATCGACCAAATGCAATTGCCCGAATGCTTATCACTAAGCAATCGGGAATGGTCGCGGTTATTGTTTCTTCGCGCGCAAACGTTAATTACCCAGAAGTTCTTTCGCAAGTGAGTAAGCAACTTGCGGCTCAAAATAAACGAGTTTTATTATTTACATTAGATGACCCTGATGGCGTCGACGAATTATTTGAACAAATTTGGACATTCCAAGTAGACGGGGTTATTGCATTAGCCGCTCATTTCGAAAGCCATAGATTAGCTCAATTTGAAGAGCATGATATTCCTGTCGTGCTTTATAACCGAAATGTGCCTGACTCAATGGCTAATACCGTTTGTTGTAATCATGAGTTGGGTATTAAGCAACTTATTACTGAATTAGAGAAAAATAATCCTAAAAAGTACTTGGTATTATCTGGCCCTAAAGACTCAGACGTTGCGAATGAACGTCGAGAAATTGCTATTAGTTTATTAAAACAATTTGATGTTGAAGACGTTTCTATTCTTTATGGTGATTATTCGTATCAATCGGGTCGTGACTGCTTAGCAAAATGGCTACAGAAGAACCCAGCACCAGATGCGATTATTTGTAGTAATGACACAATGGCCATTGGTGTTATTGATGAGGCAAGAGAAAATCACAACATTCATATTCCTAATGATATCTCGGTAGTTGGTTTCGATGGCATCACATCATCAGCCTGGTTAAGTTATCAAATTACAACCATTAAACAGCCTGTAGAGCAATTGGTAAAAGCCGCTGTAGCAATGTTATTAGAGCGTATAGAAACCCCTGACTTACCACCTGAAGCACGTGTATTAACCGGTGTTTTAATTAAAGGTAATTCAGTTAAACGTCCTTAGTTGGCCCAGGTTACCCAATATAATTGAGTGTTCTGTCGTTAGCTATTATATGAAATAAGCGATTAACGATGACTCAACTACCCATACTTATATTACCTGGTACCTTATGCACAGGTACTATGTTTAACCAGCAGATAAATCACCTACAGCAATATTGCCAAGATATTACTGTCGTGCAATTTACCACTGAAAAATCACTCGCTGAAATGGCTAACAAAGTCATTACAGCAGCTAAAAATAAACCTTGTGCATTCATCGGCTTTTCCATGGGAGGCATCGTTGCTTTAGAAGTAGCACGAACACACCCACATCTCATTGAAAAACTAGCCTTAATTAACAGTAACTGTCATGCGGATCTACCTGAACGAAAAAGTGCACGTAAAGCACAAATTGCTCAAGCAAAATCTGGACAGTTAGTTGAGTTAATTTCGGAAACATTTTTACCAAATTATTTGTTCAAAAAAAATAACGATCACGAACAATTAATCATTGAAATGGCAACACATCTTGGTGCTGATTGTTTTGCAGCGCAAGCAATGGCCATCGAAGATCGGTCTGACTCTTTATCCGTGCTTCAGAAACTTAAAATCGACATTCTCATTGTTGGAGGCAAGCAAGATAAAATATGTCCTGCTGAACATCAACAAATGATGCACGATAACCTTCACGATAGCCATTTAGAGTTACTTGAACAATGTGGTCACTTTTCTCCACTAGAACAAGCCGAAAAAGTTTCAAAATCATTAGCACATTGGTATTTATCTAACGCTCTTTAATCATTATTATTACATTACTAACAGGTCTATTGTTATGTCTTTAAAACAGTCTTTAGCTCAAAAAAAACCTTTAATTGGTACTTTTATAAAAACACCCCATTTTCATAATACGGAAGTGCTAGCTCATACAAGTTTTGATGTTTTGTGCTTGGATGCAGAACATGCACCGTTTGATCGCTCTGATCTCGACACATGTGTATTAGCCGCTAAATCAAAACAAATGCCGGTGGTAATACGAGTGCCCGACACAGAGAATGCCACTATTTTAAATGCGCTCGATTTGGGCGCAGACGGTATTGTATTACCGCACATTTTAAATGCAGCACATGCACGTAGAGTCGTTAAGAAATGTTTTTACGGCCCTGATGGTAGAGGTTATGCTGGGTCTACTCGGTTTGCAGGTTACACCACTAAAAAACTGCCTGAAAATTTAGCAAACAATCAAAATGAAACATGTGTTATCGCTCAAATTGAAGACTTGGAAGCAGTCAATGATATCGATGCAATATGCCAAGTGGATGGCATAGACTGCATTTTTATTGGCAGAATGGATCTAACCGTTGCCTTAGAGCAAACTAATGCCAGCCATTCTGAAGTATTAGCAGCAGTAGAGAAAGTTGTAAAATCAGCAAATAAACATGGTAAAAATTGCGGCATGTTTGTTGGCGACTTAACAGAACTTCCGCACTGGATTTCACTAGGTGTTAGCTTATTTTTACTTAGCTCAGACCATGGGTTTATGCTAAGTGGGGCACAACAGCTCCAACAAACATTTAACGATGCTATAAAACAAGCAGAGAAGTAATACCCAATGAATTAATGAGTGATCTACTCATTAGTTCATTGCCATTACTATACATATAAAAAGCGCTTAACTAGCGCTTTTCTTATAACTGTTTTAAAACCAAAAAACCTAACGACGCGCTTTATTAAATTCCCGCATGCGTCCCAGTACATCAACACCCAATTGATGATAGACATGTAGTAGGTCAACTAAAACCCAATTTTCACGAATCAATCCATTTTCACAACGCCAAAAATCTAAGCTACGCATGGTGATTTCTTGATTTGATGGCGCTATTCCAAGCCAGCCATCACCACTCACCTTCATTTGCATACCTGGCCACGCGGTAAACCCTACGTACTCGCTATCACTAAAAATATAACCTTTACCTACATCACCGACACGATTAGGTAGCGCATTTAAAAAAGGGATTTGATGCCAATTTCTAAACCCTTTAATACCACGTCCAGTACCAATTCCTGACGGACCATACCAGCTACAACGTGGATGCCAATACTTCTCAAGTTGCATTGCTTCAACGCCACCTGTCGCGTAATGTCCCAATGAATCACACATATCGGCAACGAGCTTACAGCTAATATTCGCTTTTTCATTATCATACTGAACAGATAAACCATCTTGTGTGGCCGGTGCAGGCACGTGCCATTCTCGACCTAAGCTAGGAGACATAGGCCATGCGTTAGCTTGCATCATAACTTCTGGAATATCCCATAGTGCTTGCATTTCGATCACTTTGCCATTTTCTATACGATAAAATTCATGAAATCGCATAGAAACTTGATGACCTGTTGCTGGAATATCTAGCCAATTTTTTTCGAAGCTACCGGTATAATAACCACAGCACCCCACCCAAGCACTGTCATCTTCAGCTGTGCCCGATATGACAATTGTTTCACGTCGTTCAAGATCAGGAATCGCTTTATGCAAAGGCTTATACACATCTTCGTAAAGGTTTACTGGACTTGCTAATGTTTCAAAAGGATAGCAAAGCTGTATTTTAGCTTTGGGTGAAAACACTTCTTTGAAAGCCTGTCTAACTGCTTTGTCCTCGTAATCATACAATGCATTGCTGAGTACTTTTATTAAACTCTTATTCGCGTTATATAAATGTTGATACACCCGCATTCTCCTCTATTTTAATACTGCATATATATTATATATTCAATAAAACCAAGACACATATAGCCGCTAATTTAAATGATATTCGATATAACACAAAACAAATGACTTCGAAGTCACTAAATGATAACCTCATTGAAAAGTAATTCAAGTAAAAATTAATTGAGTGGAGAAAATTATGTTATCTGTTATTGATAAATTGTATAAGCAACTTAAATCATCCCCTGGCAACATTGAACAATATATTCACGATGATGTAGCGTGGCATGTTAGTGCTCCTATTAATGATTTGTTTGGCTTTGCAGAGGTATTAACGTCATTTTGGCAACCTTTAGTAAATGCCCTACCCGATATAGAACGTAGGCCTTTTATTAATGTACAAAGCGAATACAAAGGTCAAGATTGGATTGCTAGCACAGGGTATTTTGTTGGTACTTTAAGACAACCGCTTTGGGGAATACCTGCTAACAATAAAACCTTATATTTACGGTACACAGAACTTGTTCAATTAAAAGATAATAAAATTAAGCAGTGTTTTATTATTGTCGACTTTCTTGATGCGATGAACCAAGTGGGTGTTAATCCATTAAGAAAAAGCTTAGGTCATAGCGGATTAATAATGCCTCCATCAACAATGGACGGCTTAGTAAGAGAAAAAAGTAATGCAGGTGCTGCACAAAAGTCTCAACAACTCATACTAGATATGCTTGATGAATTAGGCCGCTTTGACGGTAAGTCATTATCAAGCATGAAGTTAGAAAACTACTGGCATCCAGACTTTATGTGGTACGGCCCAGCAGGCATAGGAACAACGCGTGGTATTGAAGGTTTTAGAAGAGACCATCAAGGGCCGTTTGTCTTTAGCTTTCCTGACCGGGATGTAGACCATAAAGCAACCTTAGTGGCTGACGGTAATTATGTAGCAACCGGTGGTTGGCCACACATGCATGGTACTCATAGCACAGGCGGTTGGTTAGGGCTACCTCCTTGTAATAGACAACTCTCGTTACGTGTTATGGACATTTGGCGTAGAGAAGGCGATCTGCTCAAAGAAAATTGGGTAGCTATCGACATTATTGATATGTGTATGCAAATGGGACTTGATGTATTTGCTATGATGAAAGAGCAATTGGGTGATGAAGCTTAGCAGCTGATTAAATGAGTTAAATAAGAGCCAAATAAAAAGGAAGCTGAGTAAGCTTCCTTTTTAATAGATTTAACTATCAGAGATGTTAACTTGCCTTTACCCAGATTAACTCGGGTTATTAATTTTTCGACTTCGTTCTAAAATATCCAAGCCCTGCTGTTTTAACCAATATGGAATATCAATTAACACCCAGTTTTCCACCAGCTTATTTCCTTCACGGCGATAGACATCAACAACACGCATATCTGCACGAATTTCAGATCCCGGTAATCCCAAGAAACCACCAATAGGTGTACTGCTTAAATTAGGCCAGCCGAAGAAACAAGCATAATTCCCCTCTGCATATCGACAAATATGACCATTAAAAACCTTATCTTTCAACCCTTGTCTAAACGGGTAAGAATGTTGCTCTTGGAATTTAGGAATAGTATACGTAGCGCCAATGCCAGCTGGCCCATACCAAGCCATGTCTTTTGCCCATGTTTTTTCTAATATCTCAGGTGGATAATTATCGTTCGCTGTTTTATTGAGCTGTGAAAAATCATCAATCATTTGATTGAGTAAACTCATTGTTTTTTCACCATCGGCGAAATCCATATCCTGTAACTGAATACCATCATGTGTTCTTGGCCCAGGATAAATAAAAGAATGTCCTGTCGATTGCGGTAATGGATTGATCCCTACTTGATTCATCACACTGATGATGTCACAAAAGAAACCTGAACGAACAATTTTGCCATTTTCAATACAGTTGAAATCAGCATATCGAATCATCGCCACTTTACCTGATCGTGGTATTCCTAACCAATCTTGGTCAAATTGAACCATAAAGTGGCCCATACTGGTGACCCAGTTGGCACCATCATTACCACTGACACCTGCCATAAAGACATCTTGGCGACGCTGAACATGTTTAAATGCATGTAAAAAAGGCTGCCAGAAGATTTTATTTACCGCTTCAGGTCCTTTTTGCTCATTAAAGGGATGTACACCATACCACTGACAATCATCACTCATATAGTCAGATAAAACATCACCGATAGTTTCAGCATTAGCCTGCTCAATTGCTTGATAATACTCAAGGATGAGTTCTTTATTTTTCAGCTCGATACTCATTAAATGAGTTCTCCGTTAAATTTATGAAATAAAGTGTTTATGTAAAATTTAGATACTTTTCAAAAAATGGATACTTAAA
Organism: Colwellia hornerae; assembly: GCF_007954355.1. GTDB lineage: Bacteria > Pseudomonadota > Gammaproteobacteria > Enterobacterales > Alteromonadaceae > Colwellia_A > Colwellia_A hornerae. Next base: position 63,650 of record NZ_VOLR01000010.1, read on the forward strand.
AAACTAATACATATTAAATATTTATAGCACCCCATAGTTACGTAATTCATGCTTAACAATAATATAATCTTTCAAATCATTTTAATCGATGCTATTCTTATTTGACTTCGAAGTCAAATAATGTAGATTATAATAATCACTACAGCCTTGAAACAATAAGAGAAATATACATGACTGAATTTGGTACATTAAATTGGACTATTTTAATCGTCTACATCTTAGCCAACCTTCTACTGGGTTATGTTATTAGTAAAAAAGTTAGCACTGCAGATGATTTTTATTTAGGCCAAAAACAAACACCTTGGTGGGCTATTGGTATTTCTGTTATTGCAACTTATGTCAGCGCAATGACTTTCCTTGGAGCCCCCGCATGGGCATATAAAGATGGCTTATCCGTTATTGCCATTCACCTTAACTATCCCTTGGTTATTATTGCCGTTATCACCTTCTTCTTTCCCTTTTTCTATAATGCTGGGTGTGCTTCTATTTATGAATATCAAGAGAAACGATTTGGTAAGAAAGCACGCGCTTTAGTCTCTGGTATTTGGCTGATATCTCAAACAATGAGTTCGGCTGCTGTTTTATATGCTACAGCAATTGTCCTTAGCTACATCACGGGGATTCCTGAAGTTGCGGGTATTGTCATTGTTACTATTATCGCCTTAATCTATACAGTAATGGGTGGGATCACCGCCGTTATTTGGACCGACGTTATTCAATCAGGGATTCTATTGCTGGGGGCAGGCATCATTATGTATGCGCTTATCGATGGCAGTTCAACCCCGATAATGGAAAGTTTATCTCAGTTAAAAGAGCAAGGTAAAACCAATCCACTGAATTTCGATTTTGACGTATCTCAGGTATCCACTGTCTGGTCGGGTATCCTTGCAATGACCCTTTACCATATTACCGTTTATGGCACGAACCAAATGATGGTTCAGCGCACACTTGCTGCCAAAAACATTGGTGATGCGAAAAAAGCGTATGTATTAATGGGCTTTTTGGCATTTTTTGTCTATTTCTTTTTCATCATCATGGGGATCCTATTTTATAACTATTATCAAGGTAAGCCGTTTGAAAATGAAAATACCATTATTTTAGAGTTTGCTTCTGAGTATGGTATGCCTGGATTAATGGGCATTATTGCCGCAGCGGTAATGGCTGCTTCAATGTCGAGCTTAGACTCTGCATTTAATTCTTTGTCTACTGTTTCTACACTAGATTTTTATAAAAAGTACTTCAAACCTAACGAGACTGATACACATTATCTTAACGTATCACGCGTATTCACCGTATTTTGGGCCACGATTATTATCTTCCCAGCAATTATGTATCACTTACACAGTACCGGTTCAATTTTAGAAGTATTAAGTAAAGTCGGTTCATTTTTTGTGGGTGCACAACTGGGTATGTTTGGTTTAGGTTTTTTCTCTAAACATGCAACAGAACGCGGTTTATTAGTAGGAACATTTGTTGGGGTTCTAGCGGTCACTTACGCAGCACTTTTTACCGATGTTGCTTGGCCGTGGTATGCAGCAATAGGCGCTTTTGTAAACGTTGCTGTCACCATTGTCGCGAGTATCGCAATAGATGGAAAGCAAGCGGAATACTCTCCTTACACCGTAAAAGGTCAAATAAAAGCTTTTGCAGATAGTGGCGCTGAAGAAAAAGAAAATGGCTGGTACTTAGTCCCGGGTAAAGTTGACAAAGTATGTTATGTGCTTTTCGGTTTCTTTATTTTTACACTAGTTTTTTTATTCTCCTTTGAATCATTCATTTAAGGGTAACAGGTAATATGATGAGTTCTACACTTAAAAATACAATCACCCAAGTGCATTGGCAACCGCTCACAAAATTGTTAAATCCTTCGGGAGAAAAACAACAAAATCTTGATGGATTTGATGAGGAATTTATTGATATTGTTGATTATATTATTCGTATAACCCATCGAATTTGGGAGCAAAAGAACGTTGGGCTTTGTTATAAATACTATAGTGATATTTGTCCTGTTTTTACCCTAGGCGGATATTTTGAATGTGTTGAGCAAGTCGTTCAAGGTACGTTAAAAACCATTGCCGCATTTCCTGACAGAAGCTTAATTGGCGAAAATGTGATTTGGAAAGAAGAAGATGATAACACTTATTATTCTTCACATTTAATCACAAGCATCATGACCAATACGGGTAACTCTGATTTTGGCTTAGCAACAAATAAAACCGGTCGAGTAACCACTATTGCTGACTGTGTATGTTTTGAAAATAGAATTATTAAAGAATGGTTAGTACGTGATAATAGCTTTCTAATCGCTCAACTCGGTATTGACTTGATTGACGCTGCGATTCATTTTTCGAAGCTGGTACAAAATGACACGTTTAATACTTGGTATAGCGATGAGTTTGACCGTGTACGAAAAAAAGAACACAGAGCACCTTTAGGTTTTTCCGATAAAAGTTGGACCGTTGAGAGCTTTGTACAATCATGGGCACAAACCATATTCAATCAAAAGCAATTCTCAACCTTAACTGACTTTTACCATGTTGCCGCCGCACAACAATGGCCAGGGGGAAGAAAATCAACGGGTCTTGCACAAATTAGTGGCACCATCATTCAATGGTTAGCACAATGTCCCGATGCCAAAATGACAATAGATCATGTTGCTGTTGTCGGTTTTGATGGCGATACTATTGATATTGCGCTTCGTTGGTCGGTTGCAGGTACTTATTCTCCACATATTGAACGTCTAGCTTCGCTAAAAGGCAGTCAATTTTTTGTACTAGGCTGTACTCATCTACGAGTACAAAATCAAAAAATAATTAAGGAAGTCACTGTTTTTGATGAAATTTCACTTTACGCTAATATGATCAGAGAATCAGGCAAGTCGTTACCCTTACTACAGGAAGGAGCTTAATTATGTTTAATAAACTCATTGAGCTATATACTCAAGGTGATATCGCGCAACTATCTTCGAATGTACTGCATAGCACGTCTTGGAAACAACACGATTTTACCGCCTACGGTAATATGCAAATCGAAAAATTATGGTTAAAAAGTCTTGAGCAATATGGCTTTTTAGCACTGTCTAAAAAGCAAACCGTGCAGGGTGAAGCGTTTTCTGCCCTCTATTTTGAATTGGCCGATGATGAAACCGGGCAAAGTGTTTCTATCACGTTTTTCTTAGAGCATAACAATGTACATATTAAACGCCTGCACGCTATAGTCGATACCGTTAAACTAGCGAAACTATTAAATTTAACGCCGGCACAAGTTATTGCAGAATTACCGGCACCTGATCCTTTGCTGTTGAGTCAGTTTGATCATCAAATGCACCCACAAAGCTACCATGCGATCCCCTCTGATATCTGCGATATGCCTAAAGACATCAATCAAGTAATGACGCAATGGTGGAACATCTGGCAAGAAAAACATTTTGCCAGCTTTGTAAATATTTATCATGCTGATGCCGAAGTGACCATATCAGGGTTTGGTACAAACCAAGGTTATTCCGCATTAAGAAAGTTTCATTTGCAATTACACAATAGAATGAATCGTAATTACTGTCAGCTTGAGCATATGTGCTTTGATGAGAAACAAAACACAATTGCTGTGCAATGGCATATTGATGGTGACTACATTGAGAATGGCAGTTTTAATCGCATACGCATCCCTATTACCTCGATAATACGATTAGAAGATAATTTAATAGTCGAAGAATGCTTTCAAGTAGATTGGTTAGCTATTTGTAAAGGTTTCAATTTGTCCTATCCGTTTGTATGAGTCAAATAACATCGTGGGTTGATGCTCACCATCACCTTTGGGATTTAGACGCGGTCCATTACCCTTGGCTTGCTGCCAAGGGTGAAAAGCGATTTTTTGGTCAACCCGACCCAATCAGAAAAAACTACCTTCCTGAAAGTTTTGCTACAGATCATCAGCACAAAATAAGTCAAAGTGTTCATATCCAAGTCGGTGCCTCACATTCATTAGAAGAAACGGCACTCATACACCATTTATCTCAATCAACTCAAAGTGATAATATACGTTTTCCTTCTGCTGCCGTTGTGGCGATTGACATGCGTCAGCCATCTATTGAACAACAGCTTGCTGCTCATTTACCTTTTGGCATCACTCGCGGCGTTAGAGATATTATAGGTAAAAGCCCTGAAGAAAATAAATTCCTCCCTGAATTTATTCCTAGCATTTGGTTGCATAACTGGCAATATTTGGCCAGTAAGTCCATGAGTTTCGACCTACAATTAACGAGTGAACAATATAAAATTGTGCTAGAAACCTTGGAAAAAGTGCCAGAGTTAAAAGTCGCTATTTGTCACTTTGCTTCTCCTTGGGACCAGTCAAAGGAAGGTTTTTCTTTTTGGACAAAACAGATGAAAGCGTTTGCTCATCTACCGAATTGTTATATGAAGCTTTCAGGGTTTTCAATGTTTAAACACGCTTTTGAGCCAGAAAGCTTTCAACGTTACGCACATGCTGCGATTGAAATTTTTGGCCCTGAACGTTGTATGTTTGGCTCTAATTTCCCTGTTGATAAACTTTATATCTCGTATGCTGATTTATTCATCCAATGGCAAGAGATCACATCGGTCTATAATAACCATGAAGCTAACTATTTAACGGCAAAAACTGCTATCAACTTTTATCAGCTGTAACTCAACCTGTAAAAAGCAGCTTAGTGTTATTCATTTATTATTGAATAAAGCTTTATAGTCATTTTTAATAAACAAAAATGACTCACGTTTACGAAAATCATCCCTAGCTTGTTCAAATAAAGTATTAACTAATCCGGATGCTTGATAATGTTTAATCAAGATATTAAATTTATCTGAATATTTTGCGCAAGGAGAAGTTTTTGCAAATGAGAAGTGAACTGAATTTAAACTTAAAGAGTCAGATAGTTTAATTACATCAACTAAACCAAGCATTTCTGCATAACCTTGAATATTTCTTTTTTCTGATAACACATAATCAACCCTGCCAGCTAAAAGTTGGCCGATCATCGCGGAATTATTTTTAAGTTCACCAATTTTATAACCTGATATTTCTCCAGATGTATATTCATCAATAACAGCTCCATAACTTGCCCCGCTTGGTTTCACGCCAACTAGACCTTTTAAGTCGGAGATTTTCTCAACTTCGAGTCTTTTATCTAAGTATACGGCTCGAATATCATCAACAAATAAACCATCACTTACTTGCCAGTTTTGTTCACGCTTTGGATTCAAATAATGGCCAACTAGCATATCTATTTTACCTGAATCTAAATAACTGATTGCTCTCTTCCAAGGCAGCTGGCAATTAAATATTATATCTACATTTAACTTTTTATTGGCAGCACGTACAATTTCGACCGCAACCCCACTTGCTCTATTTTGATTTTCAGATAATAAAAATGACACTGGATACCAAGTAGAACTGCAAGCAGCGTTGATAACTTTACACTCATTTGCAGAGCTTGAAAAATGTAAGAAAATAAAAAGGAAAGGCCAGAAAAGATTTTTTACCATTACAACATTCCAGTATTTAACATCGGATTAGTATATACATAATCCTAGATTACATAATCTTATATAAACAGTGAACATAACTAATTTTTCTAACGAACTAAAAATAATTTTAGCTTTGATAAATATATAACTTAATAATATGCATTCATAAAAAAGCCGTAGATATTACTACGGCTTTTTTATCACTAAACTAATTAAATTAGAATGTGTACTTTAGGCTCACACCCCAAGTTCTTGGGTCATTCCAGTTTGCTTGTACTGAATTGAGAGGCTTTGCATCACGAATTTGTGAATGTACAACAGCACGCGTAAGTATAGTTTCATCTGTTAAGTTTTTAACAAAGAAATCCATTTGTATGTTTTCTTGGATGATCCAACTTACTCGAGCATCAATCATTGCATGAGCATCAACTTTAGCTTCTGGAATATTCGTATCGAAAGCATAATAGTCATCACTATAATTCACTTGTATGTGTGGAATTAGAAATGCTCCTTTACCTAAATCGATTTCATATGTCGCAGCAAGACCAACAGTATACTCTGGAGCCATTGCTGGAGACCAACCAGCAAAACTAAATTGACTGTCATTGTTATTTATATCTTGGCGGCCATCGATATTTCCTAAGCCAAGTAATGGACGCAACAAGTCGTTACCTACTGCAAAGTCTTCTGAAAACTCAGCATCAAGCCATGTAAATGTACCTGAAATTGATAAGTTATCTATTGGGTACCACTGCATATCAATTTCTGCACCGGTAGTGTCTATGCCGCCACCATTTTCGTAGTATTCGAAGCTTTGGGTCGTTCCAGCATTAACACAGTCTAAAACGGTATCTGTGCTTGTTGTATCACTACAAGCTACAGCAAATAATTGTGCTTTTACATCTTCGTATTCATTTAAAAATACCGATATGTTTAAACGCATTTCGCCATCGAGTAATGTACTTTTCATACCTAATTCATATGATGTTACTTCTTCATTATCATATAAAGGGTCTGCACCACGAGATACAACACGACCATCGTTTGCGCCACCGGTTCTAACACCCGTAGACGCTGAAGCATAAAGCATTAGATCATCGCTTTGGTCGAACTCAATAGCTGTTTTCCACAATACCGCTGAATCATCCCAATCTGGAATACTGTCACCGGTAAATGTTTTTTCATCCTTGTTGTAACGTAAACCACCGACTAAACGTAAATTATCTGATACTTCATAACGAAGTTGTCCAAAAGCAGCGATTGAATTTGAAGTATGTGGGTCATGATCTGGATTCCCCCAACCTGGAACAACTAACGAATCGGCTACACCATTTCCTGTGGTATCTTCTCGCCAGACCCATTCCCAGTCAGCTTCTTGATCAAAATAATAAACACCCGCGATCCACTGTAAAGGGCCATCATGATTTGATGATATTTGTAATTCTGTTGAGATAGTTTTTTGATCGTCTTGACGACCAAATCCACCAACAAAGTCTAAGCCGCCATCACTATAATCATTGTCATAAAATTGTTTACCGCTTAATTCAGAATAGTTTGATGTCCACTTAAAATCAGCCATATCTGTATACCATTCTAAAGTGGCCGTAGCAGAAAAAGCTTCTTGCTTATCTAAAGACATTGCATTTCGATAAACATCATAAGGCCCAGCGTCATTGCGTTCAGTGTCGCTAGGTTGATAAATATGGCCTTGGGTGACAGTGGCATTAGGGTTAAAAACACCTGAACCTGTTCCCGTTTCAGTTAACGAATAACCTGCTATTTGTTGATACCCCCAAATGGCTTCAGAGTTAGCATCTTTTTTAGAGTAATCTATACGGATCGTGGCATTAAAGTTTTCATTTGGCTCATAGCGCGTAATTGAACGAGCATAAAACGCGTTTTTTTCACGTAAATCATCTGAAGGGCCTGGTATAACGTGATTATTAATATAACCATCATGTCTATCGGAAGCGATAACAATACGTGTTGCTAAATTATCAGCTAGAGGAATATTTATCACTCCCTCATATGCACTGCGATTGTAAGCACCCGTTGTTATTTTTATATTACCTTCAACCTCATCCATCACAGGACTGTTAGTAATGACATTAATACTTCCCGCAAAGGTATTACGACCATAAAGTGTACCTTGTGGTCCTCTTAATACTTCAATTCGTTCAATATCAACAAATGCGCCCATACCTGCTGTTGTTGTTGGAACATAAATGCCATCTTGAAATATTCCTACAATTTGTTCAGCAATACCTGTGCCGGCTACACCCACTTCATTTGTACGAGCACCACGCATTGCTGGGCGTACTTCACCACCAGAGCTACCTATTTTCAATCCAGGTACGACTTGTTGTAAGCCTGTAATATCAACAATTCCCGCTCGTTCCAGATCATCTGGCCCTAACGCTGTTATAGACGAAGATACTTCTTGTAGATCTTGAGAGTGGCGGTTAGCAGTAACGATAATTCTTTCAATTTTGTTGGAGTCGATATTTTTAGATTCTTCTTCTGCATATACAGATTGACTCAAACAAGCATTGAAGACTGCCAACGCGATAGTGGATTTAACAAGTTTTCTTGATGTAACTGGCTTCATGGATAACCCCTGTTCTTTCACTTAAAAATTTAAGTGCATATTATTATAATTAGTGTCAGCTATGGGATATTTATTGGCTATATATTACCCATCCTTATATTTATACTTCGAAGTCACTTTGATGTCAAGTAAGTAACGTTTAAGTTTATATTCAATTATTACAACTCTTGCTAAAAAATCCTTTAATAAACACGTAAAACTTACAATCACCTGTTTTAAAACAGTTAAAAAACTAAAACTAAAATAAGAAGTAAAGTGTAAATAAGCAATAACCCTATGACTCCGCTGTCAATAAGTCACTTTAAAATCAATAATATGAACAAAGTCTAAATGTAAATTGTGGTATTTATAACTATTATTTAGATATTAGTTGAATTTAGTCTGCTATTCAGGTGATTTACAAGGCTTATGATCCCTGCTAATGACTCCGAAGTCACCATGAGTGCCATAGATTGATGATTAATGATTAACAACTAATAACCCATCATGAGATATAGCGTTAACGATAAATCCACCATAGTCACTATCATGGTTTTACTCATGAGCTTATTTGCTTAGATGCAAGCTATTAGCTTACTTGGTATTACCATTCCATTTAGCCTACTAAGTAATGAAACGTCTACTCACTCGGTTGAGCAAGTTATTGTCTGATGGATGCCATGGAAGAAAGTAGCAAGAGTGGGGATACACCGTTTGTCCAATGTCATGGCAATGATATGTTCTCTTACATGAATGAAAATAAAGATTTTAATGACTTAACAATCAAAATGATGAATCAAGTTTTCCGATATAATTTCTATAAATTTAGTTGGAGAAAGCTATCTCGGTTTGTGCCCCACAGCGAGTTAGAGCTAACTGTCACTAATGCCACACTACTGTCTAAGATCTGAAATATTAATTTAGTCCTCGCAGCCTCTTCCTAGCGCACTTTGGGAAAGTTTATTAAATGAGTTTTTAGAAAGTTTTCAAAATAGAAATACCCGATAACGGGGTCATAGTATCGTGCCTGCATATACAGTAATTGAACTAAGGCGCCCTATGCTCCTCTCGCAAAATTAGTAAACATATATGTTAGCGGTATGATCGGAAAGCAGGACTACATTTTCGAGAAGGCGTAATGACTAATGAGCACAACGTTACCTATTTATCTAAACTAGTATTTCTTTATGACGGGCTATATCACAGAATAATTATTAAAAAGTAAGGCAATCACTTTTAAATCACAACTTTGTCACAAAATAACAACCACTGACTAAATTATTTGATTGTATTAAATAAAATACATTTACGCCTTAATAAACGGAAAATAATGGTTGGCTAAAATAAGTGAACGTAGTGAACAAATAGCCAACTATTATTTGTCCTGCTTGAATACCCTGTTAATTAAGGGCTGTAGGAACAGAAGCCTATAATTGAGAAATTATAAATATTATTTTTTGTAGTTAAGTGAGTAACTCTACGTGCAATTTACTGGTTAATATTTACGTCAATACTGAACTATTTTATTAACATTTCTAAAAGGTCCCTGCTTTGATAGATTTTTAACAGACATGATTACATTGCGCTAGACCATGATTTCGATGTTAAGGGAAAGTCGTGTTATGCGTATCAATTATTGATAAAAATCTCCCTGATCGGAGGTGCGATTTAGTTGGCTAAAATGTTGCGTGCAGTAAAAAAAGCCATTATCTGCTTTAATGGCTTATACATTAACCTAATTAAACATACATTTTTTTGATAGTTTTTCCTTTAGTTACCCGGATTAAGGTTCCTCTTTAACAAAGCGCAATGAATAGCCTTTAAATGACTTGTTTAAGATAAATCTCATACAATACATTGATACTGGAATCGCCACGATATATCCCGCAATAGCACCAAACACAGTTGCTCGCCAAAAGAAACTCCACCACACTAGATTTGATTTAGACCAAGAAAATTCAACTTTTTCCATAGTAATACTCCTTATTTCACTTGAACTTCAACATAAAATTAACACTCTAGATATAATTGCTTAAAATAAGTAGCGATGAAGTATCTGCTAACTATCTATTACCCTTATTCAACAATTACCTGTTCTTTTTTGACTGCCAATGTATCTCTTTTTATCGGCCTACCACGCAAAATTATAGTATCGATACTATTCCATGACTCAATTGAAATTAATGGATTTTTTTTAAGTAATAATAAATTAGCCATTTTACCAACTTCGACCGTACCGTAATCATTATCAATTTTAAATTGTTTAGCATTGTTAATAGTTGCAGCCGCTAGTACTTCCTCTAGCGATAGTCCTGCATCAGCCATCGCTTTCATTTCTTGGAACGTCGTTAGTCCTGGTTGATTGGCAAAGCTAGGACTACCCGGAAAATCAGATGCTAACAATAGGGGGTGCTTAGATTTGTTCAAGTAATTAATCACTATGTTCCCCTTCCCGATCCGGCCATATAAAAATGCATCTGAAATTGCTTTATCAGGCATTCCATCAAAACCAATGCGAAGCTCGTCTATAAACCATTGCGCTTGCGGAGTTTTATACCAATCTAGCAGTGACTGTGGCGTAATAGATAAAAACTCAGTTGAGTCAACAATGTCAGCAAGCATGACTTCGCCTAAACCTGCTATGACTCTTTGTGTCGGCATATAACCTACTTTTTCATCAACTATGTGGTCGAGTACTTGAGATATCTCTTTAGAGATAACGCGCTCTCGAGCATATTCACCCCAATTCCACATTCCATGTGCGATAACGTCAACATCTGCCGCTAGCGCTAATTGCTGCATGTCTAAAGCATTTGCGTGCGCTAAAATAGGTAAGTTCACTTTTCCAGCAGACACTTTAATTCGTTGAAGTGTTTTAGGTGAAAGTATTGGCCATTGGCTCGCATTGCCATATCCGTTTTCAAAATAGATTTTTATGCAAGAAGCACCCGATTTATAAATTTTTTGTACAACACTTTCTACTGAATTAGCCTCATGCTCTAAAGCATGCTCATCAACTAAATAAGTAAACATTGATTTAGATTGATCGTCTTTCTTCTCGACATAAGGAAAGGTCTCCTTTGACGTAATAACCTCACAACGAAAATAATCAGGATGATCTACAGCTGATGTAAAATGTTTAAAGTTCAAACCAGGATTAGGGTCAAGGAGTTGTGTGACTCCGTAATATAAAAAACTTCTGGGTTGTTGAGCAAAGTAAGCCGCTGCAATTTTTGGATTTTTAACTGAGATTGGCTCAACACCGAATCCCATACCAGGGATTGATGAAACGTGAGCATGACTGTCCATTAAGCCCGGTGTTAAGAATTTTCCTGAGCCATTTATCTTAAAATCAAAAGGAATAATTTTATCTTGGGTGATCTTAGCAATGCGACCATCCTCCACCAACACGTTCATATGCCGTTGAGGAGCTTTTAGGTGGGATGACACAACAGTGACATTTTCAATCAGTACGGTATTTTTTGAAAATGCTGTAAAAGAGGATACTAAAACAGCAAATAGTAATACTTTAATCATAGGACTTCCATGTCGGATAGATAAAATAGTTATCACCTTATTATATGGCAATAAAATTGTTAGTTTAAATTTTCGAGTGACCAACACAATCAAGCCTTACTGACTTATTAAGCGGATGGTATAATTAAATTATTACCTCTATTGTTGACATTTACACGGTTCGATTTAATTGAATTTATCCCCTTTAATAATTGCCCTCTTGGGTTAAGCCGGTTTTGATTTTACGCTGAACTTTCAGTATCTGTAGAACAGGAAAGATCATTTTTTAATATTAAGACAATGAGATAAACGATATTAAGTGGCGGAACAATACATAACACAATGCCAATTAATGTAGCAATTTTAGCAGAAGATGTTTTGCGTTTACCTAAGTAATAACTTATCGCACCAACAATGAACATAGAATAAAAAACCAGTTCACCAACAAATGAAATATTCACTATATAATCCTTTCGCATATTCCCCAATAAAGGGTAATGTTTGTTCTGATAAATGTCATGAGGGAAAATTTGTCAACACAGACCTGTTATCGTTTATTTATAATAAAGGTTACGCCTTTTTAATAAGGCCAATAATAAACAGCAGCAACGCTGCACCGGCAGTTGCGGTAACAATTGAACCAACTAACCCACCTGCAGATATGCCTAAAAAACTAAAAACAAAACCACCGAATGCGGCACCTATGACGCCGATAACTATATTACCCAGTAAGCCAAAACCACGACCTTTCATTAGAATTCCAGCCAACCAACCAGCAACAGCACCAATGGCTAAAAATATAATTAATTCTTTTATGTCCATAATCTCATCTCTGTTTAAAAACACCTAGGTACACTAAAACCTAACAGTCAACGCCTCAAGAGAAGCAATAAAATAATCAGTTAAAATAAGCCAAGCAAGAACAAAAGCCAACTGTTTTTTGCCGTTATTGATGAGTTTACTTATAAAAGCATCATTGCTAGTGCTTGAATACCTCCCTAAGTAAAAGAGTCATTGATGTTTAACCGCTTTTATTTAACTTAAACCTAAGGGAGCAACGAATCTCAAGTGAAATAATGAGTCAATAAAGATGACCGTTGCTAAGTTATTAAATAGTATAAAGGGCACTTGCCTGATATTCTCAGATTGAAAGACCATAATCACGTTATATAAAGATAGATTATTTACAAGCCTTTCAATTGCGCTTAAACTATTATTAATTTTTACCAATATAATAAAAACAAGATCCATTCAAGGCGAGACACAATTCGTCATATTCTTAAAATAAATAGGTCAATTATGCAACAATCCTTCATGAGTGCATTTTATAAAAACTTTCTCGGCAATTCGCCAGAATGGTACAAGCTGGCAATAATCTCATTTTTAGTGATCAACCCTATCCTCTTTTTCTATGTCGACCCTTATACTGCGGGTTGGGCATTAGTTATAGAGTTCATATTCACTTTAGCTATGGCATTAAAATGTTACCCGCTGCAACCCGGCGGTTTATTAGCGATTGAAGCTATTGCCATCGGTATGACGTCACCGGCTCATGTAAAACATGAATTAATGATTAACTTTGAAGTAATTCTGCTACTAATATTTATGGTGGCTGGAATATACTTTATGAAGACTTTATTGCTCTTTTTGTTCACGAAAATAGTGACTAAAATCCGTTCAAAAATAGTGGTCTCTTTATTATTCTGTTTTTCAGGCGCATTTTTATCAGCCTTTTTAGATGCACTGACGGTAATTGCGGTTATTATCAGTGTTGGTCTCGGTTTTTATTCTGTCTATCATAAAGCCGCATCCTTAGGAGAAGACCACTCTTCTGACCATACAGATGATGACAACATAAAAAGTGACTTGCAAAGTTTTAGGGGATATTTACGTAACCTATTAATGCATGCTGGTGTTGGTACTGCTTTAGGTGGTGTCTGTACTATTGTTGGCGAACCACAAAATTTAATTATTGGTCAACAAGCGGGGTGGGACTTTATTGAATTCGCTATTCGTATGTCGCCAGTTACTATCCCCGTATTTTTTTCCGGCTTAATAACCTGTGCTTTATTAGAAAAATTCAAATGGTTTGGTTATGGTGTCGCCCTACCAGAAAATGTTTATCAGATATTACGTGACTTCGATATTGAAGAAAGTAAAAATCGCAACAAAAGTGATAATGTAAAATTAGTCGTGCAAGGGTTAATTGCCGTTTGGTTGATTATCGGCTTAGCATTACATTTAGCGCCGGTTGGCTTAATTGGTTTATCCGTTATTATACTTGCGACCGTATTCACTGGCGTAACTGAAGAGCATCAAATTGGCCATGCCTTTGAAGAAGCATTACCTTTTACTGCGCTATTAGCGGTATTTTTAGCCATAGTTGCGGTGATTGTTGATCAACAGTTATTCACCCCTGTCATTACTTGGGTATTAACTTTTGAAGGTAATATGCAATTAGTAATGTTTTATTTGGCTAACGGCGTACTGTCTATGGTCAGTGACAACGTTTTTGTTGGCACGGTATACATTACTGAAATTGAAAAAGCACTTTCTTCTGGAATAATAAACCGTGATCAATTTGATTTACTGGCTGTTGCTATTAACACAGGTACCAACTTGCCAAGTGTCGCTACGCCAAATGGTCAAGCTGCATTTTTATTCCTATTAACTTCGGCGCTTGCTCCATTAGTTAGGTTGTCATATGGCCGTATGGTTATTATGGCTTTCCCTTATACTATCGTATTGACTATTGTCGGTTTACTGGCTATTTCTTCAGGTCATTTAGAGGAATCAACGCAAGGTTTTTATGAGTCTGGTTTAATTCAGCATCATAGTGCTAAAGAGGGTGCTTCTTCTTCAGAAGAACACTAAAGTTAATCTTTAGTTTTCCCTTTGATTTTTTATAAATAAAGCGCCCGTGTGGCGCTTTTTATATATTCAGATAGCAAAATAAAACGATAACAATGAACATGACTAAGGAAAAATTTTGAAATTTTTAAGTGATCTATCAGTAAACACCCGTGCTTGGCAATTACTTGCTCTTAGCGCTTTTGGTTTAGAATTATCAGCACTTTATTTCCAATATGTGATGGGCTTGGCTCCTTGCATTATGTGTATTTACCAACGAACCGCACTATGGGGAATATTCTTTGCTGGCATAGTAGGCAGCATGGGTAATAAAAACAGTGTCTTGCGCTTAGTCGCCTTTTCACTATGGGGTGTTGGCGCTATATGGGGCTTATTGATTGCCATTGAGCATGTTGACATCCAATCCGCTACTTTATCATTTCTCTATAGCTGTGAGTTTGTACCTAACTTTCCTAGTTGGGCGCCCTTACATGAATGGTTGCCTTCTCTATTTGAAGCAACAGGTGATTGTGGTGATATTAATTGGCAATTTTTTGGCTACACTATGCCACAAATGATGATTGTTGTTTTTGGTGGCTTCACAGCGGCTTTAGTGGTTATTTTATTAGCTCGACTTATTGATAAAAGATCACTGTAATATTTGAAATGCAGCTTTGTCGCTGCTTTTAAATAAATACGCATAGAACGCAATAGTCAAATTATAAGGCTTTAATGGCCTAAACTAACGACTCTTATTGTTTTAAACTATAGCCTCACAATGAGGCCTAACTCCTTAAGTGATAAAATAATGTCTGTATTACTCACTGTTATCATCTCGACATTTCTTGCTGGATTGGCTATGCCACTAGGTGCAGCCATTGCCTGTTTCGAAAAAATTGGCAGTGACTGGCTTGAGCAAGAGCTAAGGCATAGTGTGATGGCTTTTGGCGGCGGAGCGCTGTTGTCAGCGATTGCTTTAGTTTTAGTACCAGAAGGTATAGAAAGTCTTAGCATCTTACCCGCGTGTATTTGGTTTATCGTTGGTGGGCTTAGTTTTATGGCGCTTGATATTTATCTTAAAAAAATAGCGACCCCCGCTAGTCAACTGGCAGCAATGCTGGCTGACTTTATTCCAGAATCAATAGCACTTGGAGCGGCATTCGCAACAGGAAGTAGTAGTGCATATTTACTGGCAGGATTAATCGCATTACAAAATTTACCTGAAGGATTTAGCGCTTATCGTGAGTTAAACGCTTCTTCAGTGTATAAACCTCAAAAAATTATTATGGTCTTTGCTTTAATGGCAATACTCGGTCCTATAGCAGCAGTTTCTGGCTATTTATGGCTATCTGAATCACCCAAAGTTATTGGCGCAGTCATGCTGTTCGCTTCTGGCGGAATTCTTTATTCGATATTCCAAGATTTGGCGCCACAAGTAAAACTAGAAAATCATTGGGCTCCACCAATGGGTGCTGTGTTAGGCTTTACTCTGGGTATGTTAGGTCTAATGTTAACGGTACCATAAATAATAATGGCACTATAACTGAATAATATAGAAGGAAAAGGGGCTGAAGTTAAGCCCCTTTTTCGTCAAGTTATAGCAAAAATAAATAGCAAACAATTGCTATTAAACAAGACAAAATAAAACTTAGGATTGCCCCTTCTTTCACCATATCTTTAATTTCAAGTTCACCGGTACCATAAGCAATTGCATTGGGCGCAGTGGCAACAGGTAGCATAAACGCACAACTTGCACACATAGCGGCAGGTACCATTAATACCATGGGATCGTAACCCGCAGAGGTGGCAACTACGGCCAAAATAGGCATCAGCAAAGTTGCTGTCGCGGTGTTACTGGTAATTTCTGTGAGATAAGTAACCACTAAACAAATTGTCAGTATCATCACAATTACCGGTAAATTGGCCAATGAAGACAACCACTCGCCTAGTATCTGGCTTAGACCTGATTCAACAAAGCCTTTAGCAATGGCAATACCACCAGCAAATAACAACAACATTCCCCATGGTATTGTTTTAGCGGTATCCCAATCAAGCAGACGCGAGCCTTTGCCATTGGGTATTAAAAACATTAAAACCACCGCGAACAAGGCTACTGTGCTATCGCCCGCAATTGAAATATTTAACAAGTCACTCCAACCACCAAACGGCTCTGAACGTGTGATCCAGGCAAGTGCCGTTAAGCCAAAAACCCAAAGTGTTCTTGTTTCTTCACTTCGCCACACTCCTTGTGCTGGTAGTTTTATTTCATGGTCAAGTCTTACATTTCTGGTTAACCACCACGCCATTATAGGTAAGGCAATTAACACTATCGGGACACCAATTTTCATCCATGACAAAAAGCCAAATTCTCTGCCAGTGTGCTCTTCATATATCCCCATAAAAATCACGTTAGGTGGCGTACCAATTGGGGTACCAATACCCCCAACAGAAGCGGCATAAGCAATACCTAAAATGAGAGCAACTTTAAGTTCTTTGTTATCTACATGAGCAAGTATCGCTAATGCAATGGGCAGCATAATTAACGTGGTTGCGGTATTTGAAATCCACATACTCAATAAAGCAGACGCCAGCATAAAGCCAAAGACTAATCGCCGTCCACTTGATACACCTACTAACTTGACCATATAAACAGCAAGTCTTTGGTGCGCGCCACTTTTCTCTATTGCTTTTGACAACATAAATGCCCCCATCAACAACAAAATAACGTGACTACCTAATGATGAAGCCACCGTTTTGTGATCAACGACCCCCAATAGCGGTAATAAAGCAAAAGGGACTAAAGAAGTAGCGGGAATAGGTATGGCTTCGCTAACCCACCAAATAACGGTGAGCAGTGTTATAGCGGCTGCGGTTGCTGGTTTTTCTGCCAGGCCCAGCCAAAGTAGTAAAAAGTAAAACCCAAAGGCTAGCAATGGCGCTAGCACAATAAAACTTTGTTTAGTTAACTTCATTTAACTCTCTATTTTTATTATTTTTAAGAGGACGGTAAAATTATTTTATAAGTATTTAGCTAATGCTTGCCGAGCATGTTGCCAATGAGTATTTGCCTTTAACTCTCTGAGCCCACTCGTTGACGTTTTCAATAAACGTAACAAGCGCTGATTACTCTTTTCATCAATACTAATATTGGCATGGTCGATAACATCGATACAGCTGTCTCGGTTATTACACAGCAGTAACATGTCGCAACCTGCTTGTTGAGCCGCTTCAGCTCGTTCGACATAACCACCAACACATGCGGCACCTTCCATCGATAAATCATCACTGAAAATAACACCGCTAAAACCAAGTTGCTTGCGCAAAATATCTTTAAGCCAATAAGCAGAAAAACCGACGGCTTCGGGGTCAACATCAGGAAAAATAACGTGGGCAGGCATTAATGCATCGACCTTATTGCTATTAATTAACGTTTTAAAAGGTAACATATCGACCGAAAATATTTCATCACGTGAACGAGGGTCAATTGGTAAGGCAAGGTGCGAATCAGCTTCAACACTGCCATGACCAGGAAAGTGCTTACCCGTAGCCTTCATACCAACCAGATGTAAGCCATCGACAAAAGCACTGGCGAGCTGACAAACAATTTCTGGGTTTTTATGAAAAGCCCTATCACCGATAACCGCACTGATATCATCAATATCAAGAATAGGCGCAAAACTGATATCAATACCGACCGCTTGAACTTCTAAGGCCATTAATATTGCACTTTGTTTAGCCAGCTCTTGAGCTGCGACAATATTTTGATCGCCATAGTGCCAAATTTTGCCCATCGCAGGAATAAGAGAGAAGCCATCACGAAAACGCTGTACTCGACCACCTTCGTGATCAACGGCAATAAGCAGGGGTTTATTGGCGGCACGGCGAATATCAGCAGTTAATTCAGCTATTTGTTGGGGAGATTCATAATTACGAGTAAATAAAATTAATCCGCCAACGAGAGGATGTTGCAGCAGTTCTTTGTCTTCTGCCGTTAAAGATGTGCCAAGCACATCTAACATAATAGGACCCATATACACACTTTGAAGATGATAAATTTTTGATGTTGCTACTTTACCTAAAACAATAGCAATTACAAAGGCTGATCTTTATATATCCAATTAAAACGACTAATTAAAGATTATAATAAAGGAGCCGCTACACCTGCAGCAACATAAGGAATAACTTTTTTAATTACGCCAGCAATATCCATTTTTTTATCAAAATCACTTTTTGCAATATCGATTAAAGCGTCACTCGACGACATAGTAAATACCACGGTGCCCATGGTGAAATGCAAACGCCAGAACATTTCTTCAGCCGTTAACTCTGGATAAGCTTTTTGCACGGCTTTAACAAAGTTATTAATAACACCTGGATATTGCGTGGTTAAAAACCAGCGTAGAAAACCTTGGCTGTCACTATAACCTCGCCCTAGCAATTGTAAAAAATTACTAGTACCATTTTCTTTAAATTCATTAAGTGATAACAAGGGGTCAATAAAAGCTGAGAACACCTCAAGCAAGGTCAGATCTTCTTGTTCACATATATTCACCAGTGATAATTCTAAGCGTGGTGAAAGCTCATTCATATAGCGCGACATTACCGACTTTATTAACTCTTTCTTAGAGCCAAAATGATAATTTACCGCAGCTAAATTAACTTCTGCCTGGCTAGTGATTTCTCTTAACGATGTACCATTAAAACCTTGTATCGCGAATAATTTTTCTGCTGCGTCTAAAATTTTGTTTTTTGTACTCATCTGACAACGATACCTCTTACCTACACCATAAATGAAAATATTCATCATTAATTAAGCCTAGTTTAAACAAGCGTTTGAAATAACGCAACAATGAATATGCGAGGCAATATTTTTTCATATAATTCAATGCGATATAATAGCACTAAATAAGCACTGCCATTCCTTAGGTAACTATGCTGGTTGAAAAAATCCGTTAACTTTTATAGTAATCTTAACTTTTCCACAAAATATACCTAATGTGGAATTTCTAATTATCTCTGCTTTAACGTTATTTTAGAAAACACTTAGTAAATTTACTGAGCTTTTTTCTGTCAAAGCTTTAAGCCGCCTAGACAATTTTATATACTGGCTATACATTATCTCTTAATAATAATAAATATAAGACTTTTATGATAAAACTGTTCAAGCAAACAAGCGTAGCCCTGTGTGTACTTGCATCACTTACCGCGTGTAACGATGAAAATACCACGCAAACTCAACAAGCACAAAAACAAGTAGCTCAAGCATTAACGGCAAAAGATGCCAATGCATTTCTTAACGCTACCGAAAAAGAATTAATCGCATTAGGTATTGAGGGTAACCGTGCCGAATGGATTTATTCAAATTTTATTACCGATGATACTGCGGCGCTGTCAGCAGCAGCAAACCAAAAATCAACAGAAGCTGGCGTTCGTTTTGCTATGGCAGCAGCTAAATTTGACCATGTTGATGTTACTGAGACTCAACGCAGAAAATTAAATACCTTAAAACAAAGTTTAGTCATGCCTGCACCACAAGATTCTGAAAAGTCAGCTGAACTGTCAAAAATTGGCTCAGAGCTTGGCGGTATGTATGGCAAAGGTACTTATACCACCCAAGCTGGCAAAACCTTAAGCTTAGGTGAAATGACATCAACAATGGCCACGTCACGTGATTACGACGAATTGCTAGAAATGTGGCAAGGTTGGCGGACAATTAGTCCTGAGATGAAACCTTTATTTGTTCGTCAATCTGAGTTAGGTAATGAAGGTGCACAAGGTTTAGGTTACAAAGATTTAGGCGCAATGTGGCGTTCAAACTACGATATGCCTGCTGACGACTTTGCCAAAGAACTTGACCGTTTATGGGGGCAAGTAAAACCCTTGTATGATGACTTGCATTGTTATGTTCGTAGTGAACTAGGTAAAACCTACGGAGAAGACAAGGTACCACAAGACCAACCTATTCCAGCTCATTTATTGGGTAATATGTGGGCCCAATCATGGGGAAATATCTACGAGTTAGTTGCTCCCGAGAATGCAGATCCAGGTTATGATGTTACCGAGCAATTAGCTGCAAATAACTATGACGAAATTAAAATGGTTGCTGGTGCTGAAACCTTTTTTACATCTTTAGGTTTTGATGAGCTGCCAGAAACATTCTGGACTCGCTCATTATTTACTAAACCAGCAGATCGTGATGTTGTTTGTCACGCTTCAGCATGGGATCTTGATGCAAAAGATGATATTCGCATTAAAATGTGTATCCAAAAAACAGGCGAAGAATTCAATGTTATTCACCACGAACTTGGGCATAACTTCTACCAACGCGCTTATCAAGATCAGCCGGTTTACTTTCAAAATAGTGCTAACGATGGTTTTCATGAAGCGATTGGCGACACCATTGCACTTTCAGTAACACCTAAATATTTGAAAGAAATTGGCTTAATCGACACTATTCCAGATCAATCAAAAGATATTGGCCTATTAATGAAAATGGCGCTCGAGAAAATAGCCTTTATTCCCTTTGGCTTAATGGTTGATCAATGGCGTTGGAAAGTCTATTCCGGTGAAATCACACCAGAAAATTACAACACAGCTTGGTGGGAGTTACGTGAAAAATATCAAGGTGTTGCTGCACCATTAACTCGTGAAGCTAATGCCTTTGATCCAGGTGCTAAGTATCATGTCCCTGGAGGTGTGCCTTACAGCCGCTATTTCTTAGCTCATATTCAACAGTTTGAATTTCATAAAGCGCTTTGTGAAATATCGGGTAATACCGATCCCATTCATCGCTGTTCAATTTACAACTCTAAAGCAGCGGGTAAAGCACTTAATACCATGTTAGAGATGGGCTCTAGTCAACCTTGGCAAGAAGCTTATAAAGTTTTAACGGGCAGTAAGCAGATGGATGCAACTGCGGTACTCGATTATTTTGCCCCTTTACAAGTCTGGTTGAAAGAGAAAAACAAAGGTAAGCAATGTGGTTTTTAAGTTTTTAAAAACGTTATAAATTTGTTTGATGATAAAGCCTGATAATTAACTTATCAGGCTTTTTTATTGGAAAACAGGGTGGAAATGATTAGTTAAAGTGTTGCATCACTTCATAGCTAACATTTAACAAAGTCGCTTGTTTTATTTTAATTTCAGCACCTTTAAAATTAAACAATATATGAGCGCCTGGTTTATTTTCTATCGAAAATTCTTGGCTAAATGTCGCTTTAACCATATTTCCGGAGTACTCAGAATAGTTAAAATTAATTTTACCATTTGATAAACCTTTATAAGATAACGTTTTTCTGAAGTAGCCTTTTTCAGGTTTTTTGCTATTATCGCTAAATATATTATAAGGGATATTTAAAGAGGCGCTTTCATCCCCAGTAAACGTTCCCCTTTCAAAATAACCATCTTTATCTTCATCGAATAAACAAAACTTAACCAAGCTATCGCCGTATTCAGCGTCATTAAAACAAGCGGCATTGCCCCCTGTAGTACTCATTCCCAATAGGGTGGTTTTTCCTTTACCCAACCCTGGTTGTTCATCATAAATAAACTTAATCTTGGTAAGTAAACTAACAGACTGCGTTTTGTATTCTAAGTAACTACCCGACACTTTAGTTAATAAATTATCACCTATGTCTACCATAAACTCTTGCGCTAATTCAGGACTGTTTTTTTTAGCATTTACCACTACAGCATCACTAGACAAATTCTGATAAACAGGTAACGAAGAACAAGCACTCATTATAACGCTACTCGCAACCCAACAAATAACAGGTAAAAAACTTTTCTTCATTCTACTCATCAATAACCCTTTATCGAAAAATCAAAATATTATGAGTAAGGTAGCTTAAACCTAAACTTTACGTCAACCAATCTGTACAAGTAATTGCCTCAGATATGCTTTTATCGGCAAAGTAAAAAATAATATTGCGATCGGCTCGTGCCTATTTATTAAAAAAATCGTTTTTATTGCATTATCTACTTTTAAATTCACTTTACTGACATTGTTTTGTCGACTATTACACAAAAATTATAAAGAGAACCTATACTTGTGTTAATAAAAGCTAAAACTGTAAACAGGGATCATAATGAATAACATTGAACATTTTGTTGATATTGGTATCGCGCTATCAACAGAAAAAAATCACCACGCTTTATTAGAGCTTATTCTTAAAAGAGCGATGTTATTTGCTAATGCCGACGGTGGTACTATTTATTCAGTGACCACAGACAAAAATGAGCAAAAGTCTTTAGTCTTTGATACAGTTTTAAATAATAGTTTAGCCTGTCACTTAGGGGGTACAAGCACTAACCCAATAGACTACCCAAATATTAAGTTGTTCAATTATGGTAAAGTCAACAATAGCGCGCTTGTCGCTATAGCGGGGGCAACGGGGCAAGTTATTAATGTTAACGATGTTTATCACTGTACAGAATATGACTTAACCCAGGCAAAAATTATGGACAAACGCATCGGCTATCATACCCAGTCGGTATTAACTCTGCCGATGCAAGATCACCAACAAGAGTTAAATGGTGTTATTCAACTCATCAATGCCACGGATCCCCAAGGTAAGGTCATCACTTTTGAGGCTGACGTTGTTAAAACAATCACAGCGCTAACCTCTTTAGCCGCCGTTATTTTAACCAATAAACAATTGATTGACGAAATGGAAAATCTCTTTGCGGCATTCTCTCGGTTAATCGCTTCCGCCATTGATAGGAAGTCGCCCTACACCGGTAATCACTGCCGACGTGTGCCCGAAATAACCATGTTATTGGCCAAAGCATGCCATGACATAGATTGTGGGCCATTAACAGATTTTAACTTAGCCGCTGAAGACTTTCATGAACTCAGCGTTGCCGCTTGGTTACATGACTGTGGGAAAGTAGCGACGCCTGAATATGTAATGGATAAATCAAAAAAACTTGAAACAATCTTTGATCGAATAGAGTTGGTCAACGCTCGATTTGAAATAGCGGCACGTGATATTACCTACTCAACTAAAATGGTTGATAAAGAAAAACTCAATTTATTAAAACAGCTCAATAACGATAGAGCGTTTATTAATGACGCTAATACCGGTGGTGAGTTTTTTGACGATGATAAGATAACGCGTGTTTATCAAATTGCTAAACATTATAAAATAATGATTAATGGTATTAATCAAGCGGTAATTAATGATGATGAAGTGCTTAATTTGATCACTAAACGAGGCACATTAACGGCTAAAGAGCGGCAAATCATAAATGACCATATGAAAGTTACCGTAGAAATGTTGGAATCGATGCCCTTTCCAAAGCATCTAAAAAATGTACCTGAGTTTGCCTGTGGTCATCACGAAAAAATGGATGGTACCGGTTATCCAAAAGGATTAACCCGTGACCAAATGTCAACGCAAGCAAGAATTATGGCTATCGCCGATGTGTTTGAAGCATTAACCTCAAATGACCGCCCTTATAAGGCACCTAAAACCTTATCTGAAACATTAACCATTATGGGTTACATGAAATTAGACAATCACCTTGACCCTGATTTGTTTGATGTCTTTATTCAGGAAAAAGTCTATCTCGAATTTGCCAATAAGTTTTTAGATGCATCTCAAATTGATGATTTTGATATCCAGAACATACCTGGATATCAAAAAATAGCTTAAGCCTGTTTACGCAACTTACTCTCCTTGAGTAGCTGTGATTGGCTATTGAATATCAGCTTACTCTTTAACCTTAGATAGCATTTTTATCGCTGTTCTGGTCTTAAATAAGCTAGATCATCTTCATCATCAGCATGAAAGTCATAGCCACCATCAAAGTCACCATTGAGCTCATTTTCAACCGTGATAGGCAGTTCTAATATTTCTTGAATATACATCGAGATATTTTCTTGTTGATCAATAATGCCTTTTAGTTCGGCAAATGTTAATAATTTTATCTCTTGCAAGTAACTCTTAGTTATAACGGACAATTGTTCAGTAAAACTGGCAACACACGTAGCCAGTTTAGTCAGTAATGCCTGTTTATCGGTCTTGGTCAGGTAAGTATTCAACTGCTCATATAAACGAGTTGTGAACACTTTTTTGTCTGAATCAATCAGCAATAATGCAATGGCAGTATTTAGAAATTTTTGCAATTCAAACAACAAGACCTCTTCATCATCATCGACAAGTAAAGTCGTTGCACAATAGTCTGTGGCAATACTTTTATAAACTTGTAGTAACTTGGCACTTTTATAGCCTTCATTGACTAACGCTGTATGCATTGCTCTGATATCACTGGTATCATTAATGGCGAGAGCATAACGACGAATAGATATTTCTTCGAAGTATGAAGGCGATATGGTTTTTAATTGGGCATACTTTGCCCAACCTGCCCGAAAGCAATAAACAACACCTTGGTTTTTTAGGATCTCTTTCGCATTATCTGTGTCATTATCGCAAAGATCTAATAAACCTAAATTGCTCATACCCAGAACAATTTCACAGCCTTTTTTAATTTGATCGGCGTAAATTATTGATAGGTTATCAGACGCTATTCTCAAAGACATATCTGATAACTGTTGTTTGGTTTTATGCATAAATTCAGGCGTAAAAAAGCCTTCACTTTCGCCATCTCTTAAGACTAAAAGTAAAAATGGATAGTTTCTTAACTCTGCAATGTTCATTGATGAATTCCAATCAATTAAATGAAATAAATAAATACGGTGGCTGTTTAGCGTTAAAGTGGCGCAAACATATCGTCGGTATCCATTTCTACAGCAGTAACTCTTTGTTTATTTGCATTTTGCTTTAAGGCATTCTCTATATTATCGAGTGTACCATTACTGCTAACCGTCATCACTTCACGGTAAGCTTCTTCGCTTAAGGTTTTTATTTTCATTAATAATTCTTCAATACTGCCTGACGTTTGCTCTTCATCTTCTTCTATTTCTGAAAAATCATGGCCGATGAACGGTAAAGACAAATATAAAAGCCCAAAGTCATCTTCAACTATCGCGGTTAATACTTCTCGTTGCTTTTCTTCATCATCAGAAGAAAGAAATATTTGCGTTAATAAGCTGTGCGCTTCTGTTTGCGCACAAAAAACGTGATCTTCATCGATATTTTGCCAATAAGACGGTTCAACATTTAAGAGCTGTTTAATTGATTCTGCATCCATTAACCACGTGGCAATAGAGGGAATGGTGGCATCGTGCTCTCTAACGATTTTTGCGACCGTTAAAATATCCATTTCTGTTAACACCGCAAGCATTTTTTCGTCGCCGTGTTCAGAGGCAATTGCTTCTAATGAAGTACCCGCACGTCTACCACTGTGTTGTGCTTGTTCAATAATATCGCTAGCTAGAATTAATGCATTTTTTGTCAAGGTGATTCCTTAAAACTTATATTTGTTTATCAGTGAGTTCAGTTGTTAATGAGTGAATCTAAGTGTATAAAACTAATACTTAGTAGTTCTCATCATAATCATTAGATTCATCGTCATCATCGACTTGAGCGTATTCATCTTCTTCAGCTTTTAACGGTGTTGCATCATAACCATTATAAAAATGAATGAGCAAAACAGCTTTTTTCAAGTCTTCTTCTGCGTGCGCCATTATTTCAGTAATACATGCTCGGGCATCGGCATGAACACCAACAAAAGGTTTCACGTTGGCCCATTCAGGTTCGTCGTTAAGCTCGAGTGTCGATAAATTTTTACTATCGATTCTTACCTTAGTTGAGATAGCCATTGCCAATTGATCAACCATGCCATTAAATAATAAAGGCATTTGTTTTAATTGTTCAAACAAGTTTGATAAATAATTTGATAATAGCTCAGGATTTTCTGGATCTGATAATGAATTCATATTCTCTAAATACATAGAGAAGTCATCCGTTAAATATTCAGGTAAGTTGGTTTGGGATTGCATGTAAATGTCCTAGTAGAAAGGCTAATTCTGCGCTGGGTTAAAAGCACTTTGCCAAAAAGAATCAGCAATTTCTCGCGGATCGGTTATGACGGTATAGTTACTTTTTAAATATAAAGACCGTTTTTTGGGATCAGAAATAACATCATATGCCTTTTGAATAAGTTGAAATTTTTCTTTAGCCTCAACATTATCATTTCTATCTGGGTGATATTTATTAGCAAGTTTTCGATAAGCTTTTTTAATTTCGATGGTGGTCGATACCCTACTCACGCCTAACTGTTCAAAATAATCCATAAAATTTCAACTACCTTTAGCAAGACAACATAAAAATGACTGTTGACACAATTGGCGCAATTTTACCTTCGCAATTACATAATTAACATCATTATGTTTGCTTATTTGTCGTTTATATTAAGGGATAGGGCTAATCTATTAAAACTAAGCACAAATAATTTTTCTTAGGCTAACTTCAACAACAGATATAATCAGTAATAGCCAATGAAACAGTAGGCTATTTTATATTTTGATTATTTCAGGTCTTAAAACAGCTAATTTAACCAGTATTTTATTTTGGGATTGATAAGAAATATCAACATCTTCCATCGCTTCTATCAGCAATTCCACCACCCGATTAAAATCTGCTTCATTGATATTCATACCGGTATGAATATCAATCATGCTATCACCATTATATTTACATGGGCCATTGACCACGCCACATAAATGGTTGATAAAGCCTTGCTTAAAATGTTTTACGCTCGACTTGGCAAAGTAAGGCAAAATGGCTTTATCTTTAACAATTCTTTGCACAAAAGCATCAACAAGTTTTTCGATCCCTTGATGAGCGCCAATATCATAATAAAGCTGATCACTTTGTGCTACATTTTTACTACTACAGCCAAGGCAAAGTTGCAGTACTAAGACAATCAACAAACCGTAAACATACTTAATCATTAATAAGATCCCGACAAAGATAAATACCAACCCTTTTGGTCGGTTAGTGCGGCTATAGTGCCTAAATCAAGGTAGGCGAGAGTAACATTGAGGTGTTTGTTTGGAAACCAGGCAACAAAAATGTCTTGCCAGTCGTCTTCACCTAGGCCTAAATTATCAGGTTTATGGCGATATTCAGTACCAACAGCAAGGTGTTTATTCAATAATACCAGCACTGACATTTCGGTTTGTAATGCACCATTCCCCTGCGGCCCGCCAAAGCCAAGTAAGCCCATTTCATTTGCTTTGGTATAACGAGCAGTGGCATTCCACAGCACGTTATAACCTGCCAACAAACCTAAATGAAGCTTACTTGCTGCTAAGTAAATATCGGTACCTGTGTCATCTTGTGCGCCTAATGAAAAAGCAACATCGGCAGTGCTTAAAGATTTGTGCTGAATACCTACTGATAATTGTGGCCAAGTACTGTAAACCAAATCGCCATACAACCTTACTTTAAGACCTAAAATTTCTTGAGATAAGGTTAATGATAATGGATCAACCTGTAAGTTTTGCTTAGCAAATGAGAATTCCAAACGATCATAAAAATTAACCTGACCACCACAGTTGTTTAATTGAAAGTCTTTCACGTTAGCCTGTGAACAAAAAGCAGAGAATGCTATTTCGTCTTCCGTTGCATAACCCGCTAATTGAGCCCAAGGTACTAAACCACCACCTCCTGAGCCTTCTACTTGAGAAACACCTGGGGTTGCTAATAATTTACCATTAGCAAAGCTAAGCATAGGTAAAAGCAGTAATATAAGGCTAAAGAGGCGATTCATAAGTTTTATACCATTCAATAAATTTTTCAGCGCTAACAGGTCTCGATAAATAGTAACCCTGTGCATAGTCGCACTGAAAGTCATTTAATAACATTAAGCTTTCTTTGTTTTCAACACCTTCAGCGACCACACTTAGCCCAAGTTTATGGCCAAGAGAAATAGTTGAGGCAACAATATCTTGATCTTTCTGGCATTGCTCTAACTTTAAAATGAATGTTTTGTCGATTTTTAATTCATCGACAGGCAAACTTTTTAACTTAGCTAGTGACGATTGACCAATACCATAATCGTCAACTGAAATAACAAAACCCAGTGATTTTAGATGAGATAAACGCGCAACCACTAATGCTTCGTTTTCTGCGATATCCCTCTCTGTTAACTCCAACGTTATTTGCGATGTCGATACCTGATGATCATTTACCGTGGTCAGTAAATAATCAACAAATTGTTCATTTTGAATATCTTGGGCGGATAAGTTAATGGCTACCTTAAAACGGTAGCCCATCTTATTCCATTGTTCAGTTTGTTGAATAACTTCTAGAATGACCCAGCGAGTTAACGATACAATTAAACCCGCTTTTTCAGCTAAATCAATAAACAATTCGGGGTTTACAAAGTTACCCTCTTTATTTATCCAACGAATTAACGCTTCAAGTTTATCAATCTTACCGGTATTCATATTTAATTTTGGCTGATAATTCATAAAAAGTGGGCTTACTTCGCATTCAAGTGCCTCTTTTAATTCTTCTATTAAGCGCAACTTATAAAGATAAGCCTCGTCTTCTCCGTCTTGATAAAATCGCAATAAGACCTGTTCTTGATATGCTGAAGCTACCGCCATGGTTGAGCGCCTGATCAATCGTTCTGCTTCAACACCATGCTCTATAGAGTTGGCGACACCGAAATAAAGTGATAAATTAATTTTGATATCATCAAGCCAAAAAGGACGATTTAGTTCACTTTGCAGTAACTCGATAAAATGTTTTATTTCGTTGGTTTGATGAATAGGAATAGCTAATAAAAATTCATCTGAATTGGTGCGCGCAGCAATAATATCGTGCTCTAGGTTATGATTTGATTGTTCAATATAGACTAAAATACGCGCAGCGATTTCTTTTAAAATATTATCACCATTAGTGAGTCCAATGGTGTCATTAAGTGCTTTAAAGGCTTTAATATTAAAAGTAATGACCACTAAATGAATAGCTTTATTAAAGTACTCAGCTACTATTGTTAATGTTTTATGGCGGTTATATAAGCCAGTTAAGATATCGCGCTCTGCCTGATAAATAATTGACTGCTCACGATTCTCAATAGCCGCACCCATCACTGAAAATCCTTGGTAGAGTTCGCTAAATTCAACAGGCAAACGGTTGGCCAATTTAGGTACATTAAGTTCACCACGGCCAATTTTTTGCGTGACTTCCATCAAAATATGTAATGGGGTAGATAAGCCTTGTGATAACAGACGAGAAAGGGTGATAGCAATAACGATAACAATCACTGCAATTATCAACATAGAAAGGATCAGGCGATTAAAATCACTCTGAATTTGTGTTAAAGGCGCAGACAAGGTGGCTTTTATATCTTTAGAACCACCAAAGCTGATGGTTTTGTGAAAGTAATCAGCACGAGTTAGCAATAGGTTTGGCGATTGTTGTTTAGTGCCTTGTAACAATTGTTCTATAATTTCTTCACGTTCAATACTTGATTCAATCAGTTGATTGTCTTGCACTAAGGTTAAGTCTAAAGCAATTAGATCTTTAAGTTTTAATAACGAAATTTGATCAAATTCAAAGCCAATCACCGTGTAAGCAATAACTCTTGGAGCCTTAACCGGGACAACAATAACTTGATAAACTTTATTTTCAATACTAAGAATTTGAGCATGAACTTCCCTAAAAGGAAGTTTATTAATATTTGCTTCAATTGTTTTTGCATCAAACGAGTGTAATGAACTGGTAGTTGACAGCTTACCTTCTAAGTCTAGAATCAACATTAAATCAGCATTGATACGTTTACCATGATTAAGCAGGACACTTTCCACAGTGTTTTTGTCGCGAGTCGCGACCGCTTGTTTAAAACCAAAGTCGGCGGCTAAAACACTGGCCGTGGTCGTTAACACTTGCTCTTGCGACCTTAATGTTTGATCGAGTACGTTTTGAGCAAAATACATTTGGCGTTCAATTTGGTTTTCTGCATAATCTGCAAACCTAAACCAATTACTGCCCGTTAAAATAATTACAGTTAATAAAATTAAACTGGTTAATAGCCACGTGATTTGTGCTTTAAAACTCAACCTAGTGTTCATGAAAAGCTAACTCTTCAAAACTATCTCTTGGTGGCGGTGCATTAACACTTATTACAATGACAATTTCATTATTATCAATCATGTTTTGATCAACAGTTAATAGGGTATGTTTAGTTAAACCAATAGTGCTATTAGGATGCCAAATTTTTAACTGGGTATTTAACGCTAAAGGTTGCGTTAATAATACCTCTCCATTGACATCACTTAGATAGGCATTATCTTTATCTGAAACATAAATATAGCCGACCATAGCATCATGGATATTGCAGCCCATAACGACAAGACCTTTTTGGTCAAAACGAACCGGACTTTTAGGTTTACCCGCATAGAGTTTTAATTCAAATGTTTTAGCTAACGAAAATGAATAAACATGATGTCTAATATCATCTTTATTGGGGAAGCTGACTTGGCTATTAATCGGCACAACTAGGACATGAGGGGAGAATTGTTTGTTTATTTGATCCATCTCGTAGACACGATCATCGCTTGATTTATTTATAACGGTCTGAGGCAGCACATATTCAATCACGGCATCAGGTAAAGGAGCGTTGTTTTGATCGACAACTTTTATAACAACTTGGCTAAAAGCAGTTTCAATAAAGACTACTGAACAGAAAAACATGACCATAAACAATCGAAACTTAAGCGCTATCATAATGACCTTAGATAATTTTTTCGTGGCTAAATCATACCTAGAGATATAACAAGAGTCTAATTTTATTAATGTAATAATGAACAATTTTCAGTATTAACAATACAGTAACTTCACTTAAGTAAATAAAGATTAGAAATCACAGTTATTACGATGTAAGTTTTATAAGATGCATCCTTGTAATTTTTTACTTAATAACATTAACATTTATATAAAATAAATATCTTCTCTACACTTATACATAGGTACTAATTGATCCGATCACTTCTTGTGAGAAATAGCGTACTTTTATAATATTCACTAGTTTCTGCACTTAGTTATGAGTATTACCGCTAGGTTTCACTAGAAATTAACACCTACTCACAGCGTTAGCGTTAACATCACCGAAAAATCAGTGGACAGGTCTACTGTGTTTATCTGGCTTAATTATCAATTAAGCCAGATAAACCTTTGTTGACAAAACTTGGTAAAGCAAAGGCCGCTGAATGAAGCGGGGCATTATAATAATCAAAGTTTAAGCCTGATTTTTCGACACGTTCAGGACTAAAGTCACTAATAGGATGGTATTGCTTAGACGCAAAAGTAAAACTCCATAAACCACCTGGATAAGTTAAGTTACTAAAACTGTACAAGTAGGTTTTAGGAAAGACATTGTTCAATACTTTCAACAGCGACTGCTGAATTTCCATGGCATACCAAGAAGACTCGCCCTGAGCAACAACAATACCGTCATCGGTTAAACAATTAAAAACATCTCTATAAAACGCTTCTCCAAATAACGGTTGCGCAGGTCCAATAGGGTCTGTGCTGTCAACAATAATAACGTCAAACTTTTCCTTGGTCTCTTTAACAAACTGCACACCATCACCAATGATAAGGTGGATGCGCTCATTATTAAGTGCCGAAGCAGTTTGTGGAATATGCTCTTTACAGGCTTCAACAACCATTACGTCAATTTCAACCATAGTGCATTTTTTGACGGATTGATGGCGAATGACTTCTCTTGCTGTACCGCCGTCACCACCGCCAATCACTAATACATTTTTAGGGTCAGGATGCACAAACAATGGCACATGGCTTATCATGTCGTGGTAAGCAAATTCGTCTCGTTCAGTGACCATAATCAAGCCGTCATTTAACAACATCTTGCCATGGCCTTTAGTTTCAACAACATCAACCGTTTGAAATTCACTTTTCCCAGAAAAAAGCACTTTTTCTACTTTAAATTTAATGCCCAAAAAATCTTCAAACTTTTCTTCTACCCATAAATTAGAGTGCATGGTTTTCTCCTGAAATATCAATCATAATTGGCTCAGCAAACGTAGTTTGTGGCAGAATATAGTTGGCAAAATTTACTAAGTAGCCATTATCAAGTTTTTTACAAACGCGTGATTTACTCACGTATTGTATTGGAATTAACGCCGCTAATTTTTGCTCAAAAGCTTGCTCATTAAAACTCATTAAATCAAAAGATTTTGGTGCTAATATTTCTAAAAGTTTCGGGGCAAGCGAAAGTAAATCGACATTCGATTCAAAGCTAATATAACTACTGTCCATTTGTGGCGTTACATGGATGGTTAAGTATTGCTGTTCATTAATCGCATTGAGTGAATAACCGTAAGGGGAAAAGACAAAGTCATCAAGAATAAAACCAGGTAAAATACTATCGATACACAAGAACTGACGAATCTCTTCAGCCGACAAATTGGGCTGTGTTAAATGTTTCGAGGCTTGCTCACTTATTTGATAGGCGAGTAACTCGTAGGTAATATCATCGGTATCAGCAGTAAAGTCGTTATCTAAATGAAAAACATAGTTGTGGTGACTGTCCATTTCGCCAAAACGGTAAGCCTTACCCGGTAAATATTGATTAATTAATTTGATATCATCGCCAAAACAACTAGGCTGAGCGTTTGAAAAGTATTCATTTTTTCGCTGATAAGTAAGCTGCTTAATTGCTTTTGTGCCAAACTTTTGAATGAAAAACTCTACGGCTTTCACTAATTGTGTTTCACCACAGGTTAATATTAATATTCTATCTGACCAAACAAATAAACTCGACTCGGATAACAAAAACGCTTTGCAATATTCATTTTCAATCGAAGATAATATTTGAGCTTGACTACGATTAACTAATGCTGACCAAAATTCGTCGTCGATGTCATTAAGTAAAGAAAGCTGTTCACCATCGATTAAGATTTCAGCTTTTTTTTCTGATCCCTCAAAAAACATAACACCTCCTCAGTAAAAAAACAGTCAGTCATTTTACAAATTTTTTCATTTTTATCAATAAAATAATGTCGCTAACATCGAAAAATAAACAACAAGCTTGCTATCTGCAAGCATCATTTTATTAACAAGACTATATTTTGTAAAAAAAGCTATACATTTAGCCTTTATTTTGGATAATTGAGCAAAATATTGCTGTTAGGTATCACGACTAAATGAATATGGTTAAAGAGATCAATGTTGCTTTAATATCCACGCCAACACCTTTTGAAGGTGCTCAAAACAAGTGGGGGATTTTTCAGGACACAAGCCACATCATTGGCTTTGAGTTTGATGGTACGGCATGCTTTAGAAAAGGCACTAAAGCTGGCCCTAACGCACTTCGCGATGTTTCCGATGGTATAGAGTCCTATTCACCGTATTTAGACGCAGACCTTGAAGATATTTCATTTGTTGACTTAGGTAATTTACCGTTTGATTTATCTATCGATGAAGAAAGTAGCCAGACTGATATAGAGAATGCTTATCATAATGCTAATAGTGACTTTAATACCTTATTTGAAAATGTGGCTTTAAAAGACAATAATGTTCGTATTGTAAGTTTAGGCGGCGAACATTCTATTTCGTACGCACCAATAAAGAAGTATTTAAGCGAATTTCCTGACTTAGTGATATTACATCTCGATGCACATGCTGATTTGCGCGATGGTTACTTAGGGTATCATTATTCGCACGCCGCTATTATCCGCCGTATTACCGACCATTTTGGTAAAGATCATCAACTGATACAATACGGTATTCGATCAGGAACGCGCGAAGAATACCAATGGATGAAAGCCCATCAAACACTCAAAAAAAGTCGAGCTGAATTTCTCGCCAGTGTTGACGCGATTGCAAAAGACATTCCTATTTATTTAACCTTAGATTTAGATTATTTTGACCCAAGCTTTTTCCCAGGTACCGGCACACCCGAGCCCGGCGGAGAAGATTTTCATTCACTGATTAGCTTATGCAAAATATTGCGTTCTAAATATTTTGTTGGCTGCGATGTAGTGGAGTTATCGCCAAAAATTGACAGTACAGGTAATAGTGATGTTTTTGCGGCGAAGGTAGTACGTGAACTATTGCTTTGTTTAGCGGGGCCAAGCCCTGCTTTATAGTTAAGCAACACCTTTACTTTAACACTGCTAAAGTAAAGGTGTTGCTAGGTCACTTAGCCATTAATCAAAAAATGAACATAGATACTGGCGCTATAACCTAAGGCGATAGCCCAACTCCATTTAAGATGACCAACAAATGAGTATTTTCCTTTCGTTTGTCCCATTAAAGCAACACCCGCCGCAGAGCCAACAGAAAGTAAACTTCCCCCTACCCCAGCGGTCATGGTTACCAATAACCATTGCTGTAAATCCATCACAGGGTTCATGCTCAAGACAGCAAAAACAACGGGGATATTATCGATAATGGCTGAAAGTACACCGACGGCAATATTGGCATAGGTCGGATCCCAGTTGGTATATAATAAGTCTGACACTAAACTTAAATAGCCCATAAAACCAAGCCCACCAACACACATCACAACCCCATAAAAAAACAGCAAGGTATCCCATTCTGCCCGTGCTATTTTTTCAAAAATATCAAAAGGTACGATATTCCCTAATCTTTCTAGGGCTTTTTCATCATGACTGATGGTTGCTAGGGTACGTTTTTTATCTAATGAACGAGGTAGGCTTCTCCGTAAATAAAAGCCTAAAAACTTAAGGTAACCTAAGCCCATCATCATTCCTAATACCGGTGGCATATTAACAACACTATGAGTGGCAACAGAAGTAGCTATGGTCAGCATAAATAGAAAAATAATTCGTTTTGCGCCACGTTTTAGCATGAAGTTTTCGTCTGTTATCGGTGTTGATTTTTCATTAGAGATAAAAAAGCTCATGATAATCGCGGGAACTAAAAAATTGACCAGTGAGGGGATAAAAAGTACAAAAAACTGCTCAAATTTAACCAGCTCTGCCTGCCATATCATTAAGGTGGTTATATCACCAAAGGGGCTAAATACCCCGCCAGCATTAGAGGCTACGACTATATTGATACAGGCAATGTTAATAAACTTGAGATCCTTAGGAGCCACTTTAAGGACGATTGCACACATCAACATTGCGGTAGTAAGATTGTTCGCAAATGAAGAAATAACAAATGCCATTAAGCCGGTAACCCAAAATAAACTGCGTAAGCTCAACCCTTTAGAAATCATCCAAATACGTAAACTATCGAATACCCCTCGCTCTTCCATGGCATTTATATAAGTCATCGCCACTAATAAAAATAATAACAACTGAGCATATTCTAATAGATTATGATTAAAAGCCTCTTCCGCGGCTTTTGGAATGCCGTGTTGGGTATAAATCCAACCAATAATCAACCAAATGACTCCAGCCGCGACCAATACCGGTTTTGACTTTCTCAGGTGGAGAAATTCTTCACTAATAACCAGTAGATAAGCAATAATAAAAATCGTTAATGCAGTAAATCCTGCAATAGTGTTAGTGAGGTCAATTTCACCTGCTCCAGCGGCAAAAGCAGGCGTTGCAAATAGGAATAGCAATACAGTCGTTATTAGTTTTTTCACGATATTTCTCTGAGTTAATTTAAAATTTGTCAAAAAGCGTTTCATCTTAGCTAGCAGCACTGCATTAGATATTTCTTTCAAAGTAGTGAGTAAAGATAATACAAAGCAACGTTTACTGTTAGGGCAAGCCAGTAGCTAACGCTTTTTAAGGCTGAAAATTAAAAACAGCCATAATATAAGTATGTTGGGTTTTACCTGTGTATTTCGTTTAAATAAAATAAGCCATTGGTAAATACCATCAATATAAGCGTAATTTAGCGTTAATATTTGACATGGCGGCCAACAAAATGACAATTATATTCCAATTAAAAGACAATACAATTCTAATTATATTATAATCAAATTAACATACAGCTAAAAAAGCACTAAACATGGAAAAAAGAACAGCCAGACTTACGGTATTAATTGACCCTAAAAAAAAGGCAACCTTTGAAAAACTATGTGCATTAGATGATGTAAATGCATCTCAGAAAGTACGACAAATGATCAGGGAGTATATTGAGGAAAAATTAGGGGAAAGCTGGCAAGACGATGTTTTTAAATAAAAAACAGTTAAAACCTTGGTGACCATTCGTTTTTATAATTTATAATTAAGCCCATAAAACCATTAGCTAAATAAGTATTTATCGCCAATAGCGCTTATATCGATAAGCATGGTATGGATTTTTTTGTGGCAATAAAAAGTAGACTTGCAACCGCTACCTTGAGCGCGTTGCTCTATTGAAAAGTCATATTTAATCGCTATTCATTGTTAAATTATTAAAAATAGCGATTAAATAGTCTTATGCTGGTACCAATACTATTCAGTTTTATAATCTTGAAGGGTCATTACCGCATCATGAAGGCTATCTTGATTAACTTGTATGATACCGCGCTTGGGTCTGTCTAAATCAATGATAATAAAGACCACCAAGACGATTAAGGTGAATAATAATATCGTAGGGAATGCCGGACGTTTCTTCCCTAAGCCGCTGTTATATCCCAGCATGCCGCCAACAGTTACAAAAACACTGAACAATAAAAATAATACTGGCTCGGGCACATGCAGTCGGAGCATAGCCGAGCGTTTATTTTCAATTTGAATCATGCCAGATAGTGACTGATAAAAGCCATTAGCGATTAACAGTGATCTTGGATTTTCTAATTCTTGTTGTGCTAATTCAATGAGCTTGGCTTGTGATTTACTGACTTTTTTATTGACGGCTATACGCTGCTCTGCATTGCCCAAGTCTATTTGGCTCAGTGAAATACGCAGGGTGAGATAAGACTCTAATTCATGAAAAACATCATCTCTTACCTTGCCACTCAATAATTTTGCTTGCATGGCGACTCTTGAAATAGCGCCCGCTTCTTCTATGACCGCACTGCTGCGTCCATCATAACGTTGCAGTGACATATTAAACGTAAAACCCAGTAGTAAAGCCAACAAACCCAGGATACCGGCTTGAATAGCCGTCGATTGGCTTTTCATTTCGGTGTTTTCTGCGTCTTTATTACGCAAACCTAAGCTGTAGCCTATTTGATTAATAATTAACATCAAAATAAAAAGGGTAATAATAATGATAATGCTATTTTTGTCGTACATTAATTCTTGGCTCACTAATTAAATCTCTACATTTGAATAAATTCTTGGGCAAAGAGTGGGTTGAGGTAGTTGATTGGTCAAGGACTATTTTAATAAATATCTTTATCAGCGTTAATTCTGAGGAAATATTGTAGCCAAAGCGCTATTTTAAGTAAACAGTTTACTCATCTGAGCATATTTTAGTAACGTTCAAAAAAACCAATAGATGATAATAATTTTTCAATGGCTTGTATTAAGGTTTTCACCAAGTATTCATTACGCTAGGCACTAGGAAAATTAAGATGTTTTGATGGTTAATAAATCAAAAATGGGCAATCTGTGAAAGATTGACCATTTTTAGTGTTATTGCAACGACGTTGTCGAGTGTTTAGCCAGTAACGCTTATGGCTATTTTACTTTACTGATACCTTTACGAATTAACCAACGCATGTCATTTTTATAGCGGTCACTATAGCGCTTGATATCTTCCATTATTAGGTAATTTATCGGTACTAAAAACAGTGTAATTATCGTTGCAAATAAAATACCAAAGCCAAGACTTACCGCCATAGGAATTAGGAACTGTGCTTGAGTACTTTTTTCAAATAAAAGTGGCATTAACCCAGCAAACGTTGTTAATGATGTCAGTAACACCGGCCTAAAGCGACGACCACCTGCGGCATAAACAGCCTCAAAAACAGCACTCCCCTCGGCACGCTTTTTGTTAATATAATCAACCAAGACCAGTGAATCATTAACTACCACACCCGATAACGCTAAGACCCCCATCAGACTAAGTAAGGTTAAATCCATACCCATTATCCAGTGACCTATTACCGCACCAACAATGCCAAAAGGGATAACCAT
Organism: Colwellia hornerae; assembly: GCF_007954355.1. Taxonomy (GTDB): domain Bacteria; phylum Pseudomonadota; class Gammaproteobacteria; order Enterobacterales; family Alteromonadaceae; genus Colwellia_A; species Colwellia_A hornerae. The sequence continues at coordinate 102,039 of NZ_VOLR01000010.1, forward strand.
CATCACTACTAAAGGCTGGGAATAACTTTTAAAAGGAATGGCAAGTAGAATATAAATCACTAATAATAAGCCAAACATACCAAATTTCAGTTCTTGAGAAGACTCTTTTTGATCTCTAGCTTCACCAGCCATTTCATAGTTCATGCCTGGATACGTGCTTATCGATTGTTGTAAAAATTCTTCTAACTCTTCCTGCACCGCAGACAAATTACCTTGCTCTTTGTTAAAGTCAGCGGTAATTGACAGTGTCCGCTGTCGGTCAATACGTAAAATACTCGAAGGACTTAATCCAGGTACTATATCAGCAATCTGCCATAGCGGAACTTCTTGACCGGCCTCAACTCTTATCATCATCTGCTCTAACGTTTCAATCGACTGTCGAGCTGCAATAGGGTAGCGCACCATAACTCGCACTTCTTCACGCCCACGCTGAATACGCTGAACTTCAAAACCATAGACTGCTTGACGAACTTGTCTTGCAACCATATTTAAATTAAGTCCGAGTAACGTTGCTTCGGGCTTAAGTTTTAATTGTAGTTCTTCTTTGCCATCAGACATTGAATCTTCAACATCAGAAACTGCTGAGTACTGCGTTAACTTACTTTTGAATTTATCGCCTAGCTCAGCTAGATCATCAGCATTCTTACCACGCAATTCGATATTAATAGCGGGTCTATTCCAACCAATTTCAGCCCGATAATTTAACTGCTCTGCGCCAGCGACTTGTCCTACCATTTTACGCCACTCTGCAACTATCTGTTGTGTGCCAATGTCTGTGCTACGGTCTTCTGGCGGGATTGTTTCGACACGAACGCGGCCCGTACTTGAATTACGTCCACCACTAATAGAATAAATATTCTTAATAATAGACTCACCAGATTCGGCATCAATATATTTCTCTTGTAATAACTTCGCTTGCTTAGTCATATGTTGAACAATACGATCGGTACTTTCAAAGGCAGTACCTGTTGGCATTGTTAATGTTGCTGTTGCTACTTCACTTTGCACACGAGGGAAAAATACAAATTTTGTTTGTCCGCTTGAAAGCGCACCAATCACAATAAAAAGTGATGACAACATAATTGCCAGCGTCGCATAACGCCAGCGCAGCGCTAATGCTAATGTTGGTTGATAAAATTTAGCAATAAACGTCTCTAAAGAGGTCGATATTGCCATTTGAATACGTGTTAGCCGTGATGGCGCGCCAGTACGTGGTTTAATATGCTTAAGATGTGCGGGTAATACCAATTTAGACTCGATTAATGAAAAGAGTAACACCGGCACAATAACGTAAGGAATACTTTGATACCAACTGCCTCTACCTTCAAGTAAAGCTAGGGGGATAAATGCTGCAACAGTCGTTAAAATACCAAAGGTAACTGGCACAGCAACTTCTTGGGTACCTCTAATAGCAGCAGTAAGGGGATCTGTGCCGCGTTGCATATGTTCGTAAACATTTTCACCGGTAACAATCGCATCATCGACGACAATACCTAGTACCAAAATAAAAGCAAATAGACTCATTAAATTCAAAGATATACCAAAAAATGGCATCAATATAAATGCGCCCATAAATGACATTGGAATGCCAAGACACACCCAAAATGCAACGGCGGGTCGTAAAAATAAAGCTAATAGCAGGATAACTAATAGCGCACCTTGCCAAGCGCTTGTAGTAAGCGTAGCTAAACGTGCTTTTATCGACTTACTGCGATCGCGCCAGTAAGTCATCGTTAGCCCTTCAGGTAGTGCTTGTTGTTTACCTGCGATATAATTTTTAACAGCGTCTGTTACTTCGATAATACTTTGATCGCCAACCCGAAAAACTTCTACCTCTATTGCAGGTATACCGTTAAATCTTGTTCTCAAAGGGGTTTCTTCAAATTCATCACGTAAAACAGCAATATCCCCTAAGCGAATTAATGTACCATCTTGATCGGTTAAGATCGGTAGCTGGCTAAAGTCACTTGCTTTATAAGCTTGGCCAATACTGCGGATAAAAATATCTCCACCTTCAGTTTTTAAATTACCGGCGGATACATCTGTAGAGTTACGTCGTAAAGCGTCAGCAACCTGCTCTAAGGTGATATCATATTTTCTCAATGACCATTCGGGTATTTCAATCGATATTTCAAAACGCAGTGAGTTATCAACACTAACTTGAGTAACCCCAGGCAACGAAGCAATTTCATCTCGAACATCTTCAGCAAAGCGGCGTAATGTTAAGCTGTCATAATCGCCATACATCACCACACCAATAGCGTCACGCATACGTTTAGGCATAGTCACCAAAGGACGTTCAGCTTCAACGGGGAAATTATTAATCGCATCTACGCGAACTTTCATTTCGTCGAGTACTTCTCTAACATCGAAACCATCTTCTACTTCAACAGTCACCGTTGAGCTACCTTCATTAGAGCGCGAAGTCATTTCTCGAATACCTTCGATATCTTGAATTGCTTCCTCCACTCTTATGGTTAAACCTTCTTCAACCTCTTGTGGCGAAGCGCCAGGTAAAACACTACTAACTTGTACGGTATTTATTTCAAATTCAGGAAATAAATCGACCGGAATTTTGTTGGACAAACTATAAAGTCCGGCGGCAACGATGACCACCATAAGAAGATTAGCAGCAACGTCATTACGAGCAAACCAAGCGATTAAACCATGCATAATGAGTTCCTAGTCCGTAGTTGAAGTGGATGAATTACTTGGGGATTTCTTTAAAGCAGGTAAACCTTCTTGCTTCTCACTACCACTGGCTTGTATTTCTTCATTCATTGCGGGTTTTGAAATTTTCTTTTTAGCTAGTTCTTCATTGGTTGTCGAATTAATGTCATTTAATGATTTAACTCGGGTACCAGCGGCTAAATTGGCCGTTGGCGTTAAAATAAGCTGATCGGCAGAATCAATAGCGGCCGCATAATTATCAATGTCGCCAGCAAGTGAAGAGGCAGAAATAACCACAGACTCAACATCTGTCCACAAAGGTTCAATAGCCCGTTTTTGCAATAAACCATTTTCAGCAACAGCGATCATATTATTCTGACTTACTGCTCTTCTTGGAATAGCATAGACATTCTTCAATTGTGTGCCTTCAATCTTTGCTCTTAAAAACTGACCAACACGTAATGCAGGCAGTTGTGGAGAGCTAACAAAAGGATTATCAAGCTTGGCAACAACGTAAAGCATACGAGTAGATGAATCAAAAGCTCCTTCACTGCGCACTAATTTACCTTCCCACGTATAAGTTTTACCTCCTAACTCACCTTCAAAAAGAACAACAGATTGGTGTTCCTTATTGTCTGTAGGCTCGTTGCCCGGTGCATTGTATTCATCGGGTAAGTAAATATGCGCTAGATCTTGGGCTTTTACCGGTAATCTTACTTCAATATAATCAGTGGAATATATCTCAGCAATAGTTTGAGAAGGATTAACTACTTGTCCTAAATCAACCATTTGTTTCAAAATTTTGCCGTCAAAGGGTGCTTTAACTTGTGTTCTATCAAGGTTGAGCCTAGCCTTTGCTAATTGGGCTTTTGATGCATCATAAGAAGCGAGTGCAGCAGCTACTTGTGGGATGCGCAGTGCTAAATCACGGCCAGCTTTACTGCCGGGCTTAACATTCCAGTCCCGCTCAGCAACATCTGCTTGAGCCAGCTCTTCCTTGTATTTTACCCAAGCATTGGCGACCGTTGACTTTGCAACATCAACTTCTATTTGGTAATCACGAGGGTCAATTGCCAGTAGAACATCACCTGCTTTAAATGATGCTCCTGCACGAATATTGTTGGCGACTTCAATAACTCGACCACTAACATCAGAAACTAATTGGGTGCGAGTTAATGGCTCAGCTGAACCGTATGACTCAATCCAAACAGGATAATTAGTAGCGGTTAATTGCACGGTTTCAACACCAACAGAAGCCGGCGGACCTCCTCCCCATTTACGTGGAGTAGGTTTACTAGCAAACATCGCAGCAATAATAGCGAAAGCAATAACAAAAATAACGATGGTTACAATCAAATGTACTCCCCAAACAACAGGTTTTTGGGTTACTTCCACCGGTTTTTGTGGTGAATTATTATCGCTCATTTCGCACTCTCTTAAATTATTTTACTGGGTGTCTGCACGTTAATCGCGCTTACTACCGATGATACGTATAAATTAATATATGTTATACGATAAAACCAAGATTAAGTTTACTATTTATATGAAAAAATAGTTTTATTTTCAGGTGGGTTGTAAGTTGACAAAGAAGTATCATACTTTGCACGCTTACTATGCCAATTCTTAGGTGATATATTCAAGAAGCAATAGATCATAAGTAACACACTAATTTAGACGACATAAACATTCTGCATAATATTGTTACAATAAAACATCATACTTTAGACAGGTTCGGGCAGGTTGCTATGGTTAGAATATTTACTTGTAAAGACGGTCTTTTGAATTTGCAGACATTATTATCCACAAACATCTTATGACTTCAATTAGCCATTACCTGACATTAGCTTTTGAGTTAAAAACGGCAGATCAGAGATTCTAAAGCTTCATTTTCCACTTAAAAAATTACATCTATTCACAACTGAATTTATACCTAAAACTTTTACATGGCGTTAGATATCAAATCCCCAAAGCGGACATTAGAGTCATCTTGAATACACATAAGTTAGAGTGTTAACTCTAAGGTGCTAACGCCCCATGAGCGCCATAGCAAACCTATTACTGCTCGTTTACATGTCATAATATGCCACTACAAAGTCTCACCTTATCAAATATCACTATGTACTCAAAGGTTTTGAGTTTGTATTGAAACATGGCTTTCTGGAATAATTTCTTCCGAGCGTTTATAAACGAATAACCGTGAAGCAATTAACCAACAAAATAATGCCAAACTTATTAACATTATCTCAACGACAATCACATGATAGTAGCCAAAACTCAGCATAACTTTAATGCCCTGAGATACGACGAACCAATCCAATATTGGAGTTATCGATAAAGTTACCGCTGTAATTCTTAAAAAGGTGGCTGCAAATTGTTTTTGCGCTTTAATATTTAATGAAACGACAATAGCGGTGAATAAGCAACCAAAAAATAGATAACCAATTACGTCACTACGTCCCACAAAATCAATGGGAATAATACGAGCAAAAACAAAGCCAACAGCACTGGCAAATATAGTACCTATAAAACCACCAGTAGTGATTGCATAGACAACTTTTAATCCGATGGGGTTTTGTTTTTCTACCCGTAAGTTTACTTTTTTCTGAATCCACATCAAATTACCCGTTAAAATAATATAACAAGTTCCAATACCTAAGATGAAAAACAGTACCCGTATTAAATAGCCAGAAAAATCACCAAAATGCAAACTCGATATTACTGAAAGGCCACCACGTAAATCATTATCGAAGTTATCTTTCGTTAAATACAAAACTCGCCCTGATGCTATATGATACGTTGCCTCTTTACGTGTAGAAAACTGGCTTTTATCTGCTCCTCTAAAAGTGACAGAAGCACTCTCATCACCAAAATGGTCTATGGATACACGGTCTATAGTTACTTCACCTAAGGAAGCTTTGGCGGTTAAAAACAAATTATCTATACCTTGCACTGGCATTACTATTTTAGTTTCATCTAAATGAACATCTACAACGCCAGCGGCCTTGAATAATTCATTTTGATCACCGCCATACAACACAACAGCATATGATATTTGATAAATAATCAGTAAGTTAAACACTAAGCCAGAAAAGGCATACATAATATGAAAGGGTAACCCCATTACGCCGATAAGATTGTGTGCATCAAGTAACTTATCTTTATTTCCATCTTTCCTATATTGGAAAAATTTGCTAATTATTTTACGCCAATGAATAACGACACCGCTTAGTAATGCAACAAAGAAGAACAACGTAACTATGCCAACAAAATAGAGCCCAACTTCGGGTATATGTAAGTCGTAATGCAGTTCATATAAAAAATCCCCCCATCTAGAGCCATTACCCTTGCCTATTACTTTTCCGTTTGGAGCCAAAATCAAATGTTGATCAACATGCTCTTCTTCAGAAATTTTTTCTTCAAAATACAGGTTAGCTAAAGGTTGCTCAGCCGTGGGCATAGATAAGATAAAATAGCCGTGGGTATTAATGTTATATTCTTGCGCTACTTCGTTGATCAAACTATCAAACGAAAATTTATCACTTTGCTCATGTACTGCAAAATGTGGGTTTAGTTCCCAGGCATTTATATCATCACGAAATAAGCTTATTGAGCCCGCAAAAAATATAATAAACAAAATGGTCGATATAACTAAACCAACCCATGCATGTGCGTTGGTTAACGCTTTTAGCGAATCTTTATTCATTTCACTTTACCTCAATGATAATAGAGCAGCATTAATTAACACTGACGGGATTAATACCATAGTTAACTTTAACCATGCTTTTTTTGCATTAGCAAAAGAATAACCCCACACTTGTACCCCAGCCCATAGGGGGAATGCGAGTAGTAAACCAATTAACAACATAGTGTCTTCTTTTATCGGGAGTAATAAATTAAGGTTTAGCACTAAAGACACGGATAGTAATAGTCCGATAATCAATCCTGCAAAAGTTCGTGACCACATTATAAACCTCCTTCAAATACAGAAAGCACTATTGACAGTACACAAACTAAAAAACTAGCGAATACAAGGTAATATTTTTTATAAGCACTGATCAGGGTAATTAAAGGTAAAAAGCAACACACTAATGCAAAGCCGGTAATCAATGCCGATACTGTTGGCAAATATAAAAATAACTGCGATAGCATTGCGCAAAGTAAAATAACCGCGACAACACGACTTATTATTACGGGTAATGGCTTAACAAATACCGTTTGCCGCTGGCTAGTGCCGAATAAAAGGAAACATGCCAGCCAAGCAGGGATAAAACTTAAAAACATAAAAACTCCATCTAGAATATAAATAACCAATAAAAACAACCACTTAACTCGAGGGCGCGATATTGATATCCCGCATTAATCGTTGATTAAATTTTGTTTAATAAACTACGCTTTTTCCGTAGGTAGGGTGAAACTAAACGACGCCAAGAAAGCGTAAATCCGGTATAAACTAAAAAACATCCAGCTAGAGACGCCAAACCAGCAATAGTTTGCCCAACAAGCCCAAAGTATTCACCTGTATGCAGGAAGCGAGCCCCCCCCCAAGCCTGCGCGCCCTTCGACCAATCTGAACCTCGCTTTATTCGAACTACGTCAGCAGTATCGTTATCTAAAAACAGTGCGTAAGCTGCATCATAATTATTACCAAGACTGCGATCGATATAGAAACGCGTGTTTTCTGTCTCTCTTCCGAACTCTACCCACATCGAATGCCAATCTGCCGAACCATTATCAACCGCATGTTGCTTAGCAACCGTAAAGAGTGATTCATAGGGCTGCTTGCCATCAATTAATTCTACAGGTTCACGCCGCTGACGAGGCCCCGGCGCTTCCTCTCCATAAATGCCATAAACCGCGCCATTAGCCCATTGAAAATGGAAAATGGTTGCCGTCGAAACGATGACAAATAACGGCACCATCATCCAAACACCAAAGACATGGTGCCAGTTATAATGTTTAGCATGATGACTTTTAAAGTGTTTTTTAAATAATAAGTGCCCTTTAATAGAAGACCAGTTAAAGCGACGCGGCAACCATAAATATGCCCCTGAAATGATAAGAAATAAAAACAATAAGTTGCTGTACGCGGTGACTTCTTTAGCAATCGACTTTTCTTCTGCCGCCATTGCCAACCAACGATGAAGATCGGTAATAAAATGTAGTAACTCTACAATCGGACTTTGCCCTATTTGCAACGTTTCACCAGAATAAGGCGAGAGTAAATACCTATGTTTACCAGCCCACACGGGAATAGCTCTTCCTTTTTCATTTATCCAATGTATATAAATGTGATTTTCATTCGGATGTTTTTCACGTGTTATGCGTAATACTTCATCTGTCGTTAACCTTTGTTCGCCCTCTAAAGGAAGAACGCTATGTCGTGAATCATCCCATTCGATGATCTGCTTTTCATAAGTTAACAGCACACCCGTAGCAGACATGATAAACACAATAATGCCAACACTAATTCCTACAACTAAGTGCGACCAAAAGAAAATCTTACGAATCATTTTTTACCTTTTTCATATAGTATTTAAAAACTTACATTTAACCGATGATCATCCAGCGTTAACGGCTTTTATCAAAGGACCTAAATAACGTTCATAATTTCGCCAACGTGCTTTAGCACTTTGATATAATGGCTGCCGTACTTGCCATCGACTAGGTGTTTGTACTGCACGATCACTTTTATGAAAACTTAAGACTCGATCATCCCATGCTAAACCAACAAATTCGAGTAATTGACGACTTTGTATCTCAATTTCTGAGACCGTATATTCATAATTAACTTCATGTATTTGTAGTCCGAAGATATGCTTAAAATGTTGCATAAGCTTTTGGTAACCTTGCCAATAATAAGCGATGTCTTCAAGATCCGTAGACCAACTCTGTGTTACATTAAAGTTTTGAGTGAAAATTGATAAGCCACAATCTCTAATATCCCGGGTACAATGAACTATGCGGGCATTTGGAAATGCCATGGCGACTAAGCCTAAATGCCAAAAGTTCAATGGTTGTTTATCAACTACTTTACATACGGTATTAGACGCACGCTTTCCGGAGTCAATCAGATAGTCTGTTGATATTGATTGAACTTGTTTTTTTGATAAGTGATTAGCCGTTTCTGGCCATGAAAGGTCATCAATACCAAGCCTATCGGGTGTTCCTGTCGCTAGATCAGTTAGTACATTTAACTCTCCTGCACCAAAACAATCAGGGTGTGAGGCTAGTACTTGCTCAGTTAATGAAGTTCCTGAACGTGGTAAGCCCACAATAAACACCGGTTGCTCTGATTGATTGCCCCAGCCCTTGCGCGCTTTAAAAAATTCAGCGGAAAAAACGTCTATCATGTTTTGAATACGGGCATCAAAAACTTTACGATTAAATACTTCCGTATCTTCTCGTCTAGCATTATTAGCAACTTTATACGCCATAAATGCAGCAGGATAATTTTTTTGTTGCTCATAAGCTTTACCTAGCCCGTAACCTACGAGTGCTTTGTCTTTCAATGGTAAACATTCTAACTTGGCTTTTGCTTGTTCTATTTCCGATGAAATATCTACATGACGACCTAAGCCTAACAGACCTGACAGGGCTTCATTTTGGGATTTATCAATTGATAAAGCTTTTCGGTAGGCATCTGCAGCTTCTTTGGCCTCACCAATATCTTCTGATAGCTGACCAAGACCGCAGAAAGTAATTGCGGAGTTAGGGTCTAACGTCAAAGCATTTTCAAATTCACGCTTAGCGTGATCAACATAACCCAACGCCTGATGAGACGAAGCTAATAATTGGCGCACCATGACATTATTAGGCTCTACAATGATTGCTTTGTGCAAACACTGACGTGCCTCTTCCAACTGATTATTGGCATCCATCAACTGAGCTAACCCTATCCAAGGGGCTGCAACTTTAGCGTTAAGTTTTAATGACTGTTTAAACGCATCAAACGAGCCGGCTATATCACCGGCTCGTTTGCGTTTATAGCCACATTCATACCAATCTTTTGCCATTAAGGCATTGGCTGTAACCATACTTTTTTACTACTATTGTTTAAGTTAGATTTTCCAGTTTAGCGTTAAAACTGCTGTACGTGGAGCGCCTAATACGGCAGATCCTGTTAGCTTATTTACCGTATTTTGGAAGGTGTTTTCCACATAAAGTTCATCTGTTAAATTAAGAATATCAAATGAAACTTCAATTTCCTCATTGATTTGGTAACCAAAGTTCAAATCTGCAATAGATTGGCTATCCCAAGTCACTTTAGGACCGTCACGCTCGCCCATATGGCGTAAACCACCTCCCAAACTTAACCCTTCAAGTGCGCCCGATTGGATTTCGTAATTTACATATAAACTACCTGTCAACTCAGGAAATACCGGTTTTGTAATTTCATCATCTCCAGCTTCAGTCACATCAACATTGGTATAGCCTAGATTAAAGGTAATGTTAAGACCATCTGTAGGGTAGATGTCACTAGAAAACTCTACGCCTTTTACTTTAACTTCACCCGCCGTTACAACAAAAGCAGGTCCACCAGCAGTATTGTTTGGATCTTGTAAGGCAACATTATTACGAAGCGTATGGAATACACCTGCCTGAAAAGTGATCATATTGTCAAAAGCTGAACCTTTAGCACCAAGCTCAAAACCGTCTGAAGTTTCAGCAGGCACTGGCTTACTATCGCTTCTAAGACCAAATTGAGGGACAAAAGCTTGAGCAAAACTAGCATAAACATTAATATTTTCAGATGTTTCTAGTGATGCACCTAAACGCATAGTAAGCTCACTATCATCAAACGATACAAGGTATTCATTACCTCGACGCCAGTTAGTTGTATCTTGCACTAATTGATCATAACGAATACCAGCAACAATGGTCAGTTTGTCAGTTGGGCGAAGTGCCGTTTCAGCGAATATAGATTCAAGTTCAGAATTATTTAAAGTGAAAGGCTCTGGTTCGCCTGTGCCACCATCTCCATAGCGAGGCTGATCAATATCAGCGATGCTAAATGGTCCATCAACCCCGTAACCATTAAAACGTCTATCAAATAAACGTTCATCATGAGCTACACCAATGACTATGTTTTGATCTTGACCCCAAAAGTTAGCAGTATAAGCAAGTTGCGCATCTAAAAAAGTTGCTTCAGAGTCTGCTACAGCGGTTTGAGGATAAGCCGCCATCGCTTCTAGACCTGCGTCACCTCTATAGTTGTACAATCCCGATGTATTCTTATAATCAAAATCTGTCTGTTGTTTACTACCACGAACGGTAAGTTTTAGGTTATCTAAAAATTCGTGACTCACTTCAAGATTAACTAAAGTGTCTTCTACTTCACCTTCACTGTTTTGATAACCGGCAAAAGTTCCTGTATCTATCCCATCAGGAATATCACCATTTTCCATCAGCGGAAATCCAGCTGGAGGCGTAACTTCATGCTTAGTGTAGGCAATACTGGCTTTTACTGAAGTAGCATCACTAAGGTTAAATATAGCGACAGGTCGAAGTGCTGTGGTTTTTCGGCTAACTTCATCAGCATCAAATTTAAAATCTCGATAAGCACCACTGACACGTAGTAATACAGTCCCTGAGTTATCTAATTCACCTGCATTGACATCAAAATCAACACCTGTACTACCGAATTGATCAGCGCGTAATTTTACATTTGCCGCACTATTTTCTGTTGGTGATTTAGTTACCGTATTGATAATACCACCTGCACCGACAGGGCCTGAGGCAATTGAAGCGGGGCCTTTGAGAACTTCATAACGCTCTACAAATGAGCTATCACGTGCACCTGTACCTCTAAAATTATTCTGAACACGGTTATCAACTAAAATTGGCGCTTCAAAACCTCGAGATAAAAACCCTGTCCCACCTGTACCGCGTCTATCTTCAGTACGGAAAATGTTAGGTAATGTGGTAAGTGCTTCTATCGGACGGGCAAAGTTACGAGCATCTAAAAGATCACTGTCCACAATATTTAAGGTAAAAGGTAGCTCTTTTGGCTTAACGGGAATACGGTTGATTAGTGATTGCTGAAATTGGCTCGTTACAATAATTTTTTCAATATCTTCTTCTTTTACTGTTTCTTCATCAGCAAATGCTATTGGCGCGGCAAGTGCAAGCGAAATTGCTGCAGCTAAAGGCGTTAACCCTTTGTAATTATTTTCTGTTTTCATGTTAGACCTGTGGGTAAATATTTATTTTGCGCACATACTAAATGAGAATCATTACCATTTACAATGGGGAGGACGAAATTGTTACAACTGTTACATTAAAACATGAACAGGCTTAATTTTTTGGGAGACAGATTAGCATGCATAAACCACCATTTTTTCCATTGCTTGCTGTAATTGATCCTCGAATTGCAGCAAGTTGACGCTCTGCCAACGCTAAGCCTAAACCAAAACTTTCACTGTCGGCAGACCTTGAACTATCTACCCTAAAAAAGGGTTTGAAAATAGTATTCAATAATTTCTCAGGTACACCTGGGCCTTGGTCAATTATTTTTATTTTGAATTCATTCTCTTGTTCAGAGACAAATAATGAGATTGTTTTTCCAACTGGCGTATATCGTAAAGCATTTCTCAATACGTTTTCTAATGCTTGCCCTGCAGCTCTGTGACTAGAATTTTCAACTATTGCGGTATTTGGAAAATGACTAATAATTGATTTGTTAGGAAACTCGAATTTAGCGTCTTCAATTAACACATCTAATAAATCAACAAGTTCAAGTGATTCTTGTTGTAGTTTAGGTTGTTCATTTTCAAGCCAAGCTAATGTTAATGTATCTTCTACTAATTTTCTAATCTGTTTTGATTCTCGATCTATACGTTTAATATTTTCACTCGGTGTAGGTAAACTATTTTCCTTATCTAGGGCTATATCAAGACGAGTAAGCGGGGTTCTTAATTCATGTGACAAGTCCGCAATCAATTGTTTTTGACTGGCAAATTGTTCCCCTATTCGGGCCGCCATTTGATCAAAGGTAAAAGCAAGATCTGAAAATTCATCATTTCGATTACCCATCAGTTTTTTGGCACTCACATTAAATTTACCTTTACTAAATTCTCGAGTTGCTACTTTTAGCTTAAGTAACGGTGTCATAATATATCGATAAAGTAGGTAGGATAGAAATATAAGTAGGATTGCTGGCACAATGATTTGCAAGGTAATTTGAGTATATTGCCAGTAGAAACCGGGTCTCATTCTATTAGGTAGATAAACAAGCAAGCTGGTGTTTTTATCGCTAAACGGCATTTGCATCACCGGGTTTAGGTCAAAATACAAATGAATTTTCCAGTTTACATTACGGCCTAAATTATAGCCTTTATAATATTCAGATTTTAGTGTTGCACCAGCTATGTTTTCAATATCAAAAGCAGCAACGACCATCCATGTATCCTCTTGTTTTTGCTTGATTTCTAACCAGTTATCTAATGATTTTTTATTGCCTGACAAATACAATTTTTCAGCCTGTTTACCCCAAGAATTTAGCGTTTGTTTATCTGTTGAAGAAAGGTAACTCATACCTTCTTCAGTTTTTGACGTGAGTAAGTTGAGTAAATAAAAAACGATCACTAAACTCAAGGCGATAATTAAACATAATTTTAAAAACAGTTTATTGGTCATACAAGACAATACCCTTTGCCATGGCTAGTTTTTAGTCGTTCACCTTGCCAATTTCCTTCATTGAGTTTTCTACGTACCCGACTTAAGTGCATGTCTAAACTGCGATCATAAGCGCCAATGTTTTTATTGAGTACTTTTTGATATAAATAGGCTTTACTCAGCACTTCACCTCGGTTTAATAACAGTTCCCACAATAATTTAAATTGTATTGGTGTAAATTCTAATACTTTATCTTCTACAAAAACGAGTTGCTTTTCAATATTGATAGTTAAACCGTCAACGGTAAGCTCTTGATTAGATGATTCAGCAACCTGATGATGACTGCGGCGTAAAATAGCTTCTATGCGCAATATTAGCTCAACAGTGCTAAAAGGTTTGGAAACATAATCATCCGCTCCCTGGCTAAACCCCTGAATTCTTTCTTGCTCTGCGTTTTTAGCAGTAACTATGATTACAGGCGTTTTGGATGATTTTCTTAATACCTTGAGCAGTGAGAAACCATCTCGCTCGGGTAACATTATGTCTAATAAAATTAAATGGTGTTGCTGTAATGAAGCTTTAAGCAAACCGGTTTCACCATCGAAGCATTGCTCTACTTTATAACCTTTTAAAGTAAGTAATTCTGTTAGTTGTTGATTAAGGATTTTATCATCCTCAATAATCAAAATATTGAAATTAGACATAATATCGTTTTTTCTCATAAGAGCATAAACTTACCAATACCAACAATCAGACTTTTCTTATAAATCACTATCTGGAAGGTCTTTATTGATATTCCACAAGATAAGTAAAATACCTCTAAGTGTTAATTAACAAATATGGCAATACGAAAGCTATACCTGTCATTTTCATATCAATCCGTCATGAACAAATAATTCAGCAAATTAAACGAAATGACTGAATAGCAAAGATACTAAGTGAGTAGACAGCAAAGGCTAAATTTATTAATTTTTAATGAAGTTTTAACATCAAATTATCAGTAGGAACATTTAAAGCACCGTACTCTTTAACACATTCATCACAAATAGGGTTATTTTTACGAAAAACCAATAAAGGAGGTAATGTCAGCGATAACCCTTTAAAAGCAAGTAGTTTGATGTCGTTACTTGCATGCTCTGACTGACTAACACTTTTCAAATACTCATGGGGAACAGATAAGAATCTTAGCGACAAAGTTAACTTCCCTATTTCTTCATACAATGAAGATAGATTATGACAGCTACATATCCATGCCATCATTGTTTCTGAACACAAAGGGTTACTTTTGTAACCATAAGCTAATAAATCGTATGCTTCAGAATAAAAAAATTCAGCTTGTTGCCATTGGCGATTAAAAAAACAATCATTACCTTGCTTTAATAACATCTGCCATTGAGCATTTTTCATTTATATCCCCTTAATAAAACACTGTGAACGTAATGATAATCATTTGCATTGACTTACACAAGTGTATTTTTTAGAATGATTTGATTAATGTATGCTATTAGATAAATCAAACTTAATGCTATAACTCTCAGTTATGTATTCACTAAGCGCATGAAGTGAGTATGTTTTCAGTGACGCAATATCCTACTTTCGATTCAGCCTTCTGTAATAACTATTAGTAAAAGGAGGTAATTTATATTGCAAAATATCATTGATGCTAATAACAAAAATGAATGATACCGAAAATATTGCAAGGTAAAGTAAATTAGTTGGTCTGTTTTTTAGTGCTTGCGTCAACTAATTAGAGATTAAATTATGATTACTTATCGGGATATTTAAAAAGAAAACTAACCTAAAACATTGTATTTACTGTCAAGCAGGTCTGAATTCACATTTAAATTTACTTCATAGCAGCTAGGTTATTTAAATAAGCTAACTTAAAATCCGGCTTAGTTTTTTGATTTTCAGCGTTAGATTTATCGTGATAAAAATGTGTATTAATAGACTCATCGCATAAGTCGCCTCCATGTTAGTAATTTCCCTCTTCACATTACGCTCAAAATAATATCCATTAATCACTTGAATATATAACTCTAATACTTTAAATTACCGCCATCAAATACAAAGGGTAATCATTCTCATTAAGATTAGGTGTTATTATGAAAACTAAAATGACTCATTTACCATTTAAAAAGTCACTCGTCACATTCGCAATACTGCTTGCTTCAACCACAGTTGTTCAAGCTGAAGAAAAGCTTGATACAGAAGATATTGAAGTAATAACAGTTAAAGGCAGAGCAGCACAATTCTATTTTGTAGAAGAGTCAACTATGGCAACGAAAACACCAACTGATTATATGGATCTACCTCAATCAGTTCAGGTTTTGAGCAAAGAGTTAATAAGAGATCAAGCAGCACGCCAAACGTCAGATCTTTACCGTTCAATATCGGGTGTTACCCAATTTAGTTACTCTGGTATCACCGCGAGAGGCTTTAGACAAGATCAAGTTCGTTATGATGGTGTACAAGGAGACCCATATTCAGGTTTTTCTATTCCACAATTATTCAATGTTGAGCAAGTAGAGGTATTAAAAGGGCCTACGGGTATGTTATATGGTACTGGTCAGCCTGGTGGCTTGTTAAATTATGTCACCAAAAAACCAAAATTTTCTCAGCATTCTGAAATTGCATTATTCACAGGTAACGAAGATCTCTTTGGTGGTTATGCTGATACGACAAACACAATAAATGAAGATTCTACATTGGCTTATAGGCTTGGTGGATTTTACCAGAGTAAAAAAGGGTTTAGAAATAATACCGACGAAAAAAATACATTATTATCAGCAGGTCTTACTTGGTTGCCTACCGATGATGTTGATATAACTTTTCAGTATGATTTCATCGATCAAGACTTAGGTGGACACCGTTTAAGAGGTGTTCCTGTTGATGACAATGGAAACTTTTTAACCGATATCAGTTACAGCCCGAATGAAAAAACAGATTTTCAACGTTTAACTGCTGATGTATGGCAAGTCATTGCGAATACGCAAATATCTGACAAGCTAACAAATAGTACAGTATTACGTGCCTTGGAGAATGAGAGAACACAAAACTATCATGAAAATAGAGGGTTAGCTGAAGATGGACGAACAATGACCCGTGAGTTTCGTGATCAGTTAAGAGAAAATAGTGAATGGAGCATAACTACAGATTTTGTTTATCAAACCACTAATGGCTCTGTTGAACATATATTATTATTTGGTGCAGATTACTTTAATAGTGAATTACATTATGAATCTAAACTTGGACGTGGTGCTCCGTCATTAATCCCTGATATTGATATAATTAACCCTGTATATGGTGCTAATACAAACGATTATCTATTACTAACACGCCCAGATTCAGACAGCAAAAATAATCGCCTTGGAATATATATACAAGATCAAATACGTTTAAATGAACATTGGTTAGCGATAGCAGGAGTAAGATTCGACAAATTTGAAGATAAAAGCGTGACAGATAATTTTACCTCTTCTGATGATAATTATAGCCCACGTATCGGTGCTATTTACCAACCGAATGATGAGATGTCTGTGTTTGCTAATATAACACAAGGTTTTCAACCACAAAGTTTATATAACCAATCAGAATCTAGCTACGACAATGATGTTATTGGAGATTTAAAAGCAGAAACAAGTACTCAACATGAACTTGGCATTAAAAATGAATGGTTAAATAGCAGTTTACACACCACGATTACTGCTTATCATATTGTTAAAGAAAATGTGACAAGCTGGAATCCTGAAGACACAGGAGTTAATGACGGTATTGCCGCTATTGTACAAATTGGCGAGGTAACTAGTGAAGGGGTTGAAATTGATGTAGTAGGCGACATAACTGAAACTTGGACGGGCACTTTCAGTTATGCTTACAACAAAGCTAAAATTACAGGTGGTGCACCGGACTCGGTCAGTAATTCTGTAGGAGATGAATTTGTTAATGCCCCTGATCATACTCTAGGAATTTGGACACGATGGGATTTACCGTCAATAAATTCAGCTATTGCTTTTGGTACTGATTATGTAAGTGAACGCATTAGTTTAAGCGGTCAAAAAGTAAAACCTTACACCGTGTGGGATGCCAGTTGGCGCAGTACTATTAATAAATTTGAAATTCAACTTAACCTGAAAAATATATTTGATAAAGAATATGCTACGAGTGGCTTTAACAAGCGAAATGGTCATTTTCCTGGTGAACCTCGTAGCATACAGCTACAAGTAAGTTACGCTATATAGCTTAAATAGCGGGTATTAATATTTAATTCATACCCGCTTTAACTTCGCTGATATTTAACTATTATGAATAGAAAAACATGGTACAAGTGGCATAGTTTAGCAGGTATTAAACTGTCTATATTAATATGTTTTATTTTATTAACAGGCACATTGGCTGTTATTTCACATGAAATCGATTGGCTAATCAATAGTAGTCAAAGAGTTTTACCATCCGTTCCTGCTTCAAATATCAACTGGTCTAAAGTATATGAATCGGCTAACAAGCAAAATAGTACAGCACCGATAGCAAGTATTAATGCACCTATTGATGATTGGTTTGCTGTAGAAGTTATTCGACTGAATGAGCAAGAACAACGCTATCGTGAATATTATCATCCTCTTACTGGACAATATCAAGGAGAAGGACGTTGGTATAACTGGCAACGCTTTTTTAGAATGTCGCATCGACATTTAATGATGCCTACAATTTATGGCGTTACTATAGTTTGTATTGTTGGCCTTGCCATGTTCTTTTCTCTTATATCTGGTTTTTTTATAATTCCTCAATGGTGGAAAGGATTTTTTAGGAAACCAAGAATAAATAATAAGAAAACATTTTGGAATGATTGCCATAGACTTTTCGGATTATGGGCTAGTTGGTTACTATTAACTGTTTGTATAACAGGTATATGGTATTTAATTGAAGTTTGGGGAGGCAATGCGAGTTTTCCTGAACAAACGATACCTGCGGCTAATAAAGTTGAGCAGGGATTAATTAAAACATCCTCAACTGTTTTTGAAAAAGCGATAAAAAGTGTTTCCATATACCATGATTTAAATATTAAACGTATTATTCTGCCTACAAAGAAAGAGCAATTAATTATTGTTCAAGGACAAAACGATACACTATTAGTTAGAGATAGAGCTAATAATGTTATTTTTGATAGTATAAATGGTGATTACCTAACACGCCGTATCGCACATAAACAATCTGTACATGTAAGAATATCCGAAGCGGCAGACCCTCTTCATTTTGGTGTATTTGGCGGCATATACACTAAAATATTATATTTTATATTCGGTAGTATTTTATGTGCCTTGGCAATTTCAGGAACTTACCTTTATGGCTTGCGACATTATAATTCACACCGTAGTGAGTTCAATATTGCTTTAAAAGCTTGGAAAGCATCTTGGCTTGGCATAGGGAAATTGAAATGGTTGTCTTTAGTGTTAATTAGTATAATGTTTATTCTCGCTTTATTTATTTTCACAAATTATGTCTTAATATAAAATTAAATTGGAAATATTAATAACCTAATAATCAGGGTAGTTTGAGCATAGACTTGTTCACTATTTATTGTCATGCTCTTAAACTGTGGCGAAAACAAGACATTAATTATAACAATATTATGCTTTGCTCATTTCCAGATTTAAAAATAGCTATTGTATATTTGAAGTACACTCTAAATTTACGATAAGAAACCATAATAAAACTGTCAGTTCTAAGTCTACTTTAAGGCTAACTTTACAGTAATTTTTGACGTCTAAGATTCTAAATAAACATTTAACTAAGTCTATTAGATATTTCCTGTGACGCTTTGTGCCCCAAACCGCAATAGAATCATAAATTTTAATCGCTAAAATCATATTAATCTAATGTCCGCTTTCTGTGTTTTTAATCAAATTAGAATTTTTGATTTTACAGATGCCTGATGATATTTAGCACAATTTTATTATTTAACTCAGGGCTGTCTTGCATCAGATTACTCATCGCTAGATAAGCTAAGGCTAACGTCCGCTAACGTATCTTTGTTGACATAAATATACCTGATTTTGGTCAGTTCTTGATGAAAAATAGCTAAAGCTATTTGTGCTTATAACGAGGAGACAACCTATTTTTGTCGAGAAAAACACCTCAAAAGTATGATGATTTATTGTAAAGTATGATTCTTTTTTGTTGAGTATGACACTTCATTGTCACTGCACATGGGTATAACAAAGAAGAGATAATTAAAATTAAACACGGCTGATAAATAGCAACTTCAACGCTAATTTTTCTTGTATATAGGCTTTAAAACAAGATCTGGTGCTAAGTATCTATAGCCAGTTCTTTTAAATCTTTAATCAAATCGTCAAGTTTATTATTTAATCGATTCAACTGTTTATCTGTTAAGCTGTTCATCATTACCTGAAATATTTTTACAGAGGTATCACTATTATTTTTAGATAAAGTTTTGTGTTGCTCAGACTTTAATGACTCTGGTTCAGAAATAAGTTCGGTAAACATCACTTCATATTGTTGCTTATCTAATCCCATGGCTAATACCTGCTTTAAACCTGAATGCCATTTTATTAAATAATACATTCGATGATTAAATGTCGGTGTGAGACTTTTGGCCAGTTGACATACTTCAACTTTTTGTCCTTTGGTTAACTTCCCCAACCACTTTTTGAACTGATCTTGCCGCTCGATACATGTTTCGCTAAACCATTGCTCTTGGGATATTTCATCGTAGTCATCGATACGTGCTTCATTATTGCTGGCAATTTCATCGACAACTTGTTTTCTTTGGCGACTACTCAAGCTATGCACTAATGATATCAGTGCAGGTTTTGCTTGCTCTCGCACTACAAGCCAATGCTGTTTAAGATTAACTAACTGAGCGTTGACTTCTTCAAGGGTAATACCGCGATTTACTTGCGTCTTTAGCGTGATAAGTTGCCGAGTATATTCACTGAGTTGTGTTTGTCTATGCCAAGTATGAAGCTCATTAAATGCTGTATCAAATCTTTGTTGTTGGTCTTGGCTTAAGGTAACGTAATCATCAAGGTACCAATTACTCCACCAATCTAGATGGTTATAAATAAAACTAAAGCTGCAGGCTGATAGCAAAAATGCACTGAAAATCACAACAATGCCATTTTTAATAATTCGTTGCATATACTCGACCTTTGTTTATTTGTTATTGATAACTATCAAGATTAAAAATGATGAACTATTTGTTATTTTCAGCTAGGTGATCTCTACTCAGTTAATTGCAGTACGCAAAAGATTAAAAAAAGATCAAAAAAGATCAAACGCCGTTAGTTTTGCATAAGAATATAAGTTACCGTTAGTAATAGCGGCTGAGGTAATAAGCAATGATAAGTTTGTTAAACAACATTATAAAGATTTGCTTGCGGCAAGACGCTAAAAAAAATCAGTAATACTGTCAAAAGTGGTGATGTCGTCTAATACTTTCGCTAAAATCATCATTCCCTCTAAGGTTGCTAATAACCTAATAGCACTGATTTTTGCCTGATCGACCGTTAGACCTTTTTCTTCAATATAGACTTGTTGTAACCATGCGATGTTTAATTCAAAAAAACGTTTAATTTCTATTTTAACGGCTTCAGGTAAGGCATCTGATTGGGCACCTAATAAACCACACAAACACATCTGTTGGTCTTTATCTAATGCCATTTTAAAGGCATTTATATAAAGATTAATGGCACTACCACCTGTTAGTTTTTCTTTTTCGTCATTTAATGACGATAAAAAAACATCGGTATACTGGTGCGCTAATTCAGCACCTAAGTCACTTTTAGTTCGAAAATAGTAATGAACACTAGAACTTTTAATACCAATTTCATCGGCAAGCTCTCTAAAACTAAAGTTACCATAACCACCAGAGCGTACTTTATTTTCGGCTAAGGTTAATATTTGAGATTTTTTGTTCATAAATAAATGCTATTTGACCGGTAAAGTAAATGATGAAATTATTGAATTGATTTACTATTACTCAGTAATTTCATCCATTATCAATGACTAGGCTATTTTATTCAAATAGTTAATAATATCACCAGATTCATACAGCCAAGATTCCTGACCGTTTTCTGTAATTTTTAAGCAAGGCACCTGTTTCTTTCCCCCTTGTTCAATTAATTCTTTATTAAAGGCTAAATTTTTCTCTGTATCACGTAATTCAAGGGATATATTGCTAGCTTTCATTGCGGTGATGACTTGTCGGCAATATGGACAATGAACCTTGTGATATAAAGCATAAGAACTTTTAGTCATTATATTTTCTCTCTAGTAGAAGTCATTAAATTCTTTTTTAATGAGCTAATGGTTGTATTGGCGGCAAATAATGCGCCTTCAAGGTAACCTGCTTCTTGCTGAGCAAATTCGCTACCGGCTAAATATAAATTTAATGAAGATAATTCGCCAGCAAAAGCCTTTATATCAAAATAAGGATGATTCGACGGCTCCACTATGTCTTTTTCAACAGCAACATAAGGATCACTCCCCCAGCTTTTTAAATAACACTGTGAATATCGTTGGGCCTCATCACCAAATAATAAGCTCAGTTGATTAATGCACAAGGCTTTAACCTGTTCAACCGATAAACTTTCTATCGCTTGTGCTGAAAGCCCAATAAAACCAAATAAAGCAAAGCCTTGCTGTGCATGTGCCGATGCATCGTGAATTTCTATCATAGGTCCAACACGGCTGAAGGCTTGCCCTGCTAGGCCTTTGGTTCGCCAAAAAGCCTGGTTATAAGTCGCAATAAACTTAGCTTGGCTTGCCATCCAAGTAGGCACAGCGACAAGGGCTGCGGTTAAAGATTTACTTGCCCAATGAACGGGTGTTAAAAATTCATTAATGATCCGTGGCGGTAAAGCTAACACTAAATGGTCGGTTTCAAAAACAGATGTCGAGTCATCTTTAGTATTTTTTACCGTCACTTGCCAGCTATTATGCACTTTTGTTAATTGCTCGACTTGACAACTAAGCTGATAGTTATCTTTAGATAGCTTAGCCTGTAAGGCTAAAATGAGCTTGTATAATCCACCAGCTAAACGATGTAATAGCGGCCCTTGACCATTTTCAATAATTTGTGGCTGCGTATGCTGAGCCGCATGATAAACAACAGCACCTTCAATATGTTGGTCAAATAAATGCGCTTTCAAATCAGCCACTAATGCTTTCATCTGATGATGATGCGGAAATATCCATGTCGGACCTAAATCATGTAGTGCTGCATTTTCATCATACGTTTTGGCTTGTTCGCTATATATGCGGCCACCAAAAACATCTTTTGCTTCTAAAAGTAAATAAGGAATATTCAGCTGTTCTAGTTGATAAGCGCTATATAAACCCGCTAATCCTCCACCGACAATAATCACGCGTTTATTATTCATATATGTAAACTTCAAAAACTACCTACTGATAGATAAATATTAACCAGCTCGACTTGTAAAAGCAACGTTAATTTTTAAAGGACTTGAGTCTTAAATAAAATTTGACAATATAATTAAATATACGCAAACTACCTACCAGTAGATAGATAACTAACTTAACAATGACAATCAAATTAATTGGAAATATAAAATGAAAATATATGATGTAGAAGGTTTTCCTAACCCATTACGTGTCCGCATGGCGTTAGCAGAGAAAGATGCTTCTGACAAAGTTACTTTTATTGCAGTTGATGTGATGAAAAAAGAACATCGAAGCGATGCTTTCCTCGCTATGAACCCTTTAGCTAGTGTACCCGTATTAGCATTAGATGACGGAACTTACATCGCTGAATGCTCTGCTATTATTGAATATATTGACCACACTTTTGAGGGGATATCGTTAACAGGGACAACGGCAAAAGAGCGGGCAATTATTAGTATGATGCAACGAAGAGCTGAACTGATGGTACTTGATGCTGTCGCTACTTATTTTCATCATGCTACCGACGGCTTAGGGCCTGAACTTGAAATAGATCAAAATAAAGCATGGGGTAATAAACAGGGCGAGAAAGCACTTGCTGGTTTTAAATACTTTAATACTATTTTAAGCAACCAGGCTTATGTTGCAGGTGAAGCTTTTACTGTCGCTGATATTACCTTGTTTGCCGGTCTTGGCTTTGCTGACTTTGCCAAAATAGCCGTACCCAATGAATACACACATTTACTCAATTGGCGTGCTAAGGTTGCACAACGTCCAAGCGTTAAATAAAGTTACCGCGAGTCACTTTAGCTGACTCGCTTTATTTATTACTGTTTTAAAATAGGATTAGTTATGGAAATTTTAGCTGACTTTACGCAAAGAGCTATTGTGCACAGTGCATCATTAGATTGGTTAGCTTCTCCTATGCCAGGCGTAGACAGAAGACCCTTAGACCGAGTTGGCGGTGAAGTTGCCAGAGCAACATCGATAGTTAGATATGCTAAAGGAAGTAAATTTTCCGCCCATGTTCACACCGGCGGTGAAGAATTTATTGTACTTGAGGGGGTATTTCAAGATGAACACGGCGACTACCCTGTCGGCTCATACATTAGAAACCCACCACAATCGTCTCATACACCCCGCTCTGATGAAGGCTGCATTATCTTTGTAAAACTTTGGCAATTTCAGCCAGAAGATAGCAGCCATGTTTCTCTACAAACACAGCAAATGTCTGCAACACCGACAGAAATACCAGGCGTTTCAATTATCCCCCTTCACCAAGATACAATCGAAGAGGTCGCTATTTTATCGTTTGAACCGAGCGCAATAATGAATATTGTCGCGACTCGAGGGGCTGAAGTTTTAGTGTTGTCAGGAGAATTACACACAGCCAGTGATCTATTACCAAAGCACAGTTGGGTACGTTTGCCATTAGGCGATACCTTAACAGTAACTGCTGGTAGTGTTGGCGCAAAAATTTGGCTTAAGAGCGGTAATTTAACTGAGGTAAACAACCAAATTAAACGCGTGAAAGCGGCTGGTTAATCGTTAATAGCACAGATAAATATCTACCCTGTATATAACTGTTCAAAATTAGGAATAGCACGCTCCCAAATGGGGATGTCTTTTCCTAAATACTCACGAACCGCATCAAAAAATAGTCGCGTTCTAACGGGTAGGTCGCGATGTGGATATACTGCATAGATAGCGCCATACTCCATTAATCTAACGTCGGTCAACAAAGGTACTAGACGCCCCTCTTTCACTTCATTATCAAGCACGAAAGCCGGCGCAACAAAAAACGCGCTACCTGATAAAGTCTTCATCAATAAAACTTCAGCATCATTTGCCCTAAAAATACTGTTGAGTTTTTGTTCCTTGGCTTCACCATTTTTATCATAGTAGCGTACACCTTCGACTTTAAACGAGGTACTAGCGTAACTTGCCGCTGGTAATTGCGTTAAATCTTCAATAGTTTTAGGCATACCATAGTTAGTAATAAATGTTGGAGTCGCTAAAATTAACAAACGGTTACGCGCTATTTTACGAGCAATTAATGACGAATCTTTAGGTTCGCCGATGCGAAATGCAAGATCAAATCCTTCTGAGACAATATCAATAACACGATCATCTAAACGCAATTCCACTTCCACTTGCGGAAAACGCATCTGAAAATCGTTAATAACTGGCTGTAAGTAACGTTTACCAAATAAGGTAGAAGAGGTTATTTTAAGGACTCCTTGTGGCTCCAAATGATAATTTTCTGCCATTCGTACCGTTTCGCCCAGTAATTCTCTAAGTTCGGCTGCTTTTTTAACCATCTCAGCGCCAGCAGCGGTTAAAGAAAATGAACGCGTAGTGCGATTAAGTAATCTAACCCCTAATTGCTCTTCAAGGCGGCTGAGCTGTTTAGAAATAACCGAGCGGTCAATATTACGAACTTCAGCCGCTTTAATAAAAGAGCCTTGCTCAACAACTTCAAGCAACATCAATAATCGACTAGTCGTATCCATTTTTCATCACCATCACAATCCTATTGATGCCATTTTGGCACTAATCAAATGCAAAATCTATGGTTTTTATCGACAGGTTTATTCCGTAAAATTGCGCTCAAATTAAAAGAGGTCTTATTATGAATAAACATTTAATCGCAGTAGCTATTGCTATGGCAAGCTTAACTTTATTAGGTTGCTCAGAAGCGCCTAGTCAAAAAACCCAGCAACAACTACAGTCGATTGATGTGGCAGAAGTGCTAGTCAAATCTGTACAAAATTGGCATACCTATACCACCCACTTAGAAGCTCCCGAGCAAGTTGCTTTGAAACCGCGTGTTTCTGGGGTAATAGAATCGATTGCTTTTAATGAGGGTCAGAAAATTAAAACGGGCGACCTCCTGTTTAAACTAGATGACCGACCCTTTTTAGCTATTGTTGCTAGCCTTCAAGCACAAGTAAACAGTGCAAAAGCAGCATTTGACCAAGCTAAAAGTGAAGAAGAACGTGCAATACGTTTAACGCAGCGAAAAGCGATATCGACTGAACAAGCAGAATCTCGCACCTCAACATTACGTCAGCGCGAAGCACAGCTAGCAGCGTTACAAGCACAATTAACAGCGGCGCAACTTGATTTAGAATTTACCGCCATTCGTTCACCTATCGACGGTATTATTTCTCGCGCTAACATTACCAAAGGCAACAACATTATTGCCGGACAAAGTGTGCTAACAACAATTGTTTCTAATCAAGCGATGTTTGCTTACTTTGACATTGACGAGCGTACCTGGAATAGCGACTTTGCTAATATTAGCGCCTCCGATCAGCAAAAAGTCATGATGCAAAAAGTAGGTCAAAGTGAGTTTGCTTACCAAGGCTATATTGATTTTATTGATAACCAAATAAATTCGGCAACCGGCACATTGCGGGTAAGAGCAGTATTTAATGAAGACAAAAACCAACTCCGCGCTGGCTCTTTTGCACGCATTAAATTGGCTGCTAATGCCATTACCGAAAAAATTATCGTGCCTTCGCGCGCTATTGGAACCGACTTAAAAAATAATTTTGTGTTAACTGTTGGTGAAAATAATATTTTGCAATATAAACTGGTTAAATTGGGCGAGCGTTACGGTAGTTTACAAGCAATTACTTCTGGGCTAAAAGCAACAGATGTTATTGCTGTTAATGGCCCTGCCCGCGTAGGTCCCGGCATGCCTGTCGCACCTAATAATGTCACCATTGATAGTGCTGGTATTGCCTTTACTTTATCACCTGTTGCTGATGCCAGTTTAACGGCAAAACTAACGTCAGAAGAATAAGAGTTAACCATGAATTTTTCCCATTTTTTTATACAACGCCCGATATTTGCAGCGGTCTTGTCATTTGTCATTCTGCTAGCTGGTGGACTTTCACTTTTTCAACTACCCGTTAGTGAATACCCGGGTGT
Source organism: Colwellia hornerae (assembly GCF_007954355.1). Classification (GTDB taxonomy): domain Bacteria; phylum Pseudomonadota; class Gammaproteobacteria; order Enterobacterales; family Alteromonadaceae; genus Colwellia_A; species Colwellia_A hornerae. Next base: position 128,685 of record NZ_VOLR01000010.1, read on the forward strand.
CGTGCCACCAACCGTAGTGGTTACGGCAAATTACCCAGGGGCAAACCCTTCGGTTATTGCACAAACAGTGGCAACGCCACTTGAGCAAGAAATCAACGGCACTGAAAACATGCTATACATGTTTTCACAGGCCACCGGCGATGGTCGTATGACCTTAACGGTGACGTTTGCTCTTGGAACTGATCTAGATCGCGCGCAAGTACAAGTACAAAATAGTGTTAACAGTGCATTGTCTCGCTTACCAGAAGAAGTACAACGTCTGGGTGTGGTTGCAGAAAAATCATCGCCTGATTTAGCTATGGTGGTGCATTTATATTCACCTCAAGAAAGCCATGATACCGCATATTTATCTAATTACGCCGATCTCTACATTAAAGATAAAATCTCCCGCTTACCCGGCGTTGGTGATATAAAATTATTTGGTGGTGGTCAATATTCAATGCGCGTTTGGCTTAACCCAGATGCATTAGCGGCACGTGAATTAACCGCAACCGATGTTATTAATGCGTTACGTGAGCAAAACCAACAAGTTGCTGCCGGTAGTTTAGGCTCTCAACCTGCTGCTAACGACAGTCAATTTCAAGTATTACTCAATGTAAAAGGCCGCCTTGACAACATTGAAGAGTTTGAACAAGTTATTATTAAAGTCGGCGAACAAGGCCAGCTTACGCGATTAAAAGATGTCGCGCGTGTTGACCTTGGGCAAAATACTTATGCCTTGCGTGCTATGTTAGACGGGCAACCCGCTTTAGCTATGCCAATTTTTCAACGACCGGGTTCTAATGCTATTGAGTTATCAGATCAAGTACGGGCAACCATGGCGTTATTATCTGAAGACTTCCCTGCTGGTGTCGAATACGACATTGTCTACGATCCCACTATTTTCGTCCGTGATTCTATCGATGCAGTAATAACCACCTTAATTGAAGCCATTGTTTTAGTTGTAATTGTGGTAATACTGTTTTTACAAACATGGCGTGCATCAATTATCCCGTTAATTGCCGTACCCGTGTCATTAATTGGTACCTTTGCAGTAATGCAGTTACTTGGCGTATCAATTAACACCCTATCACTCTTTGGTTTAGTACTGGCGATAGGTATTGTCGTCGATGACGCTATTGTTGTCGTTGAGAATGTTGAGCGCAATATCGAAAAAGGGTTAAGCCCTTTAGAAGCAACACGTGTTGCCATGACAGAAGTCACCGGACCTATTATCGCTATCGCCCTAGTATTAAGTGCGGTATTTATACCAACGGCATTTATTAGTGGTGTATCGGGTCAATTTTATAAACAATTTGCCTTAACGATTACGATATCAACGATAATATCGGCCTTTAACTCTTTAACGTTATCGCCAGCATTAGCGGCATTGTTATTAAAATCACACGACAGTAAACCAGACCGATTAACACGCCTACTGAATAAGCTTTTTGGCCGTTGGTTATTCGCGCCTTTTAACCGAGTTTTTGAACGTGGTAGTCATGGTTATCAGAAACTGGTTAAAAAATTAATGCGTATGAGTGTTATTGTTATTGTTGCCTATATCGCACTCTTGGGTGGAACCGTACAGTTATTTAGTAGTGTGCCCGGTGGCTTTATTCCAGCACAAGATAAACAATATCTTATCGCTATTGCTCAATTACCTGATGCGTCAAGTCTTGACCGTACCCATGCTGTGGTAAGAGAAATGGAAAAAATTGCTCTAGATATACCCGGTGTTGCTCATACGGTTGCTTTCCCAGGACTGTCGGTAAATGGTTTTACTAACAGCCCTAATAGCGGCATTGTTTTTGTTCCACTCGATGCCTTTGCCCTGCGCACTGACCCTAGTAAATCAGCTATGGCAATTGCGGCACAATTGAATCAGCGTTTTACTGCCATAGATGAAGCCTTTGTTGCAGTATTTCCGCCACCACCGATCCAAGGTTTAGGCACCACAGGTGGCTTTAAATTACAAATTGAAGACCGAGGTAATAAAGGCTTTGAAGCATTATTTAATAGCCTACAGGCTGTTATCGACAAAGCAAGACAAGACCCTGCATTGGTAGGACTGTTTTCAAGTTTTAGAATTCAAGTTCCGCAAATGGATATAGATATTGACCGTGAACAAGCCTTAATACAAGGCATTCCCCTTGATGAAGTCTTTAATGCCCTACAAATCTATTTAGGCTCGGTTTATGTCAATGACTTCAATATGTTTGGTCGTACTTATCAAGTGAAAGCGCAAGCAGAAGCTGAGTTTCGCCAAGACCCTGATCAGATATTAAACCTAAAAGTGCGCAATCGCCATGGTGATATGGTGCCGTTAGGCTCTGTTTTAACCGTAACGCCAACAACAGGTCCAGACCGTGTAATGCATTACAATGGTTACCCAAGTGCTGAACTTAATGGTAGCCCTGCCCCTGGTTACAGTTCAGACCAAGCACAAACGGCAATAGAAACTATATTGGCCAATATCCTACCCAAAGGTATTGCTTATGAATGGACAGAAGTGACTTACCAACAAATATTAGCGGGTAACACTATGGTGTATGTTTTTCCACTAGTGGTGCTTTTAGTCTTTATGGTTTTAGCCGCACAATATGAAAGCTTGCGTTTACCCTTAGCAATAATTCTTATTGTACCTATGACTATTTTCTCTGCTTTGTTAGGTGTTTGGCTCGTTGGTTCAGACAACAATATTTTCACCCAAATTGCGTTAATTGTTCTGGTCGCACTGGCCTCGAAAAATGCTATTTTAATGGTGGAGTTTGCTAAAGATCAAAACGAGCAAGGCTTATCTCACTTTGACGCTATTATTGAGTCATGTAAGCTACGTTTACGTCCAATACTCATGACTTCGATAGCCTTTACAGCGGGTGTGCTACCGTTAGTTTTTGCCACGGGTGCTGGAGCAGAAATGCGCCATGCTATGGGTAATGCGGTGTTCTCAGGCATGATAGGTGTTACGGTATTTGGCCTGCTTTTTACGCCAGTATTTTATATTTTAGTGACTAAGACTAAACAAAAAAAGGTTGAGGAGTAGCCAATGATTAAGTTACTTACCTCTTGGTTAACAGCCAAGCAATTTAGTGCTAAACCGCTAAAAACCAAATTAACGATTAGTGTCGTTTTAGTTGCCAGCTTATTATCAGCATGTGCCAGCAAAATTGATGAGCAACAGCACCAACAATTGATGAAAAGTTTTATTACTGATACTGAAATAGCCACACAGTTGACCGGTCAAGACGAGATAAATTGGTGGCAACAACTCAACTCAGTTCAATTGAATCAATTGGTTAAAGATGCACTGGCCAATAACCATGACTTAAAAACAAGTCAGTTACAGTTACAAAGTGCTCTAGCTAAATTAAGGGTAGAAAAGAGTGATTTCCTCCCCCAAGGTGGGCTTGAGATTGGTGCGCAACGCACTAGCATCGCTGATAACATCAGTCGCCAATCAAGTGCTAATCTAGCCTTAAATTGGCAACTCGATTTATTTGGTCGTATTAATGCCTTAGTTGATGCGGCTAATGCATCAGCGATGAGCCAAGCTGAACAATTACGCGCCTTGCAAATCGAAGTGATTTCATCGGTTGTTAAAGGTTTCATGAGTTATCAGGGCAATATGCAAAAGCAACAGATTATTAGTCTGCAAGTTGCCGCGCTTAAAAAAAGTATCTTGGTTCTTTCAGCACAGGTTGAAGAAGGCATTGCTAACGAACTTGACTTAAATCGCACTCGTGCTCAGTTAAGTCAACAACAAGCCTTATTACCTGAAACAAGTTATGCATTATATAAAGATTTATCAACGCTAGCCTTATTAACGGGTCGTTTAAGCGGTGATATAAAGCTGACTAATGAACAAAAGATTTTTGACTTACCCTTTGAGGTCACTTTAGCGCAACCCAGCTCGGCTATAGCTTTACGTCCCGACATTAGCCAAGCCTTATATCAATTTAGCCAAGCTAATTCTTTAAGTGTAGCAGCAAGTAAAGCGTTGTTACCCGACATTAGTTTAAGCGCCTTTGTTGGTGTGCTAAGCCTTGGCAGTAGTCAATTAAGTAATAGCCAGCAACAATGGCAAATCGCGCCACAAATACAATGGTCATTATTAAGCTATCCAGCGCTATTGGCGCAGCGTGACGCGCAGCAATATTTAAGTGAAGCGGCTTACAGCCAATACCAGCAGGTTGTTTTAGCGGCTATTAATGACAGTGAACTATCGTTACAATTGCTAACAAAGCACCTTAAACAAAAACGCTTTGCGGATAAACGTTTTCAATTTGCCCATCAGGCTTTTATGCAAGCTAACGCTATGTATCAAGAGGGACAAATCCCTTACTTAGAGTTGTTAGATGCGCGGCAGGATGTTTTAATAGCCCAAGAAAATGCAGTAAACGCGACCATTTCTTCATCTCTCGCCAAAGTAAGTGCCTATCAGGCTTTTAATGGTCGATGGAGTTACGGTTTAATCACCTTGTAAAATTTGAGTTTTTTTATGTTAACTACTGAGATATTGCCAAACATTGACCGACCTACTTCTATGCGAGCTATAGTGCTCGCAAAGGCAAGTGAACAAATTCGTTTATCTGACGTGCAATTGCCGTTACCTGAATGCGATGAACACGAGCTATTAGTTAAGGTGGAATATGTAGGTCTCAATCCTATTGATGCACATTTTGCTAAAACAGGATTTTCTCAGTGGCAATACCCTCATATCCTTGGATTAGATGCTGTTGGTATAGTCGTTCAAGCTAAAAAAGGTCTGTTTCCCAATATTGGCGATCGCGTTATGTGGCATGCCAATATTGGTCAACAAGGGGTGCTGAGTGAATACGCTAAAGTGCCTAACTTTGCCGTTTCGGTTGTGCCAGCAAATGTAATGGCAAGTGAAGCGGCGACCCTACCTTGTGCCGGTATGACGGCTTTAATTGCTTTAGATAAATTACAAATAGTGCAAGGTGATACTATTTTAATTGAAGCGGGTGCGGGTGCTGTTGGGCAATTTGCTATTCAATTTGCCAAGGAGCGTGGTGCAGATGTTTTTACCACCGCGGCTAAACATAATCATAAATTAGTAAAGAAACTCGGTGCTGATGCAATATTTGATTACCACGATAAAAAGCTTTGTCAAAAAATTCGCCTAGCATTAGGACCACAAGGTTTTGATGCAGTGCTTGACTCTGTTGGTGGTGACTCAACAATGCGTAATATTGAGCTAATGAGGTTTTGTGGTCGTATCGCTTGCTTGCGTCCCTTGCCTAACATTGACCAAGAGCTCATGTTTAGAAAAGCGCCCAATATCGGCATAGTATCACTCGCTGGTGCGTGGTTAGCAAATAGCTTATGTGCACAACAAAAAATGAGTTTTATGAGTAATCAATTACTTGATGCGCTAGCAAAAGGTAGTATTCAAACGCCTGATATTACCCTAATTGAATTTAACGCTGAGCAGATTTCTCGTGCCCTGCACACACAAGTCAATGGAGGTTTCACCGGTAAACAAGTGGTAAAAATATTTGCCTAAGAGTTTTATTTAGCCCGTTTGCTGGCTACTTTTTTGAGTGCCAATCTGAGATACCATAACGCTGCAATATTTTTGATAGTTGCCCTTTAGCTCTTAATTGCCTTAAGCCTTTATCAAAGGCACTAATATATTTAAGCTCAGTGTCAGGCGCAAAGCCGATATAAAGAGGAACAAAGATACCTTGGGTACCGGCATATTGTAAGTTAGTAATTTTTTTATTCTGAATTTCATATTCAACATTAAAACGCGAATCAAGCAGCACTGTTATTCGCTGCTTACTGAGCATTTTTAAAGCACTAGGTAACGGCTTATCTCCCGAGGCTAAAAATATAAAGTCACTCGAAGTTTCTTTTAGGAGACTTACTGCACTCCCGTATTCATAGCCATTAATGAGGCCAAGAATATTGCCCTGCTCGATAAAGTTTTTAAGGTTTTCTACCGTAGAGAATCTCCATTTAGTTTCGTTACTAACATAAAAGTCATTATACAAGCCGCCATAAACTTGTTGGCTCTGCCTTAAATCAAAAGCTTCAATATGTTCTTTTGTTAAAGCGAGGACCATATCTAACTTTGATTGTTGAAGAAGCCTTAATGAACGGGCCAGCGGCATAAGGGTAAAGTTAATATCATAGCCTTGAGCTTCAGCAATTTCATTGATGATTTCAATTAATATACCTGGCTTATCATCCTCATTACAAATGTAAGGACACCATTCGTCTGAAGCAATGTTTAAGGTGTCATTTGCCCCAACATGCAATGACCATAATAAAACAATAAAAAATATATATTTATACGACATTTAGCGCCATCAGTTTTGCTAATTTCAACAGGAAAATTAAGTAAAACCCCATAAGAATGTAAATAGATCAATTGGTATATTAATAATTATAACAATAATCAGCTTTTAGCTTGCTAAAGATTAGCTTCTTTATAACTTTAATAATAGCAATTTAGACCTTACCGGCATTGCTAATGTAAAGTCGCTTGTCAAACAACTGAGCACTTATCCTGTAATTGTAATCAATACACACTGTCATTTTATCATGTCAGTGGCAACTACCTATTTGAAAACCTGTCATTAAATCAAGTCTTTGCCTTAACAAGACTAAAGACCATAACTGCCCTAAAGTCTAGAATCATGACATTAACACATTCAAGGAAATGTACAGATAACATCTTATTGCATTGATTTTATTGCTGTACACTCGCCAAAAGTATTACTAACACATTTTTATATTTACCTCAGACTTTTGATTTAAGTAAACTAACTGTCCTTACTTAGATACCATTAGCTTTATACACCTAAAATTTAGTAAGATGCTGAATAATCTTTGTTACTTAATAGCCTGCTAAAGATTTAAAATAACGATGCTTGCTCAAAGCATGGTTACAGTAATGATAATTCATCACTGCATACACGGTAATATTTTTAGGAAATGAAATGAAGTTAAATTGCGATCTTGGCGAAAGTTTTGGCTCTTGGAATATGGGCTCAGACGCAAAAGTAATGCCGCATATTGATCAAGCAAATATTGCTTGTGGCTTCCATGCTGGCGATCCTTTAGTCATGCAAAAAACATTACAGTTAGCTAAGCAGCATAACGTTAGCGTTGGCGCGCATCCTAGTTACCCTGATTTAGTTGGTTTTGGTCGTCGCTCAATGAAGTGCACCAGAGAAGAAATTATTGCTTTGGTTTTATATCAGATAGCGGCTATTGATGGCGTCGCTCAATCTTTAGATATTGAGCTTAGCTATGTAAAACCTCATGGTGCGCTATATAACGACATGATGACTAATATTGAGGTGCGCGAGGCGATATTTTCAGCCATAGCCCAATATCACAAACCACTTAAGCTGATGATACAAGCAAGCTCAAATATTAAAGAACATCGCGCTCAAGCAGAAAAATTTAACATAGAAATACTCACTGAAGCTTTTGCTGACAGATGCTACAACGACGATGGCAGCTTATTATCACGCAACATCACAGGGGCTGTGCATAATAGAGAAAAAATGTTCGCACAAGTTAAACTGTTAAAAGAGCAAAGCAGTGTCATCACTATTAATGGTAAGCACTTACCTTTAGAAGTCGACAGCTTGTGTGTGCACGGTGACAACCTCGAAGGCGTAAAAGCAATCGCCACTATTAGGGAGCTTATTCGTTAATGTCAGCAGTATTTAAAATAGAAATTGCCGGTGAAAATAGCTTGATACTTTATTTTGACAAACCAGTTAATGATGAGGTTTCCGCAAAAGTACAGCAAGTACAATGGCTGATCAGGCAAGAGATGAGCAATGATATTATTGATTTAATACCATCTTATACTTCAATATTAGTGGTGTTTAATTTATATAAAATCGACCACCAACAGATCACTAAAAAATTGCAAAAGCTATTAATAAACTTACCCGTAATTAATAATATTCAAGGGGCACTCATCGAATTACCCGTTTATTATGCTAGTGAATCAGGACCAGATTTAGCGGCTATTGCTCAATATAAAGACTTAACCATAGAGCAAATAATTACCTTACATCAGCAACAAGAATATCATGTTTATGCTATTGGCTTTGCGCCGGGTTTTGCTTATTTAGGCGAAATTGATGAGCGTATTGCGATGCCTAGATTAAGTACTCCTCGTATGAAAGTGCCTAAAGGGGCTGTTGCTATTGCCGACAGGCAAACAGCGGTTTATCCAAGTACTTCTCCTGGCGGTTGGAATATTATTGGTCTTTGCCCTACTGAAATGTTTAACGCCAATAAAACGCCAGTAATGCCGGTACAAGTAGGCGATAGGGTTAAATTTAAAGCGATTTCCAAAGATGAATTTTTTGCACTAGGTGGTGTATTAGGTGCAGCATATGATTAGTCAAAGTAAAGCTTCGTTAAGAAGACCGGCAATAAGTTTAGGTTTTATTGTTAAACGACCAGGCATGTTAAGCCTTGTTCAAGATGAGGGCCGTTATGGTGCTTTTAATGTCGGTTTAACCAACGGTGGTCCGATTGATAAGCTGGCTTTTCACTGGGCAAACCGCTTATGTAATAATGCCCTTAATGTTAGTGCCGTTGAAGTGAGTGTTGGTGGTTTTGCCATCATCGCACAAGTAGATGCTGTTATTGCCGTAACAGGCGCTGACATGCCATTAACCATTAACGGTCAAGTAAAAACGTTATGGCGCAGTTATCAGGTGAAAGCCGGTGACTTAATCGAGCTAGGTTTTACTAACCTTGGCATGCGAAGTTATTTTGCTGTTGCTGGTGGTTTTGATATAACACCAAGTTTTGGCAGCACTGCAACGGTTTGCCGTGAAGGTATCGGCGGTTTAAACGGCAAAAAATTAGCCGCGAACGATATACTCCCTTGTGCCACAACAAAAGATGCTGAATTAGTGAGTTTATCTAAAAAAGACCAACCTAAATATAGCCAAGCAGTACTGCTGCGTATTATTCCTAGTTATCAGCAACATCATTTCTGTGTAGAACAGCAACAATTGTTTTATTCAAGTGAATATAGCGTTGGTAAAAGCTTTGATCGGATGGGTTATCGATTAGAAGGTCAAAAAATTGTTTCTGATATTAACGGCATATTATCAGAAGGTATCTGTCATGGTGCCGTGCAAATCCCAAGCGATGGCCAGCCAATTGTCTTGATGAATGATCGTCAAACCATTGGTGGCTATCCTAAAATCGGTACAGTTTTATCCCTTGATACCGCCAAATTAGGTCAGTTATCTCAAGGCGGTAAAGTACGCTTTGCGCCTATTACGATGGAGAAGGCACGTGAGCTTATCCTCGAAGATTTAAACTTATTTGAGCAAACCCAAGTTAGTGTGTATAAATCACACCAATAAGCTATTCTATTGGTTCTGTTTGAAGCTATGGTTGTATTACTTAGCGCGAGTAAAGTAATGTTTATAGTAATAGTGCAAAACATAACCAGAGGCTAGCACAGGGAAAAGGATAGAACTTAATAAATTAGCCAACTGCCCTGTCGATGGCTCAAGCAAAGCTAAACTAACTAATAGACTTAAACCAAGCCCAAAAAGTGAACACAAGATAGCGACGCCAAATAAAACGATTTTTCTGGTAAAAGAAGAATCATCTTCTTTTAACTTTTTAACACCTACACCCATTAACTGCCCTTATGAAGCTAACAACTTATTTTATAACCGTATTTCATTATATCTATAAAGATACCTAATAAAAATACCTAATAAAAATAATATGATACTAATAATAATTAAGAAGCCTACGTTTATTATTACCTCAACTGCAAATATTAACTTGTGTAATTCGAAAGTTGATTCTACTTAGGTTTTGTATCGCTATTTGGGCTTTTATATTTTGTCGCTCTTTAACCTTAAGACTAAGTTAGCGTTTTTGCCAAACCTTGATTTATTTTATGTTGCATATAAACCACATGTAACATTGAGGTAATAAAAGGGTTTAACCAAAGTTTGTCTCCTTTGTTAGAACCTGCAATTAGATTGATACGATTACGCACCATAATTATCCATGTGATATCGAAAATAGATGAGATAACATGAAAACCTAAGGTGAGATTTAAAATCCCAGCCTCTTGCCAGTTTGCTAGTGCGTGAACTAAGCTACCCAACGAAATAATATATAAAAATATAGTAATAAAAATAAAAGTCTTAGATATTTTAAACTCTGTATGTTTATTAATTTGGTTAGAGAAAAGGTAGAGCTTATATATTAAATATAAGCCGATACTTAGAATGCAAAGAGCTAAAACCTTTGATACTGAAGTAATATCAAAAACGCCTGTAAATCCATTTTTCATTTATTATCCAAAGGTGAAACACACTAAGACTATGTAGCTAAGCTTCAATCATAAAAAATTAAGAGTTTGCTAAAATGTTAAGCGGAATGACAAAAGCAGACGGTTAATTTTCACTCTTGTGTGGCTTGTTAGCTGTGTTCTGAAATTTAGAATATAGTATATTGTCATTACGACTTAATAAAGCCAAAGATCACTTTGGTTGCCAATGGTATACGTAAATAGGTGTCTGGTAAAAATCTCTAAGCCTGATGACTCTTGTTGGCTGACATGAAGGTAAAGCGAAAGTGTTACTCACAATAGTAACCTGGTTAAAAACCTCATGTGCTAGCTTTTCTTGAAGAGCTACCATGCCTTCGGGGAAAAGGTAGCAGACTAGGGTCGAAGCAGCACTGAGTTCAGCGCTTTTAAAGTCTTTACGATAGAGTGTAAGATTATCTAAACGTAAACTATATTTCAAAATTTTTGAGACCAACCACGGAAGCCAAGATAACTCGTAGCCGATAACTTGCTTATTGGGATGTTTCTGGGCAGCAGCGATAACCAGCGTCCCCCAACCAGAGCCTAGATCAATTAAAAGTCCTTTTTCATGGTTATCTATTTCAGCAAGCATGGTTTTGCACGCTTTGCTTGAACTCATCATAGGGGAAATCCCCGTTTTCAGCGTACTCCAAACAATAGATAAGACGATTAAAAAAACTATAACGAGAAGTATTAGAAAAAAATAGTTCATATTAATAATAGTCTGAAAACTGTTGAGCGCTTATGATTTCGCTTACACCTAAGACCGCAATAAGCGGAAAAAGCCAACGGTTTATTTTACCTTTAATAAAAATTAACAAGGCAGTCATCCTAAGTAAAAAATTAACAAGGAAATTAACAAGACACTCATTCTAAATGCGAGTTAATTCCCCAAGCTATAGCAGTTTATAATAATCGCCAAAGCCGGCTAAGATATTTGTAATAGCAATAGATGAAAGAAGGAAATTAACAAGACACTCATTCTAAATGCGAGTTAATTCCCCAAGCTATAGCAGTTTATAATAATCGCCAAAGCCGGCTAAGATATTTGTAATAGCAATAGATGAAATTAACAAGACACTCATTCTAAATGCGAGTTAATTCCCCAAGCTATAGCAGTTTATAATAATCGCCAAAGCCGGCTAAGATATTTGTAATAGCAATAGATGAAAGAATAAGCCCCATTACTCGACTGATCACACTAGCACCACTAGTCCCTATAATACGATTAATAAAGCCAGCGAGTAACATTAATATATAAACTAAAATTAGCACGGATAACATCACTAATGCAGTTTGTGTTTGCTCCCAGAGTGAATATACAGAGTTTTTAGTTAAGAGTACGGCCGCTAGCATAGCCCCAGGGCTTGCAATGGAAGGAACCGCAAGTGGAAATATGGCAGTTTCTTTATGGGAGTTTTGTAATGATTTTATTTCTTCATCGGGTTTACTATCGCCAAAGATCATATTGAGAGCAAAAAGAAACAAAACGATCCCTCCAGATATTTGAAATGCGGGCAATGGAATGGATAACGCTGTTAAGACTATTTCACCAACAATCAAGAAAAATAACAACACACACGCAGAGACAATGGTGGCGAGTAATGCAACACGACGCTTAGTTTTTTGGTCATATTGAGCTGTTACCGCTATAAATACTGGTATTGTGCCAATTGGATCTATAACAGCAAAAAATGTTATAAAAACCGCTAAAATATCTATCATTTTATATGTATCCCCAGAATTAAAAGTTTAAAACACAATAGTATTATTTAAGTGGAAAACTGATAAAGTATACAAGATATCGACGTTCTAAACGATTTTAATTAAGGTAATTGTTCCTTCTTAAAAATTGATACTATCAATAAGAATACCTTAGGTTTTTCAGTTTATTACGTCAACTAAGTCTAATTTAAAAAACGGTTATTTAACACATGATATCCGCTTTTAAATGTTATTCTGCGCTAAAACCTTCTGCTCCCTATACGCTATTTACAGCTACTATCAATTATCTCAGATAACTTAGCGTATTATCGACTTTCAATCATAAATAAAGAGGAATGTTCTGCCCTGTTACTCCCAACAAGTAAAAGATCAGCTGTTGTTAGGTTTACTTGTAAATAATCAATCATAAGGAATTGTTTGCGGCGAAGAAATTGACTGATAAGTCATGGGTCTATCAATTTGGTGAGCAATCAAAGACTGCGGTAAACGCGGCTGTAACAGATGTTCAAATTGATCAAGTTCATCAAATTGAGGATCTAACCACTTATCTACTAGTGATGAATTTTGCGGTAATATCATTGGCATGGCTTTGCTGTGGATATGTTTTAATTTTTCATGTGCCGGCAGCGTTATAACCGAGCAACTCAGTTTGATTTCACCCGTATTCTTATGCTGCCATGTTCGATACAAGCCCGCCAATATTAAACCGCCAGACTCTGCTTGCATATCAAAATAATGAATAGGCTTTTTATCAACAAATTCAGTTTCACCAAAGCCTTTAACGGCAATAATACACCTGGAACTCCGATACGCTTGATAACCAGCACTTTGGGGAGTGTTAAGCTTATCAAATCGGGTATTGAATGAAGTAAACCGAGAGGGTCTAAAGTCATTGTCTGTTTGATCTAACAATAACCACCACATAGCACTTTCTACTCGGCGTTGTTCACCCACATTCCTGACAATGGAAACCGTGTCTGCAGCTTTAACAAAGCGACGGTCAATCGGCCTATCGATCACCTTATTTATTTTTAAGCGGGTATAAAGCTTTTTCACACCACTATCAAACGTCGTGTTCAACCGACCACACATAATGCTTTCCTTATTAATTATCGGCCAGTGTAGCAACGAATATTAAGTATGTCTTCTCAACAAATGCAACAAGTTGACGTTGAAGATTAAATGACTTAGTAACAACTGATGATTAAAAAGAAGATGTTTTTATGATAAAAGTGAGCTTATTAAACTCACTTTTATATGACTAACAAGGGTTATTACCTTTTAAGTTAAAAGCGATAGGTAGCGTATACACCCGCAACACGGTCAAAACTATTATCAGCTTGATAGCCATTTTCTTGCGCATCAAAGCTTGAATAACCAATAAACATACCAATGTCGGTTTGCTTGCTGTAATTATAATTAGCACCAAGACTCATGCCATGAGCGGATTTTTGCTGAAAGTCTTTTAAATCACGATAAGTATAGTTAACGGTGGCCGTCCAATCTTTTGCCAAGTTAGCTTGCACACCAACAGAGTAACGGTATTCATCTTTATTTTTTAGTTTATCTTCATCCCACTTTACATAACCTAAAGAAAAGATCATCGCTAAGTTTTTATCAAAGACATATTTACCCTTTAAGTCGGTACCATAAGCAACCGAATCTCCATTAATGGTTGATTCTTGAAAGCCCCTTACACCTAGTCCAACCGCTAATTCAAGGCCTGTTTCATTGTCAGGGCGTGCTAAAAGTCGATAACTAATACCATTAAAGCCAATCATTAAATTGTTAGTTAAACCGTAACCTACATTTAAATTAAGCTCTCCGCGGTTTTCATCTTTCTCTTCTCCCCACGCTAAGGCGCCACTAACCGCAATGGTGCCATCAGTTAATGTTAAAGGTCTTAATACTGGATTTGTAGGATACTCAGTTTCTGCAAAAACAGTTGATGAAGCTAAAAGTAATATCGTGCTAACAAGTGATTTGTTCATAATAATTGTTCCCTAACGTTTATGTTTTGTAGTTTGTGAGGACATTATAAAAACTTATTGCGTTCGGTTCCTGATGCTTTTTGTCTATCAAATGTGATTGTTATGTGAAAAATTGTAAGAAAGAGCGGTCAGATGGCAGTCATCAAGACAGGGTTAACATGAGAGGTTTTTGTGTAAAAGCAGATGCAGCGTTGGATGAAATATCTAGCCCGTATAATAGCGAATATAATGTTAAGAGCGCTATTTTTGGAAAAATAAAGCAACAACACCATGGTTATTGCTTTATATTTCAGAGCGATTTAAATTTGAGACAATAAGGATTATGCCTAAGGTGACTTAAGCTTCTTCGCTTTCTTCATCTTCTACGCGAACGCCCCAAACATCATGCTCATCGGCATGGATTATTTGTACCCACATTAAGTCGCCCGGCTTAGCGTCATAATCATCAGACAAGTACACTTTGCCATCAACTTCTGGCGCATCCATATAAGAACGACCGACAATACCCAGAGCACTTACTTCATCGACAAGAATCAAATATTCTTGGCCAATACGTGCTTGTAATTTATCACTGCTAATTTTCGCTTGTACTGCCATAAAACGTTGGAGTCTGTCTTCCATTACTTCGTCTGAATTATGATCTGGTAAAGCATTAGCCGTAGCACCTTCAACGGGTGAGTATTTGAAACAACCGACGCGGTCTAATTGTGCTTCTTCTAAAAACTCTAATAATTCTTGAAATTCTTCTTCTGTTTCACCCGGAAAACCAACAATAAAGGTTGAACGAATAACCAGTTCAGGACAAATCTCACGCCATTTAGCAATACGCTCTAAAACACGGTCTGAGCTACCAGGACGTTTCATTAATTTTAAGATACGTTTATTAGCATGCTGAAAAGGAATGTCTAAATACGGTAGTATTTTGCCTTCCGCCATTAATGGGATAATTTTATCAACGTGTGGGTAAGGATAAACATAATGTAGGCGTATCCAAACGCCCTGCTTGGCTAATTCTTCACATAACTGCTGCATGTGAGTCTTAACTGGCATACCGTCCCAAAAGTCTGTTTTGTGTTTAACATCAACACCGTAAGCCGAAGTATCTTGCGAGATAACTAATAATTCTTTAACGCCAGCATCAACCAAACGCTTTGCTTCACCTAAAACATCGCCGACAGGACGAGAATCTAAATCGCCACGCATTGACGGAATAATGCAGAACGTACAACGGTGGTTACAGCCTTCAGATATTTTTAAATAAGCATAATGCTTAGGCGTAAGTTTAACGCCTTGTGGCGGTACTAAATCAATAAAAGGATTATGAACAGGCTTGGCAACGTGCTTGTGCACTTGTGTTAATACTTCATCGTAAGCATGCGGACCAGTAACGCCCAAGACATTAGGGTGAAGTTCAATAATTTCGTCTTTCTTAACGCCTAAACAACCGGTCACTAACACTTTACCATTCGCGGCAAGCGCCTCTCCAATGGTATCAAGGGATTCTTGAACCGCTGAGTCAATGAAACCACAGGTATTTACAATAACAAGTTCTGCATCATCATAACTATTGGTTACATCGTAACCTTCAGTGCGAAGCTGAGTAAGAATACGTTCGCTATCGACTAAATTTTTTGGGCAGCCCAATGAAACAAATCCGATTTTAGCGGCTTTAGAGGGCTGTTGACTATTCTTTTGCTCTTCAATCATCTTCGACGGAATAGCTAAAGTGGTTGTTTGGCTCTCGGCTGAATTACTGCTTTTTGTAGTTGTTTGTGGGTCGAATTGTTCTACGGTCATATTGTGCCTCAACTTGCTCTATATTTTATTACGGTGTTGCTACTGGTGCTTTTACTCATCGTTTAATAAAGATAAAGAGCAGCGTCATCAATGGTGATTTAACGGCCTTTAGTGTAAAGCTGGAGCTTTAACTAGGTCATTATTTAATGCGCCAGATTATACAGTAATGTTGGCAGAGGATGAATAATTAGTTTCAGAGATTTATATTCGATAAACTTAAGTGACTCTCCTGACCTTGTGCTAAATAACGACCTGGCGATATACCTTAGATAAATTTACGACGACTTCTTTCACCACTCAGATTATAACGTTACAAAGTTAATGATTGTTAATCTCTAATTAGTTATATTAAATCAATACATTAATATTAAGGTACCAAAATATGATCTACCAATTAGGTGAACTTTCTCCCAATATTTCAAAAAGCTGTTTTATAGCACCAAACGCTACTGTAATAGGAAATGTAGATTTAAGTGACAATGTTAGCATTTGGTTTAATGTTGTGATCAGAGCTGATTTAGCACAAGTGAAGATAGCGAAAAATTCTAATATTCAAGATGGCTCTATTTTGCATGTTGATGAAGGCTTCGCCATTAATATCGCTGAAAATGTAACTATTGGTCATAAAGTAATGCTGCATGGCTGTACGATAGGCGAAGGTAGCTTAATTGGTATCAATGCCGTGGTATTAAATGGCGCTAAAATTGGTAAAAATTGCTTAATTGGTGCCAATGCTTTAGTGACAGAGCATATGGTTATACCAGATGGTAGTTTAGTCTTAGGCTCTCCAGCAAAAGTAATTAAACAACTCGATGAAAAAACCCAAGAAATGATCGCAGCAGGCGCAGCGCATTACGTTCAAAGCAATCATCAATATAGGAAAGAATTAAAGCAAATAGGTTAAGTAACATGATTGATAAATTACCCGTCTTTATTGAAAATTCAATGGCCCGCAGTAATTAACACTAAGGTCGCTATTGAGCGTGTGGTTATAAAGGAGGGTTTGAGTTAATAATGAATAATTAGTGCCCAGCAGTTATTTAGCTTTTTTTTGTTTTATCTATTGATTAAAATATGAGAAGGTAATCTTAGGACAACGTCGACGCTAGGAGTTACAGTGATTAAATGGTTATTAGCATTGATATTATCATTGATATTATCATTGATTTCCACCTCAGCTATTTTAGCGAAAGAGGTAAATGTTGATTCGTTAAAAGCAACATTAACAGCACTTTCTCCCGATGATAAAGCGCGGATAGCGCCATTAATTGAACTGGCAAGCTTTTACCTTTATATCGCTCCACAAGAAACAAGCGCCTATGCGACGCAAGCCTTAGCCTTAGCCTTTCCTAGTATTGAAGATAATGATTTCAATAAAGCCAAACTATTACGTTTACTTGGACAATCACAGATGTACCAAGGTTTAAACCTTGAAGCTTTTACTCATCTCAATCAAGCCATAAATAGTGCCAACAAGAGTGAGAACGTACATTTAATCTCAGTATCTAATCGAGCAATGGGAGTATTTTACGAGCTCATTATAGATCACGAAAATGCAGTAAGATACTATATAGAAGCATTGAAATTTGCTAAATTAAGCGATCAAAAAGAAGATTTGGCGATGGTTTATAATAACTTAGGGAATGTGCTTAATTCTCAAAATGATTATACTAATGCCGCTAAATATTTTAAAAAATCAATCGTAATCAACACTGAGATCAATGACATTGCAATGAAGATGAATGCTTCTGTTGGATTAAGTGTCTCTTACTTAAAATCCGGTAACCCCCTTAAAGCACAAGAATTACTTGAAGAAGTGCTAAGAAATAGAGCTTACATCAATGACTTTAGCTTTAGTGAAGCATCAGCCAACTTAGCCCATGTTTATAAGTATTTAAAAAACTTTACGGCGGCTAAATCTCTTTATAAGTTTGTTATTAATGATGAGAAAGGCAGTGTTTATCCTCCTGCTGTTGCATCAGCATACTTAGGGCTCGCTGATATTTATATCCAAACAAACCAAATAAAAGCCGCTATCGATTTATATCATAAAGGTATTGTTGAGGTAAAAAATAAAATATCGGTGGAAAGTGAAATGGCGCTTTATGAAAATTTAGCCAAATTAGAATTAAGCCAAGAAAATTTTGAAGCGGCGGCAATTATTCAAACAGAATACATTAACAGAAGAAATCAAGTTCAACCGTTGACACAAAAAGGTCTAGTACAAAAATTGGAGAGTCAATTGCTCTTGGAGCGAGATTACATAAAATTACAAGATGCATTACTGATTAGCGAACGAGAGTCTCGCCACGCATCACTGTACTTATTTGCGGTCATTGTTATTTCGCTGATCAGTTTAGTATTATTTCTAATATTGATGTTAAGAAAACAAGTGATATCTCGTTTAGAAGCCACCAACAAAACATTAAAAAAAGCTTCAGAAACCGACCATTTAACAAGCATTGGCAACCGTCGTTTTCTTGAGCATCAAATCAACACCTTTAAAGGGCAAGATATACCGATGGCTTTTTTACTGCTTGATGTTGATCATTTTAAAGATATTAACGACAATTTTGGTCATGATGCCGGTGATGAAGTGTTGGTGGCGATTGCGAATAATATTAAAAGGCTGTGTCGCAAAGGTGACTTATTTGCTCGTATTGGCGGGGAAGAGTTTGTTATTTTATTGATGGATAGCAATGAAGTGTCGGCCTGTTTGTTTGCAGAAAGAGTCCGGAGTAGTATTGAAGAAATGGCCAGACCTTTTGAGTCAAAAGTCACTGCCAGTATAGGTGTTGCGTTTGGCAATATGGAAAAAGCTAATTACGACGAACTTTACAAACAAGCTGACATTGCACTTTACTCAGCTAAAGACAAAGGCCGTAATAAAGTGCTGCTATTTCCAACTATAACCCCAAAAAGTGCTCATTAAAGGATGTTAGCACTTATGAATATCTACAGCTATTATCAGTAAATAATTGTCATTACTCATCGGCTTATTTTATATCGAATGAATAATAGATATCAGCAGAGTTTTCTAGCCCAGAAACCGTTTCAACCCACAGCCTGCTTAATAAATAAAACCTCACGGTTAATTCATTGATAGGCTCCATGATACCAACACCATATTTAATATAAACTTGCTCACCTAAATAACCGGCTATAGAAGCTTGTTCATCATCTCCGTCTATTTCGATTCTATTGATCAATGGCAATTTTTCTATTTGGGTGAGTACACCGGAAAAATTAGTTAACGCTGAACCTAAAGCGACACCTATAGCCGTATTACTGTCACTGGTTTCTGCATCTAACCCTCGACCTCTTACCAGATATGACAAGGTTTCAGATTGCTGCATAGTTGGTTTTGAAAACAGCTTGATATTCAAGCTGTTGGCTAAGCCAGTCGCATCAATGCCGACAATAATATTCTCTTTTTCAATACTACGTGTTGCTTGCATTGCGACATAAGGATTATTCGCTGTGCCATTAAAAGAAATAATCCCTTTAGTTAACGACAAATCTTGCCCATAAGCGCGATAACGCCCTTCAGGGATCTTTAAGCTACCAAAGAGCTGCAAGGGTTGGTTTGCCTGCTGACTCACTTGTAACTCACCGCCTAAACGACCTATAAATCCTTGCCCTTCAACTTTAAAAGCATCAGCAATAACCACACGCACATTGGTAAATAACTCAAATGGCTTTTCATTAGCGACTTGTTCGCCTTCATCATTAACCATAATGACATCTTTGCTTAAGCTAACACTTCCCTGCGGCAATTTATTAACCAATAATTTACCCTCAAGCACTTCTATACGACCGGATATTTTAAGCTCTGATGCTTTTATTTGAGCATTAAGATGAGGAGAAACGGTGATGCTAAGATCAGGTGGAACGGACAATTTTAGTGATTCACCATCGAAGTCAAAATTACCTTTCAATTCGTCTTGCCAGTCAACGTCACCTTTAAGATTAGCTAAGGCATTATTAATATTTACCCCGCCAGAAATAACGGCTTGCTGACCTTTAAATTTTAAAGCCATATTAATATCGGTTAAGGTATTAATATTTCCTAAAATTTTGGCATTCCCCTTAGTTAATGAAATGTCGCCAGTGATTATCGGTTGATCTAAATCCCCAATGACAGTTAACTGGCTATCTAATATACCTTCCAATGATGTCAGCTCTGGCAAAAAAACTTGTAAGGGTGAAAGGTTGAACGTGTTAATGTTAAGCTGGCTATTTATAGTGCGCTTAGCAGCAAATATAATCGTACTGCTAAGATTAACGAGTTCCGCACTATCTTGAGCAAACAAAGCAAGTTTCCCTGCAACACGGCTATGATCAACGTTTAACATTAACTCGCCCTTTTGCCACTCAAGTAATTTATGTACATCGCCTTCTTTATCTGTCTTTATATTACCATCACTGATGATTAATTTAGCATTAACGGTTGGCGGTTTGTCTTGTTGCCAACCAACAGCAACACTCCCCGCTAGCGTGCTCTGCACCGTGATATCTTTCGGAATAAAGGGCGTTAAGAGATCGGTATCTAATAGAATGCCTAACGTTAAGGTATCCTGAACAAGTTTTAAGGAGGCATCTTCTTTCAGACAAAGCTGGGCGCCTATACCCAGCCAGCAATGCTTGTTAACAGCAAGCGTTTTAAGGCGATTATTATAAAGTATATTAAGTGGCTCACTCGATTTAAAAACATCATCACCTAAAGAAATTTTCACCGGTTCAGTTGCTACTCGCCACTCTGCTCCCACGAGTGAGTAGTGGCTATTGATTGACAAGTCAATAGCTGAATCACCGAGCCATGCTAGCTTTATTTCTTGCTGATTTAAATCGCCGCTACTCGATAAATTAATACCATTAATGGTGTGATCATTCCAATGGATACGGGCACTGCTAAACGCGACCTGATGTTGATGATTATCCAACGGGCGATATTTTACCTCAACGTTAATCGCCTCACTGGCAAGATTAGCCACTAATAATTTTTGGACTTCACCTTGTAAATTTAGCTCTGGCTGCTCAATCGGACCAGATATTGAAATCTTTGCCGCTATAACGCTTTCAATATCTTTTAACCATAAACTGCTATCTCCAATATTCACCGTGCCATCAATATGCCAGTTGGCATCGCTATGGCCTTTTATGTTGAGCGCTATATCGCCATAATTGAGGTTAACCTTACTGGGTGCTAATTGACCTTTATGGTTAATATCAACATTGCCGTCTACGTTAAAAGCGATATTATTAACTTCACCTTTGACCATAGAATCAGTAAGTGTAAACGCCCACTCATTGTCCTGCCAAAACCCTTTACTGTAAATATTTCCCTGCAGACGCCCCGATAAACGCTTATCAATATTAGGTAAGCTAATGCCCAAAGAGTTCACCTTAACATCCCATAACAATCGGTTACCTAACTGTAACTCTCCGGTTATATCCAAGCGGCTATTTTCCTTGAACTCTTCGAAATATAAGGTCTTTATTTTAACTGTTTGTTCACTATAAGTTGCATTTAATTCTAGTGCGGCGTCTTGGTAACCAAAGCCACTAATGTTACTTTTTAAATCGATAACATGGCGGTTAAGGTCACCTTCGCTGTTTAATAACAGTGAAGATGGGGTAACAACCTTAGCAATGTCATCAGGTAAAATAAACTGGCTAACGTCAGCTCTCAATTTATAGGGTAAGTTTGCGTCAGTAACATCCACTGACATTTTGGCGCTTAATGATAATTCACCCACGTTGCGAATGGTTGTCACTAAATTAGCTAAATCACCTTTTAATGCAATATTTTGTTCAGAATGACTGAGTTGTGGTAATAATTCAAAGTTATCAATTGAACTATTTAACGCTACATCAACAAGATAAGGTGGCACAAAATCAACTTTTCCTTTTAAAGAGAACGCCGCCACTTCCGCTACTTTTGCTGATAGCTCTTCAATGGACAATTGTGTTTTAAACCATGATAAACGTGCCACATTATTAGTGGTATTTATGAGCGTTTTTTCACTGCCAGTAGGGTCTAATTCATTAACAATTAGCGTTTTTACTACCAACGACTTTATCGCTAACTTAACCGGTGAATACAACTTAGGCAGTGTTGCCAGTGGCCAAGGAGTAACGGGTGGTGGTGTTGATGAAGTCTTCGTCGCAGATAAATTAATATGTGCTTTAAGCAATCGAGCATTTTCTATATTAATAGCGATATTACTCACGACATTTTTATTGACCGATAAAGCACTAGTAAACTCAGTTAAATTTACGGTTAGCCCCTGAGTTGTTATTTGGGCGCGTGCTAAAGAAAACTTCTTTAATTTAACACTAAAGGGCAAGGTGAAGCTGGTTGAGTTAATCGCTGATTCAACAAGCTTGTCAGATGATATCACCGGCTGTGCTTCTTTTATCTTGACTTGCAGTGCTCCTAAACTCAGCTCGTCAATACAAAGCTGATTTTTCCACAGGCAACGCAAATGCAATCTCAAACGAATGTTACTGGCATTAATTAGGGTGTTATCGTTTTCAATTTTTAGTTTACGTAGCGCTAAATCATCTAAAAGTGCACCACTTTTGTACTCAACTTGCAGCGAAGAAACTTTACCAACAAAATAAAGTGATAACTGAGCTCCCCAAGGCGTTGAAAGTAGTATGGCAAAGCAACACAGTAAGCCGGTTAACACGCCCATGAGTGTAAAGCTGGCACGTTTATAAGTCATAGTTCAGCACCAATACTAAAATGAAGCCGCCATGAAGGGGTTTCTTCACTTAATGAATACCCTAAAGCAAACCTGATCGGCCCAATGGGAGAAATATAATGAATTCCCGGGCCAATAGAGTATACCGGCTCAAGTTTGTCATTATCATTTACACTTCCAGCGTCAATAAACAGTGCACCGCGCCATGTATTTGAAAAGTAGTATTGGTACTCCAAGCTAGCAACGACCATATTAGTACCACCAATCACGATATCCTTACCTTGGTTAATACCTTCTGAAAGAGTCACTTTAGGGCCAATCGATTGGTAATCAAATCCTCGAATACTTTGATCTCCACCGGCATAAAATCGTAATGAAGGGGACAGTTCCTCTTCAAAATTTTTGTCAACAATAACATAGCCAAGTTCTACTCGTGCAACAATACGGTGCTTAGGGGCAAACAGCGAAATATATTTCCAACGCGCATTAAAACGTAAAAATGAGGTTTCTGAAGATAAACCTTCATAGCTGCCTTCAAGATTATAGTATTGTCTAAATCCCTTGGTTGGATCGAGTAATGGACCATCACGATCAATATCAGACCAAGTAAAGCCAGGAATAAAATAACTGGCATCATCGTTAACACTATCAGTCTCCCACTCTTCGTCTAAGTGTCTTAAATAAGGTTGGCGTAAAATATCATCTTTTAGGTAAACCCGTCCCACTTGAAAAGAAAAAAAGCGACTAGTTAAGTCTCCATAGTCATTTTTTTCTAGTTCAGTTTGTAATTGCAACACATCATTGTTGGGATGTGACAAAGGAATACTGTAAATAAAATGCCCAGTCGGATTAATGTTTGAATAGGATAACCTTGTTTCTTGACGATGCCCGTAACGATTGACTAGCGGTGTTTTCCAACCGAAGGAAAACCTTTCTTTGGTGTCAGTAGCATAACCTAGTCCTAAATTAAATTGATGGCGTTTCGCTTTTTCCAGCGATACATCAATTGGCAAGATGTTATTAGCGCTATTCTCAGTTTCAGGACGAACCACAACATTGCTAAAATATTGAGTTTCATCCAATTCATTTTGTAAGTTTTGTAACGAGGTTTGTTGATAAAAATCACCCTGCTTAAAAGAAATCAAAGGCGTTAATACATCTGCATTTATATCAAAATCATTAAATTTTATTTCACCAAAACGATAACGAGGTCCACTGTCAAAATGAACAATAATCTCTGCGGTATCCAAGTTTTTGTTGATGGCGATATTAGCTTTAATAAACTTGCTATCAAAGTAGCCACGTTCCAAGCCAAGGGAAACCAAGTCTGTTTTAAATTGCTCATAAACACCATGATGTAATATATCACCGCTAACAATAGGCACTTTTCTAATAATGTCTGAAAAAGCACTATCCTCTAACGCGTCACCACTTAGGTTAATACGCACTTGTTTTATTCTCGTCGGCTGATTTAATACCACCACAAGACCAAGCGTCCAAATATTTTTATCGAGGTTTTTGTCAATTGAACTTGTTATCTCAGCACGGTAATAACCCAGTGCCTTAAG
Source organism: Colwellia hornerae (assembly GCF_007954355.1). Classification (GTDB taxonomy): domain Bacteria; phylum Pseudomonadota; class Gammaproteobacteria; order Enterobacterales; family Alteromonadaceae; genus Colwellia_A; species Colwellia_A hornerae. The sequence continues at coordinate 152,809 of NZ_VOLR01000010.1, forward strand.
CGCATTTAAGGCCTGTTTTTTCGCCGCGAAAACAAATGCTGTTCGCTCAGTATCATTCTCTGGCAAGCTGCCCAAATAAGCATTAATGTTTTGTCTTGCCGCACTGGGTAAGTTATCGGATAGTTGAACGTGAAGTGTGCTCGATGATGCAAAAGGTGAGATTAAAAAAAACAAGATGAACCAGAAAAAACGACTATACATTATACTAGATTACCAGTGAAATTTTCAGCAATTAAATAAAAGCATAGCATAACAGTATATGAGGTTTTGCCGATAGAAAATTTTTAAGCTAAAAATAACTATCTATACTTTCAACCTTACGATAAATTTACATAATATTGACTTCCTTAGTAAAGTCGCCAGACCGTATTCACAAAATTTGGACAATCCCACCCGGGAACTAATATTCAAAATGAGGAAATAAAATGATAACTGAGCAATTAATTTGGTTTATAGATGGACGTTATTTCTATAAAAACATCACTTTAGATAAAGTTATTCATCTCGCCAATGCTCATAAAATGCGCGTTAAGATAATTATAGATGCTAAGGTAAAATCTACTCAACGTTGGTACTGGCATACTATGGTTGGTGACTCGTCAACGGCTAATGAAGATTTAGCTGCTATTAACAAGAAAAAACAGACCTTACTTAAGGCGCTAGAAATGAGTGCGATTAAAGCTGAAATAATCATTTCTGAGTCTACTGATCACATAAAAACAATCAATACTGAATTAGCAAAGACTAATAGTGGCCTGCTAATTTTAGAAGACACGCCGCCTAAACAAAGACACGGCATTTTTCAAACGCTCACTGAAATAAACGCACCGGTATTATTGTTAAGCGATAAGGTATGGAAAGAAAAAATCAATGCTATTGGCGCTGTTGACCCATTACACGAAAATGATCGCCCAGCAAAAATTGATGAACATATTGTTGAGCATTTAAAAAGCTGGGAAGGTTCGCTTTCAATAGAATGGAAACTTCTCCACTGTTGTTACATTTCATCGGTTTTATACCAATACAAAAACAAAGTATTATCGATGCATCAAGACGGTTTAAAAGAGTTCGCTGATCAGTTCCACATTAAGAGCGATCAATACAGACTACTCCAAGGTTTACCTGAAGATGCCTTAAAATCGTATATTAACAAAAACCATATCGATATTTTATTTATCGGTTTGGTTAATAGAAGCATGCTTGATAAGTTTTGGGTGGGAAGTACTACATCAAACTTTTTATATGAGCCGCCGTGTGATTTATTACTTATTAAACAGTAAATAAATAGTGAGCATTAACCGACAAGGTTAATGCTCAACGTTGGTTACTTGACTATTCTTTTGAGGCAATATCTGCGGTATTTTTGGCTTCATCATTCATAACAACTTTAAAGGGTTTACTCGCACTCCCTGAATAAAGGCTGATATGCGGAAATGGAATTTCAACGCCCTGCTCATCAAATGTTTTTTTGATGTTCTGATACATTTCATTTTTAAGCGCAAGAAAATTCTCTCTTCTTGACCAGACTGAAAACTGGATATCAACCGAAGATGCTCCAAAGCCAGTCAAAATAAATAAAGGTGCTGGTTCTTCCAAACAGATAACATTTTTTTCGGCTATTTTTAATAATATATCACGCACTTTTTCAATATCTTCTTTGTAAGCAATACCTAATTTTAAATCAGCTCTTCTAATAGGATACTTTGTCATGGTGGTTACCGCACTTTTTATCATACTTTCATTGGGTATTCGCACAAACAAATTATCAAAGGTTCTTAATTTAACAGATAACAAATCAATCGAAATAACCTCTCCTAAAATGTCATTCACTTTAATCACATCGCCAATTGAGAAAGGTCTTTCTATCATCAAAAATATACCACTGATTAAATTTGATGCTGAGGTTTGTGAAGCAAAGCCAATAGCCACAGTAAAAATGCCCGCTGCGCCAAGTAATATCGTTAAGTCGATACCAATATGTTTTAAAGCCGACAATAAAAACAAGCCCAGCAAGGTATAAAACAGCGTTCTTTTTAATAAAAATACGCCATGTGTCGTCATTCTATTGCTAACAATTCTTTCTATCGCGCTACTCATCGCTTTAGCAATAAAGTAACCGACCACAAATAAAATAAGTGCTTGTGTTAAGGTGTATAAATGAGATGCTTTGAGCATGTTAAAAAACTCATTAATGACTTCCATATAATATTTACCTAACTAATGTTTACCCAAATAAGTTACTAATTCTGCGAATTAATTTTCCATGTTCAGAGGTTTCTCGCGGACTACTAATTGCGGTAAGTGGCTGAAATTCAACTGAAACACTTCTTTCAATAATTAATTCAATATCGGCTGATTCATTATTTCTTTCGATGGTAATGCCCGATGTCCATAGTTGATATTTATCATCGCTGTATAAATGTAAATAATTGACAGGGACATTAATCCGATTAATGATAAGTTCCTTGTCGTGACTATTAATCACCATAATTGACGTTGTTGCTCGGTGTGGATGTAAGTCGAGCTCTTCAACTTTAGTTTTTGCAGAGGTATATTTCGCATAACACAATTGCCCGTCGATGGTCGAACTACCAAACCATGAATCTGAGGGACGCCAAAAGGGTAGATCAACTAAGCATTTAGCACTTGGAAATGTTTCTGCATAAAACCAAATGGGTGTACTAATAAACAACTGGACTTTCTCACCGGCCAAAATAGTTAACGGTGATGAAGGACGAGCAATAACAGATCGGTCGGCTAATTTTGGTAATACTTTTATTTTATCGGAGCTGGCTTTCTCTAAAAAACGACCGATAACGGCATCACTTTCTAACTCAAAATCTTCACCCGCAGAAACCACAATGTCTTGGTCTTCTTCCTCGCTTTCAATATTCCAAATATTCCATTCGCTTGCTTTACGCTTTATTAATACCGCGCGTTGACCAACGCTCCAACATTTTTTTTCATGACTTTCATCAAAGGTAAACTCGCCCCACCAGATGTTGTTACTCATAGTTTACTCATTAAAAATTAACTTTAAATAATAAATCGCCAAAACCCCAGATAAAGGTACCTGTTATCAATAATGAAACTTCTAAAATACCGAGTTGGTATCTAACATTGTCTTTAACAACATCAATTTTATCGTCGAAGTTATCTTCAATTGTTTCAATTTCTTTGTCGATGTACTCTGCTGGCACATTGATTTTTCTGAGTTTCATTTTCGCTCGTGACAATACCAAGCGATGTTGGATATTGAGTTTACTGATGAGTACTCGTTCAGCAATAATAGCGCCAATACTCGACCAAACACCAAGTATAACAATTAAACAACCACTTCTAGAGAGCCACTCTAGCCCTAAAAACTGAGTTTTAGACAAATAATAGCCCATAGAAATCAGTGTTAAGGAAAGTAACCAAGCCATTATCGGTTGTCTTTTTCTTATGTTAATGACTTGTGTTTCATAAAGTGTTTTTGAATCGCTCAATATCTGTCTTCTTTTTCAATTTATTAATTAACGGTTCTTACAACCAGCGCTTTTTCTTAAACCAAACGATAAGGCCAACAGAGATAACTGACATCACCCCAAGTAGGGTAAAGTAACCGTGTTCAAATTTAAGCTCGGGTATATATTCAAAGTTCATCCCGTATATTCCCGCCAGGAAGGTCAAAGGTACAAACAAGGCGGTGATAACAGTTAACACTCTCATCGTTGCATTTAGCTGATGTGAAGTAACCGACATATAGCCGTTAATTAAATCACCACAAATATCGTAATACATTTGAGATAGGCTCAATAATCGGTCGAGTCGCTCTCTTAAATCATTAACGCTATGTATTTCTTTATCGGTAATAAGAGATGTTTCATCATCTTCGAGATAGCTGTTTAGGGTATTACCAACGGTAACATGGTAATTAAAAGTTCTTCTAATTTTAACTAATCTTGAGCGATGTGAAGTGATTTCTCGCATCATTTTATCGTTTCCACTGACTTGAAACTGATCTTCTATTTTTTCTAAGTTTTGTTCAAAATCGAATAATTGCTGTAGGTAATTACCACAGCTACTGTGAAATATTTTTAACGCTAAATGGATAGGACTTCTCGCTAAATATTTTTCGCTAGTTGCGTTAAACAAAGCATTTATCGCTATCGAACTTTCAGGATGGCCGGTAATTAACACGCGTTGACCGATGAACATACTAATTTGTACATGCTCAAACGTTAAATGATTTTCTTTGGCAACAAAGCCACGGTAAAGCAAAAAAATGAAATCACTAAAAAGTTCAACTTTTGGCGGATGTCTCTCTCTTTGGGCATCCAAAATAGCCAAAGGATGACAGCCAAATTGGGTTAATATTTCTTTTTCTTGAGACTTTTCGACTTTATCAAGATCAATCCATAGCACAGTATTTTCATCTTGTTGCCATTCACTGACTAATTCTTGGCCGCCAATTTTAACAGGCGCAGAAGGTGAAATTAACATACATTTAATCATTAAAAATCCTTAAGTATAATTACAAAATAGTGCTGATGTTAGCATTACAAATAATAAGTGATAAACTTGGCTATTATAAGCAATATTTTAGAGTAAAGGTCAAATAATTAGTTGTTATCTCAGCAAGTAAAGTTAATAATTCATCCCATTAACGCTCTTAACATTCCTACTAGGATTATTACATGTCAACTGACATTATTACTTGGTGTGCCATCGCCTTTTGTATAACTCAATCAGCCATTTTCTCAGGATTAAATCTCGCATTTTTTTCTATAAGTCGGCTGCATTTAGAAGTTGAAGCTAAAAAAGGTAGTAAAGCAGCACAAACCATTCTACGCCTTCGAGATGATTCAAACTTTTTATTAACCACCATATTATGGGGTAATGTTGGTATTAATGTACTGCTAACGATGCTCTCTGATTCGGTACTTACTGGCGTTAGTGCTTTTCTCTTCTCAACCATTGCAATTACCATTATTGGCGAAATTACACCACAGGCGTACTTTTCAAGAAATGCCTTAAAAATGGGCAGTATGCTCGCCCCTATTATTCGTTTTTATCAGATACTCTTTTACCCTGTTGCCAAACCAACTGCACTTATTTTAGATGCTTGGCTCGGCAAAGAAGGTATTACTTACCTTGAAGAAAGTGAACTTAGAAGTATTATTCGCCAGCATATTACCGCCGAAGAAGCCGACCTCAATCATGTCGAAGGTATCGGCGCGTTAAACTTTTTTGCTTTAGATGAAATACAGGTCACTGAAGAAGGTGAAATCATTGACCCAAAATCAATTATTGCCCTACCAACAAAGTTAGACTTACCTATTATTCCGGTAACAACACAAAGCCCAGACGACCCATTTTTAATGCTGGTAAATGAAACTAACCATAGTTGGGTAATACTAACCAATGAAGCTGGCTACCCATTACTTGTGCTTGATGCAGACGGTTATTCACGAGCTGCCTTATATCAACCAGGTGATTTTGACCCTTACAATTATTGTCATCGTCCCGTAGTGATAACAGATGAAACAACACCATTAAATGAAGCTATGCTGAAAATGAAAGTGAATACTTCGACAGATAAAAACTTTGATGGTGTGATAGAGCACGATGTGTTACTAATTTGGGGGGAGACCAAACGTATTATTACTGGCGCAGATATTTTTGGTTTACTGCTTAAAGGCATGCTTCCTAATATAAAATAAACAGGTTAAATATTTATAATGGAATGGTTAGATAAAATATTCAACTTAAACGGTTTTACCGAGTTACTGTTTGAATATAAATTTATTGTTACTTTTTTATTGCTGATGGTTTCTTTCTTGATTAAAAATTTAATCATAAAAGTCATCAAACTAAAATCGAAGCAAACTAAAAGATTAAAAATCAATATGGTAAATAATATTTTTACTATATTGATTATTATCATACTTTTTAATTTATGGTCCGAAGAAATCCAAAAATTTGCTTTTTCGATTGCCGCTTTTGTTGTGGCAATTGTATTAGCGACTCGGGAGTTTATTCAGTGTTTTATTGGCTTTATCTATATATTATCGAGTCGACCTTTTCGTATTGGTGACTGGATACAAGTAGGTAATTATGTTGGTGAAGTACACTCTACCGATTGGGCTAAACTTACTTTGCTAGAAGTTAATAAAGATGATTATGAATATACTGGTAAGACTTTATATTTACCTAATAGCCAGTTGATCACTTCGGTTATTAAAAACCTTAATTTCCTCAAGCGCTATGCGGTACATCATTTCACTATAGTCCGTGATGACAGTGCCAACCCCTTTGACTTTATCGATACCTTGCACGAAAAAGCAAACCTATATTGTCACGACTTTAAAGATGTTGCTATTCGTTATAACCACCTTATCGAAAACCGCTTAGATATAAAAATCGCTGGACCTGAGCCACATATCCAAGTAGCTACCTCAGACCTGGGCGACACTCAGGTGTTTTTCACTATTTTTTGCCCAACAGAAAGTGCGATGGAAATAGAACAAAAATTAACAGCTGACTTTATGCAGCTATGGTTTGAGCATAAAGCCTTAAAAAGCGTTAGTGGATAAGCGACCAGCAAACACCATATGATGATTATTAGCCTGTGTCGTCGATTAGCTGGTATTTAAGCATAAGGCTTTAGCTGCCAATTATTTAACAAGCCCCGCGATAAACACCACTTTATCTTTAGAGTTAACCGCCAGCCTCATTATTGATGAGGCTTTGGCTTGGCATAATCGCTTATCTTCAGTATATCGGCGCATGCTAAAGTACAACTGCCCTGCTTTTCTTACAAATATAGCCAATTTAACAGTAACGATAGGGTTACCCACATTAAAATAATCAAGGGAATACCAACACGCATAAAGTCAGAAAAACGATAACCACCAGCGTTCATTACCAATAAATTAGTTTTATAAGCCATAGGTGTTGCATAACTTAAGTTAGCACCAAAGAGTACCGCCAATATAAAAGGTTCTGCTGGCAGGTTGAGTTGGCTAGCAACAGAAATAGCAATAGGCGTACCAATAACCGCAGCGGCATTGTTAGAAACAATATTAGTTAATATCGCTAATAACAGCATTAAGGCCGATAATACACCTCCCGGTGGCAAACCAAACGATAAGGCGACAAACACCTGGGCTATATACTCAGCGCCACCGGTTGTCATCATTGCAGAGCCCAACGCTAGAGACGCAGCAACAATTAAAATAACTTGCGTACTAAGCGCTGATGAAGCTTCTTGCCAATTTAAACACTTTGTTAATAACAAGATAAGTACACCACATACCGCACTAATTTCAATCGGTAAAATACCCAGCGCTGACGATACAACCACGGCCAACAAGGTACCTAAGGCAATTGGCGCTTTACTTGTTTGAGGCAATGACTCCGCGCCATCAATGATTAATAGCCCTTGTTTAGCTTTTAATAAATCAATTTGCTCTTGCTCTCCTTGTACAAGTAAAACATCACCAATTTTCAGGCGTGTATTACCGATACTGCTGCGACCAATTTCCATAGCTTTACCGGCTCGATGCAATGCGATCACTGATATACGGTGTTTTTGTATAAAATTGACTTGTTGTAAAGTTCTCCCTTCAACGCCGGAGCCAGCAATAATAACAATCTCTGCCAAGGTTTGTTTATCGGCTTTTAAGGGGTGTTCGTCATCAACTTTATGCAGTCCTGAGAATAAGGTCGCTCCTAATACTGATTCATATTCTTTTAAACGGTCGGGATAGTCATGAACTTTTAATCGGTCTCCAACAATAAGCACGGTATCGGGTAAAGGCATTATATTACGATAGTTGGCGCCACGCTGAATGCTCTCTATTTTTAGTTGGCCATCAGTCAAAGCAATTATTTCGGTGATTGTTTTCTCGTTCGCCACGCTCTCTTCGTTTATATTAAGATAAGCGCTAAATAAACGTGGTGAAGTATCAGGCATTGATGGCGTTCGACTTGGGAGAAGCTTGGGTGCTATTAGCCATAAGTAGAGCACGGCAACAACCGAAGCAATAAGTGCTGGTTGAATAAAATCAAAGAGCCCAAATTCAACCGCCCCCATATTTTTTGCAATACTGACCACTAATAAGTTAGTCGATGTTCCGATAGTTGTCGCCATTCCCCCAACTAAAGTGGCGAGCCCCATAGGTAATAACATCGGCGAAGAATCAGTTTTAGTACGCAGTGACACACTAATTAAAATAGGCAGTAATAGCACCACAACAGGGGTATTATTAATAAAAGCACTTAAGCCGCCAGCCAAAACAAGTGTTAATAACAAAGACAATGTTGGACTTATTTTCCATAATTTGGCTAAGTATCGACCAATGGGTTCTAGTGCCCCAGTGCGCACGATACCGTGACCAATGATCATTAATGAACAAACAGTAACTAAGGCTTCATGGCCAAAACCAAAAAATAATGAGCTAGGTTCGAAATGTGTGCCATCGATGTAAAAGGGAAAGAATGCAAACGCCAAACATAGTATAGCGATAACAGCCAAAGAAGAGGTTTCTAAAGGGATATCGTCTCGACGAAAGAGATATAAGGCAAGTACGGTTATTAATAATACCGCTAATGCATGATTATTAGGTAAGTCAGGAATATTCAAAAAGTGATACCAAGTTAATTTAATTATTTAGCGGCTACAGCCACTGCTTATAAAACTTATTCTAAAGGGATATGGCAAATTATTACCAGTCAATGACATCTATTCTAATTATTTTTAATAACTATAATACGAGTTTTCAATTAAGTACATACTCGCTAATCAATAGATATTTTTGTAGTAAGCTCACTAAAGAATAAAATATATCAGCTACAAATAGTGACAACAGCAATTGAACCACCTTGCACAATAGAGATTTTAAACAGCGGAATTTAGCGACAGGCTGTAATAATTAACGTTTAGTGACTAACAAAACAGCGGCAAGATGACTGATATATTGTTGGATTATTTGATGGTAGTTAACATGCTACTTTTGATATCGCACGTTATTGAGCGATTCATCTTCTGTGCTAGTGATCACAGAAGATGCATCGTATTTTATCTATAAAATGAATAGGAAACTTAACTAACTTTTTATTTTGATCCCAAAAAGACTTTTGATGGGTCAACAAGAAAACGTTTGCCAAGCGCCTCTCTACCTAACAACATTAAATAACTCATATCAGAGCGGTCTGTTAAGGTTATTTCAATTGACCACTTTTCTTCACCAAGTACGATTAATGTTTCAATAACATAACGTTGCTCTACCGTGCCATTGGAAGACTTTATTTTCCTGATATCACTAATTGGCGCACTACATTTAACAATAGTATCAACATTATGCGCATCAGGATGAATATCAAAGATAACAGAAGGTTTGCCATTTTTAATAACTTTTGTAATATTATCAACGTGTAACGACGAAGTTTTCGCACCAGTATCAACTCGCACTTGTAACTCGTCAATAGCTAAGTCTGGCAAGGCTATTGACTCTAAACGCCCGATAACCACTTTATTTGCTTTTTTCATACCCCCTCCTAACTGTCGTCATTTTCAGGTAAAAGTTGCTCTTGTACATTTTCGATGTGTTCTGCTATCTCTTCATCATCTTCACTAAAGTAAGCGACATGAAACATCGCCTCTCCATCTTGTACTAACGGTATATTTTGCTTACCAATTAAAATACCTGAGCGTGTTGCTTTAACCGAATCGTATATTGCACCATATGGGCTACCAATTTCGGCTAATACTTGGCCTTTAGTGATCTGATCACCCAAATTAACAATATTATGGACAATACCACTGGCATTAGCGCGCACCCATTGACTGCCATTAGCAATAAATGGCACAAGTTTTTTCTTGCTTCGGACAACTTTTCGAGTCATCCCTAAATACTGTAAAACATTTAAGATACCTTTCATGCCCGCTCGAATTGAAAACTCATCAAAGCGCAGCGCTTCACCCGCTTCATATAATAGTATTTTAGTTTCGTTTTTAACCGCTGATTCTCTTAACGAGCCGTCAACCAAAGTAGAATTCAACACAACCGGTACACCAAAAACTTCCGCCAAGGCTTTGGTATCAGGGTCAGACATATCGGCCCTAATTTGTGGCAGGTTTGAACGATGAATTGCCCCGGTATGTAAATCGATACCGTAATCACAATGTTTTACGATTTCATTAAGAAAAATATGTGCAACACGCCCCGCTAAAGAGCCCTTCGCTGACCCTGGAAAACAACGGTTTAAATCACGACGGT
>NZ_VOLR01000011.1 GCF_007954355.1 Colwellia hornerae
AGTTCTTTAGGATCTGGTTTTGAATGCGGCAAGAAGAACAGATACTGAAACAAGTTCAGCGTAAATAACCGTCATCCTGATACTGAAACAAGTTCAGCATGACGAAGTTCTTTAGCATCTGGTTTTGAATGCGGCAAGAAGAACAGATACTGAAACAAGTTCAGCGTAAATAACCGTCATCCTGATACTGAAACAAGTTCAGCATGACGAAGTTCTTTAGCATCTGGTTTTGTGAATGTGGGAAGAAGAACAGATACTGAAACAAGTTCAGCGTAAATAACCGTCATCCTGATACTGAAACAAGTTCAGCATGACGAAGTTCTTTAGCATCTGGTTTTGTGAATGTGGGAAGAAGAACAGATACTGAAACAAGTTCAGCGTAAATAACCGTCATCCTGATACTGAAACAAGTTCAGCATGACGAAGTTCTTTAGCATCTGGTTTTGTGAATGTGGGAAGAAGAACAGATACTGAAACAAGTTCAGCGTAAATAACCGTCATCCTGATACTGAAACAAGTTCAGCATGACGAAGTTCTTTAGCATCTGGTTTTGTGAATGTGGGAAGAAGAACAGATACTGAAACAAGTTCAGCATGACGGAAGTTCTTTAGGATCTGTTTGTTGAGGACTCAGTAAGAAAGACCTGATACTAGAATAAATTCAGCATAAATAACCGTCATCCAGATACTGAAACAAGTTCAGTATCTGTTCTTTAGGATCTGCTTTGTCGTTGGTACTGATAACTTCAGTACCATCATAACCCTCTACTATTTTTTTAACTTAGCAAAAGCATCGGCAAAGGCATTACCCATTGCCGCATTGTCATTCGTTTTTGGTTGTGGTTTTGCACTGCGTTGCTGATTGGATTTGGTATTTTTCGCTACGGTATTCTGTGAACGGTCATGAGGCTTATTGGTCGAAGTTTTTTGTTCTGGCTTGGTGGTCACTGTTTCATCTAATCGCATGGATAAGCTAATACGTTTTCTAGCCGCATCGACTTCCATCACTTTTACTTTAACGATATCACCCGCTTTAACAATTTCACGTGGGTCGCTAACAAACTTGTCAGTGAGTGATGAAATATGCACTAAACCATCTTGATGAACACCTAAATCAACAAAAGCACCAAAGTTGGCAACGTTTGAAATAACACCTTCGAGTACCATGCCGACAGTTAAGTCATTAATGGTATTTACGCCTTCTTTAAACTGTGCCGCTTTAAAGACAGGGCGAGGATCGCGCCCCGGCTTTTCTAATTCACTAACGATATCTTTAAGGGTTAACTCACCAATATTAATATCCTTGAGATCAGCGATATTAATTTTGCTTAGTTGCTCACTATTGCCGATTAAATCACTAATATTGCTATTGAGGTGGGCAATTATTTTTTCAATCACTGGGTAGCTTTCCGGGTGAACCCCAGAATTATCTAGAGGGTTTTTACCACCGGAAATACGTAAAAATCCCGCTGCTTGTTCAAAGGCTTTAGGCCCTAAGCGTGCTACTTTTTTCAGTGCTTTTCTGTCATCAAAACGGCCATGTGCGTCACGGTAAGCAACAACGTTATCGGCCATCGTTTTATTCAAACCTGAAACCCGTGTTAACAGCGCAGCTGAAGCACTGTTTAAATCAACACCGACATTGTTTACACAATCTTCGATAACATTGTCGAGGGTTTTACTTAGCTGGCTCTGACTTACGTCATGTTGATATTGACCAACACCAATCGCTTTAGGGTCAATTTTTACCAGTTCAGCTAATGGGTCTTGTAAGCGTCGTGCGATAGAAACAGCGCCACGTATTGAAACATCTAAATCTGGAAATTCTTTTGCTGCAAATTCTGACGCAGAATACACCGAAGCACCTGCTTCACTGACCATCACTTTTTGTGGTTTGTTTGCTTCTAACGCCTGAATCACTTCAGCCGCGAGTTTGTCACTTTCACGTGAACCAGTACCATTGCCAATGGCCAGTAATTCAACCTTGTGTTGTTGACATAAACTCACTAAGGTTCGTACTGATTTTTCCCAATGATTCTGTGGTGCGTGTGGGAAAATCGTCGCGGTTTGTAATAATTTACCGGTAGCATCAACAATCGCTAATTTACAACCGGTGCGCATACCTGGGTCTAAACCTAGCGTCGTTTTTGCACCAGCAGGCGCGGCCATTAACAAATCACTTAAATTGGTAGCAAAAACTTTTATCGCCCCATTTTCTGCTTGTTCACGTAAATTACCCAATAATTCAGTTTCTAAACTCAAGCTTAATTTTATTTTCCATGCCCAGCGTACTACTTTAGTAATAAATTCTGCGCCAGCCTGTCCGGTTAAACGAAGGTTGTAGTGCTCACAAATAATCTGTTCGGCACTTGAGTAATGATTATCTTCTTGGCTTGGATCTACATTAATACTCAGTTGTAATATTTTTTCATTACGACCACGCAGCATCGCTAAAGCACGATGTGAAGGGACATTTTTTAATAATTCTGAATGCTCGAAATAGTCACGATACTTAGCACCTTCTTGTTGTTTACCTTTAGCAACAACACTGGATAAATGCGCCTGTTTTAATAAATGCTTACGCAATTTCTGTAATAAGTTAGCGTCTTGAGCAAAACGTTCAATGAGGATATAAATAGCGCCCTCAAGTACTGCTTTTTCATCGCTAAAACCAGCATCATTATTAATAAAGGCTGTTGCTTCAATTTCTGGCGTTAACGTCCAATTATTGTAAAGGTTATTGGCAAGAGGCTCTAAACCCGACTCTATGGCTATTTGACCTTTAGTGCGGCGTTTAGGTTTAAACGGTAAATATAAATCTTCTAAACGGGTCTTGTTGTCAGCGGCTTGTAATTCTTTTTCTAATGACGGCGTTAATTTATCTTGTTGGGTGATGCTGGTGATAATGACTTTTCGACGGTCTTCAAGCTCACGTAAATAACTTAAACGTTGGTCAATGTGGCGCAGATGGTTATCGTCTAACCCTTGGGTGACTTCTTTACGGTAACGCGCAATAAAAGGTACGGTAGCGCCATCATCAAGCAAGTTTATTGCTGAAGTTATCTGAGTGGTTTTAACGTTAAGTTCTGTTGCGATGAGTTCAGCAATAGTAGCCATTAATTGACGAGCCTTTTTGAAAGAATAAGTTTTAAAGCACTATGTTGCCATGGTTTGATAGCAGCATCAATTTGCTTGTTTGGTTTTATTAGTGAAGATTAACGACTGAAAAACGAATGTTTTTTTATCGCGTTGTTGGTATGAAAAATACCAGCCAAGTTAGTTTTCAGTGAGATAACTTGGCATTAAATGGCGATACTAAAATTCTTCACTTTCGGGTAGATCTGTTGGTAAATCAGCAGATAACCACTGGCAAATCAGATCGTTTGCTGTTTCTAAACCAGTATATTTTAATGATGAAAAAGCTTGTACGGTAATATCAGCATTTAACGATGCTAAGGCTTTTTTAACTTGAAGCACTTCAGCACTTCTTTTACCTTGTGAAAGCTTGTCGCATTTTGTTAATAACGCCAATATCGGTAAATCACTGTCCGCGGCCCATTGGATCAAGTCCATATCAAGATCTTTTAACGGATGACGAATATCCATTAAAATAACTAAGCCTTTTAAACAATCACGTTTTTCTAAGTATTCGCCAAGCGCTTTTTGCCATTTCTTCTTCATTTCAATCGGAACTTTGGCAAAGCCGTAGCCGGGTAAGTCAACTAAACGTCTGTTAGGTGCGACTTCAAAAATGTTAATAAGCTGTGTTCGACCTGGTGTTTTACTGACTCGAGCTAAACCACGTTGGTTGGTTAGGGTATTTAGTGCGCTTGATTTACCCGCATTTGAACGTCCCGCAAAGGCCACTTCTATACCGCTGTCTTCAGGCAAGCGACGAATATCCGGCGCACTTAATGTGAAAGTGGCTTTACTTAAATGAATAACAGGTGATGACAAAATGGTGTCCAATAACAAATAAAAAAAGCATTATATCTTTTTTTTCTCGTTAAACAGTAAAAAGTGTCATTTTTTAAGCTTAATTTTTACTATGCTTATTACACCGCGCTGATATTAGTGTAAAATGTTACCAGTTTTTATATTCACCTTTTTATTTTTTAGTGAATACTTAATCAATAGTAGCAGAGCAGAGAGCCATTCAATGAATAAAATTATTTTTTCGTTAATTCTTGCCGTAACGAGTATTAATGTCGCGTTCGCAGCAGCCGGAAATGCTGATGCAGGTAAAAGTAAAGCAGCTATGTGTAGTGCTTGTCATGGTGCTAATGGCATTGGTGCAAGTGATGCATTTCCTAATTTAGCGGGTCAGCATGCTGCTTATATTGTTAAACAATTACAAGCCTTTAAAAGTGGTACACGTGTCAACGCTATGATGGCGCCAATGGCGGCGGGCTTATCTGATCAAGATATGGCAGATATCGGTGCTTACTTCTCAAGTTTAGATAGAAGTGGCGCAACCGTTTCAGCTGAACTTGCCAGCATGCATTCAGCCCCCACGGCTGTAGTAGCAAGTGTTGCTTATGTTGCCAATGCTAGTGCAGGTAAGAGTCTTTACGAATTAGGTGATCCGTCACGTAATATTGCTAGCTGTATCGGCTGTCATGGTAAAGAAGGTAATAGTAAGGTATTAATCAACCCGAATTTAGCCAACCAACATGCCCAGTATATCGAAAAGCAATTACATGCCTTTAAAGATAAAACGCGCGTTAACTATGCAATGAATCAATTTGCTGGAGCGATGACCGATGAAGACATTGCTGATATGGGTGCCTATTTTTCTGACACTAAGGCCGTTGCTCATGTAAAAGCCAAGCGTGTTGCTACCGTTGCGGTTATTACGGAAGCAGCGATTGCCGGTAAAGCTAAATCAGCAGTTTGTTCCGCTTGTCACGGTGTAGACGGTAACAGTTTAGTCCCTATGTATCCTAAGTTGGCTGGCCAACATGCCGAGTATACGGCTAAGCAATTACTAGAATTTAAATCTGGCGCACGTGAAAATGCGGTAATGGCAGGTATGGCTGCAGCCTTGTCTGAACAAGACATGGCAGAATTGGGTGCATACTTTGCTAGTCAAAAACCGACACCAGGTAATGGCAAGGGCTCTGAACTAGGGCGGAAACTATACTTTGGTGGAGACACAACTCGTGGTATTACCGCTTGTATCGCTTGTCATGGCGCATCCGGTAAAGGTGTTGCAAAAGCGGGTTTCCCTGTTGTTGCTAATCAAAGTGTTGAATATTTAACCGCACAGTTAATGAGCTTTAAAGCCGGTGAACGCTATAATGATCGTAATAGCATGATGCGCAATATAGCTAAACGCCTGAAGAAAAAAGATATTGACGCATTAGCGCAGTACATGTCTTCAATGAAATAAAGAACGGTTAAAATAATTTTTTCAAAAAAGCAGCTTAATAAGCTGCTTTTTTATGCCCGCTAAGTGATCAATAAATTAGTCCGATGGGTATAACTTGTGTAAACTGTTTGATATTGAAGACTGCAATGCCTAAGGTAATAACCTTACCAACCATTGCTAGCCACATTTAATTATCTACATATATAGAGAGCTCAACGATGAAAAGAATACTACTAAGCTTGGTTTTATTAGGAACAAGTGCACTAAATATCAGCCATGCTGCTCAAGGCAATGTTGATGCCGGTAAAACAAAATCGGCAATGTGTGGCGCATGTCACGGTGTTGATGGTAATAGCTTAGTACCTATGTATCCTAGCCTCGCCGGACAAGGTAGTAGTTATATCGCAAAACAATTAGCTAACTTTAAAACGGGGCTAACGTCGGGTGGAAAAGAAGGTCGTGTTAATGCAATTATGGGCGGTATGGCCATGGCATTAAACGAACAAGACATGCTTGATTTAGGCGCTTATTATAGTGCACAGCCCGCAAAATATGCGGGTGGAGAAACCAGTGCAGTTGGCAAAAAATTATACTTTGGCGGCGATGTAGAGCGCGGAATTACTGCTTGTATCGCTTGTCATGGCGCTGATGGAAAAGGCATGTCACAAGCTGGTTTTCCTGCTTTGGCGGGACAAAATGCAATGTACTTGACTGCTCAATTGGAAAGTTTTCGTTCTGGAGCTCGCTACAACGATAAAAATAGCATGATGCGAAACATTGCTATGAAACTAGAAGATGATGATATTGCTGCTTTAGTGAAGTACATGGCGACGATTAAATAGTCACTTATAGCGCATCTGAACATTGTCTTTTTTTGCCATCAATTTTACCAAGACATACCTTGACGTACAGGGATGCACTAATGCCTTGAAAGACAGGATGTCTGAGAAAGGCCATCCTGAACATTTTCTTTTTTTGCCATCCATGGCACCAAGACATACCGTTCATCCTGAACATAAAGCAGCTTAATAAGCTGCTTTTTTATTGGCTAAGATACGTTGATGTCGTACACTAAAATAGATGTTATTAATTGGTAATTTATTGATTTTAAAGGTAAGGATAACTATCTTGATGGAACGGGGACTTTTGTGAAAAACCATTCAGTCGTTAATAATATGATTGCTTGTCATCAATGCGATTCATTATTACCCATGCCATACTTATTAGAAGGCCAAAATGCGTTATGTGGCTGTTGTGGCGCGATGTTATTTTCAAAAAAGAAAGATGCGATTAATCGGACTATTGCTGTCGCCATCGCCGGATTATTGCTTTTTTTCCCTGCGACTTTATTACCCATTATTGGCATTGGCGCTGCAGGTCTTTATAATGATGCCTCTTTAGTTGACTGTATTACGCTTTTAATCGATAGTCGAAATTACGTACTCGCCTTTGCTGTTTTTATGTTTACCATCGCTATTCCTGTGGTGAGGTTGATCACTGCTTTATATATCACATGGTGCATAAAGTTCCAGCAAATTAAACCTTCGCTGTTAGTGTTTTTTCGCTCTTACCATGTTTTGGATACATGGACGATGCTCCACGTGTTTTTTCTTGGTGTTATTGTCTCTATGTATAAACTCTCTTCACTGGCTGATATGACGATTGATGGCGGGTTATTCAGCTTGATACTCCTGTTGTTATGCTCAACATTGATGTCGGTCACTATCGATCAGCATAGTATATGGCATGAGCTGGAGAAATCTCTTGAGCAATAAAGCGCTTGCTGCAGGTTTGGGCAGTTGCCCCAAGTGTCATAAACTCAATGTGATGCATGCCAGCCGACAAGTCTGTTCACGTTGTTTAACGCTATTCTCTGCACGAAAGCCTAAAAGTATTGAATACACACTTGCGTGGACCATTGCCGCGTTAGTGATGTTTATTCCGGCGAATATCTATCCTATGATGGTGTTTTATACTTTTGGCAAACCCGAAGCATCAACCATTTTGGAAGGGATCGCCATTTTTATTCAAATGGGTATGTTGCCAGTCGCGGTCATTATTTTTATTGCTAGCTTTGTCGTACCCTTAGGAAAAATTATTGGGCTATTTACCTTAATGTATAACACCAAAAGAAAAACACAATTGACGTTAAAACAACAAGGTCAGTTATATCATATTGTTGAATTTTTAGGACCATGGTCAATGCTTGATGTATTTGTGGTCACGGTTATGGCTGCGGTCGTTAACTTAGGCTTTTTATCTAGTATTGAACCAGCCGTCGGCATTACCTATTTTACCTTAATGGTGGTATTTACCATTTTTGCTGCGGAAAGCTTTGATCCGCGACTATTATGGGATAACCATCAGAAGCATAATCATCAGTCACTTTCTGAAAAAACATATAAAAATACGGACGTTCTTCATCATGACAAATAAAACTATTCTTGCCGAGTCAAAAGCCATTATTAAAAGTAGAGAAGGTATTTCTGCGGTCTGGTTAGTGCCTATTATTGCGTTGTTGTTTGGTGCTTGGTTAATTGTAAAAGCTGTTTCTGATAGAGGCACTTTTATTACCGTTCAGTTTGAAAGTGCTAGTGGTATTGTGGTCGGTAAAACTCAAGTTCGCTATAAAGGACTTACCACAGGTATTGTTCGTCACGTTGAAGTGTCTGAAGATTTGCAGAGTGTTATTGTTGAAATTGAAATGATTTCAAGCTCGAAAAAAATGTTGACCGATAAAACGCGCTTTTGGTACGTTACTGCAGATGTTTCATTTCAAGGGATCACTGGACTAGATACTTTATTATCTGGGAGTTATATAAATGTAATGCCTGATATTGAAGAAGAAGGTAAAGTAAAGAGTCATTTTATTGCCTTAAGTGAAGAGCCGGTCTTAGACCAAGCAACGCCAGGTTTACATGTTTCGTTAAAAACGAAAACCTTAGGTTCATTGGGGAAGAAATCGCCAGTTTTATTTAAACAAATTACCGTTGGTTATGTTGCTGGATTTAACTATGAAGCAACTTCAGATTTGATTAATATTAACCTTTTTATTGAACCTGAGTACGCTAACTTAGTAAAAGAAAATTCCCGCTTTTGGAATACCAGCGGTGTCACTGTCTCCGGTTCATTAACCAGTGGGGTAACCGTTCATACTGATTCGCTTGCTTCCGTTATTGCTGGAGGGGTTGCTTTTGGTAATTCAGATTATGAAGCTGTGATGGCAGAGGCTAAAAATGGCCAAAACTTTACTTTATATTCTGATTATGAAACCGCTAATATGGGCCATGAAATTCAGTTAATGTTAAATTGGAATTCGGGTCTAGACCGTGGTGCCTCAATTATGTATCAAGGATTAACCTTAGGGAAAATCACCGACTTTACTCGTATTGATCCCCAAGAAAGAGTTATCGAAGCCAGCGCTATTATTAATCCGCGCATCATTCCTTACCTGACCAGCGACTCGCAATTCTTTGTTATTGCGCCTAATCTCGATCTCGGCGGTGTTACAAATTTACATACTTTAATGTTAGGGGCTCACATTGGTATTCGTCCCTCAGTTGATGGTAAACCGCTAAATAAATTTAATGTTTATAATCAAGAACCCGCTTATCAATACAGTGAACCCGGGTTACATTTAGTGTTAAAAGCGCAAGATGTTGGCTCGTTAACCACAAGCTCTAATATTTATTATAAGCAACAGAAAGTAGGCACTATTCAGGCGATTGAAAATATTGGCCCTAATGAATTTTTAGTACACATCTTCATCGAACCTAAATACAAAAGCTTTGTTTCTAGTGATAGTCACTTCTGGAATGCCAGTGGTTTGCATATTTCAGGTGGCTTACAAAACTTTGATATACAAGCGCAATCTATTCAATCGATGTTAGCGGGCGGCATTGCTTTTGACTTAGGTGATAATAATGAAAAAGCAGCACCTAAAAACGGCGATAACTTTCAGCTATTTATTGATAAAAACGTCGCTAAGCAGCGCTCAACATTTAACCTGTATACAAACAGTGCCCATGGTTTAAGTACCAAAACACGTATCATGCTAAGGGGCGAAGAAATTGGCTCTGTACATCAAGTTATTCGCCAGCAAGACCAAGTTACTTTACAGGTTGGGGTCTTAGCTGATTACGAATATATTCTTCGAGAAAACAGTCAGTTTTGGCTGGTTAATGCCGACTTATCCTTGTCAGGAATGACTAATACCGATGCTTTATTTGGTGGTGCGTATATCAGTGTTAACGTTGGAGAGGGTGAAAAAGCCCATGACTTTATTGTCACCGACTTACCACCAGCAAAACATTTATCATCGAAAGGGCTACAACTGTCGCTCAAATCAGAGCAAGGCAACGTTGTTAATCCAGGTAGCCCGATTAGTTTTAGAGGTATAGCTGTTGGACAAGTGGATAATGTTTCTCTCGATACCACCGGCAATAATGTTGAAATAAACATTACCGTAGAGGAAGAGTATCGACATTTAATTTCAAACTTTACTCGTTTTTATAATGCCAGTGGTATGACAATAAGTGGTGGTGTAGGGAATTTTATCGTTAAAACAGAATCAGCTGATGCGATATTAAAGGGCGGGATCAGTTTTATCAATCCAGAAATAAAGCCTGAGCAAGACAGGGTTGAAGAGGGAGAGAAATTTACCTTATTTGACAATATTGAGCATGCAAAGTTAGCTGGAGTCGCCATAGAAATTCATTTTAATGATGTTGAGGGCTTGAAAAATAATTTAAAAATAAAATATCAAGACCAACAAGTAGGCTTGGTTTCTCGGATTAAGTTTGACCAGCAAGGTCTTGGCGCAACTGTTTATGCTTTCCTAAATGACAATGGTCGAAAATTTGCCGTGGCAGACTCAAAATTTTGGTTTGCTAAACCTGAGCTTGCTCTGGTGGGATCGGTTAATGTTGGTGCTATGCTAGAGGGCGGCTTTATTGGTTTAATGCCAGGTAAAGGGGAAACACGTCATCGCTTTGAAGCCAAAGCTATTATGCCGGTGACGACTACTCTCCCTTCGGGCTTAAATCTTTCATTAAGTGCAAAAAAATTAGGTTCAGTGAGAACCGGTAATCCTGTGCTCTATCGACAAGTAAAAGTGGGTAGGGTAATTGGCGTCGACTTATCACCTACCGCCGACACCGTTAATATCTATATTAATATTTATCCGCGTTATGCGCCTTTAGTCAGCCAAAGCAGTCAGTTTTGGAATACCAGTGGTATTCGTATTGATGCGGGGCTTTTTTCAGGGATAAACATAGACTCCGAATCTATAGAAACACTGCTTGCTGGTGGCATTGCATTTGCGACACCTGAGGTTGATGTTACTGCAACTTTTCAGCCAGCAGAGCAAGGACAACTATTTATGTTAGCGCGGGATGTTGATGATGATTGGCATAAATGGCAACCTAAAATTGAATTGTCGCAATAATAAAAGAGACATCACCCTGACCTTTCTTCAATATACCGTAGGCGATAAAGTTAAGAAAAAACGATAAATTTGGTCTAAAAAGACAATTTTTCGATATTTATGAATAACTATAATAATCAAGATCACACAATTCGTTACAAACCAACAGGTAACGAATTGGCATGACTCATGCTATTAATAATTTAATATATTAACTGATTATAATTATAATAAAGTGAAACATTTATGGAAAATGACCTGATCCCCACGAATAAAGCGCTAACCCCTTTAACAAACTCTAATCGTATTCAAGTGATGGACTTACTTCGTGGTTTTGCCTTAATTGGCATTATTATGATGAATATCGAATGGTTTAATCGCCCTGTTAGCGCATTAATGAGCTTCGATTATAGTCTTACTGGCTTTGATTGGGCGTCAAGTTGGTTAGTTAAAGTGTTTGTTGAAGGCAAATTTTATAAGTTATTTTCAATACTTTTTGGTATGGGCTTTGCCATCATGCTAGTGAGAGCACAAGAGGCAGATCGTAAATTCGGTGCATGGTTTACCCGACGTATGTTGGCATTATTTGTCTTTGGTATGGCGCATTTAATTTTTATTTGGGGTGGAGATATTATTCACGACTATGCGGTAGGAGGTTTGCTTTTACTGGGGTTTGTTTTACTTTTACGTACTAAAAAATTAGCACGATTTAACACCCCCGCCACATTTGCAAAGGTGGGTTTCTCGCTATTACTGATGCCGCTATTGGTTTCAATGTTTGCCGCCCTTTATTTTGGTGTTACTCGTGATAACACAGTAATAACCAACGATTGGCAGCAAGAGATCAGCATTAATCAGCAGCTTGATGTTTTACTCAAACAAGAAAAAGATAATCCCAAAGAAATATTGCTTAATAAAAATATAGAGGTTGAAGCAGAAAGTACCTTAATAGCAACAGATAGTGATATTAAAGCATTAGATGAACTAGAAGAAGTGGTAGAAGAAGTCGATGAAGACAGTATGACTAACGAAGAGCTTATCACTTATAAAGCTCAACAACGTTTTGAACGAAAACAAAAGCGTGCGCAAGACGAAGCAAAAGAAACAGCAGCTTTTACGCAAACTAGTTATATTGAAGCGACTAAGTATCGAGCAAAAAGCGCTATTGAAGCTTTAGGCAGTACGCCTACTTTTGCTTTCTTTGTTTGCTTACCTCTTTTTATGGTGGGCTATTGGTTAGTCGCTAGTGGCAGAATGAAAAACCCACAACAACACCAAAGTTTCTTCAGTGTTATGTGCTGGGGCGGATTGAGCATTGGCTTACTGTTAAGTATTGCTGGGACTTTTATTAGTCTACACCCGGTTACAAAAAGCGCTCTCGAAGTGAGAGCGGGCGGACAAACTATTTTTTACTACGGGCAGTTTGTGCTCTGTGCCGGTTATATCGGGTTGTTTGTAAAATTAGCTAGCAAAGCTTGGTTTATCAAAGGCTTTTCATGGTTGGCACCGTTAGGAAAAATGGCGCTTACTAATTACATTGGTCATTCTATTATCTTAACGACAATATTCTATGGCTATGCCGGTGGTATGTTTGGCCAAATAGCCCGCGGACAACAAATGCTTATTGTTGTCGCGGTAATTGTTGCCCAAGTTGTTTTTTGTACACTATGGTTGAAGTTCTTTAGGTTTGGCCCGTTAGAATGGTTATGGCGCTCAATTACGTACCTGAAATGGCAACCATTACTCTTAGAAAAAAAACGTGATACAAGTATCGCTTCTTAGGTTTAAATGGGAAAAGTTACTGCATTAAATGCTGGAATTGTTTAACTGCAATTTCAGCATTTTCACTTTCAGTGACCGCAGTAACAACCGCTATGCTGTCAACACCCGTCTGCCAAACACGTTCAGCTCGTTGATGATTAATGCCGCCAATGGCTACAACCGGAATATTGCTCGCTAATTTCAATAGGTGTTGTAAGTTTTCTACCCCTTGAATTTGTCCGCTCATATTTTTAGTTTTAGTTGAAAATATAGCGCCAATCGCTAAGTAAGAGGGTTGTAATTGTTGTGCTAATAAAAACTCATAACAACCGTGAGTGCTGATGCCTAAACGTAAACCTGACTGTTGAATCTTAGTTAAATCAGCGTCTTGTAAATCTTCTTGACCAATATGCACACCGTAAGCGCGATGCTTTATTGCTAATTGCCAATAATCATTAATAAACAAGCGCGTTTTATACGGCTGACTTATGGCTATGGCTGCAATGATGAGTTGTTCAAGTTCGCTGTCAGTCTTATTTTTTAGTCGCAGTTGAATAATGTCTAAGCCTAATGGCAGTATACGTTTTAACCAATAAAGTGAGTCAACCACAGGGTAAAGCCCAAGCTTTTTATCCGTTAATGCTAACGACGGAAAAGGTGGTAACCCCTGATGTTTTTCCGCTAGATTGGATGATATTCTGGGGAAAAAATCAGCTTTATCAGGCCAATAGGTTTGCTCAAATGCACCATAATAATCGGGTTTGTTCATGCTAGTGGTTACTGATTTAGCAAGACCTTGATTAATAAATGCTTTTGTTAAGGTAAAGGCGTCACGTAATAAATAGCCTTGTGCTAAAAAAGCCGCTAATGCGCTAGCAAAGGAGCATCCACCACCATGACTGTAAGACGTATTTATTCTCGGTGAAGAGAGTTGATAACTTATCGATGATTGTTCAACGCGATGTAAACAATAGTCACCGCTGACGGGTAAGCCATCATGGTCTAATACGTTACTGTGTCCACCTTTTACGATGACGCTGGCGATGCCTAATTCAGCAATTTTTGTTGCCAGCTCTACGGGGTTAAGGGTCGATAAGTTTGATAATTGTTGCGCTTCCATCAGGTTGGGGGTGATAACATCAACGTAGTGGAACAATAGGGTTAAATCTTCTCGCTGTAGTGCTGAAAAACTACCACCAACACTGGCTTGGCCAACGGGGTCAAAAACAACTATTATTTTTGAATATTTAGCTTTAAAACCCGCTAATAATTCGCTTAACCATTTTACTTGTTCAAGATTGGCTATTAAGCCAATCTTAATGACACTCGGTGGTTTATCATCAATTAATACCTTGGCTTGTTGTTGTAATATCTCGCTAGCTACCGGATTTATCGAGACAAGGCGGTTAGCGTTTTGTACGGTATTTGCGGTGATCAAATGACAAACTTCAACACCCAAGGCATGACCTGTTTTTATATCGGCGGCAATGCCGGCACCACCAGAGCAATCGCTACCAGAAATCGTCCAGACAATCGGTTTTTCTTTAACACTTTTTGTCATAGTTTAATCCTTATTGATGCCAAAAAGGTGTCTCTAAGGTTGGCGTTGATCGTCCAGACAATCGGTTTTTCTTTAACACTTTTTGTCATAGCTTTATCCTTATTGATGCCCAAAAGGTGTCTCTAAGGTTGGCGTTGATCGTCGAGACAATCGGTTTTTCTTTAACACTTTCTGTCATAGCCTTATCCTTATCCTTATTGATGCCAAAATGGTGTCTCTAAGGTTGGCGTTGACGGATGAGCGGTTTGTCGTTGCTGCATTACACCCGCCATGTATCCTTGCTCGCCAGCGACAATGGCTTGTGCGAAGGCTTTTGCCATTAGCATCGGATTATCTGCCAAGGCAATTGCTGAATTTAATAATACGGCGTCGTAACCCATTTCCATGGCTAGACAAGCATCTGAGGGTTTACCAATACCGGCATCTAAAATGAGAGTTACATCGGGAAGCCGCGAACGAATCGTTGCTAAATTATAAGGGTTCATTAAACCCTTACCTGTGCCTATTGGCGATGCCCAAGGCATGATCACCTGACAACCTAAGTCATATAGACGCTGACACACCACTAGATCGTCGGTGCAATAAGGCAGCACTTTAAAACCCTCGTTTAACAACTGTTCGCTGGCTTTTAATAGCTCAATAGGGTCTGGTTGTAAATTATAGTCATCACCGATAACTTCCAATTTTATCCAATCCGTTTGAAAAATCTCGCGGCTCATTTTTGCTAGGGTTACCGCTTCTTTAGCTGTTTTACAGCCCGCAGTATTTGGTAATAGAAACCCCTGAGTCTCTTTAACAAGGTCTTGAATATATTGCCAAATTTTTGCACCTGACTGTTGCGCAGGATTCTGCCGTTTTAACGAGAGGGTAACCACTTTTGCACCACTGGCTAAGATAGCTTGTTTCATGATCTCAGGTGAAGGG
Source organism: Colwellia hornerae (assembly GCF_007954355.1). GTDB lineage: Bacteria > Pseudomonadota > Gammaproteobacteria > Enterobacterales > Alteromonadaceae > Colwellia_A > Colwellia_A hornerae. The sequence continues at coordinate 15,042 of NZ_VOLR01000011.1, forward strand.
TAAAGTGCGCTACCTATGAGTAGTCTGCTATCAACAGCTTGTCCGTATATCATTAGCTTGGTAGAAAGTGTCATTATTAACCTCCCTGAATAGGAAACAGCACATCAATACTATCTCCTGGATTAATTATAGTTTTTTGGTAATACGCTTTACCAACAAAGTCACCATTAAGGGCCACGGCAAAACTTTGCTGTTGCTGCTCTGACGTTAAATAATACTGTAATGCCATTGATATATCGGGGTTTATACTGGTGATGCCTTGCCCATTGATAAAATAGGTTACGTTAGTTGCTTTAGTATTCATTGATGGCTAACCACTTATGATAAGGAGATTCTGTTAATGAGCGCCGCTCGAAAAAATGCGCAACGCTAAACTCTAACTGCTTTAACACAACCGGCGCAATAAGGTAGCCGTGGCGAAACAGTCCATTGACCTGGATAAGCCGATTTTGCAGTGATATTTTAGCTTGGTTATCACTAAAAGCAGGTCTTAACTGGCTAATATGTTGGCGAATATTGGCTTCAGCAAATCCAGCATGGACACTATAAGCCGCGCTGAGTAATTCCATTGAAGAACGTACCGTCATTGGCGCGCAATCTTCACTTTCGATTTCAGTTGCTCCCACTACATAAAAACCGTTAGTTTTAGGGGCAATATATAATTGATAACGTGGATGCATTAAACGAATTGGCCGGGTGATATTGACCTCTGGCGCAAATAACTGAAACAATTCACCTCGTACACCCCGCAAATCTGTTAAAGGAGCCGCGGCGGCTTTGCTTGCACTGCTGCGTGCGCCTGCGCCGCGACAGTCAATCGCTAAATCAGCAGCGACAATATGCTTTTTACTGTCAGCTTGTTTTGTGCCTTTGTTATCTACTTGGCTATCCTCATGATAAGTCACCAAACAGGTAGATTTTTGTTGTTCAATGTTAACAACAGGTGCATTTTCTAACCAAGTAACGCTACTTTTTTCTAGCTGCTTTTGCAGGGCTTTTAGTAATTTACGATTACCTATTTGCCCTTCTTCAGGTAAAAACAATCCATGATTAAAGCGATGTGCTAATTCGGGTTCAAGGGTAAGTATTTGTTGGCGATTAAGTTGTTGCAGCTGATGGTGCGGATAATGATTTTTGATATAACCGACAAAACGCTGATAATCACCTTGGTCTTGCTCATGGCTAACCATTAAGGTACCTGCTTGTTGAAAATAGGTATAACCGTCTAATTTAGCAAGCATTTCAGGCCAAAGCTTTAATGATTCAAAGCCCATTTCAACAATATTACCATCGCTGTGCATAGCTTCACCTAGCGGCGTTAATAAACCCGCAGCAGCATAAGCGGCACTTTGGTGGCCCTGTTTATTATCTTTATCGATCAAGGTCACTTGATAACCTTGGTTGACCAAAGATAATGCTATTAAACGACCCACTAACCCTGCGCCAATAACAACGATGTTGGCACAAATTTGAGGTGGCTTAGTGGACTGCTGATAAATAGTCATCGGCTGGCTACTTCACCTGATGGTAAATTTCACTACCGGTTGCTTTAAATTCCGCCGACTTTTCAGCCATGCCTTGTGCTATATCGGTTGGCGTTGCGTCTAAAATAATCACTTCGTCAAGTAACTGTATCTCTATTTTATTACTGGCTTCAAGACCCGCGGCATAATCACGTACTTCCTGAGATATTTTCATCGAACAGAATTTTGGCCCACACATAGAGCAAAAGTGGGCAACTTTACCCGACTCTTGTGGCAAAGTTTCGTCGTGATAAGCCTTGGCTCTTTCAGGGTCTAAACCAATATTAAATTGATCGTACCAACGAAATTCAAAGCGTGCTTTACTCATGGCATTATCACGAATTTGCGCCCCCGGATGACCTTTTGCTAAGTCGCCGGCATGGGCTGCAATTTTATAGGTCATTAAACCTTCTTTAACATCTTCTTTATTGGGTAAGCCTAAATGCTCTTTAGGCGTGACATAACAGAGCATCGCACAACCGTACCAACCAATATTAGCGGCGCCAATACCCGAAGTAATATGGTCATAACCCGGTGCAATATCAGTGGTTAATGGACCTAAAGTGTAGAAAGGTGCTTCGCCACAATGTTTAAGTTGCTCGTCCATATTTGCTTTGATCATATGCAATGGCACATGACCGGGACCTTCAATAATCGTTTGAACATCATGCTGCCAAGCAATTTTAGTTAATTCGCCTAAGGTATGTAATTCTGCAAATTGTGCTTCATCGTTGGCATCAGCGACCGAGCCCGGGCGTAAACCGTCGCCGAGTGAAAACGAGACATCGTATTGCTTTAAAATTTCACAAATATCTTCAAAGTGGCTGTATAAAAAATTTTCTTTATGATGCGCTAAGCACCACTTCGCCATAATTGAACCACCACGCGAGACAATACCGGTGACACGCTTAGCGGTCATCGGAACATAGCGTAATAATACGCCGGCATGAATAGTAAAATAATCAACACCTTGCTCGGCTTGTTCGATAAGGGTATCGCGGAAAATTTCCCAGGTTAAATCTTCAGCGACGCCATTTACTTTTTCTAGCGCTTGATAGATAGGTACTGTACCAATGGGCACTGGCGAGTTACGCATGATCCATTCACGGGTTTCATGAATATTACGGCCGGTTGATAAATCCATTACCGTGTCTGCACCCCACTTGGTTGACCAAACCAGTTTTTCTACTTCTTCTTCAATGGAAGAGGTCACCGCCGAATTACCAATATTGGCATTCACTTTAATTAAAAAGTTACGACCAATAATCATCGGCTCACATTCTGGGTGGTTAATGTTTACTGGAATAATTGCCCGGCCGCGTGCAACTTCATCACGGACAAACTCTGCGGTAATTTGCGCTGGAATACTGGCGCCAAATGACTGGCCTTTATGTTGTAGTAGTAAGGTTTTATCTTTAACTTCCTCACGTTTTAAATTTTCACGAATGGCAATATATTCCATCTCAGGGGTAATGATCCCTTGGCGAGCATAGTGCATTTGGGTAACGTTTTTGCCTTTTTTAGCAACACGCATTTTAGGCAAGTGTTCGAACCGTATCGCGTCAACACCATCGTCAGCTAAACGTTGTTGAGCATAAGTAGAGCTATTTGATGTTAAAAGCTCAACATCGCCACGACGATCAATCCAACTTTCACGCAGGCGAGGAATGCCTTTGTGTACGTCTATATCGACGTTTTCATCGGTATAAAAACCTGAGGTATCATAGACACAAAGTGGTTCATTTTTTTCGTAAGTAGGGTTATCTTTATTACCTGATAATAAAGTATCAGACAAGGTGATTTCGCGCATACCTACCTTGATATCATGAATTTTACCTTGCACATAGACTTTTTTAGAATTGGGGAAGGATTGATCAGAAACGTTTTTTAAGAATGCTTCTGCTTGCTCGCGACGTTCTCTGCGCGTGAATTGATGTATTGCTTTGGTCATTTTTTTGCCTTTTAATAATATGCATTTTGTTATGAATGCACTAATAAAAAAGACGAAGTGTAGAGTGAGGAAAAAATAAAGCAGCGACGGACAGAATCCTTAAACGGCATTATTTTACCTTGTTCCCATACGCAGATATTAATCTGATCAGGTTCTACGGATCCCGCTTTCGCGATCTCAGCTTTGAGTATTTCGTTTAGAAATAATCTCAGCACTCCGACAAGTAAGTGAGGCGATTCTAGCGTATAAGTTTCAAAATAGGCAAATGATAATTACTATTTCTTTATAATAACTTATTAGTTAAGTTGTTTTGTCACCAATAAAAGCCAGCCTTTTTAGGCTTCACAATGGGTATTGTACAATGCTAATATATTGTATACACAAGGAATATTAGGATAATAATAATGATAAAAAAAACCATACAGGCCACTTTGCTTGGCTTAGCTTGCACTCTGGTATTTGTTGGACAAGCGGCGGCAAGTAATTGGCAGCAAGAAAGTGGTAAAATAACGCATCAAGAAAAATTACGAGGCACTATTACGCCAGAAAGAAAGTGGTGGGATTTAAGCCATTATCATCTTGATGTTAAAGTTGACCCACAGACAAAAATATTCTCAGGGTCTAATACTATGACCTATCAGGTAGTAGCCAAAGGCCAACGTTTACAAATAGAATTACAAGCACCGATGAAGCTTGAAAAAGTATTACAAAATGGTCAGGTGCTAAAGGTTGAACAAGACGGTTATTCTTATTTTATTACGCCAATAAGTGAGCAAAAAATAGGCTCGGAGCAACAGGTTGTGATGTATTTTTCGGGGCAGCCAATGACGGCAAAAAACGCCCCTTGGGATGGCGGTATTACTTGGAAGAAAGACAGTAATGGTTTCGACTTTATTGCTACTTCAAATCAAGGCATTGGTTCTAGTATTTGGTGGCCTAATAAAGATCATCCTGCCGACGAGCCTAACAACGGCGTGTTAATCAGTGTTGAAGTGCCTGAGCATTTAATGGATATTTCTAATGGCCGATTAATTAAAATCGAACACAATAAATTAGCTAAAACTAAGACCTATCATTGGCAAGTTGTTAATCCGATTAATAATTATGGGGTCAATATTAATATTGGTGACTACGTTCATTTTGGCGAAAAGTATCAAGGTGAAAAAGGTCAGCTTGATATGGACTACTATGTGTTACGAGAAAACTTAGCGAAAGCAAAAAAACAGTTTAAAGACGCGAAACGCACCATTGAAGCGTTCGAGCATTGGTTTGGTCCTTATCCGTTTTATGAAGACAGTTATAAACTAGTAGAAGCGCCTTATTTGGGCATGGAACATCAAAGTTCAGTGACTTATGGTAATGGTTATCAAAATGGTTATTTAGGGCGTGATAGAAGTAGTACCGGTCCAGGATTATTATTTGATTTTATTATTGTTCATGAATCAGGTCACGAGTGGTTTGCTAATAACATCACCAATAAAGATGTTGCCGATATGTGGATCCATGAGAGCTTTACCAACTATTCAGAAAGCCTATTTTTAGAATATCATTTTACTCAAGAGCAAGCTTTTGAATACGTTCGTGGTCAACGGATGAATATTGGTAATCAATCGCCTATTATTGGTGAATATAATGCTAATCGCGGTGGCTCTGGTGATATGTACGATAAAGGTGGCAACATGTTGCATACCATTCGCCAAGTGATTAATGATGATAAAAAATGGCGAGAAATACTGCGCGGACTAGGTAAGGTTTTTTATCATCAAACGGTGACTAGCCAAGATATTGAAAACTACATCAGTTCACAGTCAGGCATCGACTTGAGTAAGGTCTTTGATCAATATTTACGTGATATACGTATTCCCACTTTTGAATATTTTATCAAAAATAACGTGATGAAAATTCGTTGGGGTAATGTGGTTGAGGGTTTTGATATGCCGTTACGTGTCACTATTGCCGGTAAAACACAGTGGCTGGCACCAACAACTGCTTGGACAGTAGTTGAGCTTGAGCAAGAAAATCCACGTATTTCGGTTGATGCTAACTTTTATATTTCGACACTCAGTGTGCTGGGAAATTAGCTTTTAAAGTTAACGATGTAATATTAAAAAGGAGAGCTTATTGCTCTCCTTACACGTCAACGGTCAGTTAACTATTGCGCTTAAAAAGCATATTTAAAACCAACAGAAAGTAGCTTAGTACCGTCATACGTTTCATAAGAAGCTTCAACGCTGACTTTTTTATTGAGGCTATAACCAACACCAGCGCCAATACCAAGTTCCCATGAATCATCAGACATTGATTCACCGCGGTAACTTGCTTTGATGTCTAAGTTTGCATAAGACGGCATTACATAAAGATATGCGCCATTGTTGAAGTCGTATTGACCACGCAAAGATAAAGCAAGCAAGCTTTCTATTTCAAGTTTTGCACCGTAAAGTGAGTCATCACCAGCACCGGTACCGATACGAAGTTCAGGCATCAAGTAAAAATTTTTCACTGAATTTTCAATTTTATAGGCCACTGAGCCATAGATAAAATTTAATGAGATATCGTCGCCATCTGAGCTATCAGATAACTGACCGAATCCACCACCCGCTTGCCAATCAGAAGCTACGGCTGTTAGAGAAAGACTGAAAAGAGTGAGTGCGATAGCGGTTTTCTTAAACATAATAAATCCTTTATTTTATTTGGGTTAACTTTAGGTTAAATTAAGGTGAAAATTTCGCGGCAGAGCTTAACACCAAGATATTTTTTGTTCAATAATCTTTAATAAATTAGTCGGGCACTTGGCAATTAATAATATTAGTGGCAATATTTAACGATGAATAAACATTTTTTTATGTCTTCAAAACCTTATTTACTTGGACTTACAGCATTATTGTTGTGGGTGTTTTGCTTACCGTTTGCAAAAAGTTATGCAATGAAAAGCGAGAGCACAACGAAGTTATGTCAGCGCTCGCCATCAGCATGCCTAGAAAAAGTTAATATTGAATTAACTCGAGTACAACCAAAAAGCCGCATCTGGTTTAGCTTAATGCAATTCAAGTTATCATCGCTATTTATTTTGCAACACAGTGATGAGCTTTATCAGGAAACCAAGCGTTGGATAGACGATGAAGACCTACCGATCCCTTTTCAAGTCACTCTTTACATGTACTATGCTAAGTCCCTGCTTGGTGATGGCGAGTTAGCTGAAGGTAAGCGTTATATCTATAAAGCAAAAACACAATTATCGATAATGAATGATGCCTATCCCTCACCAATTAAATTAATAGAAATCGCTAATTTACAACTTTATATCGGTGAATATTCAGAAGCGTATGCATCACTAAATGCCTTAAAGGAAAAGTATAGAAATAGCCATAACCCACAGTTTATGATGGAGCTGTATGGTCATTTAGGCCATGTAGCTAACAAACTTGAGTATTATGATGAAGCACTTGTTCATTGGCAGGCAACGGTTCCTTGGAGCTATAAATATGGTAACGAACAACAAATAGCGACAGTACATTTTAATTTAGGGCAAGCACAACAACACGCTGAACAATATTTATTAGCCGAAAAAAGTTACTTAGCCGCGATTGAACATGCAGAAATTGCTTTAGATGTTGTTAAAGCCTCTCATGCAAAATTGTACTTAGCTGAAATAAAGTTGCTGGGCGGTGATAAAGAGCAAGCCGAGGCGTTATTACTGGCCATTGATGAAGAGCGCTTAGCGCCAAATCTGCTCTTAAAACTCCATGATCTTAAAAGTGAACTATAAATTTTTTTAAGGCGCACTAGATAAAAGCATGCTGTAAAAAGATTTGATAAATCCTTATGGCTAATATCTCGCCATCATAGTGATAGCGTTAGTTCTTAATCCTTTAAAAAATAATTATATCCATTTCAATAGGCTGTTATTCCTGAACTTTATCCACTATCATTGTCTCTAAAGCATGTAATCAGGTCAATTCATATGTCAGCAGCTACGCAAAAACTAAATACCATCAAATCTAAAGCCGCCATTGCTTGGGGGCCAAATCAACCCTTAACGATTGAAGAAATTGATGTAGAGCTTCCCAAAAAAGGCGAAGTACTGGTTAAAATAATCGCCTCAGGCGTTTGTCATACCGATGCTTTCACACTTTCAGGTGAAGACCCCGAAGGGATATTTCCAGTGATTTTAGGGCATGAAGGTGGCGGAATTGTTGAACAAATAGGAGAAGGGGTAACCAGTGTTGCGGTGGGCGATCATGTTATTCCTTTGTACACGCCTGAATGTGGTGAGTGTAAATTCTGTCAATCAGGTAAAACAAACCTGTGTCAAAAAATTCGCGAAACTCAAGGTAAAGGCTTAATGCCTGATGGTACCTCGAGATTTTCATTAAACGGTAAAGCTATATTCCATTATATGGGTTGTTCAACTTTCTCTGAATATACGGTTTTACCTGAAATATCTTTAGCAAAAGTTAACCCCAAAGCACCGCTTGAAGAAGTGTGTTTATTGGGTTGTGGGGTAACGACGGGCATGGGTGCAGTCATGAATACGGCAAAAGTTGAAGTAGGCGATACCGTGGCTATTTTTGGTTTAGGTGGCATTGGTTTATCGGCTGTTATTGGCGCTGCTATGGCGAAAGCAAGCCGGATTATTGCGATTGATATCAACGAAAGCAAATTTGAGTTAGCCAAAAAACTTGGCGCAACTGACTGTATTAACCCCAAAGATTACGACAAACCTATTCAAGACGTTATTGTTGAATTAACCGATGGCGGTGTCGACTATTCTTTTGAATGTATCGGTAATGTCAATGTAATGCGTTCAGCCTTAGAGTGTTGTCATAAAGGCTGGGGTGAGTCTATTATTATTGGTGTTGCTGGCGCAGGGCAAGAGATTTCAACCCGTCCATTTCAGTTAGTTACCGGCCGAGTATGGCGTGGCACTGCCTTTGGTGGCGTAAAAGGTCGCAGCGAATTACCTGAATACGTAGAACGCTATCTTGCCGGTGAATTTGCTTTAAACGATTTTATTACGCATACCATGTCGTTAGAAAAAATTAATGAAGCGTTTGAATTGATGCACGAAGGTAAGAGTATTCGTAGCGTTATTCATTTTTAAACATGTATAAATATCTAAAAGTTGAACAATAATGTTAGAGAAAATTAGCAGTAATAAAATGTTTGGTGGCGTACAAGAACATTTTCAACATCATGCTGAAAGTCTAAAATGTCAGATGCGTTTCGCTATTTATTTACCTGAAGGTGCCAGTAAGCATGCACCGGTACCTGTTTTATATTGGCTTTCAGGACTGACCTGTACCGATGAAAATTTTGTACAAAAATCAGGGGGACAGCGTATGGCATCGGCACTCGGTATAGCTATCGTTTGTCCAGATACTAGCCCGCGCGGAGTGGGTATCGCCGACGATGAAAACCAGTCTTACGATCTAGGATTAGGTGCAGGTTTTTATATAAATGCCACCGAGAAACCTTGGTCAACTCATTATAAAATGTATGATTATATTGTTAACGAATTACCAGTGTTAATTGCAGCAAACTTTCCGGTATCAAACAAAAAATCGATCAGCGGCCACTCAATGGGTGGGCATGGCGCATTAACAATAGCGCTTAAAAATCCTGATAAATATTGTTCGGTGTCGGCCTTTAGTCCGATCGCTAATCCAATTAATAGCCCTTGGGGGCAAAAAGCGTTTAGTGCTTATTTAGGCAGTGATAAAACACTATGGCAGCAACATGATGCTAGCGTGTTGATGAAAGCAAGTACACAGCATGTACCAGCATTAGTTGACCAAGGTTTAGCCGATGATTTTTTGCAAGAGCAACTTCAGCCAGAATCATTGATTTCAGCGGCGCTGAGTAATAACTACCCACTGATACTTAACCAACATCAGGGATATGACCACAGTTACTTTTTTATCGCCAGTTTTATTGAAAGTCACTTATGTTTTCATGCGAAACACTTGGGACAATCTTAATGTTCACGGTTATTTCACCTGAGCACTTTAAAACTATCCCATGGAAAAATGGCCAAGGTGAAACCATTGAATTGGCGATTAATGACGGTGGTACTTTAGCTGACTTTATTTGGCGCTTGAGTATGGCGAATGTTGTTGAGGATGGTTTTTTTTCTGATTTTTCAGGTTATCAACGTAATCTTGTTCTTATTGCCGGTAAAGGTATTAATTTACAACACGATGACAATAAAATAGACACGTTGCATCATCTACTTGATGTGGCTAATTTTGACGGTGGCTGTCGCACCATTGGAAACTTACTCGACGGTGAAATCACAGATTTTAATGTCATTACCGATAAAGAAAAGTGCTCAGTGGTTGTTGAAACCTTTAAAGAACAGCAAACACTTGAGGTTAACCCCGCAGATTTATGTTTCATTTATAGTTTATCGGGCGCGTTTCAGCTGACGTCTTATCAAAATCAACAAATAATAAAAGCCAAACATTTATTAAAATTGAGCGCGGCAAAAGCGGGTGATGTCACTATTACCGGTCAAAAGCTGATTGTGGTTTATTTAACGTTAAACACTTAGGCAAAATTTAGTGACAGCAGGTGTTTATCGCTGAAAAGAGTCATTTAAACTTTTATTTCAGCGATAACATTTTTTCTGTTTTAGAGTATGGAGATATTAATAAAAATCCAATGCCCAGGATGTTAAAATGAAAGCACACCATTTAGTCAAAGTATTCGCCTTGCTGCTGATATTCTCACCGTTTGTTCATGCTGAGAATACTGCTGACAATAGCCGAAAGCTACCTATCGATGAAAGCTCAACCACTAAGCATAGTACTAAGGTCAATGGGAAAAAATTTGATTACACTGCCACTACAGGTACCCAACCCGTATGGGACAGTGAGGGTAACCCAACCGCCAGTTTATTTTACACTTATTATCAGCGCAGTAATGTTAAGCATAAAAGTTCTCGGCCATTATTGATTTCTTTTAACGGAGGACCGGGTTCTGCATCTGTTTGGATGCATGTTGCTTATACGGGACCGCGGGTTTTAAATGTTGATAACGAAGGTTATCCATTACAACCTTATGGTGTTAAGAGTAACGATTACTCAATTCTAGATGTTGCTGATATTGTTTTTGTTAACCCAGTTAATACTGGTTATTCACGAGTTTTACCCGACAAAGAGGGCAAGATGCCTTCGAAAGAACAACAAAAATCGATGTTTTTTGGTGTCAATGCCGACATCAAATATCTAGCAGACTGGGTAAATACTTTTGTGACCCGGAATGAGCGCTGGCGTTCACCAAAATATTTAATTGGTGAAAGTTATGGTACTACCCGTGTTTCAGGCTTAGCGTTAGAACTACAATCACGTCAGTGGATGTATCTAAATGGCGTGATTCTTGTGTCGCCAACCGATATTGGTATTAAACGTGACGGGCCGGTAAAGGCCGCAAATCGCCTACCTTATTTTGCAGCTGCTGCCTGGTATCACCAAGCACTAAAGAGCGATTTACAGCAAAAAGACTTATTGGATATTTTACCTGAAGTTGAAAAGTTTACTATTGAGCAATACATACCCGCACTCGCTAAAGGTGGCTTTATTAGCACAGCAGAAAAACAGGCGATAGCTGAAAAGGTCTCTTATTATTCAGGACTTTCGGTCACTGAAGTATTACGCAGTAATTTAGATATTAGCGCTTCCTATTTTTGGAAAGAACTATTACGTGACCGTGAGCAAACAATCGGTCGTTTAGATTCACGTTACTTAGGTATTGACGAGAAAACAACCGGTTCACGTCCTGATTACAATGCGGAATTAACGTCATGGTTGCACAGTTTCACGCCCGCTATTAATTATTATTTACGCGAAGAGCTAAACTATAAAACAGACATTAAATATAATATGTTCGGTGATGTACATCCGTGGGATCGCAGTAACAATAATACCGGTAAAAATTTGCGTTTAGCGATGGCACAAAACCCTTATTTAAATGTCATGTTCCAATCCGGTTACTACGATGGTGCGACTAACTATTTTGATGCCAAGTACACTATGTGGCAGTTAGATCAAAGTGGTAAAATGCAAGACCGTTTGTCTTTTAAAGGTTACCGTAGTGGTCATATGATGTACCTTCGCTATGAAGACTTAAAAGCGGCAAATGATGATATTCGTCAGTTTATTAAAGCGTCTTTACCTGATAATAAACAAGCTGCTAAATATCAAGCCGCTTCGTCACAATAAGTTGCCTTAGTATGTGAAAGTAAGCCAATTAAGTTATTATTTATAACTTAATTGGCTGATATGTTATTCCTCTTCCTCTACTTCCTTAGCCCCTTTTCCTGCATCATTTTTCTTATAAACCTGCTCCATAATAGGTTCAAAAGAGTTAGGGTGGATATTACCAATAATATTGACAAATACCGCCTCATTGTCTGAAAGTGACAGTACAACTAAACCATCAATTATTTCACCGTTTGACTTGATAAACATCAGTGAGTAATCAGTTGATTCATCATCATTCACTCTTACTACATGTTGCCAACCATCAGCACGTAAATTAGCTTGAGTTTCAGCGAAATTGTCTTTGAATAACTCACTGTTTTTTTCAACGTTATAAACACTTATACGAACCCCGTCTACATCATCCAATAAAGCATCAATTTCAGGGTCTTCATCGGCATCAATAACCCAACGTGCTGTGCCAATAGCTAATGGGCCTAAAGACAAGTTTATTTCGCTGTCAGCTTGCCACCAATAAGGTGATTCAATGTCAGCATAGCCAGCATGACGGTGAAGTCCCCCTGCGGTAATGCCGCACCCGGTTAAGAAAAAGCTCGCTGCAATTGCAAATAGCAAGGTCGCTTTCTTTAAAAAATGATGTGATAGTTTCATGGTTTACTCGTTACTTTAAGTCAATATCGATATTAAGTGATTTGGTTACTTTATTAATTTGTGCAGGGTCTATTTCGCCAACAATGTTAATGAATACCGCTTCTCGACCGTCCTCATCACTTTTATTGTTAATAACCATAACCACTAAACCGTCCATAAGATCATCGGTGATTTTGGTGAAAACCCGTACCTTCTCATCTTCTTCATTGACCGATACAATAGGTAACCAGTTTTTAGATTGAATATCTTTGCTGACTTTTGCAATTAAATCTATTGCCGGTTGGTCGCTACCTTTCATATTATAAATTTGTACACGAACGGCTTTTAATTTGCTGATTAATTCTGACGCTTCTGGGTCAGACAGATTAATTTTGCTAATAAAACCTAACATGGTTTTATTTAAATTAACCATCACTTTAGGCTCGCCATAAACAGAATTAAGGCTGGCAAAGTCTACATAACCTCGTTCTTTAGTAATGTCGTCGGCAAAAGCTGAGCTGCTCATTAATAATGATGAACTAAAGAAAATAAGTGCTAATAATAATTTTTTCATGATGTTTCCTTAAAATGATTAAGCGGTTTAAATAAACCTTGGTTCAATGGTTGTTGTATATTTTCGTCAAATGTTTGTTTTATGTGCTCTGTAGATATCTTTTTAGCGAATGATATATATTGCAAAGCGACGGCTAACTCTTGTTGAGCATCTTGTATTTCTGCGAGTGATGGTTGTTCATTTTTAGGATCACTTAGTATATTGGTGTTAAGTAAAGCGACAGCGGTAACGGTTGCTGCTAGCGCACTGAGTTTTTTCCAGTGAGGTGTAAAGTAACCAAAAACCACATGACTGTTTGTTTTAGTTTTACCAATGCCCAGTAACTTGTTTTTAAGATCTATTGATAAAGGCTGCAAACCTATATCATTTAGGTGTTGTTCAATATGTAACGCTTGTTCCAACTCAGCCATTTGTTGATTACTGAGTTGGTCATTATTTAATTCACTGTTCTCGGACAATGCTCTTGCTAGCACGCGGGTGTCAGCTGAAATATCATTGTTCGCTAAAAAATTATCTAATGGTTTCTGCCATGATTCTTTATTATTCATGGGTATACTCCTTTAAATGATTTCGCAATTCACGTCGTGCACGATGTAAATAGACTTTTACTTGGCTGGTGGTTAGGTTAAGTGATTGAGCCACAATACTTTGGCTGTTTTGTTGCACATCACATAGCATAATCAACGAGCTATAAGGTTCTTTTAAACAAGAAATCGCCTCGCTTAACCAACTACTTAATTGTTGGTGCTGTAAATTCCCTGCTGGTTCTTCATGTTTTTTTGTCACTTGATGCTCTTCTTCTACTTGACTGAATTCCTTACGCTTACGTAATTTATCAATACAAGCATTGCGGGTTACCGCAGAGAGCCAAGCCGATACTTTTTCAATATCTACTTGTTCAATGTTATGCCATAAACGCGTAAAAACATCTTGTGTAATATCTTCCGCTTCATGTTTATCACGTAAAATATACAAGGCTAACGAATAGATCCGTTGCTGATGTTGTTCGAGTATTTTATTAAATTTATTTCCTTTCATAGTTATAATTACGCACCACTTTGCGAAAGGTTACAAATTAATTATCTTATTTTTAATTTATCACTAACAAGTGTGATTAAAACGATTGGCATGATAAGCAAGTTTAATAAGGCCAGTAGACCCAAAGTAGTGGAGATACAGTTGTTAAGCATCTTGTTATAGCCAAAAATGAGTCAGCGAATAAAATGAGATTATGTAGAAAACTTTTATATATAAGGTAGATAGAGTCAATTAAATACGACGTTAAGTGATTACCATTATAATTGTGGCATGTGATTTTTTAGATTTTACTGAATTTTAGACATAAAAAAAACCGATGAAAACAAGTTCATCGGCTGGATAGCTTTGGGGAAGCTAAAATATAAAATTATTACAACAGGTGTTCACTAAAAGAGAACAAAAACATTATAGAGTAACAACTCTATAAGTGTAAAGTAAAAAGTGAAGTAATTACTCAGTTTTTTTGTTTTTTAGAGTTTTGGCCATTTCAGACTATGTATGGGTCTTCACAAATGATGAGAAATGCGTCACGAGATGAGAAAATATAATAACTAGTTTACAATTTGAATAGGTATCACTAGTGAGATCCTTGGTCATGAAATGAGATTGATGTGCCTGACACAATATTCACTAATGCCACACTGAAGACATTAGCGATTTATTCGAAATGAAACATTTAGCAGAAATTTTATCTAAAATATCAGTTTAAATTTTAATCAGTGAAACATCACATTTAGCATAATTTGCAACACCATTTGCTGTTGAACCAATCAAAGCATGAAGACCTTTTTTAGAATGGGTACCAAGAATAATTAAATCTGCATTTTTTCTCTCTGCGAGTATGCAAATTTGCTCGTATGGTTTTCCAAACGTAACCGTGACATCTTTCTTTGATATACCTAAGGATGAAGCTTTTGCTTCAATTGAAGGTAATGCACTTTCTTTTAATTCTTTTTGATAATCTTTAGGAAGTAATGTGTATGGGATGATATGAGTAACAAACAATTTAGCATTGTAAATTTGAGACAACTCATGGGCTTTTGAGAGTACTTCCAGTCCTTCATCACTAGCTTCTATTGCGCAAATAATAGTTTTATACATAAATAGCTCCATTAATATTTTTTTGGTTAATAAAATAATAACTGATTTTATATAACATTGGCTAAAATGCAATATTTGAAAACATATTACAGCTCAAATTGTTGATCCTATTTGGATAGATATCACTAGTGATATCATTGAAATCGAATGAGATTTAAACATTATCTTAATATTCACTAATGTCATTTAACTGACTTGGTTTTTTAGACCTATAACGTCAGCTATGTGTTAGTAATCTGTCATGAATTGCGAGATGAGTTTGTTGAGATATTTAAAACTGAACATAATAGTTTTGCATATAAAGAAGATACTTGGGTTGAATTTTTAGGTTTTAAAATTAATTTTTAAACTTTTTGGTATAAATTTCTTTGATTCTGAAGCATATGAGGCAGGGAGTGAAATTTTCACATATAAACTTGAAAAGCTTTACATTTCTGAATGATTTGGAGAGTTTGATTAATAAATTGAAAACATTACTGGTTCGCCATTTACCGTAGAAGTGCTTTCGTATAAACGTTTCAAATGTATGGCACAAGTATCGTATACAAATATTGAAGATGGTAGGATTTTGGCGCTGGATAAGGCTTATATGGTTTTACCTAGCTCTAAAGAAAGAGTATGTACAGGCTCTCGATTTATCAGTGTAAATGAGAGATATTTGATTACAGCTCAACGGTAAATCTAATTTGCGCAAAGCACTAATATTCTCATTTTGTTTCATCAAGCTTGTTTAATATTTGTATGATTCGGTCATAAACGACGTCTGTAAGTGTTAATGTGTTATCGCCAACCGTATTGACAAATTGAATCACCACCGTATCAATGTTTTTGTGATAGCGCGCTATGCTGTAATAGCCTAATACCCAGCCTGTATGCTCATATTTATAAATTGATGCATATATCTCTTGCTCGGCGTCAGTGAATAATCTGCCATCATTTAAGGCTCTAAGAAAGATGCCTACATCTTCAGCTGTTGCAATATAACCCTGATTAAGCTCTTTAAAATCGTTGTTGTAGCCAACGTAATAACCACTCATCAGGTCTTGTAAATCAATATCTTTGATGGAAAAGAAAGTTCGCTTAAGGCTAAGTGGTGCTAATATCTCATTGCTAATAAATTGTCTGTTATCATAACCAAGTACTTTAGTCATTATCTTGCCAAGCAGCAGATAATTAGTATTGGAGTAGCTATAATCACTGTCTGGTTTAAAATCGGCAGAGCTATCTAAAACTAGATTCAAGTTGTTATCCCCGCCAATCGAGCGCTCTGACCAAGAAAAATCATTATGATCCGTGTAATTAGGTATGCCGCTTCGATGCTGTAGCATCATAAGTAATGTTATTTGATCAGCATATTCTATGCGTCCTAAGAGTGATGGTAGATAATCTGCTAGCGTATTATCCAGAGACAGACTGCCCTTAGCGACAAGTTTTGCTACTGCGGCTGCATTATATAATTTTCCGATGCTGCCTATTTTGAAGAGCGCCTTTGGGTCTGCAGGGATTTTTTTATCTCGATTATGCCAACCACTGGCATAAAAATTGGCTTTTTGTTCTCCCTTTTGAACATAAACAATAATGCCATCTAAGCCATGATTAACCGTATCATTAACCTGCTGTTCAACGGTCAATGGCAGAGGAGCAAAGTAATAAATTGCAGCCTGCCAAGGGGCGAATATGTAAATGCTGCTAAC
Organism: Colwellia hornerae; assembly: GCF_007954355.1. GTDB lineage: Bacteria > Pseudomonadota > Gammaproteobacteria > Enterobacterales > Alteromonadaceae > Colwellia_A > Colwellia_A hornerae. Next base: position 31,772 of record NZ_VOLR01000011.1, read on the forward strand.
CGTGACAATCGCTGCTATTACTCTCATTATTAGCTTTTTACTATGTTTCATTTTTACTCTATTTTTCGATAAATTCAGATGAGTGTCACTATTTATGATGACTTATAATAGTGCACAATCAATAAAAGAAGTAGTAGTTGCCACTTGAAGGACTTATATTAAACGATAGTTACAAACTCGGGCATATCATAATCTGCCCTGGCTTATTATTGCAATGTGCCCAATACGAGCTCTTTACACTTATCTTTTTATTTAACAGGCAGACATTAACCAAAATTATTAATCTATTTACCTATAGGTAAAACCAATATAGCCGCTTAAGACCTTACGAGTTGGGCTGAATTCCCCGTAACTTTTGCTTCATAAAATCGATAAAGATGCGGTTTTTATTTGGTAAATATTTACTTTGTACATATTGTAAACAAATATCACCTTGGTAATTACCTTGTAACCGCCAATCTTTCAAAAGCGGAATGAGCTTGCCACTGCTAATACCCTGTTGCGCGATATAATCAGGTAGAGAACCAATACCAAAGCCCTGTTCAATAGCATCTCGACGCATTTCACTGTGGTTAAGTAAATAGGAACCAGTGACTTGTACGGTTGTTTTTTGATTTTTTTGACTAAACCGCCAACGGCTATCTGACATGTTTTCACCTAAGCAAAGACAGGGTAAATCTTTTAAGTCGTCGGGATGTGTTGGCAGCACATGGTTAGCTAGAAAATCAGGACTGGCACATAGCACTTGTTCACTGCGACCAATTTTAACGTTGACCAAAGCTTCAATCGGATTGTCATTGATATGAATTAAGAAATCAACACCGTCATGAATAGGGTCTAAAATCCGGTCGGTTACTTTTAAATGCAATTGAATATCAGGGTAGCACTTTAAAAACTCAACAAAGAGTGGTCGCAATACCCGATTGGCGAGCGATTTCGGTGCCGCCACTCTCAACAAGCCACTAACCGTCGATGTTGTCGAGCTACTGGCATTAACGGCTTGCTCTGCAGACTCTATCATCTGTTTACAATAATTAAAGGTTAATGTTCCTGACTCTGTTAACGCTAGTTGCCGTGTAGTGCGTTGTAATAGTTTTATGCCTAGAGCATCTTCTAATCGGCTAATTTGACGACTAACCGCTGAGGGGGTTACCCCCAGTTTTATTGCCGCTTTACTAAAGTTGCCCTGCTCAACGACAGTTACCAAAATAGCCATGTCAGACAATAAGGGGATTAGTTTATTTGTGTCCATTAAGCACAAGTCCTTTTACAAATAGGTGTATTGTTTTAAATTTCTCATAGATTAACATAGCCGCACAGTAACAAGTGAGTTGCTACGAAACTATTTTAAATGATGAGAGAGAAATATGGAGTTGTTAATAAGTACTTATATGACAGAAATTATTGCAGTAAGCACCATCGCTATTTTTATGGCTATGCTACCTGGTGCTGATTTTGTCATGGTGACTCGCACGAGTATCTATAATGGCCGTTTATCAGGTTTATATATGAGCTTAGGTATGTGTTTATCGGTTTGTATACATGCTAGCTATTCGATTGCAGGATTAGCTGTTGTGATTGCAAATTCAGCGTGGTTATTTTCGACAATCAAATATTTAGGCGCGGCTTACCTTATCTATATTGCTTGGCAGTTATTAACAACACGCGATCTGTTAAATAATGATCAAAACAATCAAACCTTAGCAATGTCGCCCTTAAACGCGATGCGTCGAGGCTTTACTTGCAACATATTAAATCCTAAAACATCTATCTTCTTCTTAAGTATTTTTACGCAAGTGGTTTCAGTAGATACCCCAGTGATAATGCAAGTCAGTTATGGGATGATTATTATGTTGGCTCATTTTATTTGGTACAGTGGTGTGGCTTTATTGTTATCACATCCTAGTATAATGCCTAGCTTCAATCGTCAAAAAAAGAAGATAGATAAAGTGGCAGGACTGATATTGATGATAATAGCCGTAAAGCTCATTTTAATGAATGCGGTTTAAGTAAACCTGCATCCTAGGTTGATTTTGCACGCTATTGCATAGTGATAATGTGCGCAATCTGACCAACCGGAGTTAAATCTTGAGACTTAATTTGTGGACGTAAAGTCGTTCTGTATTTATTTAAGTCTGCCAACTCACATCAGGCCTCCAGTGACTAAGCCAAGCAGGAAAGTCGCTGGCAGGCATAGGTTTGGCAATGCCGTAACCTTGGGCTAAATCACAACCCATTTTTATTAGAGCTGTGCCATGTTCTACCGTTTCTACACCTTCAGCAATTACCTCACGTTTGAATGATTTAGCTAAGGCTATCACACTCTCAACAATGGCCAGATCATCAGCGTTATCCAACATATCACGGACAAAACTCTGGTCTATCTTAATCAGGTTGGCAGGTAATCGTCTCAGGTATGTCAGGGAAGAATAGCCAGTACCAAAATCATCTAAGGCAAAATTTACACCTAGCGCCAGACAATCAGTCATTATATCTGAAATATGTGCTACATCATCCAAGGCACTTGTTTCCAAGACCTCTAACTCTAAATAGCGGGGCTCTACATGAGGGTGTGCTGCTAAAAGCGCGGTTAATCGCTGAGTAAATTCAGGTTGCTGTAGCTGTACGGCTGCAATATTTACGCTAGTGTTGACAGGGATATCAACACCCATTGCTAACCATTGGCTGATTTGTGTCAGGGTGGCGTCAATAACCCACTCACCTACTTCAATCATCATAGGATTACTTTCAATGATAGGTAAAAATTCTATTGGATTTAATAGTCCTCGTTCTGGATGCTGCCAGCGAATAAGTGCCTCAGTACCGATCACCTTGCCTGTGCGCATATTCACCTTGGGCTGATAATGGAGTACAAATTGCTGATTATCTAATGCGCTGCGAATAGCTTCTAAGCTTTCCCTTCTTATTTTAATCGCGTCATCTTGAACCGTATCAAATAAGTGATAACGATTCTTCCCTGACTCTTTAGCCACATACATGGCTTGGTCTGCATGGCGCATGAGTAAATCAGCATCGACATTATCTTGAGGATAAAGGGTTACACCAATACTAGCTGATACATTTAAAACCACATCACCTATTGTGGCAGGCTCTGATGCGGCCAATAAAAAGCGTTCTAATATCGGCTCACAATCATCAACGGTCGTTAAATCAGTCAACACAGCAACAAATTCGTCACCACCAATACGAGCTAAGCTATCGCCTTCACGTAACGCCGCTTTCATGCGAGCAGACAGTGTAATCAACAACTCATCACCCACATCATGTCCATGAGTATCGTTGACATGTTTAAACCCATCTAAATCTAAAAACACAACAGCGAGTGACTTCCCGTGTCGTTTGCAGTGCAACTTGGCTTGAGATAATCGGTCTGACAGTAATACGCGATTGGGTAAATTGGTGAGTATGTCGTAATGGGCAATATGCTCCAATTGGTCTTGATGCGCTTTCATTGGAGTGATGTCGTAACCTAGAGCAACATAATGAGTAGTAACACCATTTTCATCACTTACTGCACTGATCGTTTTAAATTCGGCATATATTTCATCATTTTTTCGCCTATTCCATATTTCGCCAGACCAATAGCCTTCTTTGAGTAAGGCTTGCCACATCTCCACGTAAAACTCAGATGATTGTAGTCCAGATTGGAAAATACGTGGGTTGTTGCCCATAGATTCTTCAAGGCTATATCCTGTGGTCTTTGAGAAGGTATGATTAACATCAAGTATTACGCCTGAAGCATCGGTGATAGCGATGCTTTCACGTGCGTGCGTAAATACGCTGGCGGCAAGTTTAAGTTTTTCTTCTGATAGTTTACGTTCAGCAAGTAGCCTTGATTGTTTAATGGCACTAAAACTCGACGTTGAAATAATGTCGGCAAGTTTGGCATAAAAATGCATTCCTTTAGACACTTCTTCATGGGTAAAACGAGGGACTTTATCTAATGCGGCAAGGTAAGTTTTTTCGTCAAAACCATAACGCTTTGCTTGCGTTTTAAATAACGCAACATCGGGAACTTCATCCTTATAAAAGAATTGGCCAATAAAAACATTACCGAGGTGCTTGCCTCCTATAATAATGGGAGTGGCCATGTCCCACATATTATTCTTACAATGGTATGCCTTAAATTTACCGTGTTGTATTCCTAGTGTGAGAATCGTATCACTTTCAATGCAATTTTTTCTCGTTTCATGGTTACAACGATGAAATTGATTACAGATATCCTGCCAACCAACAGCAACTAAAACATTCCCTTTAATATCAAGTATCGCGCCTAACATGCCAGTGAGGTGATAAAAATCATCCATCAAAGATTGAAGTACCTCAGCATCAATGATGTCGGATAATTCTAATGCATCAATGTTAGCATCGGGCTCTAATATTGCTTTTAGCTTTTTTCGAATAGTGGCTTCGCTTTGGCGTAAAGTATCTTCTGCATTTTTACGCTCAGTAATATCCTGGATAAAACCAGTCATTATTTGGGGTATTCCATCACTGTTAGTGACAACTTTACCTCGAGACTCTATCCAGCGCTCTTCTCCATCATTGGGTCTAGTAATTCGATATTCGACATGATGCTCATGACCACTAGAGAAACATGCCTTAACGGATGCAATAAAGGTTGGGAAATCACTTTCATTAATAACATCTCTTAATGTTTCTACGCCAGCGTTAGACTCTCGAACGAGTCCAAATAAAGTATACATTTGATCAGACCAAGAGGCATTTTCCTGATCAGAATATAACTCCCAAGAACCTATTTTTGCATAAGCTTGGGCCTCTTTTAACTTAGACTCACTTTTTTTAAGTTGTACCAAAGAATTTTTATAGTTAGTAATATCTCTGGCGACACCTAATATGCCGATTAAGTTACCATCACTATCTTTTATCGGTGTTTTTATTGTTTCGACAATTTCACTGCGGCCATCATCTGCAAAAGTAAGTGACTCTTCATTGATAATCGATCCATCTGCAAGCATGGCATTCTTATCATCTTCCTGAAAAAAATTGGCAAGTTTTTTATCTACAAAATCATTATCAGTCTTACCTATAATGTTACCTTCTTGCTCACCAAACATTCTTGCAAATTTAGAGTTGCAGAAAAGATAAACACCTTTTTTATCTTTTAGCCAAATCATATCTGGCACAGTATTGATCAATTTATTTATCAGTGCTTGGCTTGATTCTAATTCTCTATAAGAGTTTTTTAGTATTCGCTGTATCGATTTTTCTGCGCTTATATCCTGAAAAATACCGACTAGTTTAGCTATTTTTCCTGCCTCTTTTTTTACTATGCAGGTCGTTCTTACATCAATTAATTTTCCCTTTGTGGTGTATGTTTCTAATTCTAAATCATAGCCTATCCCTTGGTTAATCGCGGCATCTAAAGCTTTTGTAATCATGTGTTTTGATTTCGGCGAAAAGTAATTTACACCGGCATCTACCGTAGGATTAAATTCTTCCGGAGATGTTTCATATATACGATAAGTTTCTGCTGTCCAAAATAAATCACCTGATAGTAAATCTAACTGCCAGCCACCTACTTTTGCGATTTTTTGAGATTCATCTAAAAGATGGCTCGTTGTTATTATTTTTTGATCATTTAGCTTTCGTTGAGCAATATTTTGATGAATACCTATCATGCGTTTAGGTAAACCATTTTCATGCCATTCAATCGTTTTACCGGTCGCTAATACCCAAACATATTGCCCTTGTTTGTGCTTCATTCGTACTTCTACTTCAAAGCGCTTATTTTGTCCTTGAAAGTGCTTTTCTAAAAGCTTATTTGCTATGATAAAATCTTCAGGATGAATATACTCAGTCCATTTTTCAAATTGAATGGGTTGTAATTCTGTTAAACTATAGCCAATAATATCAGCGCAGTCGCCATTAAAAAAAATCTCACCCGTTTGAATTTGCCAGTCCCAAAGACCTACTTCTGTAGCTTGTATAACTAATTCAAGATGTTCTAACTTTGATTTTTCAGATTCTTGCATAGAATCAAGATTCCTATAAGAGCGTATTGGTAAATATATGAACAAGACTAAGTAAGATAACTTAAGCATCTAAAAAAAAATTTATTACAGATCAATAAATTGCTGTATTTACAATCATTTCTTCTTGCGTAATTTACTGATTTTTTATGGTTGTTTTTATTGTTGGGGGATTTATATTAATAAATTGGCTTACTGAAGCGCTCAAGTTTGATTTAAAGCTGTATTAGCATTACATTTATTAGACATGGTTAAATAATAAACATATTTACGGATTAAATGTGGCTGAATCTTTGATATCAGAACTGAAAAGGCGAAATGTTTTCAAGGTTGGGGTTGCCTACCTTGTACTTGCTTGGGTCGTTGTTCAAATTACGTCTATTGCTGTTCCGGCATTACATTTGCCTAATTGGATTAATACCGCAGTATTTTTCTTTGGTCTTATTGGTTTTCCCTTTGCTCTTTTTTTTGCTTGGGCGTTTGAAATAACACCCGACGGTATTAAACTTGAATCAGGCATATCATCTGGAGATTCCACCGCTGCTCTTACGGGGCGTAGGTTAGATTTTATCATTATAGGTCTTATGTCAATTGCCTTGCTCTACTTTATTTATGAGAGCCGTTTTCAATCAGCCACTGCTCTAGTCTTACCAACGGATCAAGCTGAAGTTATTGCCCAAGTTTCCATCAAGGTTAATACAAATAATCCATCAATATCAGAGTCAAAGGGCACTTCTATTGCAGTCCTTCCTTTTGTAAATATGTCTTCTGACAAAGAACAAGAATACTTTTCAGACGGTATTTCAGAAGAAATATTAAATGTTTTAGCAAAGATACCTAAGTTACAAGTGACCTCTCGTTCTTCTGCGTTTGCCTACAAAGATACCAAGATTAATATTTCGGAGGTTGCCAAAGTCTTAGGTGTAAAAAATGTACTCGAAGGCAGTGTGAGAAAATCAGGTGCGAGAGTGCGCATAACCGCACAGCTTATTAATGCGGAAACAGATAAACACTTGTGGTCTGAGTCATATGATCGCGAGCTCGACGACATTTTTCAAGTACAAGATGAAATATCAGCAGAAATTGTCGATGCACTAAAGGAAACGTTAGGCATAGTCTTAGTTAAGACCGTATCGTCTGTGCAAACCATCAACCCTAAAGCTTATGATTTATATCTGCAAGGGCTGAGGGGACTGCATACCTATACCTTTGAAAGTTTAGATAATGCCGCGGCTGCCCTTGAGTCAGCAACAGATATAGCACCTGGTTTTTTGATGGCGCGCATTAAGTTGGCTGAAACATATGCACGTCAAATTATTACTGGCAGTCGCTTTGATTGGCAGATACTTGATAAGGCTGAAGCGCTAATTAAGGATGTTCTTAGTATTAATCCAAACTCCGCAGAAGCTTATTTTGTTCGATCATTAATTATAAAAACAGATCGTAAGCTACGTAACCAGTATGCCAAAGAAGCTTATCGACTAAATCCTAATAATGTCGACATCATCATCAGGCATGCACAATCTAATGGTGCTGGCATGGGGGAAGATAATGCCAGAGCCTTATTTAAAAGGGCACAAAAAGTTGACCCTCTTAATGCTGATCTACCGTATTTTTTTGCGGTATATTTAGTACAAACATTACAAAAATATTCAGAAGCGGAACAAACCCTTAAGCAAGCTATTAAGGTTAACCCGAAGAATACCTTTTACCCTTTTTATTTAGGGCAAATCTATGCGCAGCACATGGGTAAAATTGTTGATGCTATTAAGCTGGCTGAAAATGGTGCAAGATTAGACCCTAACGACCCTTATTTTCCTCAAGCACTGTCGGTCTACTACTTGTCTTTGGGTTCTGGCCTTAAATCTCTTGAGTATGCAGACAAGGCAATGTCGATTAATGCCAATAACGCGGAAATTATCAATCAAAAAGTGAATAGCCTTATTTATCTTGGCCAAACAGCTAAGGCGTTGAAACTTATTAACGATACCGTAGCCGATGCTAATACGGTATATCCCAGTAAACAACTGAAAGAGCGCTTTATTACTGGCGCAATATACGTATTAATTAAGCAGAATAAACTTGCTGAGGCAGAAACACTAATTAATCAACATATCCCCAAAATAATTGAACGGATTAATCAACCATACCCTGCAACATTGAATGATATAGAAAATATAAATGGTCTTTTGTTACTTGCCTGTGTTTATCAGGCACAAGGTCAATTAGCTAAGGCTGAAAAGCTTGTCAAGAGAGTAAAGCAACGAGACGAATCTTTTTATCTAACAGGTCAATCACGCTTATTAGGTATTGAATACATGAATCTTGCTATAAGCAGCTCACTAGAAAATAATGATGAGCAGACTATTAAATATCTCGAAGCTGCCATCGATAATGGTTATTTATATAATTGGCGTGCTCACTTATTACAATCACCCTATTTTATCGATCTAGCGCAACGGCCAGATTTTATGGCATTAATTGGCAGACTAGAAACCGAAATGCTAAAACAAATAGCGCTACTTAAGCAATAGTTAAAGCGGCAGAACGTTCGGTTTATTACTGATATTATCGAGGTGACAACGGCATCTAATCGCACTGTGATTTTGATAGTGCGAATGATGCAGTTTTTATGGTGTTTTTATTCTTCTTGCAAAGCAATAGCAGCCATTTTCATGGTACTTTCAAAAGACTCTGCACCGGTTATAAATAAAACTATTTAAGCGACAAAACTTTCGGTTTTATCATGTTTTTATTCTTCTTGCAAAGCAATAGTAGCCATTTTCATGGTACTTTCAAAGGATTCTGCACCGGCTATAAATAAATCTATTTAAGCGACAAAACTTTCGGTTTTATAGGGTTTTTATTCTTCTTGCAAAGCAATAGCAGCCATTTTCATGGTACTTTCAAAGGATTCTGCACCGGCTATAAATAGTCCGTTATGACAGAACATTGCATCATCAATGCCGGTTACGGCTTTAAGCGCATCATCAGATAAGCCAGCCCATGCTTTAGGCAGCGATTTTCTATCTTCGAATGAACCTGGCTCAACAGGCACTGTTTGGATCCTCCATGGACCAGAACCAGAAGGATAAACCATATATAAAGCCTGTGTCGACAAAGCATGAACGGTTCTTTTCCATGGCGTGTATTTCTCTAATACAATCACTCTTGGATCTTCTGCATTCTCAATCGCTTTAGCAACAATTTCTTTGGCACTAATTCCGCCATTTGCAGAGGCAATAAATCGTGTCAAAATACGTGTTGCAAACTCAACCGCTTCATCAAAACAGCTATCAAAGTGACTATCTTCTTGCCACGTTGGGTTGAACATTGAAATGGTTTGGCTAAGGCTAATGCCTTGGTTTATGCCTTTAGAAGCGCCTTCGGTATAGCCACAGTCAATAGCGTCAATGGTTGAAACTAAACCTGCATCAACAGCGTTTGCTACGTCTTGGTTACCCTGACATATTTCTACGCCATATTTCTGCCAAACCAAGCCAAATGAAGAATAAGGAATACCATTTTCGCGCTCACCGGCACCACCACGTTGATGATGATCGAATCGACCGGCATCTGCGTTATATTCACCACCAACATCAATAACAAGATCTGCTTTACTGATAAGCTCTAAATTACGCGTGCGTATGAGGTTAAAGTTAGGAAAAATGTTTTTAAGAGCAGCGATACTAAATACGTCATCTGCATGAAAATTACCGTTGTGAGTTGCTATAGTTATATCATTCATTTTTTATATCATTTTAGAAGGGAATAAGAAGGTGTTGCTAGTTTACTTCACTATTTTGACTGGCCCATTTGGGATAACGTCAAGATGTAGAAATTATAAGGCGGATTCTATACGAAGACAGCTCACAAAAACAGTGGGCTATTAATAGCTGTAGTTGCCAAATCCAGTAAATAACATGAGTACACTTGTTTATAATGTTGATTGAGACTGAGTTTAGTTAAAGGTTAACAGTCGATTTTTATTTTCTAATCATAGGTTAAAACGCATCATCTTCGCTGTAAACATTAACATCAAGGTCACCGTCGATACTTTCAGAAACTAAAAAAATTATTGGTTTACAGCACACTTGGCAATCTTCGATATATTGCTGGTCTACGTCGGCTGAATCGATGAGTACTTTAATTGTTTCGCCACAGTAAGGACATCCTATGCGCTTTTTAGTCAATTGATTCAATTGTTACGGTTTCCTATATTTGTGGGCAATATAATCATTTATTATTGAGGCTTATTTCAAATAATGTCTAGATAAAAGTGGGGCACTGATAAAGTCATATTCAAGCACAGCGTTAGGCTATGCTTGAATAGTTGTGATTAACCGAAATGATTAAAAACGATTTTGTTACCATCTAAATCACGGAAGTAAGCACCATAAAATACGTCGGGTATCCGCTGCCCTGGTTCGCCATCGCAGGTCGCACCTAAGGCAATGGCTTTATGATACATTTCATCGCACTGCTCTTTTGAGCCAGGAGAAATAGCAAGCATATTGCCGTTACCACAGTTTTGAGGTTCTTCGTTATATGGCACACAAATAGCGAGCATGGGTTCTTTCATACTTTTACCAATAAATATAATGCGTTCCATTTTTATTAACGTTTTTGCGCCTATAGGTGCCAAGAGTTCATTATAAAAGGCTTCTGATTTTTCTAAATCGGTTACACCGATGGTGGCATAGCTAAGCATATCTATTCCTTTTTAATTCTGATTAAGGTGATTCATTTTAAGTAGAATGTTAACTACAACAGGTTAGCCAAATCATGTCAATAATCCTTGTTATTCAGATATTACCCTATGGATTTATAACTAGTACAAGATAAGGAATATTGGCTGTTATTCAAAATACCGCTATACATTAATTGATTGATTTATTGGTATTTAGCAATGATTTTTTCAATGCTTTTATCGTTAATCATTTGTTGTAATGCTTTATTTAATCTCGGTATAAGTTCGAGTTTTGTTGGGTGTACACGCATCATAACTTCTACAGAGCTAACCACATCTCCAACGACAATATCATTCAAAGCCGGAAGATGTCTTTTCATATATTCTATCGAGGATTTACTGATAAAAATTTGGTCAATGCGCTCAGCCAACAATTGCTTAATCAGCAAACTTTCTGATTTATTTAATATCCTGTTAATTTCATCCTTGGCAAAGGATGACTCAAATCTAGGATAAATGAAGCCTCTAACTATGCCTACTTTGTGTCCAAATAAATCTTTTGGTGTTTTTACATCAAATTGATCACCAGCGCGAAAAACAATGACTTCCTCAACCCTTTCATAGGCAATTGAATACAAGCCTATTTCTTTTGAATTACTGCGCCAAACAGGGTTAATTCCGGGTTCAATGTCCACTCGGCCAAGATCAAATTCAAGCATAGCTCTAGCGGCAGGCATTTTAACCATTATAAAGGTATCGCCGGTAATCTCTCCAATTTGAAGAAACATGTCTGCAAATATGCCTGATATTTTAGTATTGCCTTGTTGATCTATTGTAGAGATATTGTGTGGGGGATTTGCAGGGTCGTAAGAAACAACCTTGTAGGTATTAGCAATGACTGACCATGAAGTGATTAGGAGGATATTGAAAAAGCATAAATTTATTTTCCTATTGATAGTCATTCTCCTTTTTACAATCACTGATCTTATCGTAAATATAGCAGAATATACGTAGTGAAGCTTATAAAGATCATTGTGCAATTATAAATGTTGAGTGGGTGTTTAACCCTGCTAAGTAAGTGGTGTTATGGTAGACAAGCTAATATCTATAAGGCTAACTGACTTAAATATATCGCCAAGGTGATACTGCGAAATAATAGCAATCTTCGCTAAAGCTTAGCTAATATAACCAGACCCTTAAGTTGTTGTTTTATAAGTGATTGAAATAATGTTAAAATATATAAGGAATAGATTTTGCAGTACAACATTTTTATTTAATAAATAATGAGTCAACCTAACCATGAATATAAACCTTTGGGTATTTTTAAGTATCGCTGTGATTTTTTTAGTGAGTTTTTTAATTATTTTGGTATTAAGTACCAATAAAAAGAAAATAAAAGAATTAGAAGTAGAAGCGTTGAAATTAGAAAAAGCTAATTTAGAGACAGAAGTCGCCACAGCGGTTAATAAGATACTCGGTGATCAACTCAGTCGAATAGAGGTATTGGAAGCCATCGTTACCGATAAACAATACGACTTGAACGAAAAAATAACTCGATTATAAGCACTAATCCTATTAATTTTGTTTAATACATTAATAGTATAAAATATTGATGTTGTAGAAGTTAAGAAAGGCTGACCAGCCAATAAAAATAGGCGATTAGTTAATAGCCATAGAAGGATGTAAAATTCCTGGCGGTCCGGCACATGAAGGCAAAGCACTAATGAGCAAACCCAAAGGGGCTGCTATTAAATTTAACTCTTTTACGTGCTGACAGCTCAGAATATTCGGTGAGCTTACTGCTAAAATAAGCCCTAATGATTAATCTTTCAGACCTACTTTTTTTAATAAGACCATCATTGGGCACCATTTGGTGAATGAAGACTGTATTAAATTGGCCGCAATAAAAGCAGTAAACCATAGCCAGTTTATTGATAATGTTACGGTTAAAATAAGTGAAATAAGTATCATTGTGCCTGCTATTAGTCTTAATGCATCGTTCTTATTCATAGTAACTCCGTTATATTGGTATGGTTAAATTAGTATTATATTAGGTTTTGTTAAATTAGCAAGTGCTAATGTAGTTATTGGCAGGTCAATAATCAATAGTACTAATAACGGTTTAATATTTATATTAAACGATATCGATAGTCGTTAAATATAGAGTACACAGAGTCTTTAATAACAAGCTTAATTTGCAATGATTTTGATAAAGGTATGGCCAAGTTTATTGAAAAATAGTTGATCACAGTGAGTGATTTTTTGTGTCACTGCTAATTTGAGTCATGCTCGTAAGATAAAGTCTCGTATTTTTGAGCTCTAGTGCAGTAATCGACAGGAATTTAATCAAAGGATTGTAGGTAAAAAATGGTAAATATAAAATTTCAGGCATTCACCTTTTGCCCAAAAAATAAAATTGTCACACCTTCTTTAATGTTGCCAATCATTTCTTTTGACAACAGTTTATTAGGCAATAATAAATGAATAATAAAGCCATTTGTCGTTCTAGTACTTTCTTCTTTTGTGTTTTTATATTATTTATCAATAATGTTGTTGCAGTAGAGTTACCTGTTGAAGCATTTAGTCGATTGCCAAGTATTAAATCGCCAATATTATCTCCCGATGGAAGTAAAATCGCTTATCTGAAAAATGTAGAAGATCCAGATTTAACGTTACTTATTTATATTGATTTAAAGAGCGGTGAGTTTAAGACGTTACTGCAGACAGATAATCTGACTAATCAAATAAGGTGGTTCAAGTGGGCCAATAATGAAACCGTATTACTGGCGGCAAAATTTTCTAGACATATGAATACAGAAAAAGTTGATCACACTCAGTTGTTAGCTATTGATGTCGGCGCTGAAAAAACAAAACAACGAAGATTAATCAATGCTTCAACGATTTATAGCCGGCGACACTATTCTCAACATGAAGATAATTTGATTGATTTATTACCCGATGACCCCGCGCATATCCTTATTGCTCTCGATGCTGAAAATGCAAATTTACCTAGCGTATTTAAACTCAACATAAATACTGCTAAGGCTAATAAAGTAGAAAACCATAAATTAAAAATTAGACAATGGATGACCGATCAGCAGAGCTTCGTAAGGTTAGGTCGTGCTTTAAACTATAAAACAGGGGCAGCCAAAATATTTGTCCGTAAAGGTGGTAACCAAAATTGGCAAGTTTTATTTCAATATAACAGTTTGGAAGATGCCCCCATAACGGCGCTTGGTTTTGATAACAACCCTAATATTCTTTATTACACTCAATACAATAATGATAAGAAAGCGCTTTATAAGGTTGACCTAAGTACTGATACCCATCAATTAGTCTTTGCCGATAAAGATTATGATGTTGATGGCACACTTATTTATTCAAAAAAAACACGTAGTGTTATTGGTATTCGCCATATCAGCGGGAATATTTATTGGGATGAAAGTCGTAAGAGCCTTCAACAAAGGTTAAATACAGCGCGACCTAAAACAACGAATTATCTTGTTGACTTTAGTGAGGATGAATATGTTTATATTTTTTATGTTGAGAATGATTACACACCAGGTATTTATTATTTAGCTAATAGAAAAACAGGTAAAGTAAATCGTTTGATGACTCAATACCCAGCACTTAAAGATGCTAATTTAACCGCGCATAAACTTGTAAAATACACAGCATCGGATGGGACAAAGATAGAGGGTTTTCTTAGCTTACCAATAGGTAATGAAGGGCCAACCGCAACTATATTGTTTCCACACGGCGGTCCAGGTGCTCGTGATAGTAACGGCTTTGATTATTGGAGCTCATTTTTTGTTAATCGGGGATATGCAGTATTTCGACCTAACTTTCGTGGGTCATCTGGTTACGGCTATGAATTTTCTCAAAGCCAAATGAGAAACTGGGGCTTGATTATGCAAGATGATTTAACCGATGCCGCAAACTGGTTAGTTACAGAGAAAATTGCTGATCGAAAGCGTATCTGTATTGTTGGCGCAAGTTATGGTGGCTATGCGGCGGCCATGGCGGCGGTCAAAACACCTGACTTATTTCGGTGCGCAGTCAGTTTTGCCGGAGTGAGTGACCTTCGAAATATTGTTTTTAAAAGTCGTTACTACACTAACAAGAAATTTGTAGAGTACCAAATGGGCAAAGATGTTGACAACTTAATCGCCCGATCACCCTTTTATCAGGCAAAGAAAATTAATATACCTATGTTATTACTCCATGGTGCTAACGATACCGTGGTTAATGTTCGTCAAAGTCAAAGATTTTACCAGCAGCTAATAGACTTAAGTAAGCCAGTTGAATATATTGAATTGGCAGACGGCGACCACTATTTGTCTATTCAGCGAAATCGACACAAAGCTTTTACAGCCATTGACGAATTTTTGAAACAACATTTAGTCAGCCCAAAGTGATGATATATTGTTAACATAAAAATAGGCAAAAGAGCTGAATGATGAAAATTTTATTCTTGGCTAATAAAGATTTAGCGAGTAATTTCGCGCTGAATAAATTACTACCAAAGGTCTGTAAAAACCATGAGGTTCATCTGTGGTTATCCGCTAAAGTAGGTAAGATCAGTGTGTTACCTACGCCATTAAAGACGCTAAAGTTTTTCGAGCAAGACTTGTTTAACCAACTGCTAAGTCCGCTAATTCCTAGGAATAAAAGTAATAACAATACTTATAGAAACTTTGATGGCTTTAGTGTCTTTTTAAAGTCAGCGATTCTAGACGTCAATCAAATCAATTCGCCTGAGATGATTAATGATTTAAAAGCATTGGCGCCTGAACTTATTGTTTCGATACGCTTTGGTGGCATTCTAAAGGAAGCGGTCATTAATATTCCTACCAAAGGCATTATTAATCTGCACTCTGGCATATTACCTAAGTATAAAGGCGTGATGGCGACGTTTTGGGCAATGAAAAATAACGACGATAAAATAGGTACTACACTGCACACCATTGACGATGGTTCGATAGATACAGGACAAATAATCAAGACTTCTACCGTACTGGTTAATAGAGAGAAATCTTATTTATGGCATGTGCTTGAGCTTTATAAGCAAGGTGCAATCGATATATTAGCGGCTATTGAAACGCTTGAAAATGATGAGTTACTTTGTTCTCAGCCACAAGAAAAGAGTGATAGCTATTTTACCTTTCCAAGCGAAAATGAATGTCTAGACTTTGAAAGAAGTGGCTTTAAAATCACCGATGAACAAGAGTACATTGAATTTATACAACAACATTATCTGTAAGTATAATAAAGGCTAATTTAACGAATATATTGTTGTCCGGTTAAACCAATCAAGTCCAACGCTTCATTATATCTTAAGTATTATTGGTTACTTTAATAGGTTAACTATCCGCTTGATACTGTGTCGTTGCTATCAATAAAAAAGGGGAGCATTATTAATGCTCCCCTTGGTCTTTACGATAAATATAATCGCATAATTTATGATGTTCTAAGGATTATAAACAACATCCAAGCTTACGCCACTAGCAGCTGAATAACCGTAAATACCGATATGCCAAGTGTCTGCTGCAGGGTTAGTAAATGCACATGCTTCATTATTGCCACCTTTGTACGGACGACAATCATAAGTAGATGATGTTGGCTGTGCGCCACGTCGAATATACAAGTCAGCATCACCAGTGCCACCACTCATAGTGAAGTCTAATGTTGCCATGCCGGCTGGTACGTCAATGGTGTAATAAGTCCATGCTTGACGAGCAACACTAATATCCGTTACAGATGCACTGCCACCGGTTGCTCCGCCACCCGTTGCAGGTTCAGTAAAACTACCGGTTAAGTTAACACCGGAGAATGCAGAATAGGCAACAATTTTCACATAGTAAGTACCTGCTTGTGCAGTACTAATTGGACAGCTTTCACTATTACCGCCAGCATAAGGACGACAGTCATAGCTAGAACTTGTTGGCGCTGAGCCAAATTTAACGTATAAATCAGCATCACCCGTTCCACCAGCCATAGCGAAGTTTAAATCTGTTGCTCCTGCAGGTACTTCCATGGTGAAGCTAAGTTCAGTACTAGATGTTAGGCCTGTTTTTGCCACGCCATTATCCAGTGTATTTCCTGTTGGCGGTGGCGGTGTTACGCTGCCACCACAAGTTGCAGCTAATGCATCAGACGCTGCTTTGGCTTGTACTAAACCAAAACCAGTTTTGTCGTCGCGACCAGCAACATCAAGATCGATAGCTGTTGATTTTAAAGCACTTCTCACTTGGTCAGCGCTACAATCAATGTTATTACTCCAGACAATTGCTGCGACACCGGTTACATGAGGCGTTGCCATTGAAGTGCCATTGTAATATGCATAGTTTTGCGAACCGTTAACCGTTAACGTTGCTGAACTGCCTAACTGCGTTAATAATTGTTGGCCTAAAGCACGACTCACCGAAACACTTGGCACTGAAACAGCGTTAGTAGAATCAACTAAGAATGGGTTTTGTAAGCCAGGACGAGTACTGTCACTATAAACAATAACACCAGAGGCACCAGCGTCAGCACAAGCTTTAGCTGGGTTTATTTCTGGATAATCACTGCCTTTTTGATTGCCATTACGCTCTGCCAAACAAATGTTACCAGCAACATTACTACAGCTGTAGCTACTTCCTGAAAGTGTACAACTTGCTAGGACTCCGTTGGCGCTACTATCTACATTACTTACTACGAAGCTACCACCGCTTTCAATGTAATGCGTTTGAGGCACGATATCGTTAGCATAAGTTGTTGAACCTAAGTTAATAAAACCTAAGCGACCATCACCAGCAACAGTTGATAAAACAGCTTCACCGGGCGCAGAAATTTCAACTTGTGGAGTGTATTGAGAGAACTCAGCATGTTGATTGTTGCTATCAAGTGCGCCAACAGCCATAACAGCGTCATAAGATGCTGGGTAAGATAATGTGGTGTTGCCATCGTTACCTGAAGCGGCAACTAATAATACGCCAGAATCTGCAGCGGCTTGTAATGCGTTTTTCTCAGTAACACTTGAACCAGCACCACCTAAACTCATGTTAATAACTTTTGCGCCATTATTAACACAAGTATCAACGGCATCACTTAACTCGCCAACATAACCCCAGCCAGCTTCATTAAATACTTTAACAATATGAAGATTTACATTGGTGTTTGGCATAATACCAACAACACCTTCACTGTTATTAACACCCGCAATAGTTCCGGCTACGTGAGTACCGTGAGAACCCCCGTTTTGATACCAATTGCCTGTACCTGAATTATTAGTACCTGATGCATTGTTAGCATTTAAATCAGGGTTTGCTTGTTCATAACCAGAGTCGATAATACACACGGTCATGTTTGCGCCGTCGTTATCAGTTAATTGGTCTGATTGTGTTTGTGCGATACCCCAAGGTTGATTTTGCGCCATTAAAAAGCGTTTGTAATCTGGCTCGATGAACTCAATTGACGAGTCTTTTTTCATGCGTTTGATCATGTTTTTCACATCTTTAATGTTCTTTTCTTTACCAAAAGAAATAATGTGATGACCATTTTTCAAAATCTTTTCGTGTTTTAACGACAAGCCTGCTTTCTTCGCTAATCCTGGAGGGATTGCTTTGCCGTTCTTCTTGTTTTTATATTTAACAATTAAACGATCAGTAAAATCCTGCTTTTCGAGCATTTGTTGTGCACGCCAATCAGCAAAACTTAATGTTGTTGATTGGGCAGATTCCATTCCGCTTTGATTTACTTTATTAATTTTAGCTTGGCTCGCATAACTTGCCGCGCTAGTTACGGTTAGAATAGATAAGGCTATTGCACTAAGTGCAAGGCGTTTGTTATTTCTCATCTGATATAAACTCCATCGTTTATTTTTACGTTTAATTTGAACGTTTGCCGAGGCTACCTTCAACGTATTTTATTATGTATTGCTTTAATGAGTGAAAACCCATGCCAAAAATAATGGCTTGTTTACGATGTTTTAACTAGCAATTGACAGACTGTTTTTGCTAATTAAACGACGTTTTTATTTTTTTTAATATTTTATCTTACTGATAAATATAGTTTTGTCTGTTTTTTGTCGCCTTTGTGCGAAAAGCTGTCGCTATATTACTAGGGATTATTTGCTGAGTTGATATTATCGAATTATGCAAGATGCACGATACTGATTTAAGCAAAGATAAATAAGTCATCATCAAGATAGTAAGGACTACTCAATACAACATAACGTTGATAATTAAAACAATATAAACAACGCCCCTATATAAGAGAGAGTGGAACATATGAAAGCTTCTAAATTTACGACATCAATTATTGCCTTAGCCGTTACCGCAGCATTTTCAGCACACGCTGCCGATGATCGATACATTATTAAAGTAGACGAAAGTAAGAAAGGCCTTGTTAAAGCACTTGCTAAAAAATTAGGCGGCGAATTAAAAGTCGATGGCAAAGGTTTTATCGCGGCTTCATTCGCTGGAAAAGATTTAAGCCAAGTTAAAGGTTTATTAAACAACCCACATATTCAAATGATTGAAGAAGATCAACGCCGTCTACCACTTTCTGTTTATAGTGATACCGCAGGCAACCCTGCAACAACACAACTTACTCCTTATGCTGTTGTTCAATCTCAAGCGGACCAAGTTAACTTTAACGCTGGCGCAGGCATGAAAGTATGTATCATCGATTCAGGTTTAGATCGCTCTAACCAAGATTTTATCTGGAACAACATTACAGGTACTAACGATTCAGGCACAGGGAACTGGGACGAAAACGGTGGTCCACACGGAACTCACGTAGCTGGTACTATTGGTGCGGCAGATAACGGTTTTGGTGTGGTTGGTATGGCACCAGGCGTTGATATGCACATTGTAAAAGTATTTAACGAGGCAGGTTGGGGATATTCTTCTGACTTAGCTTACGCAGCAAACATCTGTTCAGGCGCAGGCGCTAACATCATTAGCATGAGTTTGGGCGGCGGCGGTGCTAACAGCACTGAAGAAAACGCCTTTAAAGCTTTTACCGATTCAGGTGGTTTAGTGGTAGCGGCAGCAGGTAACGATGGTAATAATGTCCGTTCATTCCCAGCAGGCTATTCATCGGTAATGATGGTTGGTGCGAACGACAATAACAATGCTATTGCAGACTTCTCACAATTTCCAAGCTGTACGTCAACAACGACAACAGGCAAAGGTAAAAATCGCACGACAACGACAACGACAGACGAAACTGTTTGTGTTGAAGTAACAGCTGGCGGTGTTGACACGTTGTCAACTTACCCTGCAGGAATGGCAACAAGTGCTTCAATGAGTGCCGATGGCGTAGCTTATGCTTCATCTGCTATGGAAAATTCAGGTTCGGTTACAGCGAACACTTTCTACATGGGCACTGCTGAGTCAACTAATTCAGGCGCAAATGGTAACGTTTGTCTGATTGACCGTGGCGTAATTTCTTTCCATGACAAAGTACAAAATTGTCAAAACTCTGGTGGTGTTGGTGCGGTTATCATTAATAATGAAGCAGGTATGTTATCAGCGACATTAGGTGATACGAACGCGACAACTATTCCTGCAGTAGGCGTAGCACTAGAAGACCGTGCAGCATTATTAGCGTCAAATACAGTAGATATAGCGATTGGCGCTAGCGATTATGGTTTCATGAGTGGTACTTCAATGGCGACACCTGCAGTATCAGGTATGGCTGCATTAGTATGGTCTAACCATAATGGCTGTACAGGTACAGAAATTCGTGATGCATTAAAAGCAACGGCTGAAGATAATGGCGCTGCAGGCCACGATGACTACTTTGGTCACGGTATTGTTAAAGCAAAAGCGGCTAATGATTACTTAACTGCTAATGGTTGTGGTGGTGGTGTTACACCTCCTCCAGTAGAAGGTGGTGATATTACTGCTGACGCATCAGGATACAAGGCTAAAGGTAAAAATAAAGTTGACGTAACTTGGTCAGGTGCAGCTACTTCAAGTGTTGACATTATTCGTAACGGTTCTTTAAGAACAACAACGGCAAACGATGGCGCTTATACCGACAGTTTTAGAACGTCAGGTTCATTTACTTATAAAGTATGTGATCAAGGAACAAGTAATTGTTCTGCGGACATTACCGTTAATTTCTAGATTTAAACGTTTTAGTACAAGGAAGTAGTCTCAATTAACTAGTTGATATCCAGTTCATTATTTGAGCTGGATATTTTTATTTTTGCAACATGTAATAACTTATAGCTATATATATATATCCATAAGTATTGCATGTTAGGTGTCGTTTGGTTTATGTTCACAATCAATGTGTATTTTGTCACTAATGATTAAAAACTGTTTTAATGTACAATTTTTAAAATTTGAATGACAAACATTAAGTTAAACCACCCTGACGTTTTTAAAAGATGTAACGGGAAAAGGGGATAAATATTTTGAATATTTCTGTAAAAAACATTATAAAACCACTCTCACTGCTAGGGCTTATTAGTCTTACCGCTTGGTTTATCAATACCAGTATAGATAAAAATGCTGGCGGACAAGAAAAGTCGTATATTATTTCGGCAAGCAGCTATCAATTATTACAAACAGAGTTAGCCTCACTTAACGTTCAACCAACGCATCAATTAGCTATCATCAATGCTGTTGCCGTTTCCCTTAATATTGAACAGTTAGCTCAGTTACATGCACAGTTAGACATTCAGGTTACTGAAAATTATAAAGTAGAAATGTCAGGTGGTAATGCCTGGGGTAAACGTAAATGGCAGCCAAAGTCTGTCGTGAATGACTTGATTGAAGCCTCTGCGGCGCATTCGGCCTACAATTTTGGCGATGGGGTAACCATTGGCTTTTTGGATACTGGGCTAGATCAACTAGAAGGAACCTCTTCAGGTCTTGGTTTATCGACTGATTTATACGGAAAAGATAAGTTCTGGGGAACTTATGACGCGATAAATAATAGTATTAGTAACTATAGTAATGAAGAAAGTGGCCACGGTACTCATGTCGCCAGTATTGCCGGTAACGCCGATTATGATGTTTACGGTAAAGTTTATGGTGTTGCTCCCAATGCTTCGTTAGTCGGCATTAAAGCTTTTGATGCCGAAGGCAAGGCAACCTATGCAGATGTAATTCGTGGTATTGATTGGGCGTTACAAGTTAAAGATCAAATCAATTTAAAAGTATTGAATATGTCGTTTAGCGGGCCTGCTCGTTCTTACTACTGGGAAGATCCACTAAACCAAGCGGTAATGAAAGCATGGCAAGCAGGTATCGTTGTAGTTGCTTCTGCAGGCAACAGCGGTCCTGATCCGATGACGATTGGCGTACCTGGTAATGTTCCTTATATAATTACGGTAGGTGCGATGACAGATAATTACACTGCCTCTTATGTAAACGACGACAAAGTAGCAACTTTTAGTGCCGCAGGCCCGACAGTGGAAGGCTTTGTTAAGCCAGAAATTGTTGCGCCCGGTGGTCATCTATCAGGTTTGATGGCTTTTGATACGCAAATAGTTCAAGACCATCCTGAATTTCACGATGGTGGTCGTTATTTTGAAATGTCAGGCACCTCACAAGCGGCTGGCGTAATATCAGGTGTTGTCGCACTGATGTTAACGCAAGATCCAACGCTAACACCGGATGAAGTTAAATGTCGCTTAATGGACAGTGCTCATGCGGCATTCAATAATAGTGGTGAGTTAGCCTATAGTGTTTTTCAGCAAGGTTCCGGCATGGTTAATGTTGCGGATGCTTTACTCAGTACCGCTTCAGGCTGTGCGAATCAAGCTTTAGATATTGCCCAAGATTTAGCAGGCAGTGATCATTTCTTTGGACCAGCTAACATTAATAGCGATGGTAATTTTTATGTTGAAGGTTTAGGCGATGAATATGTCTGGAAATTAAATGAAAGCAACCTTGATGGTGATACGATTATCTGGCGGATGAATTATGCTGTAAATGCTTTAGATTGGAAAAACACAGCCTCTACCGATACGATAATTTGGCGAATGAATGTAGAAACAGATACCATAATTTGGCGGATGAATTTCGAAACGGATACCATAATTTGGAGAATGAGTGTAGCGGATAGCTCTACAGGTATCGATGTTAATAATTGGGTTGAACAGCAATAACTTATTAACACTAGCCACTGTGTCCACAGTGGCTTTTTTATTACCTATATTTCTTACATTAAATTTCAATATCTCATTACTCTATAAGAGCCCTCTTGTGAAAAAAACACTCCTTTTATTATTAATTATCTTTAGCTGTAATATTTCGGCACAAGAAGTAAAACTGTTTAAAAACTTTGGTATTGATAACCCGATGTCATACAACTTTGTGAGAACCATCGCTCAAGATGAAGATGGCTTTATGTGGTTTGGCTCTTCGGAAGGCTTAGACCGTTTTGATGGTCACCAAACGTTAAGTTTCCATCATGATAGTGCTCAACCACACTCATTAAGCTCTAATGTTATTAGCCGTATCCTTATTGATAAGCAACAAAGACTTTGGGTTGGTACCTTCGGTGGCGGCTTAAATTTATATCGGGAGAAAAGCCAAGATTTCCTCCATTTCACCAGTAAGACAACAAATACTACGCTGACTAATGATACCGTAAATGCCTTATTTGAAGACAGTGAAGGTAAAATTTGGATCGCTACCGAAAATGGGGTAAATATTCTCAGTACTGATGAAGGGAAATGGTCAACTCAACACATTTTTCAAGAATTAGGCAACCCGAATAGCCTGACCCATAATGTTGCGCTGTCAATTATTGAAACCCGTGAGCA
Source organism: Colwellia hornerae (assembly GCF_007954355.1). GTDB lineage: Bacteria > Pseudomonadota > Gammaproteobacteria > Enterobacterales > Alteromonadaceae > Colwellia_A > Colwellia_A hornerae. Next base: position 55,251 of record NZ_VOLR01000011.1, read on the forward strand.
AGAAATTTGGGTAGGTACTAATGGTGGTGGGATTTCGGTATTTGATCTACAGGGAAATTTTATTAAATCGATTAAATATGGCGATCAAAACAGTGCGACTTATATTAATAAATTTGTCAGTAGTTTGTATTTAGATATTAATGGAGATATTTGGATAGGCACAGTTGATAGTGGCTTATTAAAATATACCCCGAGTACAGAGCAGTTTATTCACTATCAAAATAATATAGATAATCAGTTAACGATTAGTAGCAATGCAATAAGCAGTATTTATCAAGACTCAGCACAAAATATTTGGATTGCTACTGACAATGGTCTATCTATTTATGATTATAAAACTAACCATTTTAGTCGCTATAATAACTCTCCTAATAACCCTTACAGTATAAGTAATGATTTTGTGCTTACTTTTTATGAAGACAACCATAAGATGATGTGGGTAGGAACTTTTTCAGGCGTTAATCGATGGGATCCTAATATGGCGACCTTTCGACAATATAGTACGCAAACAAATCCTATTTTAAAAAATCACAATGTCACTAGTTTTACGCAGTTTAATCAAGGAAATGTATATTTTAGTACCTACAGTGGTGGAATTTATCAGTTGTCAGAAGTGGATAATTCAATATCACCTGTCGCTTTTAATAATGAATTTTTAGAATATAGAATCATGGATTTGTTTGCCGATGGCAATATATTATGGATTGGGACGCGAGGCTCTGGATTGTATTCAGTCAATTTAACGACTAATAAAGTGACTGAATATAGGCATGACGAAGATGAATCTTCTATTTCAGCCAATAGTATTACCGATATTATTAAAGATAGACATGGTAATATTTGGGTCTCTACTTTTCATCAAGGACTCAATTTACTTAACAAAAATGGTACTTTTAAACGCTTTATAAGTAATAAGTCAAACCTAGAGAAAGGACCGGGAAGTAACCATGTTGTACAATTACTAGAGGATGATCAAGGTTTTATTTGGTTGGCTACCTTTGGTGGTGGTCTTAGTCGTTTTGATCCTAGCCTTGAAACGTTTCGACATTTTAGTCATGAGGCAAATAACCCTAATAGCCTTTCTGATGACTTCACTTGGATAATGTTGCTTGACCATGAGCAAAACCTTTGGTTCGGAACCCAGTCTTCTGGTTTGAGTATGTTAAGTCAAGAAAATCGTTACAATAATAATTTTTCATTTACTCACCTTAATACCAAAGATGGTATGAAAAGTTTAACCGTTTACGGTATTACTCAAGATGTTTATGATGATATTTGGTTTAGTACCAATAAAGGCATTTCTCGTTATTCAACCAGTGATAAAAGTTTTAAGCACTTTAACCTGACTCATGGCTTAGTTGACTTAGAATACACCCATTCTGCGGTATTTAGTTCAAAGGGTAGCACTTTATATTTTGGTGCGGGTAAAGGAATGAATAGTATTAATCCAGAAAAAATTAATACCAGCCTTTTGGCTCCAGAAGTACGTTTAACCAGTATTTTAAAGTTAAATGAGCCCATGCCACTTGGCAGTAAATTATCTAATTTAAGTCAGTTGGAATTTGATTACAGTGATCAACTGATCTCCTTTGAATATGTCGGTTTAAACTATGCAAATCCAGAATCAACACGTTATAAATATCGTTTATTAGGCTTTGATGAAGAGTGGATAGCTGCCGGTAAGTCTCGAAGAGCCACTTATACCAATTTACCGGCGGGTAGTTATCAGTTACAGGTTATTGCCGGTAATAGCGACAATATCTGGAGTGAACCTAGCCTGTCCCTTAATATTACTGTTCATCCTGCGCCGTGGAATACTTGGTGGGCCTATTTGTTGTATGCGATGGCCGTTGCGACAATTTTACTCGTCTATTCTCGCTTTTTAAATCGGAAATTGTTATTTGAACAACAACAAAAGTCTTACCTTGAAAAACAAGTAAAAGAGAAAACGCAAAAGCTACAATCGCAAAATAGCGAGCTTGAACATGCCAATGTATTACTAGAAAAATCGGCAACGGTAGACAAAGTAACTGGGGTGCGAAGTCGCCGTTATCTTGATATTTATATTGAGCAAACTAGTCAGTTAATGAATCAAATTCATCAAAATATTTTACCGGTACAGCGAGGCACCTTACCTCGTCTTTACGTATTAATGGTTCAGGTTAATGAGTTAAGCAATGTCAGTAATAGCCAGTTGATTAACATTACTGACTTATTACTGTTTAGCCGTAATAGCGATGATCTAGTGGTACGCTGGTCAGATGATACCTTTGCTGTCATCGGTTATGAAAAAGATAACAATGCCAGCGAATTAGCGGCACGGCTTGCCAGTAAATTTGAAAAACAATTCGACAATAAAATATCGATGAATATTGCTTATTCTTTTTATCCGTTTAATCGAGAGCAACCTATGGAAATATCGTGGGATCAAGTCAGTGTGATGATTGAGCTTGGTTTGACGTTAACCAGCGAAGAGCCGGCGATTGCTTGGCTTGGCTTATGTGAGCCTAAGATACAGCCATTTAGCTACTTAGCAGTGGTTCAAGGCGCTGATCTGGCTACACTTAAGCACAACATCCAAATTAAACAAGGCTAGCTGGAGTTTTAGCTTAACAAACGAAGACCAGGCTACTATTGCGTAGCTGGTTTTATGTGAACCTAAGGCATAAGCATTTAGCTACACTTAAGCACAACATCCAAATTAAACAAGGTTAGCCGGAGTAGCTTTCTGGTTAGCTTTTAATGAACTGTTGTTGATATTGTTTTGGGGTGCAATTAAATGACTCTTTAAAACATCGACCAAAGTACGTTTGTGATGAAAAACCAACATCTAGGGCGATTCTGCCAATTTTAGAACCGTTTTGCAGCAGTATTTGTGCTTTCGCTAGGCGGAACTCTTTAATGAAATTATTAGGTGTTGTTCCCAAGGTTACTTTCATTTTTCGTTGCAGTTGACGCTCACTCATTGCCATATTACTGGCTAGCTCTTGAATACCTAAATCAGTTTCCAAGTACATTTTGGCGACAATAGTTTCTAACTTTTCTATAAACTTTTCATCAACGGATAATATTGCACTTTCGCTTGGGGTTAACTGCGACACTTTCTTTACGCTACTTTCTTTTTGTTGTTCTTTTTGATGATCCCTAAATTTATGTAAATAGTTTTGCTGCAACTGCTTACGATTTTCAATTAAATTTTCAATACGGATCAGTAATTCTTGTTGATTGAATGGCTTACTTAAATACTCATCCGCTTGCAAATTCAGGCCATGCAGGCGGCTGTCTAGGTCTGAGCGCGCGGTCAGTAAAATAACAGGAATATGTGAGGTGAGTTCATTTCCTTTTAATTGTTTGAGCACTTCAAAACCGTCAATACCGGTCAGCATAATATCGCAGACGATAAGGTCAGGAATATATTCTTCAGCTAGAATTAGCCCCTGTTCACCACTAGTCGCCAATAAACAATGATGTTGTTGTTCAACTACACGTTTAATATGGTTTTGCATATCAAGGTTATCTTCAATAACCAAAACGACATTTTGTAGGTGATTTTTAGCTTTAGTTTTATTATTATTTTGTTCTAGCAAGAGTGAAGAAACTTCGCTTTCTGAGACACTCATCGGTACTTGGGCTTCAATCGCAACCGATTCTTTTGCAGGAATAGATAAAGAAAATTTACTGCCTTTATTATACTCACTGACTAAATTGATACGCCAGTTATGCGCTTTTACCAATTCATTAACTAGTGATAAACCAATACCAACACCAAAGACAGCATGATTTTTTTCATCATCGGCTCTTTGAAATCGTTCGAAAATCTTAACTTGTGATGCTTGATTAATACCAATGCCAGTATCGGTAATATCTAGAATAATATTATCTTGCTCGGCATAAGCGCAAACCTTGATACTGCCACCTGCAGGTGTATATTTAATCGCGTTAGCCAGTAAGTTGAAAATTATTTTTTCAAAACCTTGAGCGTCACACTCTAGCCAAAGATCATCAGAAATATCAGCGTCAAAGCTTAAATCATTTTGCTTAGCTAAGCGTGAAAATGAATCAATTGGCATAGCCATTAGTTGGCTTAACCGATAAGTAGACAGCGAAAGCTTAGGGTTATCGGTCAGGCGCGAAAGCTCTAAAAGCTGTTCAACCATTCGCACTAACCTTAAACCATTGCGCTTAGCGGTGGTGAGCTCTAATCCTTCTTCTTTACTTTGAGCTTTTAGTAAGTACTGATCTAAAATGCCATTAATAATCGTTAACGGCGTTCTAAATTCATGAGAAATATTAGCGATAAATTTATCTTTTAAATCTAAAGTTTGTTTTTCAGCTAATTTTCGTGCGGTCAAATTAATAAAGGTAATAACAATAAGCGGCTTTTCTTCGCGGTCTGCCCACTGTAATTCCGCCTGTACTGGAAATTCGGTGCCATCTGTTCTGCGCGCCATACACTCTACTGAAATACCAATATCTTTGCGTTGTAGTGCATAAACATTACTTTTAAAACCAAAAAAGTAATGCATGGTATCTTCAGATGAAAATAAGGTACTAACATTTTTGTCGGTTAACTCATGTTCTAAGCTCTGGAACATTTGCACGGCTGCAGGATTTGACGATAATATTTCACCGTCAATTGAAGTGGTTAAAATGGCATTACTTGATGCGCGAACAATGGCCTTATCTTCACTATTGAGGATAGAACTGATTAATTTATGATTCTTTTGTGTTAACGCTTTATTTTCTTTTTGCTGAGTAAAAACTTGTTGCTTAAAGTCCAAGGTGTGCTTTCTTTTATTGTAAGCAATTAGCACAACCAAAATAAAAGCAATAACACCCCAAATACCAATAACAAAAGACTGCCAGAAAGAATTGGTTATGTAGAACGTACCAAGTTCTAAACCAGCAACATGAATACTAAAAATAATACTCACCAGTAATAAAATGTAAAGTTCGGGATAGGTGTCTTTGGCGATAGGTTTAGCTGGGTTTTGTGTATTTAAAGAGGCACTAGCTGCAAAGATAAGCGCGCAATAAGGAATTAGCGCCACTAAACTTTTTATATAATCATCGCTGTATAGTGCTTGACCTTGAATGAGAAAATAATAATTAACGTTAGCCATTAATAAGGCAAGTGAGCCAATAAATAGTGGCCAATAAATAGCGCGCCAAAACTTTTCTCGACAAAAAATAACACAGCTCATTAGTCTGATAAAAATAAGACCAGAAATGGTGATGTGAAATAATAATGACGGTAATAATCTGTGGTCTAATGCTTTTGAAAATTCTTCTGGCAATAAAACGAAATAACAAAAACAGGTTACGGTAAAAAATAGTGCCGGCATCCGACCAGCAATATATTTATTGAGAGGGGTTTCGCTGAGGTGTGGGTTGGTTTCTATGGCTAATAAGATAAAGAAGTAACTAAATAATGAGAAAAAATCTTGCAGTACCGGCGTGGTATTAATGTAGTCACCGGCAAAAATAATACCCGAAATAAGATCAACAATTATAGCGAGAGAGAAAAACTGCCAGAATAACTTTAATGAACGTGACTTGGTCTGTAGATAGCTAAAAATAACAAAGAATACTGCAATAGCCTGCAACAAAATAGCGGGCAGCGATAACAAAAAAGAAGATGTAATATTCAAAGCGCTAGCTATCGTGGTATAGGGTAATAGGGATAATATTATGGAGATAAATAAAAGGGTTAATTTATTAAAATATAGCAATGATGTCTTCCAATATTAAAGTGACGTTTATTATGTTGCCTAATCATGAGGCTTATTATTTTCTCCTTTAATTACTATAGTATACATTAATTTAACACCATATAAATGAATGAAAAATATTCACTGGCTATCTATAAGGCTAAGTAAAGAAGCTAACTTTTCAATTTTTATATTCGACAATTGGCGATAATCAAAATAGGGACAGACCACTAAATTTTGAGCCTTATCAATAGCAAACTCGTCATCTAACCAGATAAAATTAGCCGTTAGCTGGCCTGTTGCTAGCAAATGCTTGGCGTAGGTTTTTCCACAAATAATATGCAGAGTTTGCTTAGCGGTTGATAACAGAGGAGGAGAAAACAATAAAGCCGTTTGAGAATCTTGTTGCAGTAAAAAGCGCTCTCGATATTTTTGCCAAGTTGGTGCAAGGGTTGAATAGGCGAATTGTGCTTTATCGAGTGCGTAAAGCAACTTTGCATAAACATTGAAAACTTTTCGCCAACCATTGCCGCAAGCTTGATTAACCATCTCTATTTCGCCCAAGGTTAGCGGCGATAGAGAAGATAATTGCTGATATTCAAGCATACTTGGTTTATTACCAATATAAACGGCAATGGTAAATTTTGAGCAACCTACACCAATATTTTTCACGTGATATTACTGAACAACTGTCTATTCATTAGGTAAGGCATTATCTAAGGTTTTTAAAGAACGTAAAAATAAACCTAAGCCACCGATGGCTAAAACAAGTATTACAATTAAATCAAAAGAACTCATGGTCTTAAAAGTAAACCTTATTGAAGATATTACCCCAAAGATTAATCCTGATATTGAGCCAATAGCTAACACCCAGCCTAAAATATTTTTACTGTTATAAAAAATAAGGCCGACACCAAACATGAAAGGGATCATTATCATGCCACTGGTTACATTATAGTTGCCGCCCATGGCGGAAAAACCATACAGGCGTATGCCCATGCCAAAACTAGAAGTCACTGTGATTGAATTTAGTAGCATATAAAAACCACCACACATCATAATGATGCCAATAAAAAAGTGACTTAAGCCACCTGAAGTTCCACCTGCTCCTTTCATGGGTATTCCTTATGATCTTTGTTATTTTTCGGCTGAGTAGGGATCTTCAGCAAGAAGATAAGCTCTTAAATCGGCTTTGTTTGGCTGCTGATATAGCCACTCTCTAAGGGCTTTAACTTTCGCATAATTTTCTTCACCAAATTTATCTTGGTATATTTCTGCAAAGTTTTCTTTCGTACTATTAATACGAATGTTACGTTGCCAATGTGCGGTTAGTACCGTATTTAAGGAGCCAGCTAAATTTTCTTTTTTGAGTAATTCCCATTCACCTTTGTCTAACCAAACACCACCGACATTTGCGCTGTAGTCGATACGATGATCTGTTGAGGCAGATAGTCGAAATTTACGCATGATTGTACCTGTTACCGGGCATAACATTGCTTGTTTAGTTTCAACAACTTGACATTGAAGGTCGTTATCAAAAGAAAACTGCGGATTACGTTCCTTCCAAGCGACATAATCTTCAATTAAGATCCAATGACCACTACAATTTGAGCAAGTATGTGCTCTAAACAACCCTTCGATAAAACTGGGTGTTAACTCACCCTGCTTACAACTAGTACATTTCATTATTATCTCCCTATTAAATGTTATCTTTGTAAATTTTACGTAAACCATCATATAATCATTGCTTGATATAAGTCACGAGTAAAATCAATTAAATCAGAATACTGTAGGCTTTTATTTTTATGATTTAATGTAAACAATATGCTAATTTGGTTTTTTGAAATTTTATAAAAACTGTATTGTATTGACATATTATGTCACAGGTGTATGGTAAATATAAAGAATAAACACCATAATAATAGCGGGTGTTCGCTATGCGCTTTAAGGATAAACAATGGAACAGCTGCTAGAAGTCGCTTCAAAATTTCCCACCGTTCTATATTCGACACTGCTAGGTGTCGTGGTTGTTTATTGGCTTATTGGCATGTTAGGGCTGGTCGATTTAGGTTTAGCTGGAGATGTAGACCTTGATGTAGAAGTCGATAGTGATGTTGATATTTCTGTCGGTGGCTTGACCGGTTTTATGCTGACCTTTGGAATAACTGGTGTGCCGTTTACCTTAGTTTTTAGCATTATTATCCTTATTTGCTGGTTAATCAGTTTTTACCTGCAATTCTATATTTTAGCTTGGTTACCCGATGGTTGGTTATATTATCTGCTTGGCGCGGTTAGTAGCTTTATCGTATTTTTAATTTCTCTACCGTTAACCGCTATTGTTATTCGCCCCTTAAAAGGGATGTTTAAAAGTGTCGAAACCTCTAAAAGTAGCGAGTTGGTAGGAAAAAGTGCCACGATTGCTACAGGAACGGTTAGTGAAATTTTTGGTCAAGCTCGCATATATAACAACGGCGCAGAAATCTTGCTTGATGTGCGCTGTGACCCAGAACACTGCTTAAAAAAGGGTGATAATGTGCTACTGATAGAATATTTAAAAGAAAAGCATGCTTACATTGTTGCGCCGTATGCTGACTGAATAACAAATAAATTATAATATACTTGGTCACACAGTAGTGACCATCGAATTTACATAAAAGGAAAAAAAACATGGTAATGGAACCACTTTATCTCGCGATTGGCATTGGCGTACTTTTAGTCTTTTCACTGTTAATCATGATGGCTAAGTTTTATCACAAAGTAGAGCAGGGCCAAGCATTAATCATCAACAAATTAGGCGCTGAACCAGAAATAAGTACCAATGGCGGCATGGTTATTCCGGTTATCCATAAAAAAGAAATTATGGATATTTCTACCAAGCGCATGATGCTAGAACGAAAAGGGCGATCTGGGCTTATTTGTCAGGATAACATTCGTGCTGACATTACTATTACCTTTTATATTCGGGTTAATGAAACCAAAGAAGACATTCTACGTGTGGCAAAACAAGTTGGCTGTGAGCGCTCTTCTTTTCCTGAAACCTTGCAAGAACTTTTTGAAGCTAAATTCTCTGAAGCCCTTAAAACCGTAGGCAAACAATTAAATTTCACTGATCTTTTTACCCAGCGTGATATTTTTCGTGACAAAATTAAAGCGGTAATTGGCCAAGATTTATCAGGTTATGTACTCGAAGATGTCGCCATTGATTTTCTTGAACAAACGTCGATAAACGATTTAGATCCTAATAACATTATGGATGCTGAAGGTATTAGGCGCATCACCGAGTTAACCGCTCAACAAAGTGTTGAAACCAATGACTTAAAACGCCAAGAAGAAATACGCATTAAACGACAAGATATTGATGCTAAAGAAAAAGGCTTAGAACTTGATCGCCAATTAGCCGATGCCCAAGCTAAACAGACGCGAGAAATTTCTACCGTAGAAGCTCGAGAAGAAGCCGAAACGGCTAAAATAGTGCAAGAAGAATTCTGTAAGTCTGAACAGGCAAGAATAGCGACTGAACAGACCGTCGCTGTAGCCGAAGAAAATAAACAACGTGAAGCTGATATCGCACAACAAAATCGTTTTAGAGCTGTGGCTATCGAAGAAGAAAAAGTGAAACGTGCCCGTCAAGTTGAAGAAATAGATCGTGAAAAAGAAGTTGAAACACTACGAATCGACAAAGAAAAAGCCCTAGAAATAGAACGTAAAAATATTGCTGAAGTGCAGCGTGAACGCATCATGGTTGAAAAAGGCGTCGCTGAAGAAGAAGAGCTTATCAAAGATTTACGTGTGGTTTCAGAAGCTAACCGCCAAAAAGATGAATTGGTTATTAAAGCTAAAGGTGAAGCTGAGCAAGCATTGGTTAAAGATATTGAATCAGCTAAAGCGCAAGAACAAGCGGCTGAGCATATCGCAAGAAAAATGCAAACCATTGCCGACGCTGAATTAAAAGCCGCGAGTAAACAGGCAGAGTCGAAGAAAATATTGGCTGAGGGTAACCAAGCAGAAGCGGCATCACAAGGGCTTGCTGAAGCTCAAATTACCTTAGCGCAAGCTGATGCACACGAAAGACAAGGTGAGGCTGAAGCTAAAACACTCGAACTTAAGTTGACCGCTGAGGCTAAAGGTATACAAGAAAAAGCCTTAGCAGAAGCGACTGGTTTACGTGAAAAACAAGAGGTACTTAACGCAATGTCTGAACAAGCCAGAGAGTTTGAAACCTTTGGTTTACGTTTAAATCAAGAGCGTGAATTAACCCTAGCGAAACTAGAAAATAGTGTTGCGTTAGCTGAGAAGCAAGCGGGTGTATTAGCAACGGCATTAAGTGAAGCCAATATTAATATTATGGGCGGTGATGGCGAATTCTTGCGTCAGTTTATGAGCTCTATCACGGTTGGTAAGTCTATCGACGGCTTAGTCAATGAAAGTGAAACAGTAAAAACCTTGTTTAAAGATCACTTAAATGGCGACCGCAATATTATGGACGATTTGGGTGGAGTGCTAGCAGGTGCTGCTCAAACGAGTGAAACCATGAAAAATTTCAACATGTCTAAGTTATTGTCAACATTAAATAATGCCGATGACACCCAAAAAGGCGCATTGGCTAGTTTGTTAAACTTAGCGAACAAAAACTCGTCAGACGAAAAATAGTCATCAAGTATCAATCAGGCCATGCACAGTGATCCGTTCAAGGGTATCTGTGCATTAGCTCATGGAGTCTCATATGTCAGATAAGGATAGCGTCACTAATCAGGCTGTTGCAGAAGGAGGTTCATATGAACTTATTCAGCGCAGGTTGTCAGCCTTAGGCAGTGATCTTAATAGCCAAATTAAGCAGCTAAACGACGAGCGTATTGCCACGTTTGGCTCCACCGATATGAAAGTTGATGCTCGTGTGCGGGTTAGAACTGAGCATAACTGTGTTGCTAGAGATATTGCCGCCATCGGAGATACCTTACTTTTTGGCTATAACGTCTTTCTCGGTTTAAAGCGCAATATTACCGTCTCAGACGTTTTCAGTTTACACCAAATTAAAGGTGATAAAGATGATATTGAGATTATTGATCTTCCGGTAAAGGATAGTTTTCTTGACGATGCTGAATTTGTCCGTGATTTTGATGAGTTATACACCTATTACAAAAAAACATTTCTAGCTCATGTTTATCGACAAGGCAGTAAAGTATTTGCCATCTTTCGTATTGGTGAACGTCTTGACGATATTAGAGTATTTCGTTGGGGTATCGACGCTGATCAGCAAGTTAGCTATATCGATAATCGTGGTGAAAGAGATATAAAGCAGCCAGAAAATTTTGACTTTGAATGGCATAAAGTATCTCGAGAGCAACAAGAGCAAGGTAAACACCCACATTATAATTTATATGACATCTTGTTTGTTGAAGCTATTGGTGGCTCAATTACCTTAAAAGTTGAGAATAATACCACCGCAGGTCAAGGCATATATTCCGAGCCAGTCGAAGATGAACATCAGTCTATAGATGACGCCGAAATTCATTACGCCAGAGTTGGCGAGCTTATTTTATTGAAAATAAAGCCGTATCGTGAAACTGAGACCCGCCATTTAATTTTTAATGCTAAAACTCAGCAAGTGATCAGGCAAGATGCCATTGCCCATGCCTGTATTCAATTACCTGAAGACCACGGTATTATTTTCCCCGGTGGTTACTATTTACAAAATGGCGAACACAAAAGTTTTGAAGATAATGCCGAAGATTTACAGTTACACCGCGTGATGAAATCACCAAACGGTGAAGACTTTCTCTATATATTTTATGAACCAAACGAAGGGCAGTACGCTTTGTTCGGTTATAATTTGATCACGAGAACATTACAAAATCCCATTTATGGTCATGGTCAAAGTTTATACAACAATGGTAGAGCGGTGGTTTTTAATGCCGAGTCTGAGCCATCACGTGTTCATGCTATGCAAATATGGCAAACGCCTTTTTGTAGTGAAGAATTTGCCAGTAATCAACCAGTTGATAATAGCTTCTTTGGTAAAATAGGTAACCCTGAACTGGTTCGTGGTATTTCTGACTTATTCAGTGTCGCTAAATTGATCTCGGTGCAAACACCAAGCGCGCAGCATTTTAATGATTTAGTGAAAGAGTCTAAGCAAATTTTTGACAAATATCATTGGCTTAATGATAAAGAGCTGAGTTTGCTGCATGATCTTATCAAGCAAATCGCGATCACCTCTGAATTGGTTATAGATGAATTTGAAAAAGTCACCAGCATTAAAGAAAACTCTGATCGGGCCTTAATTCAAGCAAAAGAAAAGCTAGCCAAGCTAGTAACACAAGTTCAAATTTCGGGTTTCGAGCATGCCTCACAATTCGTTGACTGCTTATCGGTTTTAGCCCAATTTAAAGGTGAATTGATCTCCCATAAAGATTTACGTTATATCGATGTTGACGCAATTAATGCCATGGAAACTCAGTTAGATACGTTAACGAAAGCACTTAGCCAAGCAACCGCTGATTTTCTCCAACAAGACGATGCTTTAACGCCTTATCAAAAGACCATAGTTGCATTAGAAAAAGCGATAGAAAAAAGTGAATCGGTTAGCTCATTAAAGCCGATTCGTACGGAAATTGAAGAACTTGTGCAAGGATTAGAATTGCTTAATCGCACTATGTTGTCACTAAAAATTGAAGATAGCCGACAAAGAACACGTATTCTAGAAGATATTTCCACTGTCTTTAGTCAAATAAACCGCGTTAAAGCTAATGCTGATTTGGCGGCTAAAAGTGTCGGTAGTGAAGAGGCGCGAGCAGAATTTGGTGCTCGATTTAAACTGTTAAGCCAAAGTGTCACCAGTGCTTTAAATGCCAGTGATTCACCGCCAGCATGTGATGAGCAACTTTCTCAAATTTTAATTCAGTTAGAAGATTTAGAAAGCCAGTTTAGTGATTATGATGAATTTTATAATGAAATTATCACTAAAAGGGATGAAATATACGATAACTTCGAACAACATAAGCAGCAGCTGATGGATGCACAGCAGCGTCGTTGTTTGAATTTGATGACGGCAGCCGAGCGTATTATCGAAGGTGTGATCAGACGGAGTCAATCGTTTAGTCTGCAAGACAAATTAAACAGCTATTTTGCTGGCGATCCTATGGTTGCCAAGCTTAGGCAACTAATTGAACAGCTTAGAGAGCTTGATGACAATGTTAGAGCCGATGACATTGATGCGCAATTAAAAAATGCTAAAGAGCAAGGCATAAGAGCACTGAGAGATAAAACCGATATTTACTCTGCTGACGGTAGTTTAGTTAAAATAGGCGACCACCAATTTTCGGTGAATCGTCAAAAATTAGAACTGACCTTATTACCTCGTGATGGTGCCATGGTCTTGCATATCAGTGGTAGTGAATACTTTGAAACGCTACCCACTGAATTATTTGTTGGTACTGAATACCTTTGGCAACAAGCGCTGGTCTCAGAATCTGACAAGGTCTACCGAGGTGAGTATTTAGCGGCGACATTATTATTTGAGGCTGAATTTGCTGGCCAAGCGCAACTTGAACATTTAAAAGCGGCGGTAAAAAACAATGAATTAGGCAAGGTGGTCAGAAAAGCTGCTGAGCCACGTTATCAAGAAGGTTATGATAAGGGCGTACATGATGCCGATGCGGCATTAATTCTAACGCAATTACTTGCTTTAAGAGAATCTATTGGCTTGTTAGCTTATCCCGTCGCCGAAAGAAGACTAGCAGTACTTTTTTTCACCACAGAATTAGCAGATAACGGCCGAAAAGATTTATTACAACGCAGTCATAATCTCCATATCATGGAAGAAACCTTTGGCGATAATCAATTACGTCATCAGCTTATTAAAGAACTGGCTACATTATTAGATAGTTATCTTGAAAGTCAGCCTTGGCTGAAATGTGACACGTTACTGTCAGCAACCTACCTATTGCAAGAGTTAGCTTTAGCCGAGCAGAAATTTGTTATTAAAGAAAGTAGCGTTGAGTTAGCCAACCAACTGAAGAGTCAGCTAAAGCATAAGAGCTTAGAAAAACAACTCAGTGGCGCATTATCGGGTTGTTTGACACTAGAGCAAAAATATCAACTTTACTGGGCGTGGTTGCAGGCTTTTTCTTCGCATCAGAGCATGAACATCCATCAAGATATTATTGCTGAAGCCGCAATCTTTATGCTGATGCAAGAGCAATGTGAATTCTATACTTCATTGGCTGACACCGAAGGTGTTGTTGATGGTTTATTGGGGCAGCACGGACAAATATCGGAGAGAAAAATTGCGATAAATTATCAAGAATTTATCACTCGACTACGCCAATTTAAAAATGAGCATGAACCGGCATTCAAAGGCTTTCATATTCAAAAGCAAAAGGTATTAGCGGCACAACGCAAACGCTTACGCTTAGAAGAGTTTAAACCAAGAGCGCTGTCTTCGTTTGTGCGTAATAAATTAATTAATGATGTTTACTTCCCGATTATCGGTATTAATTTAGCTAAACAAATTGGTGCAGCTGGTAATAATAAACGTTCTGATTTAATGGGATTATTACTGCTTATTTCTCCACCAGGTTATGGTAAAACAACGCTTATTGAATATGTTGCCAGCAAGCTAGGTATGACCTTTGTTAAAATAAACTGTCCTTCAATAGGACACGATCAGTTGTCGCTAGATCCCGCTCAGGCAAATAACTCAACAGCAAAAAATGAAGTTGAAAAGATTAACTTAGCCTTTGAAATGGGTAACAATGTCATGTTGTACCTTGATGATATTCAGCATACCAATCCTGAGTTCTTACAAAAGTTTATTTCCTTATGTGATGGCTCAAGAAAAGTGGATGGTGTCTGGAATGGCGAAAGTAAAACCTATGATATGCGCGGCAAAAAATTTGCAGTTGTCATGGCTGGTAACCCTTATACCGAATCAGGAGAAGCATTCAGTATTCCAGATATGTTGGCTAACCGAGCCGATATTTATAATTTAGGTGATACCTTAAGTGGTCGAGAAGAAGAGTTCTCGTTAAGCTTTATTGAAAATAGCTTAACCAGTAACCGCTACATCGCGCCACTAGCGACCCGAAATATGGACGATCTCTATAATCTGGTTAAAATTGCCGATGGTCAACAAGTTGCCACAACTGAGCTAAAACATAATTATTCGCAAGCCGAAATCAATGAAATAGTTGCGGTTATTCAACGTATTCGTAAAATTCAAGCGACGGTATTAAAGGCTAATCAACAGTACATCGCCTCTGCCGCACAAGACGATAAATATCGCACTGAACCTTCGTTCAAGTTACAAGGAAGCTATCGCAATATGAATAAGATGGCGGAAAAAGTAGTGCCGGTTATGACCGAAGAGGAAGTTGAACAGCTTATTGCCGATCATTATCGCGGCGAAGCGCAAACACTGACCATAGGCGCTGAAGAAAACTTACTTAAATTAGCGGAACTGCGCAACAATCAAACCAGTGAAGAAAAAGTGCGTTGGCAACAAATTAAGGCGGATTTTGTTCGTCATCAAAACTTGGGCGACAGTGATAACCCCATTGCCGCGGTTGCGAGCCAAATATCGTTATTGCAAAAAGGCCTCAATCAAATAGGAGAGGCCTTGTTACAGCCTAAATCTGCAGCGTTAGCTACCTTAAATGAAACGCTTGCAAGTCTTAAACTACAAGTGAATATTGAAAAGCCAGATGATTCGGCGTTAGCAGAAACTTTAGCGCTATTCAGCGAAAATATGGCGTCTTTTTTAACTCCACTGGTTAACACGTTACAAAGTAATAAGAACGTCGATTTGGCGATGATTGATACCTTAAAAACATTGAACCTGACGACTGAGAAATCAGTAAAAAGTTCTGAAAGCCATATTCAAAAAATTAGTCGAGAATTAGCATCAGGAAAACAACGTAATATTGATGTGCCGTCTGCTGACTAACATCGGCTATTGGGGTCAAAAATATTTCCCCCTTATCAAGAGCGCATCGGCTTATACTGCTCGGTAGAAGTAACATGACTATAGAACCAAAGCCGTGCTTTAAAAAATATGGTGACGTCTCTTTTAAAAAGTGAGTAAAACGTCAATAATTAACCTGTAAAATAAAATGATGGAGCGAAGTTATGAATGAAAAAATTGCAGCACTTAAATCAGACTTAGCGCTCCTTAAAGCGCAATTTACTAAAAAAATTACCGATGTCGAAATTCGTTTAAAAAATATGATTGAACAAGAAATTTTAGAGAATTCAGTTAAAAATAAAAAACAAGCGGCTTCACCCGAACATACACAAACTTTGTCTAATGGCGAGTGTGTTATTTTACTTCATGGACTAGCGCGCTCTGCTAGCTCAATGAAGGTTATTGAAAAGCGTCTTAGCGAAGAAGGCTACTTTGTTATTAACATTAACTATCCATCGAGGGAGTATTCGATAGAAGAGTTAGCCGAAAAAGTTATTTCGAGCGCCTTGTTAACCTGTGAAGACCGTCCTGTTAATTTTGTTACCCATTCAATGGGTGGCATTTTAGTGCGTCAGTATTTAAGTGTGCATAAAATACCTCATTTAAATAAAGTGGTTATGCTTGGCCCACCCAATAAGGGTAGTGAAGTGGTCGACAAGCTGCGCAATGCGCCTGGCTTTAGTTTTATCAATGGCGATGCAGGTATGCAGCTAGGTACCGGTGAATTAAGCGTGCCAAGTAATCTCGGTAATGCGAATTTTGATTTGGGTGTTATTGCCGGTAATCAAAGTATTAATTGGATATTATCAACACTTATTCCAGATAAAGATGATGGTAAAGTTTCTGTCGCCAGTACCAAACTTGACGGTATGAATGATCACATTGAAATGGAAACAACTCATCCTTTTATGATGAGAAATGACAAAGTTATTGAACAAGTTATTCATTACTTAAAATCAGGTAGTTTTCAAAAATAATTCTGCTAGAAAGCTTGCCTTTACTAACGACCTGTATATACTGACAGTAACCACTGTGTAAATTTACAGGCTACCCTATGCTAAATGAAATCAGCGAATTACGCCCACTAACGAACCGACAACAACAAGTTTTTGATCTGATCAAAGACAAAATAAGCGATACGGGTATGCCACCAACGCGTGCTGAAATAGCAAAGTTTTTTGGCTTTAAATCAGCAAATGCCGCAGAGGAACATTTAAAAGCTTTGGCTAAAAAAGGCTATATAGAAATGTTACCGGGCACTTCTCGTGGCATTCGTTTAACTGAAAAGTTAATGGAAGAAGCCGGTTTACCTCTAATCGGTAGAGTTGCTGCCGGTGAGCCTATTTTAGCTGCAGAGCATGTTGAAGACCATTATAAAGTTGATGGTAATTTGTTTCACCCAGCTGCTGATTACTTACTGAGGGTTAATGGCGAAAGCATGAAAAACATCGGTATACTTGATGGTGACTTGTTAGCCGTTCATCAAACTACAGATGTACAAAATGGCCAGGTAATTGTGGCTCGTGTCGAAGAAAATGTTACGGTTAAACGTTATAAACGTGAAGGTAATATCGTTTATTTACATGCTGAAAATGATGATTTCTCTCCTATTAAAGTCGATTTATCCGCTCAAGAATTTAATATTGAAGGGCTAGCTGTTGGCGTTATTCGCTCGGCAGACTGGATGTAATTAAGTGAATCTTCTCGACAAAATTACTGTGAACTAAGCTCTCCTACCCCGAAAACTTGTTAATAATTAAGTTGACCTACTCCGCAAACTTTAGTGCACAAAGCTGACTAAAGTTTGCTTTTCTCTGCTTTCGTATACTTTTCGTGCAAACCTTTCTCTTTACTAAGAATAATTCTCATTCTAAACCCCATTAAGACGACTTTATCTTTTTTTGTTTAAAAAACAACCAGTGCCTTTTGTTGTTATCGTCGCATTTATACACAGTTGTTTATTTTTAACACTAGGGCTACAGCCCTTTGTTATTAGACCTTTGTCTGTATTAGAGTTGATACTCTATTGTTTTTGTTGGTTTTTATTTTGAAATAGCTCTATTTTTAAATTGACCCAGATCAACTTTTAAGTAATTCTAGTTTGGAAAATGTACAAATATAAATATAAGGCGATGTTGTCGATGCTTACTGGTCGATAACCAAATTGCTAAGAAAATAATAAAAATCCGTACTAAAGGATGCATTTTGTCCTTGGTATCAAGTTTTAAACTTTTATAGGGTGAAGGAGATGTCGTGTGAAAAGACGTAACCTAGGTTGGCTGTCGTTGGGGAGTGTTCTTTCCAGTTCAGCTTGGGCAGATATGCAATTAAATCTGACCAAGGGTGTAACAGAAGTAAGTAGAGATGTTTACGATTTACATATGCTCGCAATGTATATATGTGTAGCAATAGGTGTGGTCGTATTTGGCGCTATGTTTTGGTCAATGGTTTTCCATCGAAAATCCAAAGGGGCTAAATCAGCAGATTTTCATGAAAGTACAAAAGTAGAAATTCTCTGGACAGCAATTCCTATTGTCATTCTTATCGCTATGGCTGTACCAGCAACAAAAACACTGATCGAAATGGAAAATAACGACGACTCTGACGTTACCATTCAAGTTACTGGCTCTCAGTGGAAATGGCATTATAAATATTTTGATCAAGATATTGAGTTTTATTCAGTACTGTCAACGCCTCGTGAACAATATGAAAATCAAGATGGTACGACCGCGACTAAAGGTGAGAATTATTTACTTGAAGTTGATAAACATCTTGTCATTCCAACTAATAAAAAAGTGCGTTTTTTAATCACCTCGGATGATGTTATTCATGCTTGGTGGGTACCTGCTTTTGCTGTTAAGCAAGATGCTAATCCAGGGTTCATTAATGAAGCTTGGACTAAGGTCGATAAACCGGGTATTTACCGAGGCCAGTGTGCTGAACTTTGTGGTAAAGATCATGGTTTTATGCCGATTGTTGTCGAAGTAAAATCTGAAGCTGACTATGCAATATGGCTAGAAGAGCAACATCAAATTAATGCGCAAGCCGCTGCCGCTGAAAAAGCATCTCTTAACGCTTCAGTGTCGATGGAAGAATTAATGACCTTGGGTGAAACCACCTATGTTGCCTATTGTGCTGCATGTCATCAAGTTTCTGGTGCTGGCTTACCTCCTGCATTTCCTGCACTCAAAGGTAGTACAGTCGCAACGGGCGACATCGCCGCGCATATTGATATTGTACTCAATGGTAAAGCAGGCACAGGTATGCAAGCTTATGGCAAGCAGTTAAGTATGAAACAAATTGCTGCTGTTGTGACATACGAGCGTAATGCTTGGGGTAACAATACCGGCGATGCAGTACAAGCTGCCGATGTTAAAGATGTTGCTAAGGGTTCAGAAAGTGATACGGCGGCACCTGCAAAAGTGGCAGAAGTCGTCGCCATAGTTGCCGAAGAAGCTCCAGTAGAAGATTTAACTAAAGTGTATAGCGAAGATGAGTTGATGGTAATGGGTGAGCAAGTTTATATGAAAGCTTGTGCTGCATGTCATCAAGTTTCTGGTGCTGGTTTACCTCCGGCATTTCCTGCACTGAAAGGTAGTGCAATTGCACTGGGTGACATTGCTGTGCATATAGATATGGTTGTTAATGGCAGCAAGAAAAATCCTGCCATGGCTGCTTTTGGTAGCCAGTTAACTAAAACCGAAATAGCGGCTGTTGTTACTTATGAGCGTAATGCTTGGGGTAATAACACCGGTGATTTAGTACAACCTGCAGCTGTTGATGCTGCTAGTGCGAAGTAGGGGGATATAAAATGACTACAGACGTTATAGAACAAGAATCGCACGACGATCATCATGATGACCATAAAATGAAAGGCATCAAACGTTGGTTGTACACAACAAACCATAAAGATATAGGTACGTTATATTTATGGTTTGCTTTTATTATGCTGTTAACTGGTGGCGCTTTAGCCATGGTTATTCGAGCCGAGTTATTTCAACCCGGTTTGCAAATAGTAGAACCTGACTTTTTTAACCAATTAACTACCGTACATGGTTTGATCATGGTGTTTGGTGCCATAATGCCGGCCTTTACTGGCTTTGCAAACTGGATGATACCTATGATGGTTGGTGCTCCAGATATGGCCCTACCACGCATGAATAACTGGAGCTTTTGGATTCTACCTTTTGCTTTTGCGATTCTTTTGTCTACATTCTTTATGGAGTCAGGTGCGCCTAACTTTGGTTGGACATTCTACGCACCACTTTCTACAACCTATTCAAATGGTAGTACGGCATTTTTTGTTTTTGCGGTTCATATTATGGGTATCTCATCAATAATGGGCGCAATTAATATTGTTGTTACTATTATGAATATGCGTGCGCCGGGTATGACTTACATGAAAATGCCATTATTTGTTTGGACATTTTTTATTACCGCCTATTTATTGATTGCGGTGATGCCCGTGCTCGCAGGTGTGGTGACTATGTTGTTAACCGACACTTATTTTGGCACGAGTTTCTTTGATGCCGCTGGCGGCGGTGACCCGGTATTGTTCCAGCATCTTTTCTGGTTCTTTGGGCATCCTGAAGTTTACATCATGATCTTACCTGCTTTTGGTATTGTATCGACGATTATCCCAGCGTTTGCTCGTAAAAAATTATTTGGCTACAGCTCAATGGTTTATGCAACGGCATCTATTGCTTTGTTGTCATTTATTGTTTGGGCGCATCACATGTTCACAACAGGTATGCCGTTATTTGGTGAATTGTTTTTCATGTATTGTACGATGTTAATTGCTGTGCCTACCGGTGTTAAAGTATTCAACTGGGTCGCAACTATGTGGCGTGGTTCAATGAGTTTTGAAACGCCGATGCTTTTTTCTATCGCGTTTGTCATCTTATTTACTATAGGTGGATTCTCTGGCTTGATGTTGGCATTAACGCCTGTTGATTTCCAATACCATGATACCTACTTTGTTGTTGCTCACTTTCATTATGTGTTAGTCACCGGTTCATTATTCTCGATTTATGCTGGCGCATACTTTTGGTTACCAAAATGGACAGGCCATATGTATAACGAGTCGTTAGCTAAATGGCATTTTTGGTGTTCACTGGTTTCGGTTAATTTACTTTTCTTCCCGATGCACTTTTTAGGATTAGCGGGCATGCCTCGTCGTATCCCGGATTATGCGTTGCAGTTTGCTGACTTCAACAAATGGGTGAGTATTGGTGGTTTTGCCTTTGGTCTTTCGCAATTAATATTCTTAGCAGTAGTTATTAAGTGTATTAGAGGCGGAGAAAAAGCACCGGCTAAACCTTGGGATGGTGCTGAAGGTTTAGAGTGGACTGTTGCAAGTCCTGCTCCGTACCATACATTTTCAACACCACCAAAAATTGATTAAGTTAATAAAATATGAATAAAGGTGACGAAGTGCAAAATTTAAATAACAAAGATAGCGCTGCTATAACGAAAAACAATCAAGTTATAAAAAAGCTGGTGTTGATTGTTTTTGGTATGTTTGGTTTTGGTTTTGCACTTGTCCCTTTATATGATGTGTTTTGTGATATTACTGGTTTGAATGGAAAAACGTCAACCACTGCCGCCGCTGTCTATAATGTTGAGCAGATTGACACAAAAAGAATTGTTACGGTGCAGTTTATTAGTCGAACCGCCCAAGGTATACCTTGGCAGTTTGAACCTATGGTCCGTGAAATAAAAGTTCACCCCGGTGAAATGAAACTTGTTAAATTTTATGCAAAAAATGAATCGACCCGCGATATTATTGGCCAAGCAGTTCCGTCAGTATCGCCCGGTTTAGCGGCCGCGTATTTTCAAAAAATTGAATGTTTTTGTTTTACGCAGCAACCGTTAAAAGCGAATGAAGAGGTAGAAATGGCGTTACAGTTTTATGTTGACCCAGAATTACCTGAAGATATTTCAACGCTAACTTTGTCATACACTTTGTATGACGTGACCGGAAAAGTGGAATCGTAACAATTTATACCGAGCACTTAATGTGTAACGGTATTTGTTTAGGGGAATAATAATGACAACAAAAGAATATGAAAGTTATTACGTACCATCGCAAAGTCATTGGCCGATTGTCGGTGCAGTGGCGCTATTTTTAATTGCTGTTGGCGCAGGGAACTATGTTTCTACGCTAAATAGTGGTGAAGGTGGCATTGGCGGTTATATATTGCTTGCTGGGGTATGTTTAGTTATCTACATGCTTTACGGTTGGTTTAGTAATGTGATTAATGAGTCGATGGCGGGTAAGTATAGCCATCAAATGGATAACTCATTTCGTCAAGGTATGAGTTGGTTTATCTTTTCTGAAGTGATGTTCTTTGCGGCATTCTTTGGTGCATTATTTTATGCCCGCACTTTATCTGTACCTTGGTTAGGTGGTGCAGATAATAATGCTATGACCGGCGCTGTTTTATGGCCTGAGTTTGTGGCAAGTTGGCCGTTATTAGTAACACCAGATGGGACAGAAACGACTCAAATGGGCTGGTATGGCTTACCGTTAATTAATACTATTTTGTTATTAACGTCTTCGATCACTGCACATTTAGCGCATTCAGCTTTAGAAAAAGATAATCGTAAAATGCTGAAAATATGGTTAGGTTTTACCATATTACTCGGTGTAGTCTTTTTGTTCTTGCAAGTGGTCGAGTATATGCACGGCTATTCTGAAGAAATGAAATTGTACTTAACCAGCGGTATCTATGGTTCAACTTTTTACTTACTCACTGGCTTTCATGGTATGCACGTTACCTTAGGTACCATCATGCTTATTGTGGTGTTTTTAAGAGTGTTAAAAGGCCACTTTACTCCAACAAATGCTTTTGCTTTTGAAGCTGCAAGTTGGTATTGGCATTTTGTCGATGTGGTTTGGGTAATACTGTTTGTTTTTGTTTATATTGTATAAATAAAAATTTATTTAAAAAATTAAAAATAATTGTAGGTGAGGCTTGCTTCACCTACAATTTTTATTTTTAAGTGAGTAGATTAGAACGGTCGTGGGTGTGGAGTAATAATGCCAGTTAAAATGGCGACTAACATAAGTATAATAATGAAAGCCGAAATCATCACGCGTCGGCCAATAAATTTTGACATTGACGGTTTACTTGGGTCGTTTCTGTTTAAAATAAATAGCGCTTGAAACAGACTGAATACCATAAAGAGTAAGCAGCCAATAATAATTATTTTTATCGCAAATGCCACTTAAAAATTTCCTATGTTGTAATATTCATGATGAATGTATTTAAGGAATTAATTGTTTGAAAAATTTTATATCAAACATTCGCCTACCTTGGTTGATATTTACCCTACTCGTTTTTTGCGGATTAGTAAAACTCGGATTATGGCAAAATGATCGCGCCTTACAAAAAGAGCAACGCATTGCAACCATAGCCCAACTAAGTCAAACGCAAGCCTTGTCACTTTCACAAGTACTCTTAGAAAAAAATGAAATTAATGATTTACCGATCACTATGTTGGGTGAGTTTGATAATGACATCATTTTTTTATTAGATAACCAAACCAATAAAGGCCAATTAGGTTATCGTGTCTATCAAGTGTTTAATAGCGGCGAGCACGCGGTTTTAGTAAATTTAGGCTGGGTGTTAGGCTCAATTAACCGCCAAGAAATCCCCGATGTGCAAGCGATCACTGGCCAGTATCAACTTTCGGGTCACGTACGTAAAATTGAGCAAGGCATAATGTTAATGGAACAAGTCTTAGTCAAAGGTGAGTGGCCATTACGTGTGCAGCAAATAGAATTAGATAAATTTTCTACATTAATTTCACGTCAACTCTTGCCCTTTGTCGTTTACTTAGATAAAACAGAGAGTGTCGGTTATGAAAAAAATTGGCAGCCAATTGTTATGCCACCCGAGAAACATCGTGCTTACGCCTTTCAGTGGTTTAGTTTAGCGATTGCATGGTTGATGTTAATGATATGGGCGTCGATCAAGTTGGGTAAAAATAGTGAACAAGCGTTAAACCACAAATAAAAAAAATAATAAGGTGTAAGTGTATGAGTGATGTATCACAGAAGAAATCTCGTCGTAGTATGATCATGGTCTTGGGCGCTTTTATCCTCCCTATCGTGTTAGCAAAACTAGCATTAACTCAAAATTGGCTTGATTATGGTGTCACCAATAAAGGCACGTTAATTGAAAATGAGCTGACCTTAGAAAAGTTAGGCCTTAGTCAACCCGCGTTACAAAAAACCTGGTCAATTATTTATAGTCTGCCACAGCATTGTGACGCTCACTGTGAACAAACCTTACTCAGTGTTAATAACTCTTACATAGCCTTGGGCAGAGAAATGCCGAGAGTAAAGCGTGTCGCACTTTCTCCTAATCCGCTTTCACCACAACAAACTGAAAAATTATCAGAAAATAGCTGGGTGATTATTTCTACTCCAAGCCTAGTTAACGACTTTTTATCGCAGCCACAAGTCTTTGTTGTCGACCCTTTAGGTAATGTCGTCTTATCACACAAACCACCATCTAATGATGATGCTCAAGCGATGTTTGGGAAAGAGATTTTGGCAGACATGAAGAAATTACTTAAGTATTCAAGGGTTGGTTAATATGAAAAGTCGTGTCAATCATCGCGTTCGTACCTTAGTTTTAATTAGTATTTTATTAGCGTTAATCGTGGTCAGCTTAGGTGCCTACACACGCTTAACGCATGCGGGTTTAGGTTGTCCTGATTGGCCCGGCTGTTACGGCTTAATTGATGTGCCTGCAACCGCAGAACAAATTGTTAAAGCAGAGCAAGCATTTCCAGAAAGAAAAGTTGAAACGCATAAAGCATGGAATGAAATGATCCATCGCTACTTTGCTGGTGCGTTAGGTTTATTAATTCTAGCCATCGCTGTCATGTCTTACCGGCGTCGCGATCAAGGTACTCCTTTAAGGCTGCCGATGTTAATACTCGCGGTGGTTATTTTCCAAGCGGCATTAGGTATGTGGACCGTGACCATGAAATTGATGCCGATCGTTGTGATGGGGCATTTACTCGGTGGCTTCACTACCTTGAGTTTATTGTTTTTACTATACCTACGCTTGGCTGATTTTAGGGTGCCAGGTGGTGATTTTGCCATTAAAAAATATGGCAGATATGGCTTGATTGGCATTGTACTGTTAACCGCGCAAATAGGTTTAGGTGGCTGGACGTCATCAAACTATGCCGCCTTGGTTTGTACTGAATTACCGATTTGTCAATCAGGCTGGCAAGAACAACTGACTTTTGAAGATTCATTTGATTTGATCCCACCAGAAAAAGACAGTTACGAATTTGGCCACTTATCTCATGCTTCGCGTGTAACGATTCATGTTGTTCACCGATTAGGAGCTATTGTAACTGGGCTTTACCTTTTTTGGTTAGCGCTAATGGTATTTCGAAAATCTCAATCTGCATTTTTTAAGAATGCAGCTATTAGCTTAGCGTTTATTCTTAGTTGCCAAATATTATTGGGCATTAGCAATATTTGGTTCTCATTACCGTTAGCAGTTGCGGTGAGTCATAACGTGGTAGCAGCATGTCTCATGTTGTCTTTGATCACCTTAACCTACAGTTTACGACGGAAATTATAAGGAATACTTATGAGTGAAACAGTATCAACACAAAGCCCTGACGGGCTAGGAACTACACCTGAAGTGATAGAGGCTAAAACCGCTATTTGGCGAGATTATTATGAAATCACTAAGCCTCGTGTAGTGGCACTATTAGTGTTAACCGCTTTGGTGGGGATGTGTCTTTCTGTGCCGGGTACCATTCCATGGCAAGTGCTTATTCCTTCAATGGTGGGTATTGGATTTTTATCATCAGCCGCCGCCGCGATTAATCACATTGTTGATGAACGAATTGACAGTATTATGGGGCGCACTTATAACCGTCCGGTTGCTACCGGACGGTTAACGCCAAGAAATGCGACCTTGTTTGCTATGTTCCTAGCAGTCAGTGGTTTTGCCATTTTATATAGCTTAGTTAATCCCTTAACAGCATGGCTTACTTTTGCCGGTTTGGTGGGTTACAGCTTCGTTTATACTATGTATTTAAAACGTGCTACGCCTCAAAATATCACGATAGGCGGCCTAGCTGGAGCAATTCCTCCACTTTTAGGTTGGACAGCAATGACCAATGAAATACATCCTAATGCTCTGTTATTAGTGTTATTGATTTTTACTTGGACACCTCCTCATTTTTGGGCATTAGCAATACACCGCAAAGATGAATATGCAAAAGTAAATATTCCCATGTTACCCGTTACCCATGGGGTAAATTTTACAAAAACGCAAATTTTACTTTATACCGTGTTACTTTTTGTTGTTGGCTTGTTACCTTATTTAGTGGGTATGAGTAACTGGTTATATTTAATTGGCGCGGTAACATTGAATCTGATGTTTTTTGCTTACGCATGGAAACTTAAGTTTAATGCCAATGAGAATACGGCAATGGATACCTTTAAATTTTCAAT
Organism: Colwellia hornerae; assembly: GCF_007954355.1. Classification (GTDB taxonomy): domain Bacteria; phylum Pseudomonadota; class Gammaproteobacteria; order Enterobacterales; family Alteromonadaceae; genus Colwellia_A; species Colwellia_A hornerae. The sequence goes on from NZ_VOLR01000011.1 coordinate 81,421, forward strand.
CGTACATTTAATGGGCTTGTTTATTATCCTATTGCTTGACCATTATTTATTACCTATGGTGCCAGGTTGATCAATGACCGGCACATTTTTACGATGAAAAAGTAGCTCACTACATGAGTCGAATTGGTCTTGCATAAGAGAAACGGAAATAATTAAATATGAACAAGTTGTTGTATGTCATTGTCGCCCTCGTTGCCGGTGCAATAGGTTTTTTTGTTTTTCAAAAATCGACAGTATTACCACAGCCCGAACATGCTTTATATTATCAGCAGGTTCGGGAAGTTAAACCGTTTCAATTAACTGATCATCATAACCAGGTGTTTACCAAAGAACAGTTAGCCAATAAATGGTCGTGGGTATTTCTGGGGTATACTTCTTGCCCTGATGTTTGCCCGACGACATTACAAGAACTAAACTTTGTTTATGACGACTTAAAAGCGATCAGTAAAGATACGCAAATTTTACTGGTCTCTGTTGATCCTAGTCGAGATACGCCAGAAAAATTAGCTCAGTATATAGCTTACTTTAATGAAGAGTTTATTGCGCTTACGGCTGACCATGGTGTGTTATTTCCGTTTGCTCGTAACCTTGGCATGATGTACGCGATTAACGAGCCTGAAGGTGATGAAGCCGACAATAATGGTTACTTGGTCGATCACAGTGCTTCTTTAGTGTTAATTAATCCACAGGGAGATATCGCGGCTATTTTTAAGCCGAGACAAGCCTTGGGTGTATTACCTACCATTGATGGCGAGAAGCTGGTCAGTGATTTTGCAAAAATTGTAAAATTAGCTGAATAAAGGAAACTTGTCATCCTTAACTTTACTGGCTGACAAGTTTATCAAATCGCTATATTTGTTAAAGTGGATACCACTGCATACCTTCTTTTAAGACAAACCAAGGCTTTGAATACCAGTAATAACGTCCTGGCTCACTAATACTTGGCGCGGTGCAGTTACAGCGAACACGGCCAATGGGCAAGGGGGCGCTATAATTAATGGTAAAGCTATTTTCTTCTTGCCATTCTATCTTTTGTCGACCTAAACCTGAAATATAACAGTTCAATTGTGCGGGGTGAAAATCGTCAACAACCACATCAAAAGTTACTGATTTTGATTGGTTGTACTCGACAATAGTACTCGCATTTTCATTCCTTAAAGTCATAGTGAAAGGCAAAGATTTTAATTTATCACGCAGACTAGATATTTGATCATAGGGCTTTGAAGCAGGAAAACGTGGCACACTGGTTAAGTCTGTCGCTAAGCCAACTGCCCCAGATTGTTGTGAAAAAGCAATAAAATCGTGCTGTGTTATCCATTCTTGCACTGCTGGTGTGTATTCACCGTAAGGGTAAGCAAAATAGCGCCAACTTTGTCCGGTTTTTTCCTTAATAATACTTTCGGCATTTAATAACAGTTCAGTATGTTTTACTAGCCACTGTTGCTCAGTTAAACCATCACTAATACGCGCCATAGAGTCATGTTCCATACCGTGGTTGGCAATAATAACGCCCTGATCAGCCATCGTTTTAAGTTGTTGCCAAGTCAGGTAGTTACTTGAACCACGCTCAACAATGGCGGGATTGATAAAAATAGTAAAAGGATAATTAAATTTATCGAGAATTGGCTTACCATTGAGTAAAATATCAAGGTAAGCATCATCAAAGGTTATTGCGACCGTTTTGTCAGCAATGGGTTGCTGTTTTTTGATAGAATTCATTAAATCCGAAAGCGCGATAACATTGAAATTATTATCGGCCAAATACTGCATATGAATTTGAAACTGTTCGGGTGAAATACTGGTACTTGCCGGTGTTTTGTCACTAACATGATGATATTGTAAAATTACAGCGGCAAAGCTAGAGAAGTGAAAGCAAGATAGCAGTAATGCGGGTAATAAAAATTTCATGAGTGAAGCCCTTGTTTAGTGATTCCTAAAAATAGCGCGTTTTACTTTCTTTTTATAGTAAATTTTCTGGTAATTTTTTATATGGAATACTTTTTTGAACGTTAATACCCTCAGTCAACATAAACAACTATTTCTCATCGCCTTGCCGATGATCTTTTCAAATATCACTATTCCTTTACTGGGCTTAGTTGATACCGCAGTTTTAGGGCATTTAGACCAAGCCTATTATTTAGGTGGTAGTACAGTCGGTGCAATGATTATTACCTTTGTTACTTGGTTGTGTGGTTTCTTACGTATGTCGACCACAGGTCTTACCGCTCAAGCATTAGGCGAACAAAACGGGCAAAAAAGTTTATTGGTTCTGCTGCGTGGTTTGTTAGTCGCTTGCCTTATTGGTGGCACACTGATTCTATTACAGTCTTTTTATCTTGATCTGAGTTTGGGGTTAGCAGGAGGCTCTGAACAAATACAATTTTATGCTAAACAATATTGTGACATACGCATTTGGGGTTTACCTGCCGCATTATCAAACCTCGTTATTTTAGGATGGTTGTTGGGTAATCATAAAGCTAAGGCAGTAATGTGGATATTGATCGCGACTAACTTAATTAACTTGTCGCTAGATCTGTTGTTTGTTTTAGTGTTTGATTGGCAAGTTCAAGGGGTAGCGTCAGCAACGTTAATCGCTGAATATTCGGGTGTTATTATAGGGTTATTTTATATCATCTTCGCGCAACAGACTGATAGCCAGAAATCACTAAAAAGTATATTAATAACAATGGCTGGAAAACTTATTGATATCAAAGCACAGTTATTTGAGCAGTCGGCGCTGATCAATTACTTTCAACTTAACCGAGATATTCTTATTCGAACCCTATGCTTGGAGATTTGTTTTGTTTTTATTACTTTTCAAGGTGCTAGGTTAGGGGATGATGTTATAGCAACCAATGCCATTTTAATGAATTTTGTTTTGTTAATTTCATTTGGTTTAGACGGCATTGCCAATGCGGCAGAAGTGTTAGTGGGTAAAGCACAAGGGCAAAGAAATCTTAAAAAGCGGAATTTTGTGGTGAAAATCGCTTTATTTTGGACCGGGCTCTTTGCGTTAATTTATAGTGCACTCTTTGCCGTAGCAGGCGATTTTTTGATTGGTTTATTGACGAATATTCCAGAGGTTGTTTTGTCTACCGAACAATATGTTCATTGGATGATTATTTTACCTATATTAGGCTGCTGGTGTTATTTGTTTGATGGTGTATTTGTTGGTTTAATGAAAGCTAAAGTGATGCGCAATAGTATGATAATTGCGACCTTTGGTTGTTTTTTTCCGATGTGGTGGCTATTACAAGATTTTGGTAATCATGGTTTATGGGCTGCGTTCAGTGTGTTTTTGCTGGTACGTGGGGTGAGCTTGGCTTGGCATTATTATCGCGTTATAGAAAAACAGCCCATTAGCGTTTAATTGTCTTTATTTTCCTGACGATCAAAAATATTGAGTAAGCGATTAGCAAAAATCCCACTATAACCCCAAGCTGAAATTAACAGGCCTACGGCTAAAAAAGCGATACCGGCAATTTGCCAAAAATAGTGAAAGTAGTAACCGATAAAAATTAAGCAAGCACCAATAGCAAAAAGACCAAGTCCGCGAGTAAAAAGCACTAAGCTTCTTTGCGGGTCTTGGCCTAATTTTTCAAGTATTCTCTTCACTTTAAGCAAATAAATAACTTAATAGTAAGAATGATCACCACGTTCGTGTTCGGTCATGTCACGAACACCTTTTATTTCGCCAGCCATTGTTTCAAGCAGTTGTTTTTCGATACCATCTTTTACGGTGACATCAATTTGACTACAACCATTACAGCCACCACCAAATTGTAGAATAGCGAAACCGTCGTCAGTAATTTCCATTAACGTACACTCACCACCGTGGCCAGCTAACTGCGGATTAACTTCTGCTTTCAAAAAATAATCAACACGTTCAAATAATGGCGCATCGTCATTTACTTTTCTTAATTTAGCATTTGGCGCTTTTAAGGTTAACTGTGAACCCATTTGATCTGTAGTGAAATCAATTTCAGCATCTTCTAAGTACAGCTTACTGTCTCCGTCGATATAAGCAGAGAAGTGTTCGAATTTCATTTCAATATCTTCAGGTTCTATCGCGTCAGCTGGGCAGTAAGACACGCCACACTCTGCACTAGCAGTACCTGGGTTAACAACAAATACACGGATACTTGTGCCTTCAGCTTGTTGTTCTAATAATTTAGCGAAATGCGATTGTGCTGTTTCGGAAATATTGATCATCACGGTTATTACTCTCTTACACTTGTAGCCAAAATTTCTCTAAAGTTTCTCACGGACCTTAAAGATTGAAAATATTAATACCTGACTAATTTAGTCAGGTATTAATATTTTACGCTGTTATCTACCTATACGCTAGTGAAATTATAGTTAATTGAACTAACCATATGATAAAAAGAGACAGTTATTCTGGTGTGTTTCGATAGATTTTGGTATTTTATTGCTATTGAATTCAAGGATATTTTTTATGTTACCACGATTGTTTTTAGCCGTGCTGGTCGGTTTTTTTACTTTGTTACCCATGAGCCATGCGGCAAAAGTTACCAACTATTTGCCAACCGATCACACTTACAATCAAGCTATTCCTACCCCCGAAAGCTCATTAGGCTTTGGTATTGGCGAACGACATATCCGTCATGATCAACTCCTTAACTACATAAAAGTATTAGCAAGTAGTTCAGAACGGATAACATTGACCGATATTGGACAAACGCAAGAGCTACGCCAGCAAGTGTTATTAACTGTTTCTTCTAAAGCTAATCTAGCTAATTTGAATGAGATATTAGCGAAAAAATCGACAACGGCTGCAGCTGGAGACTCAACATTACCGCTAGTCATTTGGCTTGGCTACAGCGTGCATGGTGATGAAATTAGTGGCGCTAATGCAGCGATGGTCGTGGCATATCACTTAGCAGCAAGTGAAAATGCTGATATAAAAAAAATGCTAGAAAACACCTTGATTGTTATTGAGCCAAGTATAAATCCTGATGGCATGGATAGATTTGTGCAATGGGCAAATATGCATCGTGGCAGTACACCTAATGCGGATCCCAATCATATCGAACATCACCAAGGTTGGCTCACCGGTCGTACTAATCATTTTGGTTTTGATCTTAATCGTGATTGGCTATTACTCGCACAAAAAGAAAGCCAAAATAGATTAGCGTATTTTCACCAATACCAGCCCCACGTATTAGGTGACTTTCATGAGATGGGGGCAAATAATAGTTACTTTTTTCAGCCGGGCATTCCAACACGTACCCATCCATTAACCCCCAGTGCTAATAGTGCATTGACAAAGCTTTTGGCGACTTTTCATGCCGCGGCATTAGATAAATCTAATCGCCTTTACTTTAGCGAAGAAAATTTCGATGATTTTTATTATGGCAAAGGCTCTACTTATCCAGATATTAACGGTGGAGTCGGTATTTTATTTGAACAAGCAAGTAGTCGAGGTATGCAACAAAATAGTGATAATGGTTTATTAACTTTTGAATTTGGTATTCAAAATCACGTGTTAACTTCACTCTCTACCATTGAGGGGGCATGGCAACATAAGGCCAAGCTACTCAGTTATCAGAAAAACTTTTATAAAGAGTCAGAAAAGTTGGCTAATAAAGAAAGTTTTAGCGGCTACTTATTACATGAAACCCATGATCTTTATCGCTTAAATGTCTTACTCGATAAATTAAAACAACATCAGATTAAGGCCTATCCACTCACTGAAGATTTTCGTTTAGCCGGCGTTGTTTATGCGAAAGAGCACAGCGTTTATGTGCCATTAGACCAGCGTCAGTATCGAGTTGTTCAAGCGTTGTTTTCTCAGCAAACTCAGTTCGAAGACAATACCTTCTATGATGTTTCGGGTTGGACAATGCCACTGGCAATGGATATAGACTTTTATCGGGTGGGTCGTACCTGGGGACTAAAATTGGCAGACAATGCCTGGGAAAAGCCAACAAAAATTGCCGATAACAGCAGTATTGAGCCACAAGCGTATGCCTATGCATTTGAGTGGCATCATTTTTTAGCGCCAAAATTACTCAATGACCTGCTTAATAAAGGCATTAAGGCAAAAGTTGCCACAAAACCTTTTTCGTCACGATTAAAAATTGATGGCAAGATGTCTAATAAGTACTTTGCTCGCGGCAGTATTATTATTCCTGCCGGCATACAAACGCAATTAAATTGGCGAGATATTGTCACGCAAAGTAGTCAAGAAATTGATATTCCTATTAACAGTTTGTCTACCGGATTAACCGTTAAAGGTATAGATATAGGCAGTGGCTCTTTGCAGTTATTAGCACCGGTGAAGGTTTTAATGCTGGGTGGTAAAGGCGTTTCTCAATACGAAAGTGCCGAGATGTTATTTTATCTCGATGATACTCTGTCAATCCCTGTAACAGTTGTAGAGCAGCAGCGTTTAGCAAAAATTGAGTTAAGTGTTTATAGTCATATCATTATGGTCGATGGAAAATACGACTCTCTTGGTCAAGATGATGCTGATAAAATAGCGGCATGGATAAAGAGTGGTGGTGTTATTTTTGGGCAAAAGCGTGGCGCTAAATTTTTGTCGGAATATCAATTACTGGCGATGAATTTTGTGACTACTAATGAAATTAACCAGTTATTTGATACTGATGATTTACGCTATCAAGACAAAGATAAACTGGCTGGACGTAAACGTATTGCTGGCGCCATCTTTGAGTCAACACTCGATACCTCGCATCCATTAGCTTATGGTTATACGGATAATCGTTTACCGCTATTTCGCAACAGTACATTAATCTTGCAGCATAGTTCAAAGCCTTTTATCTCAGTGGCAAACTATAATGCCCGGCCGTTATTGAGCGGCTATGCTGATAAAAACATGGTCAACCGAGTAGCAAATTCTGCAGCTATAGTCGCGCATGATTATGGCAATGGGCGAGTGATTGCCAGTACTGACAATTTAGCTTTTCGAGGCTATTGGTTAGGCAGTGCAAAGTTAATAGCAAACAGCTTATTTTTTGCCAAAGCCTTTAGCGCTTCAGCGACTCATTAATGATTAGGTAACGATAAACAAAGACTTAATACGGTAACTTTTTTAACACCATTAGCTTTCAGTAAACGGCAAATTTCATTACATGTAGAACCTGTTGTTACCACATCATCGAGGAGCAATATGTGTTCAGGTAATCGAGATTGTTGATTACTTTTATTGTCTAGAAACTCGCTTGAAAGTTTAAAAGCATGACGTAAATTTTTACGGCGGGTAACACCTGTTTGACCCGCTTGGCTTTTATTGTTACTTATACGCTGTAATGCATCTGGGTAATACGCCATTTGTGCAAGGTGGGCAAAACTTTTTGCCAATAAGTGAGCTTGGTTAAAGCCCCGTGTTTGCCACTTTTTTAAGTGTATTGGTACTGATAATAGTAAAGGTTGATGAAGTCGGTTTTTATAGGATTTATTTTCATCGGACAACGAACTTTTCCATTGTTTAAATAACAAAGTACTCAGTAAAGCCACTAATTCAAAACGGCCATGATACTTCAGTTGTCTAACCCATAAGTCAATGGGCCATTGATAAGGAGATACTGAAATTAACTGATCAAAGATTCTTTTGGGTAACAAGGTGTTTATTGCCGGCCAGGTCAATAAATTTCCATGTAACTGCCTTAAATCAAAAAGTGGTAAATCAGCCAAGCAAAAATCACAAATTATGGCTTGGCTTTGACAGCGACCACCACATAAGTCACAACAACTCAGTTGTGCTTTAAAAGATTGTAAACGATCGATAAAGCAAAATGACTTTTGTTTTAAATATCGGGTAAATTTTAGCTGGTTAAATTCCATTTAATACCTTCTTTAAGTAAACTGTCGCTAACTTTCGTTTAATCAAAATTAACGGTAACACTCTCTATTATGAGCATGGCAGAAACTTTAAAAATATCGAGTCAAGGGCGTGGACTTCCGCTCGTATTTATTCATGGCTGGGGGTTAAACTCAGGCGTTTGGCAACCTAGTGTTGAGGTATTAAAAGAGTACTTTGAAGTGATCACCGTTGATTTGCCTGGTTTTGGTGCCAATTTAGAACACTCATTATTTCCTTATACCTTAGCTGAAATTGCAACCTTGATACAGGGATCTGTAGCCAAACCCGCGGTATATATAGGTTGGTCGTTAGGGGGCTTAGTTGCTAGTGAAATAGCATTGAATTTTCCAAAGCAAGTAAAAGCATTAATCACTGTCGCTAGTTCGCCTTGTTTCGTTGAGCAAGAAAATTGGTTAGGTATTAAGCCTAATGTTTTAACTTTATTTCATCGACAACTAGCAGAAGACACCACCAAGACGATTAACAACTTTTTAAAAATTCAAGCGATGGGCAGTCCTCATTTGCGTCATGATATTAAGTTGTTACGAGAACTCGTTATGGGGTTTCCGCAGCCAACAAAAACAACTTTAGATGAGTCGCTAAAATTACTGACAACAGTCGATCAGCGCGAAAGTCTTGCTCAAATATCGATACCATTTTTACGTTTATACGGAAAACTTGATGGCCTAGTGCCGCGTAAGGCCATTGCAGCTATTACGGCATTATCACCTAACAGTAATGTTGTTATTTTTGAACAAGCATCACATGCGCCTTTTATTTCTCACCCTGAGGCGTTTATAGAAACAGTCACTACTTGGCTAGCACCTTTAGATAGGCGTATCGATGGATAAATCGCTGCTTTACTTTTTGATCATATTGTATGATAATTGAACAAAGGTGTTTCAGGATTTAATAGCAAAAATTGAGTACTTAAGCTGGGTATTTAAGTTAAGTATTTACATTATTTGTTCATTAATATGCTGTTAATGGGTACAGAGGAGTTTGTTATGGAAATACAATCAGCATTAGCAAGTGGTCTACAAGGCTTTCAAAAAGCGCAAGGCGATGTAACAGAAGCGGCAGCAGATATTACAGCTAACTTAGCGGTTAGCCCTGAAGATTTTGGTATTGGCCAAGAAAATAACACTGATAATGCAGCCACCCCAGATACAGCAAATAAGAATGCCAGTTCAGCAGAGTCCACTGACCTTAGCAAAGCCGTCGTTGATTTAAAAGTCGCAGAGTTTCAAGCTAAAGCTTCAGCCGATGTTATTCAAACGGCTGATGAAACCTTAGGTACGTTATTAGACGTTCGAGCATAATTAATGAATATCACGCCGCAAACGCCTACCCTGTCTATCCCTACCGCGGTTAATCCGCAAACGGATAGCTTGCGTCGTGAAAATAATATCCGTGAAGTTATTACAAAACCAACGGCCTCAAGCCAGTCCCCAGCAGAAAAAGGGGTAGCGTCTGATAAAGAAAGAGGCAGAACACCCGCACAGAATAACGAAAATGTTGATTTTGAAAGCATTCGTAAACAAGCTGAATCAGCAACCAAGACCATTAACGGTGATAGCAACCGCGAAAGTGGTTCATCGGACCAACAGTCGACAACTGACGGTTTTTATGCAAACGAAGATGCTATTGAAGATGACAGTGAGAACGGTCAAAGTTCAACAGGGTCTCCTGATGGCACTGCTGCTAGCAGTCGAGAAGCTTTTACCGAACAAAGAATTATTAATGAGCTGCAACTAAGAGATCAAGAAGTACGTGCTCATGAACTAGCGCATGCTTCTGTCGGGGGCGCATCGACAGGTTCGCCTTCTTATACTTTTGAAACGGGTCCTGACGGAAAAAAGTATGCTGTTGGTGGTGAGGTTTCAGTAGACCTTTCTACGGTTAATGGTGATCCAAGAGCGACCATTAGCAAAATGCAAAAGGTCTATGCCGCTGCATTAGCACCTGCTGATCCTTCAATCCAAGACACCCGTGTTGCGGCTTCAGCATCAAAAGCTATTTTACAAGCGCAAACAGAACTGGTCGCGATTAGCTTAGCAGACAGCAGTGAAGCAAAAAATACCACGATTCAAGGTAAGTCTAGCGATGTTTTTTCAGCAGAAGAAAATCAAGAAACAGAAGATTTTGATACACTAGTTAATCGCACGTTAGCGTCTCAGGACGAAATTGTACCTAACCGTGATAGCGCTGTTGATGAGCGAGCATTAAGAATTGAAAGCCTTTATTCTGGCATAACGACAGCTTATGAAAAAGAACCTAGTTTTCATTTCCAATTAACCGCCTAAAGCCTCTTAATTATTACCCTATAAATAAAAACGCCTCATTATTAATAAATAATGAGGCGTTTTACTGTGCTTGTTTAGTTAAGCTAAAGAAATTTTAATGGTTATTAGCTAGATACCGTAATTTTCACGGTATGTATTAATGCCGGCTAAACTTTTCGCTAATGCAGGTTGCAAAGCAAGGTTCTCTTCAAGGTAAGTGACAACATCTGCTAAGGTTACAATCGCGATAACTTGCGTACCAAAGTCACGTTCAACTTCTTGAATAGCAGATAACTCACCTTGACCTTTTTCTTGGCGGTCAAGAGCGATTAATACACCTGATAATTCAGCGCCATGGGCTTTAATAATTTCCATTGATTCACGAATAGCGGTACCCGCAGTAATAACGTCGTCAACCAACATTATTTTACCTTGTAAAGGTGAGCCAACTAAGCTGCCACCTTCACCGTGAGTTTTTGCTTCTTTACGGTTAAAGCAATAAGGCATATCCATACCGTGATGATCAGCTAATGCTACTGCTGTGGTAGTTGCAATCGGAATGCCCTTATAAGCTGGACCGAAAAGTAAATCAAACTCGATAGTAGAATCAACGAGTGCCTGTGCGTAAAAACGACCCAAACGTGCTAAATCGCCACCAGTATTGAATAAGCCGGCATTAAAAAAATATGGACTGGTACGGCCTGACTTCAAAGTGAATTCACCAAAGCGTAATACTTCTTTCGCTAGAGCAAATTCAATAAATTCACGTTGATAATCTTTCATCATTATTCCCATTTTAATAAGAGTGTTTAGTTAAGCGCTAACTTTTGTATGTCAAATAGCTCATTAATACTGTCTTTTGCTAAAGCTAGCATGTTGTGCATTTCATCAAAACTAAACGGCGCTTCTTCGGCTGTTCCTTGAATTTCAATCAATTTACCTGTGTCTGTCATAACGACATTCATATCGGTATCGGCAGCAGAATCTTCTGGGTAATCAAGATCTGAAACAGCTTCACCTTTATAAATACCAACAGAAACTGCTGCTATCATGTGTTTTAACGGGTTAGTTTTAATAATATCTTTAGCGCGCATATAATTTAAAGCATCGACTAATGCGACACAAGCACCGGTAATTGAAGCAGTACGTGTTCCACCATCAGCTTGTATAACATCACAATCAACACTAATGGTATTTTCACCTAGGGCTTTTAAATCGACAGCCGCACGCAATGCACGAGCGATTAAACGAGATATTTCTAAGGTACGACCACTTTGTTTACCATTAGCGGCCTCTCTGCGCATACGAGTGTGGGTAGAGCGAGGTAACATGCCATATTCTGCAGTGATCCAACCTTTACCTTGCCCTTTTAAAAAGCGCGGTACACCGACTTCTACCGAGGCAGTACAAATAACTTTGGTGTCGCCAAATTCAATTAATACTGAACCTTCAGCATGAGTAGTAAATTGACGAGTAATGGTTACAGGACGTATTTGACCTGGAGTTCTGCCGCTTGGACGCATGTTGCTATACCTATGGTGAAATAATTGTTGCGCATTATAATCGTTCAGCAACAAATTTGACATAATGACGTGAAAACAATTTGAAATATAGTTAATCTAACTAAGGTCTATTTAGCCGTACTTTACAATATCCTATTTTTTATTGAGTCTATTTATGAAAAGCTTTGCTGTTTTAATGCTTGTTATCTTCACCTCTTTTTTGCTAACAACACCCGCCGCAGCGATTAACGCTGATGATTTACCGAAATACAGTAAAGTCTATGATGACAAAAGTGATCCCTTTAAAGATGCGAATGCGGCAATTAAGCTCGCCCAACAAACTCAGCGCAATGTGCTAATTGAAATTGGCGGCAACTGGTGCACTTGGTGTAAAAAAATGGATGCGTTTTTGGTTGAAAATCCAGAGGTTTATCAAAAGCTTCATAACGAGTTTGTTTTGTTAAAAGTAAGCGTTAGTGACAGTAATGAAAACGAAGCATTTATGAAATCGTTACCACCCGTTTTAGGCTATCCTCATATGTATGTCTCAACAAGCAGCGGTAAAATGATTTTATCAAAAGATACCGCCGAATTGCTCGTTGGTGAACAATATTCTAAAAAACAGTGGTTAGCCTTTCTTAATAAATGGCAAAGCAGTGCGACAAAAGGGTAAATAAATGTCAGTGTCAGCATTAAATAAAATCAACAGCTTTTTTGATAAAAACTATCAAACACCTACGTGGTTATCACATAAATTTTCTCGTCGTAGATTATTGAAATCAGCAGCGGGAGCAACGGCAATCGCTACACTTCCTGCTTTGGCATTCAGTCAAAATGAGAAAGATAAATTACTGGAAACTTTGCAGGCTGATCCTTGGTTAACGCTGAATGCAGTGCTTGACCATTTGCTACCAGAATCGAGCAGTGGCCCAAGTGCGAAACAATTAAACGTTGTTATTTATTTATATAATGTTGTCTATCAACAACCGACAGAAAAAAGTGAAATTGACTTTATCTTTAAAGGTGTTGGTTGGTTAAATGGCTACACACAAAACCAATTACAAAAAACTTTCACTGAATTAAGTACAGTCGAAAAAGAAACCATGTTACGAGGTATTAGCGGCTCGAGAGCGGGAGAAAACTGGCTGAATAATCTATTGGGTTATATTTTTGAAGCCATGCTATCGCCACCTGCTTATGGGGGCAATCCAAAAGGTATGGGGTGGCAATGGTTAGAACACCAAGCGGGCTTCCCATTACCTGAAGTGGGCCAACGTTATTTCGAGTTACCTAAACGGTCAGTGGCCGGTGATAAAAGCGCCAATAACATCATTCAATCAAAAGACCTGTTAGCAAATAAAAAGTTGTCGACAGTTAAGGGAAGTAACAAAGCATGAGTTTTGATATTTGCATAGTCGGCAGTGGTGCTGGGGCCTCACCTGTCGCTTATACGTTAGCGAAAGCGGGTGCTAAAGTATTAATACTGGAAAAAGGTCCGTGGTTAACCGAGAAAGAATTTTTCAAAGATGAATTAGCCATTAGTTTACGTGATTCCTATAACCCAAAACTGGCTGATGAACAGCATGTTATTGAAGAGGAATATCAAACCGCTGACGGAGAAAACTATTGGCAAGGCGAGCCAACAAGTGAATCGGGTTGGAGCTTTTGGAACGGTAATGTTGTCGGTGGCTCATCTAACTTTATGAGCGGTTATTTTCATCGTTTAAAACCCGTAGATTTTAAATTAAAGTCAACCTTTGGTGATATTGAAGGCGCTAATATTGTCGATTGGCCAATCAGCTACGACGAGCTTGAACCTTTTTATGCCCAAGTAGAACGAGATGTTGGTGTCTCGGGGAAAGTTGTTTCACATCCACACCAAGAGCCACGTTCAACGGATTTTCCTTACCCGCCATTAGTTGATCATCAAGTCTCAGACTGGATTGACAAAGCAGCAAAAAATATTGGCTATCATTCAATGCCCGTTCCTCGTGCCATCTTATCGACTCCAGCCATGGGACGAAAAAGCTGCGAATACTCAGGGTATTGTAGTAGTTATGGTTGTTCAACGGGCGCAAAAGGTAGTGGTCGAGCTGCTTTGTTAAACCATGCCGTGGCAACGGGAAATTTAACCATAAAAGCAAATGCTAAGGTTTATCATATAGCGAGTGATGATGAAGGTAAAATATCTGCCATTCATTATTACGACTCACAAGGTCGAGAGCAAACAGCAACAGCAAAAATTTATGTGGTGGCTTGCCAAGCGGTGGAGACATCACGTTTATTACTCGCTTCAAAAGGGAAAAAGTTTCCACAAGGGCTGGCGAACAATAGCGGGCAGGTCGGTAAAAACTTAGTGTTTAGCGGCGGTGGTACCGGCAAGGGTGACTTTTTGTTTGCTGATTTAACCACTGAAAAGCAAGCCCAATTAAAGCAAGTTGGCCCTTTTATAAATCGTGCTTTGCAAGACTGGTATCAAATTGACGATAAAAGTTTCTCTGGTGCTAATCAACAAGGTCAAGCGAAAGGCGGCACCATAGACTTTCTCTTTTATCAAAATCCTATTGCTCGTGCACAAGGGCAACAATTCAATGATGAAAATGAATTGGTGTGGGGCGAGCAATTACAGAAAAACTTAAAAGAAGAATTTACCTCCTATAAAACCTTACGTTTTGAAGTCTTTAATGACTGGTTACCCACCGACGATTGTTTTGTTAGTTTAGACACGGAAGTCACCGACAAATGGGGGCAAGCCGTTGCCAAGGTAAGAATTGGCGCACACCAGCACGATATGGTGGTTGGAGAGTATCTCGCTAAGAAAGGCGAGAAGTTGCTTGAAAGTATGGGCGCAAAAAATATTACTAGCTCTGTAAGTAGCTACCCACCAACAAACTTAATGGCTGGAGGTTGCCGGTTCGGTAATGACCCCAAAACCTCAGTATTGAATAAATACTGCCAAGCCCATGAAGTCAATAATTTATATGTTACCGATGGCTCATTTATGCCCACAGGGGGCAGTGTGCCTTACACATTTACCATTTATGCCAATGCCTTTCGAGTTGCAGAGCATATTAAACACCGTTGGCAGGAGTCTATTATTTAGTCATTTTTTTATTAGGAGAGCGCTGAAAGGGGATAAAGGTATTCCCTTTTAGCTGTGTGATGATTAGATGCTAACGAGGAGATAAACTTTTCAATGGCTAATTGATAAGTCTGATCTGAATTCGCTATTGCCACGTATTATTAATGGTTGTAAGAACAACCCAGTGTAATAAATTGCTAATCACAGCCAATATCATTATTACACTCAATGATTTTGTTCGAAATTGAGGAGTAATACAGTATTGTTAGCACATAAACCGTTGGGCATTATATTTGATCTCGACAACACCTTGGTCTCTTCATCTTTAGATTTTGACAGTATAAGAGCTTCTTTAGGTTGTCCGAAAGGCATAGATTTATTAGACTTTATTGATGCTTTACCCGCAAATCATCAAGTCGAAGCTAATGAGCTAGTAATAGAGTATGAAATTAATGATGCTCTGACGGCAAAGAAGTTGGCGGGCACCGACCAAATTTTAACTTTGTTAGCTGAGTTATCTTTACCTTGCGCGATTGTTACCAGAAATTGTCGACAAGCAGCGACGATAAAAATCAAAAATAATGATATCGATATAGCGATATTATTAACCAGAGAAGACCACAAAGCTAAACCGGCTCCTGATGCGTTATTACATTTAGCCGAGCTGTGGCAGATAGCCCCGGAAAACTTATTATATGTTGGTGACTATTTATATGATTTGCAAGCGGCGCAAAATGCCAACACCATGTCTTGCCTTATCAATTATGGTATAACAGCAAGCTATGAAAAGTTGGCAGATGTTGTCGTTCATGACCTCAATGAATTAAGCGAGACAATTAAGCAAGTCTCTCTTGTTGAACATGGATAATGGAGTCATCTGCAGTGTATATGCTTTACCATAGGTCTGCATGCGCATTAAATTGTTAATTACTTATTTTCAAGTAATCTTGTAAGGCATGATACTTGTTCGCTTAATACGGTAACTTGCTTTTCTAGATCTGCTACTCTTTGCTCTAGAATAGGCTGATTTTCAGATGATATATCGTCCAGTTTGACGGTGCTAATCTCAGCTAATTGAGCTTCATCGGTACCTGAAAGTAAATGCACGTAGCGAGAATCTCGCTTGCCAGGCTCTCGCGCTAGTTTTTTGACCAATATCTTACCGTTTAAATTTTGCAACTGATGCAAAGTCGTTTCAACTTCACTGACATCGGTAAAGTCAGCCAAACGATTGGTCCGAGTTCTCAACTCTCCCGGAGTTTGCGGGCCTCTTAGCAATAACACACAAATAATGGCTTTTTGCTGGCGGGTAAATTTTAAATGACCAAACTCAGTATCACAGAAACGATGAAAATATTTATTAACTCTTACGGACGCTTTTCGATCTACCATTAATTGATTCATTTCTACCAATTCATCAACTAAGTTTTGCACATCACTTTCAGAAAAACTCGTTACCGGCTCACGGTTACTTTTTTGATTACAGCCTAGGGTAATACCATTTAATGACAGTGGATATTGTTCAGGTGTTGTGGTTTCTTTTTCAAGCATTACGCCAATAATGCGGCATTGCTCAGCGGATAGTGTGATCATATTTAAAGTTCCCTGACAAAAATCTTTGCTGATGTTATAGCAAGCTATGTCTATATTTACTATGTTAAGTTGCTTTATCAGCTATAAAAAAAGCCATAGTTTGCTATGGCTTTTGAAAGAATAAATCTACTTAACTATTATTCTATATTCGCGATCTGCTCACGCATTTGCTCGATAAGTACTTTTAGTTCAACGGCAGCATTGGTGATATCAACATTAATTGATTTAGAACCTAAGGTATTCGCTTCACGATTAAATTCTTGCATCATAAAATCTAAACGACGACCTTGTGCACCACCTTTTTTAAGAATGCTTCTTGTCTCTTTAACATGGCTAAAGAGGCGATCAATTTCTTCATCAACATCCATTTTTTGCGCAAGTAAGACTAGCTCTTGTTCAACACGGCTTGAATCAAGCTCAATTTTCGCGTCGGTGAATTTATCGGTGATCCGCTTACGTTGCCAGGCGATAATTTCTGGCATAAATGCTTTTACTTTGTCTGACTGTTCAACAATACCTTCAAGACGTTGTTCAAGTAATACTTTTAAGTTTTCTCCTTCACTTGTCCGAGCATCGATAAAGTCTTTTAACGCTTGTTCAAAGCCTTCCAATATTTCTTTTTGAATACTGGTCATATCTGCTTCTTCAGCTTCCATGACACCAGGCCAGCGCATTATTTCTAAAGGATTTAATTGGCTATTAAGTGTTTGCTCGTTGATCCAACTTGCATGCTGCAGCAGTTGTTCAGCTAAACCTTTATTAAGTGACAAATTGTTTTTTGCTGATGGGTTAGCATTGAAACGAAGGCTACACTCGACTTTGCCACGGTTTAACTGTTTGCGAAAACGTTCTCGTAAGGCGGGTTCAATGCTACGAAACTGTTCTGGTAAGCGGAAATGAGTTTCCAAAAATCGTTGATTTACAGAGCGAATTTCCCAAACTGCATTGCCCCAATCTCCTTTTACTTCAAAGCGAGAGAAAGCCGTCATACTGTGGATCATATTGTTGTCCGTTAACTGAATGTAAAATTAAGGTAATTATGCCAAACGTGCAATCAGGTAGCTAGTATATTTTTAAGCGCTTAAAGAATGAACTTTTATTTATACTAAGCTAACAATTATTAATATAATTTCCATTTTTCTTTAATTTTTGCAAGTTGACCATTGGTTACTAACTGTTGAAATGCCGCTTGATATTTTTTTATTAATGTTGGTGCAGTCTCAAGACTAAAGGCAATACTGAGTTTATTATTTAAAGCGGCTACTTCGTGTAATCTTTGTAGTTTATTAAAGTCATAGCCGAGGTTTTTAGCCCTTGTTTCTATGGTGATTTGTGTCGCTAGTATTAGATCAACTCTATCGATAAATAACATATCCATATTTTGTCGCTCGTTAGCGAGTTGATAAATATTGGAGAAGCCTTGAGCGATTAAATACTGTGCTGAGTTAGAGTTTCTAGAAACAGCAATCTTAAGGTTTTTTAATGCCGCTACTTTATAGTTAGCTTTCGTGTAATGTTTTTTTAATCCCCAAAAGTATAAGCGTTCTTCTTTAAGTGCACCAATCCAATGAAATTTTTTATTTCTAAGTTTTGTTCGAGCAATAGAGTAAATTAAAATATTAGGGTTATTAAGTGCAACCTCGTATGCCCTTGCCCAAGGCATTATTTGAATCTTAGGATGGTCTTTAGTTATTTTAAATAATGCTGCGACTACATCGGGAGAAAAACCACCCAAGCTACCATCGGAATTTTTAATTTGATAAGGCTCTAAATACTCGGTAACAACCTCTATTTCATCAGTCTTACCTTCAAAGGGTATCAATGAAAAGAAAAAATTTATTGTTAAAATAGCGATATAGTTTTTATAAAATTTAATCATATATACATTTTTAGTATCCGCACCGTACTTGGTCATAATACTATTTATAAACCTTAACTAAGATTTTTATTTTATCTTTATCAATATAGCTCACTTTATTTGAACGGGTGGTTATATTATTAAATTTAGGCATAAAAAAAGCAGCCTAGGCTGCTTTTTAAAATAAACATCAAATATAGTTAACTCAGTACGAAGTCTAAAATGCCAATCGCCGCTTTTCGACCCTGATCAACGGCCGTAACAACAAGGTCTGAACCTAGTACCATATCACCGCCAGCAAAAATATTTTGCTTAGTGGTTTGTAAGGCAAACTCGCTATTATCAGCGGCTAAAACTAGTCCACGTTTATCTATTTCAACGCCGGCATCTTTCATCCATTGTGGTGGGCTAGGTAAGAAACCAAAAGCAATGACGACCGCGTCAGCTTCCATAATAAACTCACTACCTGCTATCGGTTCTGGACTTCTTCTGCCTTTCGCATCCGCAACACCTAGTTGAGTTTTTACAAATTTAACACCACAGGCTTTACCATCTTTATCAATAGCAATATCAAGAGGTTGTATGTTAAATTGAAAGTTAACACCTTCTTCCTTAGCATTTTGAACTTCACGTGGTGAACCTGGCATGTTGGCTTCGTCACGACGATAAGCACAGGTCACTTCGGTAGCACTTTGACGAATTGAGGTACGTACACAATCCATTGCCGTATCACCACCACCGAGTACAATGACTTTCTTATTTTCAAAACTGACAAAGGGTTTAGCATTTTCAGTAATTTTCATTAGGTTCTGCGTATTACCAATTAAGAAATCAAGTGCGGTATAAACACCAGCAGCGCCTTCGTGTTCAAAGCCACCGGTCATATCCGTGTAGGTACCGAGTGCTAAAAATACTGCGTCGTATTCTTCACTTAATGAATCAATGGTTATATCAACACCGACATTAACATTTAATCGAAATTCAATGCCCATGCCTTCAAAGATTTCACGACGCGTTTGAATAACATCTTTTTCAAGTTTGAACGATGGAATACCAAAAGTTAGCAAACCCCCTATTTGAGCATGTTTGTCGTAAACAACAGCGTCGATACCATTACGTGTTAGAACGTCAGCACAAGATAAACCGGCAGGGCCAGCACCAATCACAGCAACACGTTTGTTCACTTTTACTACGTCCGATAAGTCAGGTTTCCACCCTTGTGCAAACGCAGTATCGGTAATGTATTTCTCAATATTACCAATAGTAACAGCACCAAAATCTTCGTTTAACGTACAGGCAGACTCACAGAGTCTGTCTTGTGGGCAAACACGGCCACACATTTCTGGTAAGCTATTGGTTTGATGACATAAGTCAGCAGCTTCAAAAATCTTACCTTCGGTAACTAACTCTAGCCATTGTGGAATATAATTGTGCACGGGACACTGCCACTCACAATAGGGATTACCACAATCTAAACAACGGTCTGCTTGGCCAGCACTTTGGTCGGTACCCAATGGCTGATAGATCTCAACAAAATTTATTTTACGTTGTTCAATCGCTTTTTTAGGCGGATCGATGCGCTTAACATCGATAAATTGATAAACATTTTTACTCATACTGTGTTTCCTTAACTCGCATTCTCGACACGACTACTGTGCTTGAACGCGAAGTTCAGCAGATGAACGACTACGATGACCTAATAAGGTTTTAACATCGGTTGCCGTAGGTTTAACTAATTTAAATCGCGGTGCGTAGGCATCAAAGTCAGCTAATATTTCTTGAGCGCGCGCACTGCCTGTTTCATCAAAATGTTGATTAATAATTCCGCGTAAATGTTCTTGATGAATAGTCAGGTCACTTATTGGTAATAACTCGATTGATTCGCTATTTAAGCGAATATCTAAATCATCAGACTCATCAAACACATAAGCAAAACCACCGGTCATACCTGCACCAAAGTTTACACCGACTTGGCCCAAAATGGTCACTATGCCACCCGTCATGTATTCACAAGCGTGATCACCTGTGCCTTCAATAACGGCATGAGCACCCGAGTTACGCACAGCAAAGCGCTCACCCGCACGGCCACAGCCATAAAGTCTGCCACCGGTTGCGCCGTATAAACAAGTATTACCCATGATCATGGTTTTATGACTTAAATACTCAACACCTTTAGGTGGTTTGATAGTTAGCTTACCGCCAGTCATTCCTTTACCAACGTAATCATTGGCATCACCGGTCAGGGTCATTTCTAAGCCACCAGCATTCCAAACACCAAAACTTTGGCCAGCGGTGCCATTAAGATAAATTTTAATAGGAGATGACGCCATACCTTGGTCACCATGATGACGAGCAATTTCACCCGATAATGATGCACCGACAGAGCGATCAGTGTTTTGTATAGAAAAACGGAACTCACCGCCTGCGCTATGCGAAACAGCATCAGTACAAGCCGCCAATATTTCTTTATTCAACACGCCTTTGTCAAAAGGATTATTTCCTTCTGTTTGATAAAGAGCCGTATCAGCACCCGCTACAACGGGTGCAATAATTGGCGATAAATCTAATTTTTGCTGTTTAGCTGTTAAACCTGTTAGTTGAACTAGTAGGTCGGTTCGACCAATTATCGCGGTTAAGCTTTCAACGCCTAAACGGGCTAAAATTTCACGCACCTCTTGGGCAATAAACTTAAAGTAGTTCATTACTTGCTCAGGTAAACCTTTAAAGAATTTTTCACGTAAAACATCGTCTTGTGTTGCAACACCTGTAGCACAATTATTTAAATGACAGATACGTAAGAATTTACAGCCCAGAGTGACCATAGGCGCGGTACCAAAACCAAAGCTTTCTGCACCTAAAATTGCTGCTTTAACAATATCGATACCGGTTTTTAATCCGCCATCAACTTGTAAACGTACCTTATGACGTAAACCGTTAGTCACTAATGACTGGTGTGCTTCGGCTAAACCTAACTCCCATGGACAACCGGCATACTTAACCGAACTCAATGGACTAGCTGCAGTACCACCGTCGTAACCTGAAATGGTAATAAAATCGGCGTAAGCTTTAGCAACGCCAGAAGCGATAGTGCCAACACCAGGTCCTGAAACCAGTTTTACTGAAATCACCGCTTTAGGGTTAACTTGTTTTAAATCGAAAATAAGCTGAGCTAAATCTTCAATTGAATAAATATCATGATGTGGTGGTGGAGAAATCAAGGTCACACCGGGTACTGAAAAGCGCAACTTAGCAATTAACGGTGAAACTTTATCACCGGGTAATTGACCACCTTCACCGGGCTTTGCGCCTTGAGCGACTTTTATTTGTAGTACATCGGCATTAACTAAGTAATGCGGTGTCACTCCAAATCGGCCCGAAGCAATTTGTTTGATACGTGAATTTTTTACAGTACCAAAGCGGCGTTCGTCTTCACCCCCTTCACCTGAATTTGAATAACCGCCCAAACGGTTCATGGCAATTGCCAATGCTTCATGCGCTTCAGGACTTAATGCACCAATAGACATAGCGGCACTATCAAAGCGTTTAAACATTTCAGTATCAGGTTCTACTTTGCTGATATCAATCGCTTGGGTATCTTCTTTAAAGCCCAATAAGTCACGTAACGTTGCTACTGGTCGATTATTTACTTGATCAGCAAACAGGCGATAATCGGCATAATCGCCAGATTGAACTGCTTTTTGTAGGTAAGTCACAACATCAGGGTTATAAGCGTGGTATTCACCGCCATGTACATACTTAAGTAAGCCACCGTGATTAACTTTTTGATGTGCTAAAAAGGCTTTGCGAGCAAGGTTAATGTTGTCTTGTTCTATATCTGAAAAATCAGCGCCTTGAATACGACTCGGTAAATCAGGGAAACATATTTGCATGATATTTTGATGCAAACCAATAATTTCAAACAAACCTGCACAACGATAGCTGGCGATTGTTGAAATACCCATTTTAGATAATATTTTCAACAAGCCTTTATTGATGCCATCACGATAGTTCATTACGGCTTGGCGAGCGGTTAATTCAATTTGCCCTTGCTCAACTAATTGTTCAATGGTTTCAAAAGCAAGGTAAGGATAAACAGCGGTGGCGCCTAAACCCAATAACACAGCAAAGTGATGTGAATCTCTTGCTGATGCCGTTTCAACAATAATATTTGAGTCACAACGTAATTGTGTTTCAACTAAGCGTTGTTGTACTGCACCAACGGCCATCGCTGCGGGTATAGGTAACAAGCCTTTATCAATTTTGCGATCTGAAAGTACTAAGATAACGGTGTTTTTATCACGAACTAAGGTCTCGGCTTCATCACATAAACGGATAATAGCCGCTTCTAAACCTTCTTCTGTGGGGTAGTTTAAGTTGAGTGTGTCGCTGCGGTAATGCTCAGGGTCAAGTTCACGTAGCTGCTTTAATCCGGTGTACATTAAGATAGGTGTGGCGAATAAAATTCTGTCAGCATGCCCCGTTGTTTCGTTAAAGACATTATGTTCACGACCAATACAGGTACCCAGTGACATAACATAGCGTTCACGTAATGGATCAATCGGCGGATTTGTTACCTGGGCAAATTGCTGGCGGAAATAATCATAAATTGTACGAGGTTGACTTGAAAGTACTGCCATTGGGGTGTCGTCACCCATAGATCCAGTCGCTTCCATGCCATTTTCAGCCAACGTTTTCACAATTTGATGAATTTCTTCGTAACTGTAATTAAACATTTTATGGTATTGCGATATGCCTTTATCATCAAATATACGCTTACCAATTAGTTCGGCATCGAGTTGATGAAAGGGCACTAAACGGCGGATGTTTTTGTCCAACCATTCACGGTAAGGGTGGCGAACTTTTAGTTCTTCATCAATATCGGTAGAAGTGAATATTTTGCCGGTGTAAGTATCAATGGCAAGCATTTCACCTGGACCAACGCGACCCTTTTCAACCACTTCATCTTCACCATAATCCCAAATACCTACTTCAGAGGCAAGGGTGATAAAACCATCACGAGTAATAACATAACGAGCAGGACGCAAGCCGTTTCTATCTAAATTACAGGCAACATGACGACCATTGGTAACCACAACACCGGCTGGACCGTCCCATGGTTCCATGTGCATAGAGTTAAATTCGTAAAACGCTTTTAGGTCTTCATCCATTAACGGGCTATTTTGCCAAGCAGGAGGCATTAACAAACGCATACCTCGGTATAAATCCATACCGCCAGCAAGGAATAATTCAAGCATGTTATCGAGTGAAGATGAGTCAGAACCACTTTCATTAACAAAGGGCGCTGCATCTTGAAGATCGGGTAATAAAGGTGATTTGAATATGTGGGTACGTGCACGACTCCACTGTCGATTGCCTTTAATTGTATTAATTTCACCATTATGAGCTAAGTAACGAAAAGGCTGTGCTAAGTGCCATTGCGGAGAAGTATTGGTTGAAAAGCGTTGATGAAAAACACAAATGGCCGTTTGCATGCGAATATCAGCAAGATCTAAATAAAAGTTTGGTAAATCTACCGGCATCATTAAGCCTTTATAGATAGTGACCAAACACGATAAACTCGCCACATAAAAAACGCTATCATCAATGCGTTTTTCTGCACGACGACGTGCCATAAATAAGCGGCGTTCTAAATCTCGGTTTCTCCAGCCAGGAGGAGCATTAACAAAAATTTGCTCTAATTGCGGCATGTTATTGACTGCCGTCTCACCTAACATAGAAGTATCAGTAGGCACTATGCGCCAGCCAATAAGGGTTAGGGTTTCACGCGCTAACTCTTCTTCAAGAATTTTTTTACTTAACTCGGCTTGAATAGGATCAGGATTGAGGAAAATCATGCCTACAGCGTATTTTCGGCCCAGCTTCCAGTTGTTTTCTTCGGCAATAGCTCGAAAGAAAGTATCAGGTTTTTGCATCAACAAGCCACAACCGTCGCCCGTTTTACCATCAGCAGCAATGCCGCCACGATGTTGCATGCGGTCAAGGGCATGAATTGCCGTTTTTACCAGTTTATGACTTGCTTCACCTTGTTGGTGAGCAATTAAGCCAAATCCGCAGTTGTCTTTTTGAACGCTGTGATCGTAAAGCATGATGTTATTTTCTCCTCAAGAAATAACCACTTGAGCACAGAGAATATGTTAAAGGAATAAAGTTATACAAATAATGCATAAATACTCTGTTTTCACTCAGGTGGAACCCTTCACATTAAACACTTATAGATAAAAGGTCAATCAAAATAGAGTATTTGCTCGTAGTTTTTATACATTAATCCAACTTGTTGTTTTTATTCGTTATTTGTTGCGACTGTTGGTTTTTCTGATTTAATTGAAGATTTTTTGAGGTGTTATCAATTGCTTTTGGCGAGTTGAGAATGATTTTTGTTTACTTTGTTGTAATTTAATTACATTTTTATTTTTTCTGATGAGAGATGTTGAGTCATGTTGATTTTCACAATTATTCATCTTTTATTCATTGGTGTATATACAAGATGGCCGCTAGGTACTGAAAATTCATCAATAAAAAAGCCAGTAAATATTACTGGCTTTGCTCGCTATTGATTTTTATCTAGATTAATATCAATAGTTTATGGTTGGTAACCACCTTCAATACCTTTAGTGGTAATACTTACTGCATCGTGGGCATGTAAAGATTCAAGGTGGTTGATGCGCAGCCAAAAGTCATCATATTCAGCGGTGTTATTCATTGCGTGTTGTAAACGACGAGCGGCGTCTTCGCAAAACATTAAGTTTTGGCCATTAAGTAACGCAAACTCTTGTTCGTCTTCTCTCTTCACAGCAGCTTGAACGGGTGTCTTTAAACAACCTTCAATAATATCGACCAATGCAGTAATAGGGAATTCACTAGTGTTAGCATTTAATTTTACTTTTAATTCAGCAACAGAACGTTGGCTATGAGGCGTAGCAACAATACCTTCCGTTGTGCCAAGCCATTCGTGAATCGAATCTAAATCGGCATCTTGATCGTGAAATTTTGCTTTAAAAGCTTTTTGAATTAACTGTCGAGCAAGGGCTGCAGAACAAGGACAAGTCGATGAATATCTCACATCAACAGCTAGCTCAATATCGACTTTTCCCTTATTTAAGCGACCTGTTAATGTTACTGGGTAGGCTTTCCAGCCTTGTTTACCACTGATTAATGATTTTCTTCTTAGGTGATAATCAAAGCGGAACTGAACTTTAGCATTATCGCTAAGGTCGTGGTGGCTACTGATAAAACCATCGAGTAAAGTGACCAAGCTTTGAAAGTCTAAAGTATTACTGGTTGAAAGTTCATCAAGCAATAAATACAAGCGAGACATATGAATGCCTTTTGCTTGTGGTTCTTTTAAGTTTACAAACGCGTCAATAAAAGCAGAAACCATTCGCTCATTTTCACCTTGCGAAGCAACCATCATCGGCATTTCTATATTACTCATTCCAACCCAATCTAGGGTACCTTCGGTTTGAGCTGTGGTGTGATTGGCGATATCAGGCATTAATGTGGACATTTCTACTCCAGTATTTCTAACACGTTATGCAAAGGGCTTTTTGAAACTTCAGTACATAACAAACTTATTAAGGGCGCGTATTCTAACGCATATTTCTTTGCAGATATAGCAGCAGTTCTTTTTTAAGTCGCTTAACAAGATAAGTTATTGAAAGGCTCTATATTCATCAAGTTTTATGCTTTTTAAATGACTTTGAAGCAATGTAAATGAAAGGCATTTGTTTAATGACATCGGCGTTGATATTGTTACAATGAAGAAAATTACGCCGCAATAAATATAATTAAAGGTAGGTTTTGTGAATAATACCGAACAGTTAGATGTTAATTTATTAGATGGATATTTGGACAGTTTAGGGCAAGATATTGTCCAACAGATGTTGGATTTATATGTTGATCAATCAAAGACCTATATCGAAGAAATTATCGATTCAATTGCACAAGAGTCACAAGCATTATGGCAAGAACGCTGTCATAAAATGAAAGGTGCTACTGGCAGTGTTGGCTTGTTAGCCGCTCATGCGAAGTTGGTGGCAATAGAAAAGCTACCAGGGCAATGGCCAGAAAAATCAGTATATATCTCTGAATTGAATGAGATAAATAACCATGCCGTTACTGCTTTTGAAACATGGTTAGCATCAAAATAGCCATTGAATTAAGATAATTAAAAAGGGGAAGCAATTATTGCTTCCCCTTTTTTAATTATTTATTGTTAAAGTGCTTAATCAACGGAGCCGATAAAACGATATCCTTCACCGTGAATAGTATTAATTAATTCAGCAGCATCGGGTACTGACTCAAAATGTTTGCGTAAACGCCTGATCGTTACATCGACGGTACGATCATTTGAGCGAAGGTCGCGGCCGGTCATCTCTTTAATCAATTGCTGGCGAGTAACAATTTGGCCAGTGTTTTCAATTAACAAGCGTAAAGCGCGATATTCACCACGTGGTATAGATAAAACCTGTCCGTCAGGTGCAGTCATCTTTCTTGAATTACCATCGAGTGACCATTTATTGAAAGTGATCACTGCTTTTTCAATTTCATTCTTTGTCTGACCAATTCGGTTAAGAATGTTTCGCGCTCTAATTGTTAATTCACGTGGATTAAACGGCTTTGTTAAATAGTCATCAGCACCAATTTCTAAACCAAGTATCTTATCTATATCGCTATCACGACCGGTAAGAAATATTAACCCTAACTCATTGTTGCTGGTTAATTCTCTTGCTAATAACAAGCCATTTTTACCTGGAAGGTTGATATCCATAATGACTAAATTAATGGTGTTATTTTGTAATTGAGTATCCATGCTCTCACCGTCTGTAGCCTCTGATACTTGATAGCCTTCTGCTTCAAACAAGTTACGTAGGTTAAAGCGTGTAACATCTTCGTCTTCTACGATAAGTATGTGAGGTTTTTGCATGTTTTTTTTTCCATTCTTTATGTATTTAGCAATAATGTTTACGGTATGTTAGTTATAGCTGAAAATTATATTAACGCTATGTTACTAGAGCTTATTCTGTTAATTATTTATACAATTATTGGTATGGTATAGAACCACTAACTAAAAAACAATCATGTTTATTAGTTTCTTCTTATTTGACAAATATTTATCAGTACAGCTTTAATCTTCTTTAATGACTTGTGTGGGGATAATAATCTTGAAATTAACCCCTTTTTCGATTTCACTACTAAAAGATATTTTGCCACCTAGTGCTTGTGTTACTAAATTATAAACAAGGTGTAAACCCAAACCACTGCCACCAGAACCCCTCTTAGTTGTGGTGAAGGGCTCAAAAACTTTATTTATAATAGAAGGCTCAATACCCCGACCATCGTCTTGATAGTCAATCGTAAGCATATCGCTGGTAATGCTTATCTTTATGGTAATTTCGCCATGATCTCTATCATCAAAGCCATGATTAATAGAATTTTGTATTAAATTGATAATAATTTGATTAATCGGGCCTGGTTTGCTCTTTATAACAAGTTCGCTTGGGCAGTTTACATTGATAATAAAAGGTAATTTTTTAACTTGTGGCGCTAAGGTTAATAATATGTCGTCGAACAAGTTTTTGATATTGAATGTCCGTGCTTCTTCACTTGATTGGTCAACAGCCACTTTTTTGAAGCTGGCAATTAATTCTGCAGCACGCTTCAAATTACGGTAAATAATAGCGGTATTTTCTTCCCCTTCAACAAGAAACTTTTTCAACTGACTTGATTTTAAAGTTTTATCATCAAAAGCTTTTTTTATTTCTATTAAGCGATCTGATAATAATGTTGAAGCGGTAACGCCCAAACCTATCGGGGTATTTACTTCATGAGCGACACCGGCAACCATATCCCCTAATGAAGCCATTTTTTCACTTTCAACAAGTTGCCCTTGAAACTGATGCAACTTTTCTAATGTCGAAAGTAACTCATTATTTGAATCCTTTAGGGCTTGAGTACGCTTATTTACTTTACCTTCAAGATCTTGGTTTTGTTGATAAGTGAGTTGCTTGGCATCTGACAGTTTAGCAATTTGTGTTTCAGCTCTATTGAGTACAATGTTTATGTTGCGCGCTAGAATATCGAGCTCTTTAAAAGGCATTTGTTCAATGCGTAAATTGAATTTTTTATGTTTAGATATCTCTTGTATTTTACTCGCCATCTCGGACATAGGAGTCGTAATAAAGCGATTCAGTGTTATTGAAACTAAAGCGGCAATTAAAATAAAGATAAAAATTACCAGGCTATAACGCAAGAATAGATCATTTGTTATTTGCTGAATATGGTCACTATTGACTTGTAAGTAAACGTAGCCAATTTTTTTATCATTATCGATAATCGGTACTATAAGTTCTATTATATGAGCGCTAAATTTTGCTGTAGATAACTCTGCTATCTTGTCACTTTTTTCAGGAATAGCACTGCCAATTGAATTTTTGTTGTAGCTAGTAAAGAAAGTAATACCTTTGGGTTGAGGGTATGTTTTATAAATATGAACATGCCTAATATAGGGGACATGTTTTAACATTGATAAATAATCATTAATCAATGTTGTTTCATCATTCACCAAGTTGGTACTATGAGTATTTGCGATAAGCTCAGCCCAATATTTGGTATTAATTGCCGCGTCCTCCTTAGTATCTTCAATGATTAAATTAGTGATGACAAAAGAAGAGAGAATAACAGTCAATACAAGGAAACCGATGATCATAATCATCAGTTTTAATTTTAATGAGTGAATGCTTTTCATTTTTTCCATATATTTATAGTAACTTAAATTTTATATTGAGCAATTAAATTGAACAATGATAAAGGGAAAAGCCCTTTTGCTTAGCTAAAATCTGTGTTCGACCAATCTCTTCTTCCATTATGGGTTGATAACGTAAAAAACTATTAGCAACAACCGTGACTTGACCTTTAGGTTTTAAATGAGGTTTTATTTTTGAAAGGAATGTTTCTGTTGCTTGATAATTGGTTTTTAAACCTTGATGAAATGGCGGGTTTGAAATAACGTGATTGAACTTTCCTTTTACATCAGACAGGCTATTTGATGGAAAAACATTACCGGTTAAGTTGTTTAACGTTAATGTTGCTTGCGCAGAATATAAGGCTAACGCGTTGACATCCAGTAAATGTAAATTAACCTCTGGAAAAACCTTACCAATATAACTGGCTATAACGCCGGCACCACAACCAAAATCAAGCAGTTCGCCGTTAATTTTCTTAGGTAAATTTTCTAACAATACCTGTGTGCCAATATCGAGGCCGTTTTGACTGAATACTCCGGGCAAGGCAACCACATCTATAGTCGTGTCTTTAAGCACAAAAGAATATGGTTTTAACCAGTTTGCTAAAATAAATGACTCTTGCGTGGCAAGCATGTTGCTTGCAAATAATAAGCAATGACGAGCAGCATCAATTTTTGCACAATCCCCGAGTTGCTGTTCGGTTAACTTTGCTAATGATTTAATACCACTTTTATTCTCACCAACGACTAAAACTAAACACTCTTTTGCGACAGACTCTTTAATCATCGCTAGCATAAAAGTTAATTCGGCCTTACTTTTAGGAAACTGAATAATAACTAAATCGTGGACAGCATTACTTTGATAATGAGCATTAAATACCGATGTCATTTGAGTGAGTTCTAATCGCTCAGCTTGTAAGTGAAATTGGTAATTAGTGTTGTAGCATGTCATCACTGCTTGAGGCTGAATTTCATGGTACTCTTTAAAAAAATCGTCAACAGGTAAGTTGATAAATAATGGAGATTTTGCTTTTAGTAAATCGGGATTACGCAGCAATAATTGATTAATGTTATCTAACAAAGTCACTCTCAAATAATGGGGTTATGGCGTGAATAAAAATAAAGCTTATGTCATAAATTAATTAACGGTATGTTATACGCTTAACGATAAGATATGTTTATAATGGCGAGTATTCTACGTGAATATTCTTACCATGTCAGAAACGCGAATAATAAATCTATAAATCACCATATAAAATTCAGGGAGTGGGTTATTTTTACTAAAATTTTTACTTGGTTTAAAGTGAAACTAATACGCAGTGATAAGCGTGCATGGTTACTAAAACTTCGCTATTTTACTGTCCCTAATTGGTTTAGAAAAACGCCTGTCGCAGAAGTTTATTTAGCACTTAACGACCCTTATAGTTTTATGCTTATTCAGGTGCTACCAGAGCTAGAGCAACGTTTTAATATTCAATTTAAATTATTTTTAGTTTATGAAAGTGTACCAGGGGTGACTATTGACCCAAAATTAATGCGCACTTGGGCCATAAAAGATGCCAACTTTATTGCTGAACAATACCAATTAAAAAAAATAACACAACAACCGACTCAAGAATCACTTTTTACCGGTCAGCAAATGTGGCAGTTGCGACCAAAAACATTAGATAATGCTTGGCAACTCTTTCAGCAAACTTGGTTGAATGAGTTTGATTATTACTATCATGCATCTACACCGGTAATAAATTATCAAATTAAAAATTTAATGCGTTTGGTTAAACAAGGACATTACTTACCTTCGTCTATTTTTATTGCAGGGCAATGGTTTGTCGGTATTGATAGACTTGAACATCTAGAAAAACGTTTGGCAGATTTTGGCTTAGCTAAAGATGACAGTATTGCTGTTTATCAAAAAAATAAATTAGTATTTGCCGAGCGACCAGCGAAAGATAGTGCCGCAGACATCGCAGACATCGCAGACATCGCAGATAGACCGATACTAGAAGCCTTTATTTCATTACGAAGCCCTTATTCTTATATTGGCTTATTGCAAGCAGAAAAATTGAGTCAGCATTATCATATTCCATTAAAGATAAAGCCGTTATTGCCTTTGGTTATGCGAGGGTTAACGATTACAGAAAACAAACAACGTTATGCTGTTTTTGATGCCAGTCGAGAAGCTAAAAAACTTAATATTCCTTTTACCGGCATTGCAGATCCTTTAGGGCAAGGTATTTTTAATGCTTTTCAGATTTTTTCGTATGCAGAGCAACAAAATAAAGAACTGGCTTTTATTAAGTCTGCGTTCAAGGCCATCTACGTTGATGGCCTAAATTTGTCGCATAAATCGGTGATCGAATCTTTATGTCAGCAGCATGAAATAAATTATCTGCAAGCGTTAGAATATAATAATGAACATGATTGGCAACAGTGGTCTGACACTAACCAAAGTACTTTAGATGGCATGGGATTATGGGGTGCACCTTGTTTTCGTTTTCAAGATGTTATTTGTTGGGGACAAGACCGTTTGGCACAAATTGAACAAGCGATCATTGTTTCATAAGATATAATATATCCGTATTATATCTATTTATAGGTCTATTGACTCAACATTAGAATAAATGTTCTAATGTTGTTGTCCTGAATTCAATAAAGTTTTGTTTTTAAAATAAACGAAACTCTATGATAAAGGGCCAGAAGAGGAGCATTAACCAGGTAGTTATCATAAAGAGATCAAACTCTAATGATTGATAACGAGGGGGATTAATGCCGAGATAAGTAATTTTTTGATAATTTACTTATCGGTTGTTTGGGTTGAATCCTAGCAATTGTCACCAACTTGGTGGGGAGCTTCTGGCCTTTGTAAAGCCTAATGCTCTTCACAGAAGTGATTATTATCTAGGTTATTACAAGCGCCTAAAAGTTCTCCGAACGAACAGAGTTCGAGAGAAATGAATCAAATAAAACCATCAAAAAAAATTAGCTCTACAGCTACCGCAACGCTTCATAACACTATCTTATGGACAGCATTAATCACGCCATTACTTGATGATGGTGCAATCGATTTCCCAAGCCTTAAACAGTTAGCCATTAGCCAGTCTGATGCCGGTAACGGCATTGTACTGCTAGGTAGCACAGGAGAGGGGCTCGCCTTAACATCGCAAGAGCAGGTTAAGATTGTTGATTTCGTTTGCCAGCTATCACTCAGTGCACCTTTAATGGTTGCTGTTGGCGGTTGTCAGTTAACTGAGCAAGTTAATTGGATAACCGCTTGTAATAAATTGCCTATTTCAGCTTATTTACTTGGCAGTCCCATTTATGCAAAGCCCGGTGCGGTAGGTCAAACGCAATGGTTTAGTGCCTTACTTGATGCCGCTAACTTTCCTTGCATGTTATATAACGTCCCTTCTCGTAGTGGTGTTTCCATTGCTATTGAAACGTTACAGGCGGTACAAAATCATCAACATTGCTGGGCGTTAAAAGAAGCCAGTGGCGATTTAAACCAGGTACTCGCCTATCGCCAGTACTGTCCTGACATCGCCCTATATAGCGGAGAAGACGCGATGATGCCTTACTTAGCACAAGCGGGTGTAAAAGGGCTAGTTTCGGTTTGTAGTAATGCTTGGCCGGCGGCGACCCATCAATACGTTGAGCTATCGCTAGCTGGCGAGACTCAAGGTCTATTTCCACTTTGGCAAAATGCGGTCGATGAGCTTTTTCAGGTAGCAAGTCCCATCCCAGTAAAAATATTAATGCACCAAAATAAAATGATCACCACTCCTTTTTTACGTGCGCCGTTAACCCATTTAGAACTTAGCGATTGCAATTCGCTGTTAGCCTCAGATAAGCAAATCAATCAATGGCTTGAAAATCAAGCTAAGTGATCCCTTTAAGTATTAACAAGAGAATTTAAAATGAATTGGCAAGAAACATTAACACAATTAGAAGCAGGTACCGTTCGTGCGGCAAACCAAGATGAAGCAGGAAATTGGCAGGCAAATGTAGCCGTGAAGGAAGCCATATTATCAGCATTTAAAGCGGGCAAAAACATTGCTTTTGACGGTATTTATCAGGGTTTTGTTGATAAACATAATTTACCTGCGCGTGAGTTTACCGCTGACGATAACGTACGATTAGTACCGGGTGGTTCTTCAGTTCGCCGTGGTGCGCATGTTGCTGCTGGTGTCATTATTATGCCACCTGCTTACATTAATGTTGGCGCTTTTGTTGATACAGGTACTATGATTGATAGCCATGCATTAATTGGCTCGTGCGCGCAAATAGGTAAAAATGTTCATGTGTCTGCTGCTGTTCAAATTGGTGGTGTTTTAGAGCCTGTTGGTGCAAGTCCAGTTATTATCGAAGATGGTGCCTTTCTAAGTGCTGGTGTGGTCATTGTCGAAGGTATTGTTGTTAAAAAAGGGGCTGTTTTAGCACCGGGTGTCTCGCTTTCAGCATCAGTGCCTGTTTACGATTGTGTGAACGAAGTGATGCTTGAAAAAGGGGCTGATATTCCTGAACGTGCTGTAGTGGTGCCGGGAACACGTCCTGTTTCAGGGGGCTGGGCTAAAACACATGGTTTAAATATGGCTTGTGCATTAATCGTTAAATATCGCGATGAAAAAAGTAATGCCTCGTTAGAACTTGAGTCTATTTTACGTTAAACCCTCGTAGGTAAAGCAGGAATATCATGTCTGAGTTAGCAAATACTACTACTTGTTTTGATTCTCCTTTAGCGCTTGAATTAATCGCTGAGTTAACAAAACAACAACCTGAAAGTAGCCAACAAGAAGGTTACTTTGTTTATCATCTTGATGCCCTAAAAGCACATTTAGCCGAACTACAACGCCAAGACGTTATCAAGTTATGGTTTGCGGTAAAAGCGAACCCGTTATCCAAAATTATTACAACCTTAGATGATGCGGGGTTTAATTTTGATGTGGCGAGCAGTGGCGAATTAAATCAAGTCTTAAAGCAAGGTATTTCACCCGAACGTATCTTAAATACAGGTCCGGCAAAATCAAAAAGACAAATAACGGCGTTTATTAAACAAGGCGTTACTATTTTTGTTGCCGAAAGTTTGAATCAATTAATTTGGTTAAATGAAGCGGCCATTGAAAATAATGTTAAGCCACGAGTGCTGTTGCGCGTTCAGTTGCAATGGCCAGAGGGTGACAAAAATCCTTTAGGGGGAAATAGCCTAACACCATTTGGTTTGTCGATAGAGCAATGGCAAACCATTAAAGTGGCTAACTTTCCTGATATTGAACTTTGTGGTTTACATGTTTTTCAATGGGGCAATATGCTCAGTAATGAAAAAATGTTCTCGTTGTGGTCACAAATGGTTGCGCCATTAAAAGGCTTAGCTGATGACATAGGTATGCCATTAAAAATACTAGATTTAGGCGGTGGCTTAGGTATTGATTATTTACAGCAAGGGAAAACACTTTCTTGGCAAAAAATTATTGCTGATTTGGCGATCATAAAACAGCAGGCTGGTGCCGAAGAGTTATGGTTAGAGCTAGGCCGTTTTGCGGTTGCTGAGTGTGGTTATTACGTAGTTCCCGTTGTTGATAGAAAAATAAATTACGGTCAAGAGCAGTTAGTCTTAGCCGCGGGTATTAATCATTTGTTACGACCGGCTATAACCGAACAGCCTTTTCCGGTAAATTTACTACGACAATCTGTACGCGAAAAACAGTTGTTCGATATTCATGGTCCACTATGTACCAGTATGGACAAATTGGGCAAGTTGCCTTTGCCCATTGACGTATCGGTTAACGATCAACTGATATTTGGCTATTGCGGAGCTTACGGTTTTACTGAAAGTATGCCGTTTTTTCTTTGCCATCATATCGCGGCTGAATATGTGTTTAGTCAAGGGACATTGGTTGAAGTCAGAGCAGCACAACCAGCAGATTGGTACTTAAGATAGCGATAAATACTTCAGCTTATTATTTAAGGTAAAGTGAAAAAATGAACGAAATAAAAAAAGAAGTTATGCATGTCGGAGAAATGGCCAGTGGCGCAGCACTTACCGTTCCTGTTTATCGTATAAAAGGACGTACTGATGCACCGAGTGTTTATATTCAAGCGAATATGCATGGCGCTGAAGTGCAAGGTAATGCGGTTATTTTTCAATTATTAGAGTTATTGACAAATACTAAAATCAATGGCGATATTACTTTAGTACCTTATGCGAACCCTGTTGGTTGTAATCATAAAAATGGTGAATATACCCTTGGCAGATTTGATCCCATCACCGGGGTGAATTGGAACCGGATGTATCACTTTGATGAAAGTATTATTAAACCATTTGTTCGTGAATGTATTGGCAAAACAAACCCAGTCATTGAAGCCAATTTTAAAAAGCTGATGATCGAAAGCATTGAAGAAAAACTTAACCACAATATTTACGGGCTAACAACCGGCCAACGCATTGCTTATCAATTACAACGTTTGGCACATCAAGCTGACTATGTCTTAGACTTACATACCGGCCCTATTTCAAGTAAACATTTATACTGCCCGGAATATGCACAAGAAAGCGCCCAGTACTTTGATATTCCACATACATTATTAATTCCTAATGACTTTGATGGTGCCTTAGATGAAGCAACATTCTGCCCATGGTGGTCATTACAAGACGCTTTTGCCGAATTAGGCATCGAGTTCTCGATTAGTTCAGCGTCTATTAACAAAGAAAGCTTTACCGTTGAATTAGGCTCGCAAGAACAGATTGATCTTGATGTCGCCTTAGAAGATGCTAAAAGTATTATGAATTATTTACAGCATAAAAATGTTATCACCACCACAGGTTACCTACCTAAAACGATGACACGTTATGGCTGTTATTTAAAAAACTACAAAGCATTTTATTCACCAATGGGAGGCATGGTCGACTATTTGGCTGAATTTGGTCAACCATTAGCTGCGGGTGAGCCACTGGCGAGAATTCTGCGCATGGACAATTATGGTGACGGCGATCCGTTGCACTATATTTCACTCGATAAAAAAGTAATTCCTATTTTACATTTTGCCTCAGCGAGTGTGAATCAAGGTACAGAATTATATAAAGTGTTTAGTGAGTATTTTGAATTTTAACGCTTGATTTTTTAGTTACTATTATTAAAAAGCCTTCTTAAAATATGATTAAGAAGGCTTTTTTATTTATAGGATGAACGTCATTTTTGAAGGGTAATTTTAAATACTACAGCTTCAAGTGCGTATTAAAGTAATTAGTCATCATGGTTTTAATGTGTAACGTTGTGCCACTACCTTCATATAAGCCATGGCTACGATTCGGATAAGACATAAAGTCAAACTGACGGTTGTGCTTAACTAATTCATTAATCAGACGTTCAGAACCTTGGTAATGCACATTATCATCACCTGTGCCATGGATAAGTAATAACTTACCTTGTAGATTCTTCGCATGGGTAATAGGTGAGCCTTGTTTGTAACCTTCAGCAAAATCTTCCAACAAACCAGAATAACGTTCTTGGTAAATAGAATCATATAAGCGTTGATCAGGCACCGGTGCTAAAGAAATACCGACATGATATTGCTCAGGGTAACGGAACATCATATTTAAGGTCATCGAACCACCGCCAGAATGTCCCCAAATAGCAACATGGTCAGTATCAATATAGTCCCAACGATTGGCCATTGCTGTTAATGCGTCAGATTGGTCGCGTGAAGAAAGTACGCCTACTGCGCCATAAATTGATTTGCGCCACGCTCTGCCTTTTGGTGTACGTGTACCGCGATTATCAATAGAGGCTATGATGTAACCTTGTTCAGTTAACATTTGATCCCACATAGTGGCACTGCCACGCCAGCTATCAGTAACCGTTTGTCCCCAAGACTCTCCATAAACATAAAAAATGATAGGATATTTTTTCTTAGGATCAAAATCTGCCGGGCGAATAATATAACCGTCTAAGACCACACCATCTTGTGCTTTTACTTGGAAAAACTCATGATCTATTTTTGGTAACTGGGCTAATTTATCGATTAATACCTTGTTGTCCATCATCATATGTTGGGTTTTATGACCGTCAATTTTTACTAAACGCTTTTGTGTCGGTTGGCTAAACGTTGAGTGCGAATGAATCGCCCACTGTCCGTCTGCCGACATTTGGTAACTATTAGTACCAGCAAATTCTTTGGGAGTGACCCGTTGATTACTTAAACTTCCATCAAGTTTGCTGCGATATAAGTAACGCTGTGCAACATTGTCCGGTGAAGCTATGTAGTACAACCAACCGTTTTCTTCGTCGATGGTTTGAATGCTTATTACATCAAAGTTACCTTCGGTTAAGTTTAAGGCCGTTTTTCCGTCACGTGTTATGTTGAAAACATGGCGCCAACCACTGCGTTCACTGGTCCATAAAAAGCTGTTACCTTGGTTTAACCAGCGAGCATCATCAAAGAAATCAAGAAAGGTCTCTTCTTGCTCTGTCATTACCGTTGTAACATCTCCGGTATTAGCGTTAGCCAAATAAAGAATATTAGTGTCTTGTTTACGGTTGACGTGCTGTACCAATATTTGTTGACTGTTACCTGACCAATTCATCCGTGGAATGTACATATTACGTGAATTATTAGGTAAGTTTGCCCATGTGGTTTTAGTGGTCGTTAAATTTACTACACCAACTTTTGGTAAGGCATTGGTTTCGCCCACTTTAGGATAAGGGAATTTTGTGATGGTCGGGTAAAGCTCATCAGTATTGTTAATCATAATGAAGTCTTTACTGCCACTGGTGTCTAACTGCCAGTAGGCAATTTTTTCACCGTCCGGGCTCCAGCGGAAACCATCTTTAATGGTAAATTCTTCTTCGTAAACCCAGTCAAATAAGCCATTGATTTTGCCATTGCCGGCATCAAACGTCAGCTGAGACACTTTATGGTTGGATAAATTTTCTACATAAATATTGTCTGCGACCACGTAAGCGACTTTACTTGCATCAGGCGAAAATTTTGCAAACATTAACGAGCTTGCTGAAGGGTTTTTGCCGCCAAGCTGTATTAATTTATTGGTTTTTATATCTAATAACCAATAATCACCTCGACTGTTTGAACGCCATACTTTTTTACTATTAGTATAAATAAGCAGTTTTTTACGGTCGTCTGACCAAGTGTAATTATCTATATCTAATGGCTTTTCAGTACCTTTAGGTGTCAGTTGCTGTGCCGAAATTAATACCGAACGCTGCAAGGTTTCAGGGTTATAAACAACAATATCGCGACCTATACTGACTTCCTTACCTTCTTTATCTATTTCTGATTTTGCTGATTTTTCAACAATGGTGTAACCACTACCGTCGGCTAACCAACGTAGGCGAGAAATATAATCTGAGCTAAATTCAGCCTCTTTGTAGATGCGCTCAACGGTTAACGGCGCTGATTTTTTAAGGTTAATGTTAGTATTTGTGGTATTTTCTGTGCTGATGTTTTGACAAGCAGCTAATGATACTGCAATTGCAGTGGTCAATGCGGTTGAGCATAGCCAACGAATTATTTTTATTTTAGGCATAATGTTTCCTTAATTTGCGTACAATCACTTTAAATTGTATACAATTAATTGGCAATGCCGTTGGTCGACTATTTTGTCACTTTTACCGTATTTAAATGATCGTTTAGTGGTTGAAAAAAGTAAATTTGACCTCACCTATTGCACATTAAAAAACAAAAGGTTGAACCATGAATAACGCACTAGAAATTTCTGGCTTAAAAAAAGTTTATAAAGGTGGTTTTACTGCACTTAAAGGTATCGATCTTACGGTTAAACAAGGTGACTTTTTTGCTTTACTTGGTCCCAATGGCGCAGGTAAGTCGACAACCATAGGTATCATTACCTCTTTGGTTAATAAAACCGCGGGTAGTGTTAAGGTTTTTGGTCATGATATTGATAAAGAACTTGAACAAGCTAAGAGCTATTTAGGTCTAGTCCCGCAAGAATTTAACTTTAATCAATTCGAAACCTTGTTAACTATTTTAGTTAATCAAGCCGGTTATTATGGTGTTGAACGTTCTTTGGCATTTAAACGCGCCGAAAAGTACCTGAAAAAACTCGATTTATGGGACAAGCGAAACGATGCAGGTCGCATGCTTTCAGGAGGAATGAAACGTCGCCTGATGATTGCAAGAGCGCTAATGCATGAACCGCAGGTACTTATTCTTGATGAACCTACTGCTGGCGTTGATATTGAACTTCGTCGCTCAATGTGGATCTTCTTACGTGAGTTAAACAAGCAGGGTATTACCATCATTTTAACGACCCATTATTTGGAAGAAGCTGAAATGCTTTGTCGAAATATTGCCATTATTGACTCAGGTGTGATCGTTGAAGATACCGATATGAAATCTCTGCTGTCAAAATTAGATCAAGAAACTATTGTCTTTGATATCGACTCTATTACGACAGCGCCACAACTTGATGAATTTACTTGTCGTTTAATTGATGACCATACCTTAGAAGTTGATGTGAAAAAATCGCAACTTATTAATGATATTTTTAGTCAACTGAATGGACAAAACATTAACGTTCGTAGTATGCGCAATAAAAGTAATCGTCTAGAAGAGTTATTTGTCAGTCTAGTGGGTAGTGGGCAAAAAGTTAAACAGGAGAGTAAATAGTATGTCGTCAAAAAGTAATTTTATTGCTCTGAAAAGCATTTTATATAAAGAAATTAATCGTTTTATGCGGATATGGGTGCAAACATTGGTGCCGCCGGCTATTACCATTAGTTTATACTTCGTTATTTTTGGTGAGCTTATTGGTTCGCGTATTGGACAAATGGGTGGCTTTGATTATATGTCGTTCATTGTGCCCGGTTTAATCATGATGAGTGTTATTACTAATTCATACTCCAATGTCGCCTCGTCATTTTTTAGTGCTAAATGGCAGCGCAATGTTGAAGAAATGCTGGTTGCGCCCGTACCCAATTGGGTGATTGTTGCCGGTTATGTTGGTGGCGGTATGGCACGTGGCATGTTGGTGGGTACGATAGTTACTTTAGTGTCTTTATTGTTTGTTGATATTCAAATTCATAATATTTGGGTGATTATTGCCACGGTGAGTTTAACGTCAGCTACGTTTGCCTTGGGCGGTTTGATTAACGCTATTTTTGCTGGTAGTTTCGATGATATATCCATTATACCAACCTTTATTTTAACGCCATTAACCTATCTTGGTGGTGTCTTTTATTCGATCAGTTTACTGCCTGATTTTTGGCAAGGTGTTTCACATTTAAACCCTATCGTTTATATGGTGAATGCTTTTAGATACGGATTTTTAGGTATTAGTGATGTGAGTCTAACATTGGCCTTTTCTGTATTAGCGGCATTTATTATTACCTTATATACGATTGCAATGACACTTATCACCAAAGGAATAGGGCTGCGTAGCTAATGACTATCAATACCGATAAAGAGGATGTTAACGTGACCGGTGATTCAAGAGTTATTATCACTAATCAACCCGGCATTCATGAAAACCTTGAAGAAATTGTTGAAAAACATTTACTGCACCGTTCGCAAAAGCCTTTTCAAGCACATACCGAGCAAGCGTTTGCCGAAATGGATGCTTTAGTAAAGGCCCATCAAGGCGATGTTATTTTAGACTCGTGCTGTGGTGTTGGGCAAAGTACACGTATTTTAGCTAAACAAAATCCGCAGGCTTTAGTGATTGGTGTTGATAAGTCAGCGCATCGCATTAATCGTAATGTTGATGAACTTCTCCATGACGATGGCGCTAAAATTGAGAATTTCCATTTAGTTAGAGCAAATTTGAATGATTTTTATCGCTTGGTTGACCAAGCAAATTGGCCGGTCACAAAACATTATATTTTGTATCCAAACCCTTGGCCTAAATCGAAACATATTCAAAGGCGCTGGCACGGTAGTGCGGTATTTCCACAAATTATTAATATTGGTGAACAAATTATTTTGCGCAGTAACTGGCGATTATACTTAGAAGAGTTTCAATTTGCTGCCGATATAGCCGGTGTTTTAGGCGACATTAGTGCGATTACTAATGAGGAGCCATTAACGCCTTTTGAAGCAAAATATAAAGCCAGTGGTCAACCTTGCTGGCAGTTATTGCTCAATCGTGAATATTTACCTTTTATATAGTTTTATTGAATATACTGCTTAGCAAAATTGACAATAAGTTAGTGAAACTCGCTAACTTACTTAATGTGCAGTCAAGGATGATTTGCGGTTATATTTAATTTTATAATATAAATCAATT
The DNA here is from genome assembly GCF_007954355.1 of Colwellia hornerae. Lineage (GTDB taxonomy): Bacteria > Pseudomonadota > Gammaproteobacteria > Enterobacterales > Alteromonadaceae > Colwellia_A > Colwellia_A hornerae. Next base: position 122,605 of record NZ_VOLR01000011.1, read on the forward strand.
ACTTAAAATAGATGGCTTAGATCTTGATTACTTTTTGATTAATGAGTAATAATACTCAATCAAAAGGGATATTGAAGATGAATAATTTAATTAAAAAGAATGTATTAATGATGGCGTTAAGCACTTTAGCACTGGTTGAATTAGCGCTAGTTTATGCGGCAACCGTTATTTAGCGACTTAATTGCGGGACATTTCTCTGGCAGATAACAATAAAGTACAAGACATTTCAGTCATTTTTTATTAAAGTGCCGTTTTATGTTTACTTACCAACATGGTTACAACGGCAAGGTATGACGACGAATAAGCGCACAGCAAAAGCGACTCAAGAGTCTTTACATAGTATTTTTACAATTCCGGAAGCACCTGATTCTACGTTGGGGCTGATCGAAAAAGAAATATCAGAAAATCTTGCGGGTTTTTTAGGTAATCATATTGCTGCAAAAGAACGTGCCTTAAGTGAAATTGAAAAAGATTTCGCTAGCTCGGCAATACCCGAAGAGCCTAGCTTCGTTTCTGACCATACTCGTCATATTTTAGATAAAGTTGTTGCACAGTCAGTGCATACATCAAGCCCGAGTTTTATCGGTCATATGACCTCAGCTTTACCTTACTTTATTTTACCGCTTTCTAAATTGATGGTGGGTTTAAATCAGAATTTAGTCAAAATTGAGACATCAAAAGCATTTACCCCACTTGAACGTCAAGTGCTAGGTATGATGCATCGTTTGGTTTATCAAGATAATGACCATTTTTATGAGCAATGGATGCACAGTGCTAACCATTCATTAGGTGCCTTTTGTTCAGGTGGCACTGTCGCCAATTTAACAGCCTTTTGGGTCGCGCGTAATAATTTGTTGAAAGCTGATGGTGATTTCAAAGGTATTGCACGAGAAGGCTTATTTAACGCATTAAAACATTATAAATACGATGGCTTAGTGATTTTAGTGTCTGACCGTGGCCATTATTCATTAAAGAAGTCTGCTGATATCTTAGGGATTGGTCAGGACAGTGTAATTTCAATTCCTACCGATGGTCATAACCGCATTGATTGTCAGAAATTGCGTGAAAAATGCCTTGAGCTAAAACAAAGAAATATCCGCGTATTAAGTATTGTTGGCGTTGCTGGTACTACAGAAACAGGCAATATCGATCCATTAGATAAAATGGCTGATATCGCGGAAGAGTTTCAGACACACTTTCATGTTGATGCTGCATGGGGTGGTGCGACATTATTATCGAATAAATACCGTCCGTTGCTAAAAGGTATTGAACGCGCAGACTCGGTAACTATCGATGCTCACAAGCAAATGTATGTGCCTATGGGGGCTGGCTTGGTAGTTTTTAAAAACCCCGCTTCTGTTGCTTCTATTGAACACCATGCTGAATATATTTTACGTAAAGGTTCAAAAGATTTAGGCTCACATACTCTGGAAGGTTCAAGACCGGGTATGGCAATGTTGGTGTATGCAAGCTTACATATTATTAGCCGACCTGGTTATGAAATGTTAATTAACCAAGGAATTGACCGAGCACGGTATTTTGCAAAACGCATTAATCAGCATGCTGACTTTGAGTTAATAACTGAACCAGAGTTATGTTTATTAACCTATCGCTACAATCCAAAAGCGGTGCAAAATTTATTAGCAAGTAGTTCAGCAGAACAACAAGATAAGATTAATGATTTACTTGATGATCTAACTAAATTTATTCAAAAGCGCCAACGTGAAAATGGTAAATCATTTGTTTCACGTACCCGTATTGAAGTGCAGCGTTATCAAGGTCGAAAAACCGTGGTTTTTCGTGTTGTACTGGCGAACCCGCTAACCTCCAATGAAATTCTTAATGATGTGCTAGTAGAGCAACTTGAATTAGCCCAAGAAAGTGAAACCTTTTTACCTGATTTATTGTCTTTAACTTAGCTTATATTTTGTAATTCTGCTTAAATGTTTTGTTTTACTTTCGTTTTGTAAGTTGTTTCTTTCGTTATATTCTTTTTATTCTTAAGTTTTAAATTTTAACTTATTGGTAAATAGAGCTATTTTTATTTTTAATGAGTTTTTGTTCTATAAAGTTTCATTTAGATCTATAAATGTTATTTTCTTTATGAAAGTTGTTATGTAATAATTCATACACGATTACATTTTGTGGTGGTAATAATTATGGAATACGACATGAGAAAAACTCCAGTAGAAGTATCTGAACACAATCACGCTGACATTTCATCGGTTCAACAAGCCTTAATTGAAGCGCAAAAAGAAATTCTAGAATTGCAATCGCAAATTCAGTGGTTAGAACGCTCATACGAATAACGCTTCGTCGTGTTTTATCACAGTAAATACTAAAAAGCCGAACGTTATGAAAATAACATTCGGCTTTTTTGATCTTTATTTATTAATACGAGCAGTAAATAATTACTTCAGGAAAACTTGTAAATTATCGATTAACCTTGCTTTACCACAATGTGCAGCGGCGAGGATCACTAATTCTTTATCATCTTTATTGGCAGGTTGTAGTGTTCTTGCATGACAAATATCAATATAGTCCGTTTTCATACCGGCATTATTGATCAAATGAGTGGCTTGTTTGATCAGACCACTAAAGTCGTGATCAGACTTTATTTGCTGTGCTAGCCATTGAATGTTTTTTGCCAATGCTGGTGCTATTGCAAGTTGTTCCGGCGTTAAATAACCGTTTCTCGAACTCATTGCTAAGCCGCTTTTTTCGCGAACCGTATCGACAGCAATAATATCAATAGCCATTGAAAGGTCTTCAACCATAGTTTTTATCACTTGGACTTGCTGATAGTCTTTTAAACCAAAACAGGCGATGTCTGGTTGTACTAAATTAAACAGTTTACACACAACCGTCGCAACACCACGAAAGTGCCCTGGGCGGCTTTCTCCACAGTAACCAACAGATACATTGGGTACATCAACATAAGTCTGCTTATCTAGCCCTTTTGGATAAATCATTTGCGCTGAAGGGATAAAGAGTAAATCAGTATTAGCTATTACTAACTGCTGTTGATCGTTATCGAGCGTGCGCGGGTAATTATCAATATCTTCATTAGCGCCAAACTGCATGGGGTTAACAAAAATACTGGCAACCACTTTATCGGCGTGGCGATGAGCTTCTGTTATTAAAGCTATATGGCCAGCGTGTAAATTTCCCATGGTAGGGACAAACGCTATTTTTAAACCTTGTTTACGCCATTCAGTGACTTGCTGGCGTAACTCGATAATCTCATTTACTATTTTCATATAGGGTATTTTACAATCTATTTAACAAAAATATGTTCGTCACCAGGGAAATTTCCATCAGAAACTTCGCTAATGTATAACTCAATGGCTTTTTTAATATCGCCAGTATCGATTAAAAAGTTACGTGAAAACTTTGGCATATAGCTACAGGAAATACCCAAAGCATCGTGCATTACCAATATTTGACCATCGGTATCTTTACCTGCTCCAATACCAATAGTTGGAATTGAAACAGCTGCAGAAATCGCTTTACCTAAATCACAAGGTATACATTCCAACACTAACAATTGTGCGCCAGCCGCTTCAAGTAACTTAGCATCGGCGATCATTTTATCTGCTTGTGATTTTTCACGACCTTGTACTTTAAAGCCACCAAAGACATTCACAGATTGTGGTGTTAAGCCTAAGTGGGCGCAGACAGGAATACCGCGTTCTACTAAGCCTTTAATCGTATCAACTAGCCATTCACCACCTTCCATTTTCACCATACTTGCACCCGCTTGCATAAGTTTTGCTGCGTTAGTGAAAGCTTGTTCTTTAGTGGCATAGGTCATAAAAGGCATATCACTAATGATGAGGGTGTCAGTAACGCCACGCTTTACCGACTGTGTATGATAAGCCATATGGTCTATATCAACAGGTAAGGTGTCATCTTGGCCTTGTAAAACCATACCTAATGAATCACCAATTAAAATAGCGTGAATACCGGCTTGGTCGAATAGCTTTGCAAAGCTTGCATCATATGCGGTGATAGTGGAAATTTTTTCACCTTGCTGTTTCATTTTTAGCAAAGTTGATGTGGTTATCTTAGCCATATTTAGTCCAAAATTTTTAAGGTTTGAGTAAATACTCAGAGAGCGTATTTGAGTGCGCGTACTTTCGCATAATTGTTAAATTAGCGCAACTTGCTATGAATTTTTAACCCGTTTGTAGCAATAGCTTGGCTTAATGCTAAAACGTGCTTGCCATTGGGTAGTGTTAGTTTAGGTGATAACTCTGCAAGTGGCAGTAAGACAAACTCACGCAGCTCTAAACCATAATGAGGCACGGTTAAGCGTTCGTGGTTAATGGTTTCATTATCAAATAAAAGCATATCTAAATCAAGAATGCGTGCGCCCCAGCGATTATCTTTTCGAACACGACCGGCATTATTTTCGATGGCTTGTAATGCGTTCAGCAATTCTAAAGAACTTAGTTCGGTTTTTAGCGAGGCAACGGCATTGATATAATCAGGTTGGTCTTGTGGTCCCATTGGCCGACTAAAATAAAGCGAAGAAACACCAATGAGTGTGGTGTTTTTTATTTCTGCTAAGCACGCTACTGCAAGTTCTATTTGTTTTTGAGGATCAGACAAATTACTGCCTAATCCAACATAGACTAATGCCATTAATCGGTACTGCTCGATTTATCTTCGCGTACAACCCGACGTTTTCTAGGGCTTCTACGGCTGGTAGTTCGTGATTGTGCAATACTTTTTATCATCAATTCTTGCGTATTGTGGTCATTCACTTGAAAGTCAGTCCACCATTTTGCTAATTCTTCTAATGCCGGGTTTTCAGGTGACGATTCAATTTGGGCTCTTAGTAAAAGAAAATCATAACCCGCACGGAATTTCTGATGCTCTAGCGCCTTATAAGCACGTTTACCATCACGACGACTTAACTTATCTTGCAGGATCCATATATCTTTCATTACCGCCTGAAAACGTTTAGGGATACCTATACTGCGTTGTTGTTCTGACATTATTTCGCTTAAAGCAGCAAAAAATACATCTTGGGGTGACAGCTGTGGTTGTGCGCTACGTAAACGTTCAACGTGACTTTGCAACGGATACCAAAGCATAGCGGCAAATAAGAATGCTGGCGTGACACGTTGCTCATTATTAATGCGGCTATCGGTATTTTCTAGTGCTTGAACAATAAAGCGTTCGATATGCGGATGATTGCCTTTACTGAGCATTTGGTCAGTTGCCGGGAAAAAATAACGAAATAAATCATATTTTCTTAACTGCTGAAAAGTCAATTGCGCTTTGCCGGCAATGAATAATTTTAAAAATTCTTCAAACATTCTTGCTGGTGGTATGTTTGCCATTAAAGGGGCTAATTCAGCAATTGGCGCTTCCGTTTCTGGGCTAATGGTCATATCTAGCTTAGTGGCAAATCTAATTGCACGTAGCATACGAACTGGATCTTCACGATAACGTGTTTGTGGATCACCAATCAAACGGATTAATTTAGCGTTGATATCGCCAATACCGTTAGCAAAATCATGTACTTTAAAATCTTTTGCGCTGTAGTAAAGGGCGTTAATGGTAAAATCACGACGTTCGGCATCTTCTTCGATAGAGCCATAAATATTATCACGCAGCAACATGCCATCTTCACTTTGTTTTGAAGTCTTTTGACAGCTTTGTTCTTTCTCTGGCGCATTTTCATGATGGCCACGGAACGTTGCTACTTCAATAATTTCACGGCCAAAAACAATATGTGCTAACCGGAAACGACGACCTATTAATCGACAATTACGAAAGAGATCTTTAATTTGTTCAGGCGTCGCATTAGTCGCTATATCAAAGTCTTTTGGCTCTAAACCAAGCAATAAATCACGTACACCACCACCCACTAAATAGGCGTCATAGCCACCACTATTTAAGCGGTAAAGCACTTTTAAGGCGTTGTTGCTCATTTTCTTACGAGAAACATTATGCTGGTCGCGTGTTAAAACAGTAGAGCCTGAGGTCGGCTGAATTTTAGTTGAGCTTTTAGCCATTTTTTTAGAGGCTTTACCTAATACTCTTTTACACAAGTTGATAACACTTTTGATAATACTGGCCTTGATTGGATAGTGTGGGAAGTTGAAACATCTTATAATGCTATGTTTCACTTTTTATTGGCTACAATAATATATCACGGGGCAATAAAAGAGAATATAAAACGTTTGAAAATGCAACAAACACCCGTTTTACTTGAATATTACTGACAAAAAGCTATTTCTTGCTGCTTAGGGATCGCATCTGTTGACCAGTTTTCAATTGCCCACTCTATTATTTGCGTGGCGGAATGAGCATAAAGCGCTTCTGGAGGGTGCTGTCCTAGAAAATTAAGTGCTGCGATTAATGAAGGCGTTGGGTTTTTATTATCAATGGCAGGGGCTTTATTTTGCTTGCTGAGTTTAAAACCAGGCTCAGTAACAGCTAATGGAACATGACCAAACTGTGGTGCTTGATAGCCTAATTGTTGATAAAAACTTAACTGTCTTACCGTAGGTTCAAGTAGATCACAACCGCGAATGACATGGCTAACGTTTTGATAAATATCATCGACCACTACCGCAAGTTGATAAGCAAATAACCCATCTTTTCTGGCTAAAATAAAGTCTTCTTTGGCTAGCTTTTGCGGACAAAAATAATCACCTTGAATTAAGTCATGATAGTGATAAATACCATGCAAGTTGCGTAATCGAGTAGCACTGTTTTTTTGAGGATGATTTTTATCTTTGCACTGACCTTGATAAATCCCACCCTGAGCCTTGACTTGTGCACGAGTGCATTGGCAGTGATAAATGAGTTTTTGCTGTGCTAATTGTTGTAAAACGTCTCGATATAAATCACTTTGCTGACTTTGATATAAAACAGGTTCATCCCAATGAAGCCCATAAGCATCAAGTGTTGCTAAAATAGCAGAACTGGCACCAATCATTTCACGGGGCGGGTCTATATCTTCAATACGAACTAACCATAAACCTTGTTGGTGTTTGGCATGCAAATAACTGGCGAGAGCTGCAACTAAAGAACCAAAATGAAGGAAACCAGAGGGAGAGGGAGCAAAACGGCCACGATATTGAGTAGTAGATTTACTCAAATATTGTGGCCGTGTAATATTAATTTTGTCGTGATTCATATAATGAACACGTTACAGTAATATCATTTAATCAAAAAATTAACCGGCTAATTGACGTTCTTTAATTTCAGCAAGTGTCTTACATTCAATACATAAATCAGCAGTTGGGCGTGCTTCTAAACGACGAATGCCAATTTCAATACCACATGAATCACAGAAACCAAACTCGTCTTCTTCGATCAATTGTAATGTTTTTTCAATTTTTTTAATGAGTTTACGTTCACGATCTCGCGTACGTAGCTCTAAACTGAACTCTTCTTCTTGAGCTGCTCGGTCAACCGGATCAGGGAAGTTTGCTGCTTCGTCTTGCATATGCATAACTGTGCGGTCAACTTCTTCTCGAAGTTGCACTCGCCAAGCATCAAGAATCTTCTTGAAATGCTCTAATTGAGCAGCGTTCATGTACTCTTCGTTGGCTTTCTCAGCGTATGGCATTACGCCCGCTAATGCTAAAATACCTAGTACTTTTTTGGCTGGCATGCTTATTCTCCTAAATGCTACATCGACCTACATGGCGAAGTTGTTGCTCTTTCATTAAAAGCTACATCCGTGGTTGCAATTGCCAATAATAAATAGACCTGAAATACCCAGTCTATATTGCGTTGCACGAATCAAAATTCAAGGCTTTCATTATAATTAACTTAAAAAATAATTATTTTGTTTTTAAATCAAACGGTTATGGATTCGTTTGGGAAAATCAAAATGTTTTTGTATACTATTTTTTAACAATTTATTTTTGAGCAAGCTTTTTTAACAATTTTTGTTAGGGTGAGTCAATGTATTTAACTCTTTTTTTTGGTTCATCGGTTACATTTTCCACTAACTTTACGGTCAATGGCTCGACCAAAGACATTTTAATGTTGCTGACAGCTTTATCAAAGCTTACTTTATAAGCAATAACTTCAACACCCTGCTGCATAGCCTGTGATAAAAGCTCTGCATATTTAGCATCAATATGCTGTGCGGCCATAACGCTTTCAATACCACTATGGAGTACAGCAAATAATAAAATAGCGCGATGACCTTGTTGTTTCATTTGCATAAGCTCACGTAAATGCTTCTGGCCGCGAAGCGTCACTGCATCAGGAAAATAGCCTTGTGTACTTTTAGGGCCATTACCTAATAGGGTAACACTTTTAACTTCTATATAAGTTTCAACATCATTTTCGTCAGTGAGTAAGAAGTCTATTTTACTATTTTCATCACCATATTTGACTTCTCGTCTTAAGTTTTTATAGTTACGCAGTTCATTAATTGTTTTATTGGTCAGTGCTTCTTCAACTAATTCGTTGGCACGCAAAGTGTTTACACAAATGAAATGATCATTTTGTGTTTGGGTGATCTCCCAACTGTATGGGTATTTACGTTTTTTATTATCTGAAGTGCTATACCAGACCGTATCATCTGCTGTGGCACAACCGGTCATAGCACCCGTGTTAGCGACGTGAATTGTCGTTTCAATACCATCCTCTAGGATGATATCTGCAAGGAAACGTTTATAACGTTTGATTAAAGTCGCTTTTTTAAGATTTATGTTCATTGGAAGAATAAATGATAAGTTTTATTAATTTTACGTTATGTACTGATAAACCGCTAATTTTTCTTAATGCTTGTTAACTGGCTAAAGTTATTAGCTGAAATTATTTAAAAGTTAATGACGTTGTTGAAATATCTACATTGTTAAAAATTATTAAAGCTAAAATCATCAAGTCCAAACGGTGTCGAGGGTTTAGTCATAAATAGCGAGTTGGTGTGTTTAGCAGACTCAGCCGAGGCAGTAAAAATTGAAGACTTTTCTTGTTGTTTAGTCTCTATATATTGGTTATCTACGTGTTATAGTTACCATTATAAATATTCTTTAATAAATAATAATTTTAAGTTTATTCCTTTGAGATAAGAAAAATCTATCTTAAAATCAATTTATTATATTCTTCTTAGCCTTTAAAGGTTTTTAAATGAACAGTATTCCAACGTTTTTATTCATTATTGCTTCTTTAATTATAATGCCAGCTAGTGCTGCTGAAGATTCCTATGAGTTAGCATTAAAAGCATTTAAGCAAAAAGAGATCAGTACTGCTGAAATCCACTTAAAAAATGCTTTGAAAAGCAACCCCAAAAATTTACCCGCTAAACTTTTACTTGCCAAAGTGTTTATTGAGAAAAAATCCGCGCATTTAGCCGAGCAAGAGTTAAATGATGCGTTATTAAAGGGGGCTGACTTTAATTTGGTCGCTGAGATATTAGCTAAAAGTTTATTGTTTCAAGGTAAGTATGATGAAGTGATTTTACTCAATGAAGATAATAAACTTAATCAAAGAAGTAAAGTTAGCTATGAAATGGTTAAAGCTGAAGCACTTCAAGCGAAGGATGAAAGTGCTAGAGCTGAAGCTATTTATCAAGCAACCCTATCGTCAATACCCAATCATTTGAAAGCTAATTTGGGGTTAGCTAATTTGTATCTTGACCTGAATTTATTAACTAAAGCCGAAGCTATTATCACTAATGCCGAAGGGTTTGCAAAGACAGAACCTGAATTTTGGTTAGTGAAAGGGCGTTGGTTACTCATGGCGGGTGACCTAACTCAAGCATTAGTATTATTTGAACAAGCCAATAACGCATTTCCCAATAATGTTAAAACACTAAAATATATTGTAAATGTTTACATAGGGTTAAAAGAATATTTAAAAGCGGAAACTCTAATTGAAGAAGTCTTAGTGCTAGCACCTAATGATCCCCATACTCAATTTTTGAAAAGCGCTATATTAAGAGACTTAGACGAAGTCGCCTTATCAGAACAAGTCTTAATGCAATTAAGTACTCAGTTAGCGTCCATTGATAGTAAATTTATGGATAAACAACCGCAACTACAATTGATTGATGCTATGACCAGTTACGGGCAAAAAAATTGGGAGCAAGCAAGGAGTAAATTAAACAGTTATCTGGTAAATGAACCAAATGATATTAATAGTGCGATGTTATTGGCTGATGTCTATTTAAAGCAAAACCAAGGTGAGAATGCCTTAAAATTATTAAGTGATTACGAAGAAAAGTTAATTCCTAATAAAGATTATGCAACGATTCTTGCCAGCCTATATATCCAATTTAATCAAAATTTCAAAGCACAGCCTTATTTAGCAAGACTTAATCAACGTTATCCTAATGATATCGGAATTTTAATTTTAACAGCAAAGATATTATCTGAACAGGATAAGGACTTAGAAGCGCTTAATTTACTCAAAGAAGCCCAGCTCACAAAAAATTCACTTTATTTACAAACGTTAGCGGCACTTTCTTTAAAACTCGGTAAGTTAGATGAAAGCCAATCCTACATTTCATTAATTATAGCCGCCGACCCTGAAAATATTAAATATAAATTATTACATGCTCAATTAATGCTGCAGCAAAATAATGTTGAACAAGCAACTGACATTATTACCGACCTTTATGCTACAAATGCGGCTAATGTTGAAGTACAGTTTAATTATGCCTTATTACAAGATGTGCTTAGAAATAAAGATGTTGCTAGAAAAGTACTTCGTCAGCTTGTTATCGATAATAAAGAGCATACGCAAGCCTGGTTAAAATTAGCTGCATTAGAGTATCAGCTAGGTGATGTTAAAGCGGCGATTAGTATCTTAGAGCAACAGAAAAAGCAGGCTAAAGTGAATACTCGGGCGACATATCAACTTGCGGAACTTTATTTTAGCGAAGCTGATTTTGAAAGCAGTCTTTCTTTGATTAGTAATTTCCTGTTAAATAATCGTTTAGACACTTATGCAATTGAAATTAGAGCAAAAAATTTAATCGCTTTAAATCAAACGGAAGCCGCTAAACTACCACTGTCGCAGTTGTTTGGCTTTTGGTTGAATGATGCTAATAATCTTTTGCGTCTCAGTAGTTTACAACTTCGTATTAGAGACTATGCTGGCGCTGAAAAGTCGCTTGCTGTCGCGCTTGAATTAATGCCAAAGTCTTTACCTGTTTTCATAGAAACAATAAAGCTGCACGTTAGGCAAAGTAAATTTAAAGAAGCGGAAAACGCGATTAAATTAGCCGAAATCGCGGGTTTTAAGGATAATACTTACTTATTGATTTTAAAAGGTGATGTTGCTCGCGGCAGAGTAAATTTAGATCTTGCCTACTCATTATATGCTAGTGCCTTAGATAAGGACGAAAGTAATGTTGTTGCTTTAATTAAGTTAGCGCAAATTAGTCATAGTGATAAATTATCAAAGCAATTTATTCCATATTTAACTGTGTTGGTAAATAAAAAGCCTGATGCTATTCTTGAGAGAAGAATATTAGCAGAACATTTATTAACGCATGAACATTGGGATGCATCAAAATTTCATTATCAGTTGTTATTAACTCAACCACTACCTGCAGATCAACGGGCAATAGCGTTAAATAATTTAGCAACAATTCATATAATAACTAAAGATTATAAATTAGCGGTAATACAGGCTAAACAAGCGATAGAAATTATAAATACCATACCTGCTTTCTTTGATACTGCTGGGTGGGCGTTAACACTCTCTGGAGATGTTAAGGGAGGCCTAGGTTATTTGAGACAGGCTTATAGTATGTCTTCATCCGACACCGAAGTGAATTATCACTTAGCTTATGCTTTGGCTCAGTTAGGTAGAAAAGCAGAAGCGATTGAATACTTAAAGTTTCTAGTTATGGCACCTGATCATCTAAGTGGAGTGGCGTTAGGTAAAACATTATTATTTGAATTAACTCATTAACACTATCTTATTTTATATCAGTCGCATTAATGGCGACTGATATACGCTGAGATGCTGTACTTGGGTTTTATGCTATCGACACTAAAGTCATTAAGATCAAAGTAAAGTCAGTTAATAAGTGCTTAAAATTAATTTATGGTTAGTTACAACTTATCTTGTTGGTAAGATGAAAAACTTAGTTAGAGTGATATCCCGTTGCCATACTCGCCAGTGAGTATGGCAACGACAAACTAGCACAGCATAAATCTATGTGTACTATCATTCTACCGTTAACCTCATTTACATTATATTTTGATTAATGTATCTCGATTGCTATCCCTGTTCTTAAATTTTTAGTACATTATCGCGTTTTGATATCGTCTTATTGACGAAAAAATTGACATATATTGAGTTGCTAGTAACTATTCATATGGGGCTTAAGTAGGTATATAAATAACTGATACTGATAACAGCCAATTAAAGTAGCAAGTTTTGACACAAAAAAAAGCCGCATTTAATGCGGCTTTTGATTGATAAAGAATAAAGACTATCGTGTTTTTTTTCTGCTTAATACTAGGCCAATTAGCGCTGAACCAAAAACAAATAATGTAGTAGGCTCTGGAACCTGGACAGCTGAAAGCGTATTAATCGCTACCTTGTAATCTTCTACTTCACCCTGATGGTAGTAACCAGTAGAGGATAGTGTAAAGTCATTACCAGCAACTAGAGAATTCTCACATATTATACGAGCGCGCATCCAAGTATCATTAGCGACATTAATAGCAGGTATTGTAATTATCTCTTTGTAAATTCTTCGAGTATCAGTATTATTTTTAGTCATTAAATCTGAGTTACTAGAACCATTCTCATTTTTCGTACCATTCTTATCATGATTTTTATACCATGTTTCATTAATGATAATTTCAGACTCATCGAATTTACCGTCGCCGTTCCAGTCAGACCAAGCTTTTAGTTGGTCATACTCGTGATTACCTTCATTAGAGCGTGTAACAATAAATTTATATTCAACGTTAGCTCCAGCTGTTAACGCACCACGGCTAAATTTACTAGGCCATGTGCCGTCTGAATTTTGTACTCTCCATCTAACGCCGTTATCGCCAGAATCTTTGTCCTTATTGCTAGTCTCTGCATTCCAACCTAAATTTTTACTAGCGTCGTCATCAGTTTCATCTGACTCACCTTCTAAAGCTATCTCTACGTTGTCACCGTTGTCATCTTTGATTTTTGCTTTACCAAGCTGTTGCCAGTTATTGGTATCATGACAGGCAACACCGTAGTTAATACCTGTAGTCGTTTGAGTAGCATCACCATAGTCAAAAGTGGCAGTGCCATTATTGCTTTTTGATTCACAAGTTATAATTTTACTAGCGAATGAGACGTTACTAAAACAGAAAAGTGTTACTGTAATCGCTAAATATTTATTGAAAGTAAAACGCATTATTAAAAAACCTCTTAGCAGTTTAAAACTGCAATTTTAATATTATTACCTATTGGTGCTATTAGCACTAATCGTACCACTTTGAGTATTTTGTTTTTTAGTATTTTAAAACAATTACTTATATTTTTTTAGAAAGTATAAAATGATCGTTTATAATAAAGTGTAAAATAATCTGACAGGCTATGCTGCTTATCACTTCCAATAATTACTCATTATACAGCGTTATTGCAAATTAATGTAGTTCGATATAATCAAACAAGGCCATATAACTGGTGAATTGTACTGATTTACAACTATTTTGATAACAGTTAATAAGACGAGCATGGTTATTGTTAAATACAGTCAAATTATCGTTTTGTAAGGTTAGGCGCACTAAAATAGTCGAGTGTAGTCTGGTAATTTTTAGTGGCTCCCCAACGGTCAAACATGACTTTTGCGGGCTCTGATGTTAAGTATGAAAGGAAATTCTCATCCCAAATGCTTTTAAATTTTTGTCCCGAAGGAGAATCAGGGAAAGCCGCATGAATTTCTATAAAGCCAATAGGTTGTGAAGTTAAATTTGATGATGAGTTAGCCGTTTTTTTGTAGTTAATTATGTATTCAGCCTCTGTCATAATAATAAAATCAGCACGGCGATATTTTAGCATTTTAAATGCTTGAATAGGGGTGCTTACTACGCTAACTTGCTCATTCAGTATCGGTAGGCGTGCTTTGGCGTCTTCATCCATTGCCTGTAGCATAACTAATTTTTTATTCTTAAGAGTCGAAATCCCCTGCCAATCGATATTGTCTTCTTTGAGGTAAACGGCAAGTATTTTGTCTGTTTCATGAGGTGTATGTGAAAATATAACGGGTATATTACTATGCCTGATCATACCTATCATCATATCAGCTTGTCCCGATGCGACTTTTTTTAATGCACGCCTATAAGGATAAACCTTAATATTGACTTGATAGCCTAAAGGTTCAAAAATCGCTCTAACCATTTCGAATTGATAGCCGCTACCATCATTATTGGTTATATCAGGAATATACTCCCCAACTAAATTAAGTTGCTGGGTTTGTGCAAAGAGTGGGAAACATAATGAATAAAAAGCTGCAAACACCGCAATTTTTACTGTTCTAAAGACCATGTTTATTGAATCCGAATCAATATATCTGTTAAATATAGCATAATAGCCAAACATTAATAAACGTTGGTCTGATGATATATTCAATAGATACTTTCGACCTGCCGTTGATAAAGTGCAGCAAGAAAATCGCCGTATTATATCGTTAAATAATCTGTTTACTTGGTCAAACCAGCTTGTTTCGAGCTGAACTTCAGTTAGGTTTACAATAATCAGATAACTACTTTTCAAAAAATATCGGCTTTGCCTGAGGATAAGTATAAACTAAGCGGCATTAATTTATCATCTTCAGGACAGTTTATGACCCAAGCAACAAATATTCATTTATCAAAGCAGAGTAGCAATAATAATTGGCAAAGTGACAACCTTGTTCAGTTTGTTGATAACGAAGTTTATATCTGTTTGAAAGAGTCAAGCGGAACACCTTTAAGGCAAATTCAAAAAGCCGCACGAAGCATTGAAAAACTTGGCGTTAAGCACGCACGTTTATCTGGCGATAACTGGCAAGCCGATTCTCAATGGAGTTTTGCTCTCGGTTTTACTTGTGTGGGTAAATTAACTAACGTTGAATTTACTGGTAGCAGTGAATGTATCAATAATTTAAACGACAAATTAGCTGTTTTTGCTTGGAGCCGTGATTTAATTAATCAAACACCTTCTGAGCTATATCCGCTTAAATTGGCTGAGTTAGCAGCAGACTATATTAATGCTCAAGCACCTGCTTATGTCACCAGCAATATTATCTCTGGCGATGAATTGCAACAGCAAGGCTGGGTGGGCATTTATAATGTCGGTAAAGGCAGTATTAATCCACCGTGTTTATTAGAAGTTGATTTTAATCCAACAGGTGATCCTGATGCGGCTGTATCTGCTTGTTTAGTGGGTAAAGGCATTACTTTTGACAGTGGTGGTTACAGCTTGAAGTCAAACGCAGGTATGTTTGACATGAAATGTGATATGGGTGGTGCTGCTGTGGTTGCCGGGGCAATGGCTTTAGCCATTAGACAAGGTTTAAATAAACGCGTTAAGTTATTTTTATGCTGTGCTGAAAACATGGTCAGTAACGATGCTTATAAGTTGGGCGATATTTTAACTTATAAAAATGGTGTAACGATGGAAGTAGCGAATACCGACGCTGAAGGTCGAATAGTACTCGCTGACGGATTATTAGCAGCAAGCGAAACTAAGGCGCCGCTTATTATTGACGCAGCAACATTAACCGGTGCTGCGGTAATGGCTACTGGTGGTGAATACAATGCTTTATTTACTTTAGACAATCAAACTGCAGAGCAAGCTAAAAAAGCCGCAGAAAAAGTGAATGAGCCAATCTGGCAATTTCCGCTAGCCGCTTGGCACCAAGATAAATGTCCATCTGAATTTGCAGATACGGCAAATAGTCGTCCTGTTCCTGGTGGCGGTGCTGGTGGTGCAAGTAATGCTGCGGGATTTTTGTCTAGATTTGTCGACAATGAAGGAGCAGGTTGGTTACATTTCGATTTAGCGACTGCTTATAATGGCAGCAGCACTAGCCTCTTTAGTGCCGGTGGAACTGGCTTAGGTATTGCTACGATCGCTGAGTTAATTAAGTAATTTTAATGTAAGCTGCTAATCGATAAAAAGCACAATAATGAAGATTATTGTGCTTTTTTTGTTTAGACAGTTTTTATATTGATATTCTTAATTACTCATCAATCATTATAGTTAATAAAGGCAAATTTTATTGTTGTTAAAAACGTTTATTCGTAGTGGGTATTTACCCGTTTTAGTCTGGCGAACGAAATATAACAATATGGCTTGAAACGTTTGTGATAGAGTGACTATAAGCTTGTTACTCGACAATATTTCATAAAAACTAAAAATGTCTGTTTCTCCATTACCCATAGAAAACATCAAAGCGGAATTTCTTGATGCACTAACTCAGCATCAAACGCTTGTGCTATCTGCTCCGCCAGGCGCCGGTAAATCAACAGGTTTACCGTTATGGCTATTAGCACTTGGCCAATTTAAAGATAAAAAAATATACTTACTGCAACCTCGTCGTTTAGCGGCTAAAACAGTTGCTTGTTTTTTAGCTAAGCAAATAGGTGAGCCGATTGGGGAAACAGTGGGTTATCGCTTAAAAAATGAAAGTAGAGTATCTGAAAATACTCGACTGGAAGTTATCACTGAAGGTATATTCACCCAAATTATTCAGCATGACCCTGAGCTTGCAAAGTGTGCTTTAGTGATTTTTGATGAGTTTCATGAAAGGTCACTTCATGCAGATTTAGCTTTTGCATTGGCGCGAGATACGCAACTAGGCTTACGAGACGATTTAAAGATATTATTAATGTCTGCGACGTTAGCGACTGCTGAACTACTCAAGCAATTACCCGACGCCGTTTCTCTTGCTAGTGAAGGTCGAAGTTTCCCTATTGATGTCAGTTATTCGCCGGTGAAAAATAGCCGATTATGGCGTGAACACGCCGTGAGTATTTGCAAAAACGCGCTAAGCTCACACCAAGGTTCAATATTGGTTTTTTTACCGGGTATCGCCGACATTCGTTTTCTTGCTGAAAAGTTAGTTGAGTTATTACCTAAGCATTTTTTATTGTGTCCACTCTATGGCAACTTAACGCTTGCCGAGCAACAACAGGCCATTTCACCTACCGAGCAAGGGCTTCATAAAATTGTTTTAGCAACGAATATTGCAGAAACGAGTTTAACCATCGAGGGTATTGATTTAGTTATAGACAGTGGTTTAGAAAAAGTCGCCATTTACGACCGACAAACGCTGACAAATCAGCTACAGCAGCGTAATATTTCTAAGGCCTCGGCTATACAACGCATGGGACGTGCGGGGCGAATGGTGGCAGGTAAATGTATTCGACTCTACAGCGTCGAAGATTTTCAGCGTAGGAACGAACAAAGTACCAGTGAAATTCAACAAGCTGATTTACTCCCTATGGTTATAGAAGTTGCACGCTGGGGTGTTAAGCAATTTAATGAACTACCTCTGATAGAACTTCCGGCAAAACTACTCGAAACTCAAGCATGGCATGAATTACAAAAGCTACAGATACTAGACGATAAAAGAAACTTAACTCCACTTGGCAAAAATGTTGCTGGTTTTGCTTGCCATCCACGTTTTGCTAAAATGATCGTGAGAGCCGCAGCATTAGAAAAAAAACATCAATGTCTAGGATTAACAAACCTTGCCGCATTGTTAGCGTCATTACTTGAAGACCGAGATATATTTCGTGGTGAACGTGCCTTTACTGATTGTGACTTACGTCACCGTTTAAGTGAATTAATTCAGCATTCGACCAGCAAAAAATATCAGTCATTTTTTCTACAAACAAAAAAACACTTACAAAAAATTAATAAAGTTTCATTGACTAATTTATTAAGGTTACCACTGGAATTAACCGGATTATTACTTGCTTTAGCTTATCCCGAGCGTATTGCTAAACAACGGGCACAATACGGTCATTTTTTAGCTGAAAATGGTAAAGGCCTTATTATCAATGAGCAGGATGCGCTGGCGAGTGAAGATTACATTGTGGCTGCTAATTTGGCCGAATATCAACAAAAATTACAAGTAAGACTTGCTGCGCCGGTCGATATTGAACAGCTCATCGGTTGGGAAATTATTGCTAAAAAGCAAATAAAGCAGCTTAATTACGATTCGAAAACCCAACGTATAAGTGCTAAGCAGCAAATGGTATTCGGTGCCATTGTCTTGTCAGAACAACCCAGCAATGAACAAATAAGTGATGAAGCTCTGGCTACTTTATGGCAGCAACAAATTGAGCGATATGGCCTGTCATATCTTCATTGGCGTGAAGGGGATCAAAAATTACTCAGTCGTTGGCGTTGGATTAATCAAACTCAGTCGCAGTTAAATTTTCCTAATGTTGAGGAAAGCGCCTTATTACAAGACTTAGCTTTATGGTTAGTCCCTTTCATCGGTGCAATAAAAAATAAAAACCAGCTAGATAAAGTCAATTTATCATCGGCATTATTATCGTTACTTGATTATAATCAGCAAAAAACCTTGGCTCGTATTGCCCCTGAGCATTTTGTTGGTCCAACAGGAAGACGTTGTCCAATTCGATATAGTGTCGAGCAAGCGCCAATTGTTTCAATGCCTATGCAAGAGCTTTATGGCGTGAGTGTTACCCCTAAGGTTGGCGATGATCAACATAACAGCGATGTTTCCTTGATTATTGAACTACTATCGCCGGCAAAAAGGCCTATTCAAGTGACACAAGATCTGATTGCTTTTTGGCAAGGAAGTTACAAGGAAGTGCAAAAAGAGATGAAAGCAAAATATCCTAAGCACTTTTGGCCCGATGATCCCGCTAATGCAAAGGCGACTAACCGCGTTAAAAAATATATGTAATGAAGCGTTAGCTTTATTAACGGATGAAAATACCATTTAAAATGACTAATAATGTGAAAAAAGAAAGTAAAGAAAAAATCGCCACTAGGGCTTCCTGGATAAGTTGGTGCTGGCATACCGCTTTGAAATTGTTCATTACCTTTATGTTTGTATTTAGCTTTTATGCCGTTTACCTCGACAGTAAAGTGAAAGATAAATTTGAGGGACAACGGTGGAACATTCCCGTGCAAGTTTATGGGAAAGTAGACAGCTTTAAAATTGGCGATAATGCTTCACTCGCTCAACTAAAGAAAAATTTACGCTTGACTGGGTATCAGAGCAAGCCACAAGTGCTTAATCCTGGTGAGTTTACTTTTTCAAAGACGACGCTGATTGTTTATCGTCGCGCTTTTGATTTTGGCAACGGTAATACCCATGCCGAGCGCTTTACGATTAATATTACCGGTAACAAAATACTTTCCTTGTTTAATGAACAAGGAGCTATTGAAAGCTTTTCATTTGAACCTTACTTACTGGGTCGATTAGTGCCTGAAAACAAAGAAGATAGGGTGATAGTCTCACTACAAACAGTACCAGAACAACTCATTGATACCCTACTGTTAGTTGAAGACCGTGATTTCTATTTTCATGCAGGTGTCTCTCCTTTAGGAATTTTCCGGGCTTTGGTGGCCAATATTCGGGCAGGAAGAACTGTTCAGGGTGGCAGTACCCTAACACAGCAACTGGTTAAAAATATGTTTTTAACCCGTGATAAAACACTATGGCGCAAAGTTAATGAAGCGGTCATGTCGATTATTCTTGAGCTTAGATACAGCAAAGATCAGCTACTTGAAGCCTATATTAATGAAGTCTATTTAGGACAACACTATGCTAACGGTATTTATGGTTTTGGTTTAGCAGCTAAGTTTTATTTTGGTCAGCCGATCCAATCTTTAACTATTGAACAAATGGCCATGCTTGTTGGGCAGGTCAAGGGGCCGAGTTATTATGATCCTTGGCGTCATCCTAAAAATGCTAAAAAGCGACGAGATCTTGTGTTACGGTTGATGTATCAAAATGAACTGATCTCACAAAAAAACTATCAAGCTGCAGTCGTATCACCTCTATCCATTCGTGAAACTCGCCGTTTAGTCAATAAAAAGTTTCCTGCTTATTTACAATTGGTCAAAAAAGAACTTGCTGAAAAGCTTTCAGCGTTCCAACAACAAGCAGGGGTTCGAGTTTTTACGGGCTTTTCAATCAGAGCACAAATGAATGCGGAACAAACGATAGCTAAGCATATCCCTGAGTTAGAGATATTAAATAAAGGAGAATCCTTACAACTTGCGATGGTGGTTACTGATATCAAGTCGGGAGAAGTAACAGCTTTGGTTGGCGATAAGAAATCCGGTTATGCCGGCTTTAACCGAGCATTAGATGCCAAGCGCCCCATCGGCTCATTAGTAAAGCCGGCAATATATTTGGCCGCTTTAGAGCGTTATCAGCAATATAATTTTGCAACCTTATTAAGCGACGAACCTATTGTACTTGTCAGTGACGGCGGTAAAGAGTGGCGTCCAAATAATTATAATGGAAAATTCGAAGGTAAGGTAAGCTTACATGATGCTTTGGTCAGATCGTTAAACGTGCCAACGGTTAATTTAGGTATGCAACTCGGCTTAGAGAATATTGCTAAGATTTTTCATCTGCTAGGTTATCCCGAAGATATTGTTACCCGCCCTAGTATGTTATTGGGCTCTTTGAGCTTATCGCCATTTGAAATTAATCAGCTATATTTGTCTATAGCCAATCAAGGCTTTAAAAGTAACAGCCATGCGATTGACCGAATTGTCTCAGCACAGGGCGAAACTTTATGGCAATTTGAAGCACCAGACGAGCAGCTTTTTTCAACGCAAGCGATGTATTTACTCGACCATGCTTTATCGCAAGTAACCGAAGTGGGGACCGCTAAGTCACTTACTTGGCGTTTAGATGGCGCAGCAGTAGCTGGAAAAACAGGTACTACAAATGACCAAAGAGATAGTTGGTTTATTGGTTATGATAACGAAAACTTAGTGACTACTTGGTTGGGCCGTGATGATAACAAACCGACCAATCTAACAGGAAGTAGCGGTGCTCTAGTCTTGTTCGCACAGTTTATGAATAAAAATGGTGTCGTTAACAAAAGCCGTTTAATACCCGAAAATATTGCGTTGACTAATTTTGAGTCTTCCAGTGGTATCGCCGTCAGTATCGAATGTGCTGAAATGATTAGTTACCCAGCAATAACGACGGGTCTGTTAATAGAACCTCATTGTTTAGGAAAAAAAGCCGCAGAAAAAAAGAAAAAACAATCTTGGTTCGAACAGCTTTTTACTGATTAGCACTAAAAGTTAACCAAAGTATCTTACTTTTTTATTATGCATTTTCTTGCATGTTTTTTATACAGATACTATTGTATACAAAAATTAGCACGCTCATAGGATTGCTTGTTAATCATAAGGGATTGATATCACGTATAAAATCAATACGCTGGATCTGATATGAAGCATCGTTTAAGTTTTGGCTGTTATAATATATTTGCGAATAATATTGTTGAAGTAACCGCTGATGAAGGCGTCGAAATGACACTTGAAATGGTCGAGGAATGCCATGAATTTGTGCATGAGAATGTAAAAGGGGATTTTGCCCTGTTAATTAACCGCATTAATAACTACAGCTATACTTATGAAGCGAAACTTTCAGTCGCATCTTATGAAGGGTTAAAAGCGCTTGCTTTTGTTTGCTATTCCGAAAAAAGTGTCTTAGTGACTAAGAAATTGCAGGCAAGTCGTTCATTTGATCAATGGCAGTATCCGATATTTTCAGGTTTGGAATTAGGCTGGCAACAAGCTTATCATTGGCTTGAAAATGAATTGCTGGCCATTAAAGAAAATTAGCGGTAAGCGTTAATAAAAAGGGATAGCCATTGGTTATCCCTTTTTATTTTAAGGAGGGTCTTGTTAAAAGATTAGCACCCTTGTGAGTTAACGGACGTGGTTTAGTTGCTAAACCACGCTAGTTTTTACATTATAGTTGAGCAAAGCACTTATCAGCTGCAGCTAAGGTTAATTCAATCTCTTTATCGGTATGAGCCATAGATAAAAAGCCAGCTTCATAAGCTGAAGGTGCCAAGTAGATGCCGTTTTCTAGCATTAAGTGAAAGAAACGTCTGAACTTATCTGTATCACAAGCGGTTGCTTGTTCAAAAGTAGTCACCGGCTCTGGTGAGTCAGTAAAGAAAAAACCAAACATTGCACCAGCATAGTTAATGCTTAAAGACACGCCATTGCGTTCAGCGGCTGCTTTTAAACCCATAGCAAGCTTTTCAGTTGATGCACTCAATTGCTCGTGTTTATCGCCAATACTTAATTCATTTAATGCTGCTAAACCGGCAGCCATCGCGATAGGGTTACCTGATAAGGTACCTGCGTGATAAACCGGGCCAATAGGTGCGATATAATCCATAATCTCTTTTTTACCGCCAAAGGCACCGACAGGCATACCGCCGCCAATAACTTTACCTAAAGTTGTTAAATCAGGGACAATATTATAATGTGCTTGAGCCCCACCTAGCGCGATACGAAAGCCAGTCATTACCTCATCGAAAATCAATACACTTTTATGTTCATCACAGACTTCACGTAGACCTCCAAGGAAACCTTCTACCGGAAGAACACAGTTCATGTTCCCAGCAACAGGTTCAACAATAATACAGGCGATCTCATCTTTATATTTAGCAAAAATTTGTCGAACTTCATCAATGTTGTTAAAACTAACGGTTAATGTGTGCTTGGCAACATCAGCAGGAATACCTGGTGAATTTGGCACTCCCATAGTTAGTGCACCTGAGCCAGCTTTTACTAATAACGAATCAGCATGGCCATGGTAGCAACCTTCAAATTTTAAAATCTTGTCACGTCCAGTGTAGCCACGAGCTAACCGAATTGCGCTCATAGTCGCTTCTGTACCTGAGCTGGTCATACGAATGCGTTCCATTGACGGTACTAATTCACGTACCTTTTCTGCCATGGTAATTTCTAGCTCGGTTGGCGCGCCAAAACTTAAGCCATTTTGAGCGGTTTCAATAACTGCGGCTAAAATAGCCGGGTGGTTATGGCCTAAAATCATCGGTCCCCAAGAACCGACATAATCAATATACGCTTTGTCATCGGCGTCATAAATATATGCACCTTCAGCGCGTTTAATAAAACAAGGCGTACCGCCAACACCATTAAATGCACGAACAGGCGAGTTTACGCCACCGGGAATGATTTGTTTTGCGCTGTTAAAAAGTTGTTCTGAATGGTTCATAAATTGCCTACTTTGTTAATTATAATACGACTAACATTAAATAAACTATTGTCGCTTATATACTTAAGAATTATTTATTTGTTGGTGTACCAGGTAACTGGTTTTTCAAATTGGCTGAGCTTATTTTCTACACCCAGTGTTAAGGCAAATAATGCCATACGAACCAGTACACCATTTTGGGCTTGTCTAAAAATAGCTAGGTTGTCTAAATCATTTAAATCACTATCAAGCTCGTTTGCTTCAGGGCGCGAGTCACGTGGTAATGGATGCATTATCACAGTATGTTGCTGGCAAAACTGCTGATAAACTTCTTTATTTAAGCTGAAATGGCCGCGGTATAAATTAGCTTCGTCTTTACTGGCAAAGCGCTCTTGTTGAATACGCGTTTGATAGATGATGTCGCACGATAAATTATGATCAATTTTATCGGTGACCACGACTTGATGTCCGGCATTGGTTAACGATGAAATAATACTATCGGGCATATTGAGCGCGTCAGGAGATATCATCGTTACTTTCATGTTTTTATATAAACTGAGTAATTTAGATAATGAATGTACGGTTCTCCCGTGTTTGAGATCACCCATTAAAACAATATTTAACCCGTCTAAGGTTTTGTTATGCGGCGCCATTTCAGATTGAATGGTAAATAAATCAAGTAAGGCTTGTGTCGGGTGTTCATTAGCACCATCTCCGCCATTAATAACCGGTACACTGCTGCCTTTTGAAAACTCTTCAACTGAGTACATTGCTGGGTGTCGCATCGCAATTACATCAGAGTAACCGCTAATAACACGCGCCGTATCAAAGAGAGACTCACCTTTACTCAACGATGAGTTTTCTTGTCCAACGGTTTCACGAACAGCACCACCGAGAAGATTAAAAGCGGCACCAAAACTCACCCGGGTTCGAGTACTAGGTTCGAAAAAAAGATTATTGAGAATTGCACCATCTAAAACATGACAGCGTTTTTTACGCATGGCATAAGGTGCCATTAGCGATGAAACTTCTAAAATACGGGAGATAGCATCGCGATTTAGCTGCGAAACAGAAAGGATGTGACTTCCTTCAAACTTCATCATAAAAAGTTACCTAAAATTATAAGACTGCGACTATTTTTGAGGCAGGAATATAGCACAATTCAGAAATGTTGAGAATAGATTATCGTTGAAATTCAATTTCTGTTGGTCTAAATCAAAGAGCTCACCTAATTGATTGAAATTTCGTCATCAGCTATAAATCAAAAATATAGTTAAAGATCACTAATTAAAAAGGTTTTAAATAGACCAAATATAATATTACTAGCAATATAAGGACGGGAAATTCATTAAAAATTCGATAAAACTTTCCTGAACGTACATTTTTATCTTCTCTAAAATCTTTAACTAACTTAAAACAATAACCATGGTAAGCGAGCAGTAAAATCACTAAAGTTATTTTTAAGTGCAGCCATTTTGAAGCGATAAACCAAGCGTATCCATAATAATAAATCAAGGCTATGCCTAAAGAAACGGTTAACAGGGCGAAAGGTGTTACAAAATATAACAAACGTTTTTCCATGCCCTTTAAATGCTCTGCGACCTCATTACTAGAAGTTTCAGCATGATTAACGAACAGGCGTGGTAAATAAAAAACACCGGCAAACCAAGCGATCATAAAAAAAACATGGCAAGCTTGTAACCATAAAAGAGTCGTCATACTGTTGTTTTTCCTTCTAATAGATAACTTCTGATTTGCTCAAAAGTAATAATACCCAAGATCTCATTAGGATCATTATCATAAATATAGACACCACCATCTCGCTGTTCAATTAGGGCTAAATAGGCTTCAGCTAAAGTTGATTGGCTTGGTAAAGGTAGTAGTTGTAATTGTACTATTTCAACACGTTCAGTGATTGGGTCGTGTGCTATTTTTAACCATGAAAATGTTGAATAAGAGCTGAGATTTTCTGTTTTAGGTGCGGATTCAATAATAACATGATTTAACAATTCAATGTTTTTCAACGAACTTAATACTTCCACCGAACATTCTTGTTGATAAACGTTAATATTTTCCTGTAAAACGCCTAACACTCCGATACGTTGTAATGATTTTTCGATGGGGGATTTTCGATATTTTAGACCCTGTTGCTCAAGTTGCATAACAAACACCGATCGGTTTTTAAAAAATTGTCCTGAAAATACACAGGCAGTGGTTATGACTATCATCGCTGGCACAACGACTTCTAACTGATTTGACAACTCAACTACGGTTAACAATGCAGCAAGAGGAGCATTTAGGGTCGCCGCTAAAAAACCCGCCATACCCATTAATGCATAGTCACCAGCCAAGTTTTCTCCGGGTAGGTAACCGGTAACTAAGACTGAAACACAGGTGCCTGCAATCGCACCAATACCAATAATAGGACCGATAATACCGCCAGGAATACCTAAACCCAAGGCGGTAATTGTCATCAATATTTTGGCAAATAGTAAAACTAGCAATAACTGTAAATGAAGGTTGTTGTTTAACGCAAACGTTATTGCACTTAAATCTGTGCCCATAGCAAAGGGGACGAAAAAACCCAGTGTGCCAGTAATTAATGCTGCTAGCATGATGCGAGTTACGATAGGGATTGAGCTTGAATATTTTATAATAAGGACTAAGTATCGGTTAAAACCATAGGCTAATAAGCCGAGTATTAACCCTAATATAACCAGTGCAGGGTAATGATGGAAACTGAGGGATATTTTATTAAAATATCCAAACTCATGGGTAGGTCCCAAAAGGCTTCGGGTGATCATTGAACCGGTTAGCGAAGCGATCATTACAGGAATAAAAATATGTACTTTATACTCACGTAAAATAACTTCCATAACAAATATAACTGCGGCAATGGGGGTGTTAAAACAAGCGGAAATTCCAGCAGCAATACCACATGCACATAGTGTTCGTATGGTATTAAACGGCAGATTTAACTTGTTGCCAATATAACTGCTACAAGCGGCTCCTAAATGTATCGCAGGCCCTTCTTTTCCAACCGAAAACCCTGAGGCTAATGCAACCACACTGCCGAAAAATTGATTTAAGGTATTACGAAGTGGGATGATGCCATTAGCCACTTTTAAGCGGTGTAACACAAAAGGAATACCGGTACGCAAATACTGGTAGCCCGTCAGCCAAGCAAATAATAAAATCACTAATCCGCCGACTATAGGCAAATGGAAACGACTTAACGCATCTAAACTGGTATAGTTATCTTTTTGGCTTAAATAAAAGCTTTGGATTGTTTCAATGCTGAAGGTGAATAGCACAACTAAAAGTGCAGATGCAGTGCCACCTATAGCGGCTAACAAACAAAGTTGCCAAGAAGTTCTCGGTAAGGCTAAACGTTTTCTAAGTAAAGAGAGCGATATCATAATAATGAAAGGGGCACCTTTTATTGTTTTAGCCTAAAATATTTATTAACTCGTTGGATATCATAATACTTTTCAAATGAATTGGTTAGCAAAAATAAATCTAAATACGGTTGTTGTCCGTCTAGGCGCATTCCGTTCCGCGCTTTTACTTCTTCTCGTGATTGTCATTTGTCTCTACAGTGGCTATCGCGTTGGGAATTTTTATCATGGTTATCAAGTTAAAACGTTAGCGCAACAGCAAACGCGATTGAGTCAACTCTATGAAAAAAATGTTCAGCAAAATAGTCAGATTAATACCCTTGAAGTAGAGCTAGAAGTTGAACGCATGGCGAATCAGCACTCTCAAGAGCTTTTGAAAAGCATGGAATCTGAACATTATGAAGTCAAAAAAGAATTAGCTTTTTATGAAAAAGTAATGGCACCAGAAAAAACCGCTGATGGATTAGCTATTGACAGAATTATGCTTCATCCGACAGCCAGCCCACATCATTTTCGTTTTCAAATTGTCTTAGTGCAGCAGCAAGTACGTAAGCGTTTTGCTAAAGGCTATGTCGATTTTACTTTATTGGGTAGTTTAGATAATAAACCGAGCGAATTAAAATTAAGTAATATATCTGTATCGACAAAGAAAGATTTATCCTTTAGTTTTCAATATTTTCAAATTGTTGCAGGAGAGTTCACTCTTCCAGCAAACTTTTTACCAGAAAAGTTAGCGTTAGCTACTATTTTGCCAAAAAATCGATGGCAGAAATATCAGCGATTAGACGAGAGCTATATCTGGAATGATTTATTAAAAAACAGCCAATAATTTTGAATGTTTTTAGCTGAGTGATTGTCTTTGGCCAATAGCTTTCAATTAGCAAGGCACTTTCATTTTCTAATGACGATTTTGCGCCTTATTTTACTTCATTAGACATCGTTTTTTTTAATACACTTGACTATCTCAGTCAATACT
This sequence comes from Colwellia hornerae, assembly GCF_007954355.1. Classification (GTDB taxonomy): domain Bacteria; phylum Pseudomonadota; class Gammaproteobacteria; order Enterobacterales; family Alteromonadaceae; genus Colwellia_A; species Colwellia_A hornerae. The sequence continues at coordinate 150,149 of NZ_VOLR01000011.1, forward strand.
TGACTAAATTAGTCAAGTTTAAGATAATACACGCGAGACACTCCCGTAACACCTTTGTAAGTAGAGCAATATGTCAACTCCCGAATTACCAATAAAATTTTCCGATGCCGCAGCTAATAAAGTATTGTCTTTGATCACAGAAGAAGAGAACCCGGAATTGAAGTTACGCGTTTATGTAACAGGCGGTGGTTGCTCAGGATTTTCATATGGATTTACTTTTGATGAAAAAGTGAACGACGGTGATATGACTATTGTAAAAAAAGGCGTCACTATGGTTATTGACCCGATGAGCTTACAATATTTAGTTGACGGAGAAGTTGACTATATTGAAGGCTTAGAAGGTAGCCGATTTTTAGTTCATAACCCTAACGCCTCATCAACCTGTGGTTGTGGATCTTCTTTCTCAATCTAATTATCTTTAGTTACCTTGCGATTAACGAAAAGCCAGCGATAATATCACTGGTTTTTTTGTGTCTTTTTTTCAGCCTGACCAGTACTTTTATTTAAGAAACCTTTTAAATTAGGTATGCTATTACATTTTATACTACCGCCAAGCAAGCTTGACATCGCTTTTACCGCGCTATTAAATGTACTGTTATTACAATCTACTTCTTTAATTTTTGCTGTCGCTAGCGCTAACTGATTATATTTGGTGATAGAGCGGTCAATCGTCCTCTTATCGGTCAAGAACTTATTTAAGTTGTCGTTTGCAGCGTTTTCAATAATTTGCTTATGTAAACGTTGCCTTAGTTTATCTAGTGAAGTTTTTCCTATTTTTTTCCCTAATATTTTCCGGGTTAAGGCGTTTTTATCGTTTGGCTGTTTAGATGGTTTTGCCGGCTGTATTTTTGTAGGGGGAATTTTTTTTGCCAACTTATTGCTAACTAATTTTTCAGCTACCGGCAGATCTTCTACAATTGCTAGCGAACCCTTCTTGGGAACAAGAGTCACTTGTTCCTTTTGCTGGGAAGGAAAATATAGACGTGCTTGAATTGGTTTAACTGAAGCGTGTTTCTCTACTGTTTTAAGTTGGGAGGGGGAAAACGGTTGCGTAAAAATGACCAGTAAAATTATATGTAAGATAATCGAGAAGGTCAGCCCTTTACTTAATTTATTCAAATGCACCTCCCTGTTTACTTTATATTTACTCCTGCAATATTGAGTTATAAATTTGAAAAAAGTTCAGTTTTACCTTAATTAACACTAATTAGTTTTAATAAAGATAGTTTGCTACTTTTTTAAGGCGAAGCTATTTGCATGTCGGCGTCAGATTCTTGATACTGAATTCATTCTATGATCAATAATACCTATAAAAGGGAATATAATGCTTAAAGTGCCTTTTCAATCTGTAATAAAAACGCTTGTGTTGAGTAGTGTTTTTTTAGCTTTATCAAGCTCAGCGGCAACACTGACTGAATCAGAAACTAAACAACTGACACAATTAAAAAATACCGCTCTGCAATCTGATTTATCCTATCAAGTCTTAGAATCTTTAACGACAGAAGTGGGCCATCGATTAATGGGATCAGAAGGTGATAGAAAAGCGATCATTTGGGCACAAGCTAAAATGAACGCATTAGGTTTTGATAAAGTGTGGACAGAAGAAGTCACGGGCACTTTTTGGCAACGCGGTGAAGCACAAGCGAAAATTATAACACCATACCCACATGACGTCGTTGCCATTGCCCTTGGTGGTAGTATTGCAACCAGTGATGAAGGATTGACTGGCGAAGTTGCTCACTTTGAAACCTTAGCGGACTTGATCGCGGCACCGGATAATAGTTTAAACGGAAAAATTGCATTTGTTTCTTATCAAATGGAAGAGCATATCGACGGTAATGGTTATGGTCCGGCCGTAGGTACACGTGTTGGTGGTGCAGTTGTTGCAGCTAAAAAAGGCGCGTCAGCATTAATTATGCGCTCTGTAGGTACAGACAATAACCGTATCGCTCATACCGGTATTATGCGCTACGAAGCTGGCGTTAAAAAAATTCCTGCGGCTGCGCTTTCAAATCCTGATGCAGACTTACTGGTTAATCAATTAAAACGTAACAAGCCAGTCAATTTCTATTTAAAGCTAACCAGTCATACAGACCCCAAAGTTACAGCTGTTTCTGCTAATGTTATTGGGGAAATAACTGGTAGTGAATTCCCTGATGAAATCGTCTCAATTGGTGCCCACCTTGATAGCTGGGATGTCGGTACGGGTGCATTAGATGATGGTATGGGTGTTGCTATGATGTTGGCCTCTGCTCATCACATTGCCCAATTACCTATACGTCCAAAGCGTACTATACGCGTCATTCTTTTTGCGGCTGAAGAAGTTGGCTTATTAGGTGCAAAAAAATATATGGAGGTCCATGAAAAGAATATGGCTAACCATATAATTGGCGCGGAATGGGACTTTGGTGTTGGTAAAATTTATAAAATGACTTCGGGTGTTGGTAAAGAATCATTAACGGCAATTAACGATCTTGCTAAACATCTAGCACCATTAGGTGTTGAATTATCAAACGATAATAATGCCCAAGCACAATCAGATATGAGTGTGATGAGCGCGGCAGGTATGCCAAGCATGAACTTTGCTCCTGATGGTACAAAGTACTTTGACTATCACCATACAGAAAACGATACCTTGGACAAAGTAAACGCAGATGACTTAAAGCAAGCAACTGCCGTTTATACCTTGTTTGCTTACTTTTCAGCCCAGTCAGAAATTAACTTTAGAAAATAACTGGGTGAGTCGTGAAAAATGAAGGCTTATTTTTCACGACTCATTATCTCATTCTCTCATCAGGCCTAAAATATAAAAGGTCATCACTTTGATTTAGTACCCGACCTTTTCTCTCTTATTGTTACAAGTCTCAGAAAACATTTATTGTTTTCTTGATTTTATTGGAACTATAAACTTAACTTTTAATGAATATACGCATTAAAAGTTGATAGAGGACCTCTAAAATTTTTCTCCGATTGTAAATCAATGGACTTCCACTTTGTTCCTTTAAGTCTTATTGAAAAAGGCAGATGGAATCTATTTGTGTTTACTCATGTTAATGCTGGTAAAGTATTAAATGGTGGTAGCGTTGAACATAGGTTTACTAAGAACGTGCCGAGCTGATTATCCTATGTTTCATAATAAGTTGAGCCTAACTATTGAATATCTGTAGGCTTACTTATCAAATAAATGATCTATAAAAATTTCTATAGGGTAAGGGCATTGTGTGGAAAGGACTCTAGTCATTGAGTTTTATATAAGCTCAGCTGAAGAGAATGCTAATGTAAAAGTAGTTAAAAGTTTTTGAAGGCCCAAAGGGTTTATTATTTAAGTATTTTAACAATGTACAAGGCAACGTACACCATTTACGATTAGGATAAATATGAAGTTTTTTAAAGAATTACCTATATTTCATAAAATTTTAGCGATATTAGCGATTGCAATTTTGAGTTTTGTTATTAACTTACTTATTAATATTACCGCTATTTCTAAAAACCAGATATTATTACAAACCATTCAAAATACCACTATTCACTTAGTTAACTTAACCAGTGAGAATGTTAATACTTGGCAACATGTAGACGAGCTTTACAACCAAAGTGTCTCTTTTGGTGATGAAGAGTTAATTGATCAAGCCAGCCAGTTAGTCGTGGTGTTAGCCGATAATTTAACACGTATTAACTCACTTGAACCTTCGTTCTCCGATACATCTGCACTGGTCTCATTAAGCAAAGAGTATAATGATATCGCGCGCAAGATTTCAGCAGGATTTATTAAAGAGGAAATTGATTTTCAATCGGCATCAACAAAAATCAGTATTGAAAAAAAGTCTAATGTTTTTCAAGAGGTCACTGAGCGACTAAAACAAGATAAAACAAAGGCGGCTATGGTATTTAATACCCTCGTTGAAGAAACAGTGACTAACTCTAGTGACTCAAGAGATTTAAGCATTTTAGTCGGTATTTTACTCTTGGTGATAATGTCACTATTGAGTATCGTAATTGCGCGTTCAATTAGTCATTCAGTTTTAAATATTGATGCCTCTTTAAAAGAATTGGCAGAAGGAGATGGCGATTTAACTAACCAAATTGAAGTAATGAGCCAAGATGAATTAGGCAGCGTTGTTAAGAACTTTAATGCTTTTACTCAGTTACTAAGAGGTATAGTTTCAGATGTTATTGATGTTGTTCCACCGCTAACAAAAAGTGCTGAACAATTAGCTGAAAAGGTACGTGATGTTGATGCCAATGTGCAAAGCCAAGCAGAAGTGGCTGAAATAACAAAACAATCCATGGTTGAAATGCAATTTAGTGTTACTGATATAGCTAAGTCTGCTGCAGAAGCTGCAAATGCTGCTGGCTCTGGAGAAGCAGAAGTGAACCGGGGCATGGAAAATGTTCAGCGCTCTTTACTTATCTCAGGCGAATTAGTCCACGAAATCGGTAATGCAGCTGATGTGGTTGATAGGCTTGCTAAAGATTCGCAGAACATGAACAAAATTCTTGATGTTATTAATGGCATCGCCGAGCAAACCAATTTATTAGCGTTAAACGCGGCAATTGAAGCGGCTAGAGCGGGTGAGCAAGGACGAGGCTTTGCTGTGGTTGCCGATGAAGTTAGAAGCTTAGCTTCAAGAACAGCATTATCCACTACTGAAATTCGTGGTTTATTAGACAAGCTAATTTCAGCTGCTGACCAATCGGTAAGTACCATGGGATTAGCACGAGAAAAAGCAAACAACAATGAAGAAATCTCGCTTGCAGTAGATAAGTCTTTAACAAATATTAAAGAGCAAATCGGTCACATCAGTTCAATGAACAGCCAAATTGCCACTGCAACAGAAGAGCAATCTTGCGTTGCTGAGACAGTTGTCAATAATATTGAGCAAATGTACAACAGTTTTGGAGCGACTCAAGCCGCGATTGAAGAGATTGGTAATGTGGCTCATTTAGTTGATCAAAATGCCATACAATTACAGAAGGCTACATCGAAGTTTAAAGTTTAAAGTTTAAGACTTCACCCTTCCATTAAGAGAAATTCGATGATTTTGTTCATATCTAGAGCAAAATCATCAGCTCTAATCCCGACCCTGTAACAAAATCTGTGTAACTGCCTATCATTAATACCCATATAGGGTTTAGGATAGGCAGACTATGAATAAGAAAGAACTAGAAGTATTTGCTAAGCAAGCAGCCAAAGGTATTAAGTCCGA
>NZ_VOLR01000012.1 GCF_007954355.1 Colwellia hornerae
CTAAATGTAATTTCAGGAATAGTGGCTTATTGCTTGAAGAAGAAAAAGCCACGTATTAAATTATCAGCCAGTGAATTTGGATTGATGGAAGTTTAGAAAACGCTGCTCTTAAGCAGATCTCAGGTTAAATAGCAGCACCATTTTCAATAATAAAGGGAGTATTTAGTTTGAGCTCACGATGAATAATGGCTAATTCAGCAAAGGTTTTACTGGTATTCAAAATCACCGGAATATTCGCACATTTTAATTGCGCAAGGGTTTTATCTGCAGGCCTTGATTGATAAGTGAAGTGATCGAGCAAGGTTCCATCTAAGTCACTAAAAATAAGTGTTCTCAACGAGCTCATTGCGCTTCCTTTGCAGGCGTTGCCGTTATTTGACGAGCATAATCTAAGTAAAAAATTGCATCGGCAGATTGTCCGATAGTGGCACAACTTTGTACGCTGAGTCTTTGAAAATATTGGGTGAAGTTTACTATCTCTGCTGGGGTCATGACCTTTGAATTGGCTAAATTGATATTGTTTGCTTGTAACTTCTGCTCTTGCTCTAATCGCCATTTATAAACACAGTCAAATGACGGAGCTTGTAACGCTAACCAAAAGTCGATGTTTTTATACAAGGGAACATAAGCCTCGCTCAGTTGTTGATTGACATAATGTCGCCATTCACCTTTAGCGTCATACTGCAATTCAAGTTCATTAATGGCTAACTTTAACTGTTCGTCAGTTTGAGGCTTTACCCCCCAACACCATCCTTCTAATATAATAATATCTATTGGCTTATTAACCACAGTCCATTGCTCTTTTGGGAATGGCTCATCGGTAGCTTTATTGAATCTAGGGATAGAAAAGCCAGAATTCCTAGCTTTTAGTTGCATAAGTATATGCTCAAGAGCGGCAATGTCATGGGTGCCTGGCACACCTCTGGTAGCTAATAATGGGTGAATAGCTTCTGCAAGCTGCTGACGTTTTTCACCCGTTAGGTAAAAATCATCTAAAGACATCACTAGCACATTAAGTGGGTATTGTGTTGTTAAATATTCAGCGAGAAAATCTGTCAATGTTGACTTGCCGCTACCTTGACAACCATTGATGCCGACAAAGTACGGGGTGTTGTGCATCTTAACTTGACTCAATATTCGCTCAGCAAGTGGTTGATAGTGCTGTATAACGGTATTGCTGAATTCATCAGGGAGATTGTGTTGTTCAATAAAAGCTGAAAGCATAATTTTCACTATAGATAACTATTCATTATCATTAGAGGTTCAAGTCTTATGCCAGATCATTAGTAGATGTTTTTTTGTAGCTAGTCTATTGTAAAACAATAACTATTTTGAAACGTGCTGAGGTTCATAGATGATAAATATCAGAGGTAGATGCACTGTTGTGATTAATTGCCCCGTTTTGGTGCGAAGCTAATCAAGGATGAAGTTGTTAGTTAACGCGCTATGCTTTAAGACATTTTTTAATGACAGTTGTGAAAGGAAGCAGTGGGGCGGCATAAACAGTTAATACTAAGCGTTCGGTAACTAGATAAATTTGGCAAGAAACAATCATGGTTATGTGCTATTTCTTGCCATTATACTATGTAAAGCGCTACTAGTTTGAGGGCGTTAGTTCATCTCTCAACTCATTAAGCGCTGCAACTGAAAAACCATCATCATAAAAATAAATGATGATGCCATTTTTATCTAACAGTAATACTCGCGCGTTATTAGGACTTTCATTTCCAGTGAAGGCTTGCACTTTATCACCGTCTTCATAAACCGTAATAACCCCCTTCCAAAGCGGTTTCGGAATACCAGCACGCATACCATTGTCGATAAAAGTACTGAACATTTGTGGGAACAACCCTTGAATGGTTGGGATCTCATAAACATCAACTTTGGTTTCGGTCATATCTAAACCGATTAACCATCTATCGATGTCGAACTGTGAGTTTTGTTTGTAGCCTACCAATAATAAGGTAAATTCTTTGTTGAAGTCGGCCGGTATATTGACCGTGTTTTCTTCTAATGTCTGTCCGGTAACCGATGGAAAAGCTTTACCTGTTACTGATTGATTTGCATATTTTGTGCTACAGCCTGAGGCAAGGCTGATAAACAATATAAATAGAAAAATGCGCATGTATTTTTACTCGTTGGTTATTATTTCAAGTTAAATCTAACACCATATACGTTAGATTATTAATTTTAGCTCATTTTTAGCGCTTTTGATCTTAACAAGTTTATTTTGCGTATTTAAGGAGTGATATAGCTTGTAATAGTTAAGTGAGATTTACTGATGCGATTTATTTTAATTTTATGGTTATTTTTCAGTGCTTATGCCAGTGGTAACAATATTAATAAACAGGCCAATGATAATTCAACTGGCAATAAGAAGGCTTATATGATTGATTTTTCAAAGCAAGAAAACGGACGCTGGCGGATAACCGATGATGGCGTTATGGGCGGCTTGTCGAACGGGGAAATGATATTTGCTCAAGATCATGGCATTTTTACCGGTAGCATTTCTCTGGATAATAATGGCGGTTTTAGTTCAGTTTTTCGCGCTGTCGATAATCTTCCACAATCTTATAAAACCCTCGTTATTGACACTGAAGGTGACGGGCAGGAATATCAATTAAGACTGATCATTTACATAAATGGCTATCGATTAGCTTATAAGCATGACTTTACAACTGTTGCTAATAAGCGTGAAAAGCATACCTTTCAACTTGCTGATTTTAAGGCAACCTTTCGTGGTAGAGCAATACCCAACGCACCTTTACTTAATTCAGCAGATATTAAAGAAGTCGGTTTTTTAATGACTAAAAAAGTCGCAGGGCAGTTTTCATTATCGATATTTGAACTCTTCTTTTTGAAACAATAAGTTATACATTGAGGTAAAGATGAATAAAATTAACCCCAAAGCTCTCATTAACAGTAAATGGACAAAAGTCGATATTACCAATAAAGAAAAACATTTCGTTATCACTAAGGTCGATTTTGACGAAGAGCAAAAAGTGCTGGAGTGTATTATCGAAGCGGTAATGACTCATCATGAATACAGCATAGATTGGCGTGATTTAAAAATCAGTGAAAAATGGCTAATTGGCTGGAAATAAATTTACCATTAAGCAGCTAATAGTCTATTTCATCCTGCTATAATTTTAAAGAGCGCTAAACTGACAGGGTTATTTTAGAGCCGACATTATAGAATAAATTCACTAATCGATTTTTTAATCAGTTTACTTCTTTTAGTTTCAAAAGAATGTTTGTTTCGGCAAAGATACAAGGCTTCACTGACTGGTATTTTCAAGCTATGCACTTTTATCAGGCTTTGCTCAGGGAAAGCATTTACCGCATGTAGTGGTAATACGGTAAAACCTAATCCGCGGCTAACTGGCGCTAAAATCAAACTTATTTGATTAGAAAATCCTTTGTGCTTAAATTGACGCGTATGTTCAAATTCAGGATAGTTTTTACTTAATAATTGTTGTGCATGGTGTTCTGAGTCGGGGTGGCCGATAAAACCTATAGAAGCAAGCACTTGCCAGTTGATGTTTGTGATATCACTTGATGTCACTAAAACCAAGGGTTCTATCGCTATTTTTTCGCTCAGTAACTGTGGGCTCCGACTTAACTCCGTTAGTATCCCTAGATCAATTTTTCGCTCAATTAAGTTTTGCTCTATATTTTTATTGGGGGCAAAGGTGTAATCGATAATAAGCGCTGGATAGTGTTGCTGGATATCAAGCATCTGAGGGTATAGCTTTAAGCCAACACTGCCAGGTGTGCTCATTTTAATGATGCCGATGAAAGCATCGTCTTGCTTAATTGAAGCTTCGATATCTGCAGATGTTGTTAATAAATTTTGCCCTTGTTGGCGTAATTTAATACCGGCATCGGTCAGTGAGAAAGACTTCCCCTCGCGTGTTAGTAATAAAATGTCCAACTGCGTTTCAAGTTTCTTTATATGCTGACTGACCCCTGATTGCGTCATAAATAGAATTTCTGCTGTTCGGGTAAAATGACCAACGTTAGCAAGTGTGCAAAATGTCTTTAACCAAACAAGATTAATCATAACAAAACATACTCAATATTATTACAAATGATAATTTTTTATACTTTATAAAGTTATCTATACTTTGTCTATCAATTAATAGAGGTAATAAAAATGAGCAAAGCATATCCAAGAACGTTTTCCCATATCGGTATTTCAGTCCCTAATTTAGAGGCTGCTGTTGAATTTTATACTGGCGTCTTAGGTTGGTATGAAATAATGAAACCAACAGAAATTATTGAAGATGATAGCCCCATTGGCGCTATGTGTACTGATGTCTTTGGCGCTAATTGGGGCAAGTTTAAAATAGCCCACATGTCGACAGGTGACCGTATAGGCGTTGAACTATTCGAATTTGCCAATCAAGAAAATCCAGAAGATAACTTTGAATACTGGAAAACAGGTGTGTTTCATTTCTGTGTACAAGATCCTAATCTTGAAGAACTGGTGGAAAAAATCGTAGCGGCGGGTGGTAAAAAACGTATGGCCGAACCACGTTACTATTATCCTGGTGAAAAGCCCTACCGTATGATTTACATGGAAGACCCTTTTGGCAATATTTTAGAAATATACAGCCACAGCTATGAGTTAACTTATGCGGCCGGCGCTTACTAATTTAAAGTCATAGCTGACCAGTACTATGATTTAATAACCCAAGAGAAAGGTCTGTTCTTTTGGGCCATATCAAGATGATTTTAGCACCTATCCCTGATCTCGTCTGCTTTGCCTTCGTATCATTCACGTCTACAGACTGAACAAATCTTGTCTTAATCATGATTATGCCAGTAGCATAATGCCTATTGTTAATTTTCAACTACAATTAAACTTTCTGTAATACCTGCAACAGTTAAGGTTTATTAGTGAGTAAAGAGCAAAAATTACCAGTTACTACGCCACCAGACAATAATCTATCTGTAGACGTTAACATGTTAGCGGAAGTGTTAAATAACGTCGGCACCTGTATATTCACTAAAGATATTAATGGTTGCTATACCTATGTAAATCAAGCCGTACTTGATTTACTCAATGTAAACTTAGCAGAGATCATTGGCTTTGATGATAGTCAGTTTTTTGATTTAGCGTTATCTCAGCAACTTAAAAAAAATGACCAAAAGGTTATAAAAGAGGCTATTACGGTAGAGAACGAAGAAACAAACTTTATCAAGGTTCTTCAAGAAACCCGTATATATAAAACGGTTAAAAAACCTTTGTTCGATGATAAAAATAATGTCATCGGTATGTGTGGTGTATCAACAGATATAACAGCAGAAAAAAAACTGCAACAAATAGTGAAGACTCAAAAAAAATTACTTCATACAATACTTGATAATGTCGATGCTTATATTTACATGAAAGATAATGAGCGCACATTTAAATATGTTAACAGTAAAGTTGCTGAATTATTTGGTACGCCAGTTGAGAATATTATTGGTAAGAAAGACACTGAAGTTTTACCACTTGATGTTGCTGAACATTTTAACAAATCTGATCAACAAGTTTTTGATACCGGTGAAAAACAAACCATAGAAGAAACCTCCGAAGACGAGCATGGCAATGTTTTGCACTACATTAGTACAAAGATACCTTATCAACAGCAAGGTGAACTACCGACGTTAATCGGTTTTTCTACCGATGTAAGTGAATTGTATGTGTTAAAAGAAGAATTCAAAAAACAAGCGAATACCGATTCATTGACTAAGCTTTATAACCGTCGCTATTTCATTGATCATGCTGAACGGGAGTTTCATCGTGCGAAAAGGCATCTTCGTATTCTCTCCTTAATTGCCATTGATATCGATCACTTTAAAGATATCAATGATAGCTATGGTCACCCGATAGGGGATCAGGTGCTAATGTCAGTGGCGCAATGTTTACTTCCTTGTGTACGACAAGAAGATATTTTAGCGCGTATTGGTGGCGAAGAATTTTCAATCTTACTCCCTGAAACTACATTGCAGTCAGCAAAGGTTGTCGCAGAGCGTATTCGACTTAATCAAAGTAATTTAATTATAAAAGGTGAGTGGCAGGGCGAAATTCAGGTAACCGTTAGTATCGGTGTTACCTGTATAAGGTTTGAAGACGATAACTTTAACGACTTCTTTACCCGCGCCGACAAAGCATTATATCAAGCGAAAAATTCAGGTCGTGATCAGGTTTTTTGTTGGTAATTGTTGTTAGTACTTTTTGTTGATAAGAATAACTAGCTCTGCATCACCTTAAGTTAAAAATTGACGGTGAATTTCGCTATCAAATAAATTTTTAATGAGTAAGGCAAACTCTTTAATAAATATTTTTTGCTCATCCGTGACTTTATTGTTAATAACGCCAGAGAGAATCTCTTCTAGATCATAAACAATAGCATCAACTTCTCTTATAACCGTGTTGCGCTGATTAAAAGACAATGCTTCATTCTGGCTGCAAATACTAATGATTTGCTCACTTAATTCTTGTTCAATAACATTCATCACGGTATCTGAATCAGCACGTACTGAGGGGGAATTTTCAAATAAACTGAAATGCTCAGTCAAGTATTCGATAATATGGATGTAACCTTCAGTATCTGTAACCATTAAAAGCTCACCTCTATAAAAAAAATATACCATAACTCTTATATAGGCGTGTGATCAAGGTTGGTCATTCCTATTTTTAGGTAATCTTTTATAATAAGGAGAGCTAAAAAAGGCTCTTTTAAAAAATCAAGCGTGCTAAATCTGCATTTTATGCAAATATATCTATACATATTTAGTCTCGCTTTTTATTATTTTCTTTATTAACAATTGGTTAGTGATTCTTAGGAAAGTTCCAAATAATTTTTGTAATAGGGGTTGTAATATTTCTATATTCAGGCAGAATTAATGGATATTGTTACCTAACGTAACAATTTGTTGAAATATTCAAAGAATTTAAAACAATAAATATTTAAACTAATAAGTCCAGAGAGAAACACTAATATGAAAAATTCTAATTTAAAGCGTAGCTTTAAACAATCAGTTACTGCTGTTGCAGTAGCTATGTCATTGAGTGCAGCAATGCCTGCAATGGCAAATAACACAACAGGTTATATTACCGGTAGTTCTATTAGCCAAAGCGGTCAGGTTCTTGGTTCAGTTACAATTAAAATTGTTAACAAAGATACTGGTTTAACTCGCTCTGTTGTTTCTGATAGCGAAGGTTCTTTCCGCTTCCCGCTTCTTCCTCCTGGAATGTATGACATTACAGCAATGAAAGATGGCTTCCAAATAACAGCTCAAAAAGATGTTAAAGTTGGTATGGGCGGTAAAGTTAGCCTTAACATGACTCTAGCTTCTGATGATATCGAGCGCATTGAAGTTACTGGTTCAGCTATTGCTATGGTTGATATCACAAGTTCAAGTACAGGTATCGTTGTTGATACATTAACTCTTGATAGAGTACCTGTTGCACGTGATTTCACTGGTGTTGCTTTATTAGCACCGGGTACAACTAAAGGTGATTCTGCTTTTGGTAACAACCCATCTATTGGTGGTGCATCTGTAGCTGAAAATGCTTACTACGTGAATGGTCTTAACATTACTAACTTCCGTACGGGTGTTGGTTCAAGTCAACCACCATTTGAAATGTATGATACATTTGAAGTTAAAACTGGTGGTTACTCGGCTGAATTTGGTCGTGCTACTGGTGGTGTAATTAACGCCAAAACTAAAAGTGGTTCAAACGAATTTAAAGCTGGCGTAAATGTTTATTACGAACCAGATGCTTTAAGAGAAGATAAGCAATCACAAAAACGTGATGATGGTACTTATCGTATAGATAACACTGGCGATGAGAATGACTTCTACGAAGTTAACTTATGGGCAAGTGGCGCTATCATCGAAGATACTCTTTTCTATTACGCATTGTACAGCCCGCGTAACAATGAGCAAGAATACAACGGTTCACAAGCTTCTACGCCTGATGGTATTAAGCAAAGTCTTTATACTTCTAAAGATGATGATGCGTTTTGGGGTGCTAAAGTAGATTGGTATATTACTGAAAACAATATCCTTGAAATCTCAGCTTTCTCAGATAAAAGCAAAACAACTACAGGTAGATCAGATTACACTGGTTCTACTGGACTAGCTCCAAAAGTAAGTTTTGATGATGCTGGTGGTCTTAACTACACAGCTAAATTAACTTCTATCATCACTGATGATTTCTCAGTATCAGTTCAGTACGGTATCAATGAAACAGATCGTACAAGTGGTAGTGTTTTAGATGCTAACCCAGTAATTTACCGTAACTTCACTAACACCGGAGCATTTGTTCCAGGTGGTGACTTCGCTAACTTTAGCATTGGTCAAGGTGATGATCAGCGTCAAGTAGTTCGTATCGATGCTGATTGGTATTTAGGTGATCATGAAATACGTTTTGGTGTTGATAAAGAATCATTGACAGCAAACCAACAAACAGTTAACTCTGGTGGCGCATATTACTTATACGTAATCGGTGAAGATGATGAGTCTGTTAATTATGTTCGTCATCGTACATACAGCAGCGGTGGTTCTTTTGAATCAGAAAACTTTGCATACTACATTCAAGATCAATGGCAAGCTACAGATGATCTAGTTATTAATGCTGGTATTCGTAACGATTCATTTGAAAACAAAAATGGTATTGGTGAATCTTTCATTAAGCTTGAAAACCAATGGGCATTACGTTTAGGCGCAGTATACGATGTTATGGGCGATGGCGAGTCTAAAATATGGGCAAGCTACGGTCGTTACTATCTTCCAATTGCTGCTAACACTAACATCCGTTTAGCCGGTGCTGAAACTTACATCCAAGATTACTACAACTACGATGGTATGAGCAGCGACGGATTAGAAATTCCTAACCTAACTGGTGGTACTTACACTGGTCGTCCTCAAGATCTATACTCAAACGGTGATGTTCCAGAAGCTGGCGCAATCGTTGATTCAAGCATCGATCCTATGTATTCAGATGAATTCATTGCTGGTTACCAATTCCAGTTAAATGACGAATGGAGCATGGCAGTTCAAGGTACTTACCGTGAACTAGCAACAACTATTGAAGATGTTGCAATCGATTATGGTTTTAACGAATACGTTAATCGTGAATTTGGTTCAGCTTGTACTGAATGTACTGGTTTCCATTACTACGTGTTAACTAACCCAGGTACAGACATTACTGTAACAACTGACCCTGATGGCGATGCTGGTCCTTTAGCCAATCAAGAATACACTATTCCTGCATCTGACTTAAACTACCCTGAAGCTATCCGTAAATACACTGCTGTTGACGTAACTGTTAACAAAGAGTGGGATGGTAAATGGATGTTAACAGGTACTTACACTTGGTCTCATAGCTGGGGTAACAACGAAGGTTTAGTACGTTCAGACAACGGTCAAGATGACGCTGGTTTGACAACTAACTTTGACCAACCTGGTTTATTAGATGGTGGTGATGGTAATTTACCAAATGACCGTCGTCATTCAGTTAAAGTATTTGGTTCTTACCAAGTTACTGATGACTTGAATATTGGTGCAAACTTCTCATGGCAAGCAGGTAAGCCGAAGAGCGCATTCGGTATTCACCCAACTGATTTATTTGCTCAGGCATATGGTTCAGAGTCATTCTACAAAGGCGGTCAATTAGCTAAACGTGGTTCAGAAGGTACAACAAATTCAATTTGGAACCTTGATTTAACAGCGAGCTACGACATTGAATTTGCTGACTTTGATTTAAATCTTCGTGCAGATGTTTTCAACGTATTTAACAATGATACAGCATCTGAATTCGACGAGATTTATGATGATGAAGCTAGAACTGATTTCAATGAAGACGGTTCAGGTAACTACTTTGTTAGCCCAACTTACGGCCTAGCACAAAACTGGCAGTCTCCACGTTATGTTCGTTTAAGCGCTTCAATCCGCTTCTAAAAATTGTTTAAATAATATTTTAGTTGTTAAAAAACCCGCTACCTAGCGGGTTTTTTTATGACCAATTTTTAAGAAGGGTCGCTTATTTTATCGTTACCATCACTAGCGCTTGATATTATTAACTGTTACAAACGGGTATTAAGCATTAGAAGATGCGATTTTAATCGGTTATCTATAACAATTTTAGCGGATGATTGCTAAACAGCTTCTACTCTTAATACACCGACAAGACTTTACATCTTAGCGATAGCTAGGATTAACTATAACGTTTGAACAATATTTATTAGGACAAAGGGGTAGCACTAGCTGTTTAAACAAAAAAGATTGCTATCAACTAAACGTTTTCTTTAATGATTGATTGAGGATGTTTGTAACGAAAGGAGAATAAGGGATAAATACAGTGCAAAATGTTACTGTGGTAAAATTGTAGCGAACAGAAGTTTATTTCTGCTCGCTATAATCTAGCCAGTTGATGACGAGTCGTTCAACAACTATGCGGCTGCGTTGGTACTTTCGAATATTTTATCTGCAGAAGCAGCAACAAAACCAGAGTATAACTCTCCAGATTCTAATGGATATCGCTTAGCAAATTCATAAAAACAACTGGGGATCTCTACTTCGCCATCTGAGAATTTAACAAGGGCTTTATCTGCCATGGTTGACGATTGCTCTAGTTTAACGATTGAGTCGCCTTTGATCTCGCCGCCAGTAGTGTTCAATAAAAACCCACCCGCTTTCACGGCAGCATTTACATCTTCGACAGTATTAAAGTTATCTAAGTGATTGACACTAACAGTAAAGTGGTTTGCACGGTAACCCCAAGCAGCAACCCAAGCGGCATATTCACTTTCTGCTAACAAGGTTTGATACTCTGCTTTGCTTACTTGCCAATGCGTACCAGAATACAAGAAACTACTGTCTGTAACCTTCACATCATCGATAGCATTAACCATTTTTTCGATAATATTTTGAACGTCAACAGAAAATTCTTTGACGCGTAATTCACTGATAAAAACTTTTGGCAAGCTAGCATCACTGTGTTCAAAATGTTTTGCATTGAGTTTTTTACTTGAAAAGTCATATTCACCCGAATATTTATAACCTAAGCTTATTAAAATAGCTGCTAGCTTATCTAAATTTACCTTAGCGCTATCAAAAGTGCGATAAGCAACATGGTCATTAATTAAATCGCTTCCCGAGCTTAGTAAATCATGAATTTTATGGGCTGAAGGGGTAACTTCAACATAGTTCTGCCAAATGTTAGCAAACAAGTCAGTAACTTGCTGGTGTTGAATTGAGTTAATATTTGTCATATAAATATCCTTAGTAGGTAAAATTGGTTACTAATGAATAGTTAAAGAAAGGCGTTCATTTCCAAAGGATAAATGTGAATGCGAGTAACTGCTAACTATTCAAGGTGAATCGTTAGATTTGATCTATATTCTTAAAAAAGCTGGGACGAAGCCCAGCTTTTATTGTTAGCTTATTAGCGTACATTACTATAAACGTGCCTAGATGCTTAAGCCTGGGCTTAATGTTGCTGGTAATGATACTTTAGGCGCTTCAACAGAGGCTACAGGGTATGCACAGTAGTCAGCTGCATAGAATGCACTTGCTCTATGATTACCACTAGCGCCAATGCCACCAAATGGTGCCGCACTACTTGCGCCGGTAATCGGTTTATTCCAGTTAACAATGCCAGCACGTATTCTACGGAAAAAGTGGTTATATAAATCTTCACTGTCACTTAATAAGCCTGCAGATAAACCGAATGACGTATTGTTTGCTTCATTGATCGCCGCGTCAAAATCTGTGTAACGGTAAACTTTTAATAATGGACCAAAATGTTCATCATCTGGCATTTCATTAATAGATGTTACATCGATAATACCCGGAGATATAAAGCCCGTACCAACTTCTAGATGCTTCATTTCAACTAAAGACGTTGCGCCTAAATCAAGTAATTGTTGCTGTGCAGCAACAAGACTTAACGCTGCTTTTTCAGAAATCATCGAACCGATAAAGGGTTGCTCTTCGTCATCAAAGTAACCAATTTTAATCGCTTTGGTTGCTTCAATAAGTTTGGCAATAATGGCATCACCTTGCTCACCTGCTTCAATAAACAAACGTCTTGAACAGGTACATCGCTGCCCTGTAGTAACAAATGCAGATTGAATAATATCATGCACTACCGCTTTAACATCACTAATGTCTTTAACGATTAGTGGGTTATTTCCGCCCATTTCTAAGGCTAAAATTTTACCGGGTTGTCCGCCAAATTGCTCATGTAATAAATGGCCGGTATTTGAACTGCCAGTGAAAAACAAACCATCAATTTGTGGATGAGAAGCAAGCGCTTTGCCTGTTTCCACTTCACCTTGTACTAAGTTAATGACGCCGTTGGGTAAACCGGCTTGTAACCAAAGTTTTAAAGTTTCTTCGGCAACTTTTGGCGTTAATTCACTTGGTTTAAATACAACCGTATTACCCGCTATTAACGCAGGAACAATATGACCATTAGGTAAGTGACCAGGGAAATTGTAAGGACCAAAAATGGCAACAACACCGTGAGGCTTATGACGGATCATTGCTTTTGCGCCAGGCATTGGGTTTTCAACAGTGCCAGTACGTTCATTGTTCGCTTTAACAGAAATCGCTATTTTACCCATCATAGCGCCAACTTCTGTACGGGTTTCCCAAAGAGGCTTACCGGTTTCTTCTGCAATGGTAATTGCTAAATTTTCTTTATTTTCGCCCAATAGCACCGCAAATTTTTCAGCAATAGCAATACGTGCCTCTAGGCTCATTTCTGCCCATGACTCAAACGCCGCTCTCGCACTTTTTACCGCAGTATCCACTTGTTCTTTCGATGCAGATTTTCCCTGCCAAATAACTTGGTTTCTTGCTGGGTTTAACGAGCTAACATCGTGGCCTAAACCTGCTTGCCATTGACCATTAATTAATTGTATTGCTTTTGACATTTTTCTGTCCTCATACTTTGCGACGTTCCAGATGATATGAAAAAATCACCTGATGAACTCATTATTACTTCACTGTGCTGAGCTAAAAAAATCATCACTCAGACAATCAAAGTGTACTTTAATTGCGAACTAAGCGTACAAAATCACCTTCATTTACATGCAGTGCTTTAGCGATATCGTCTGACATCAATACCTGTTCTGCTGTTGCTCTTAGCGATACTTTTGCTTGAACAGCTCTAAAACCAGCAACTTTCGTGTTACAGATGATAAAATTAGCCTTATCATCTGTCTCACCAATTATGACTTGGTATTTGCCACTATTACGTATAGTTTTAACTTTAGCTGTTTGTGCTTCAACGGTGGGCCCACCATCAAAAATATCGACGTAACCTCGGCGAGCAAAACCTTCTGCTTCTAATAATCGCAAAGCAGGTAATGTTTTAGGATGAACTTCGTTAATTACTTTTTGTGCATCTTTGCTAAGCAAGCTCACATAGATAGGGTGCTTTGGCATTAACTCTGCGATAAAGACTTTTTTACCTATACCTGTTAAGTAATCGGCCGTTGGAAAGTCCATCGAAAAGAAATGTTCTTCTAACCAATTCCAAAAAGGAGAGCGACCTTCTTCATCAGAGATACCACGCATTTCAGCGATAACGGTTTCTGCAAAGCGCTCGTGATGTTCAGCCATAAACAAGAAGCGACAACGAGATAAAAAACGGCCATTTTTATTTTTTCTGTGGCTTTCACCCAAAAATAAAGTACAAATTTCTGATGCACCTGTGTAGTCGTTACACAGTGACAATGTTTCTACGGTATTATAAATGCCTAACTCACGAGAGTTATGAACGACTTTACCTAAATGATAATGGTAGAAAGCATCCTCTAAACCTACAGCAGCTTCAATGCCACTGGTACCAACAACCTGACCAGTCTCAGTATCTTCCATTACAAACAGGTAACCTTCGCTAGATGGGTGCGACACATCTTTAGTGAAAGAATACTCAGAATGAGCGATACGTTGCTTTAATAAGCCTTCATTGACAGGCAGTGATGTAAAACCGTGTCCTGATTCTATCGCAATACGATGTAAAGAGTCATAATCGCTTGCTTGAATAGGGCGTATAATAATCATAGAAAGATCTCATTTTTTACAAAGAAAATGAAATTGTAGCTATTTTAGTAAAATAACCACAATTTCAACGGTGTAATTGTTTTATTAACTTAATTTAACAATGACTATTTTGCCAATTTAGCGACAGCTTTTTCAAAACGCGCTAAGCCCTCATCGATATCAGTGTCTGGAATAACTAGTGAAGGAGCAAAACGAATAATGTTTGCACCGGCAACTAAGGTCATAACACCTTCTTCTAAGGCTGCGTTTAAGAAGTCTTTTGCTTTACCTTGGTACTGCTCGGTTAATACCGCACCAATTAATAAGCCTTTACCACGGATTTCTTTAAAGACGTTGTATTTAGCATTAATTGCATTTAAACCTGCAACGTAGCGCTTTGCTTTTTCTTTTACGCCGTTTAATACTTCCGGCGTATTAACGGTATCAAATGCAGCTTCAGCTACAGCACAACCTAATGGGTTGCCGCCATAAGTACTACCATGAGTACCAATCTTAAGATGTTTAGCAAGTTCGGTTGTCGTTATCATTGCGCCGATTGGAAAACCACCGCCTAATGCTTTAGCCGTTGTTAAAATATCAGGAACAACATTTACGCCCATATAAGCATATAAATCGCCAGTACGGCCAACACCTGTTTGTACTTCATCAAAAATCAATAAAGCATTATGTTGATCACAAAGCTCACGAACACCTTCAATAAATTCTTGAGTAGGAGAAACTAAACCGCCTTCGCCTTGTAATGGTTCAATCATTACGGCACAGGTTTTATCAGACATTATTGCTTTAAGTGCTTCAAGGTCGTTGTAATCAACGTGATCAATGTCGCCTGGCTTAGGACCAAAACCATCTGAATAAGCTTTTTGTCCGCCAACAGTTACCGTGAAAAATGTACGGCCGTGAAAACCTTGGTTGAAGGCGATAATTTGTGTTTTGCCTGCACCATGAACGTCAAGCGCCCAGCGACGAGCTAATTTAAGAGCCGCTTCATTTGCTTCAGCACCCGAGTTTGCAAAGTAAACTTTGTCAGCAAAAGTATGATCAACGATTTTTTTAGCTAAACGTAAAGCCGGTTCGTTAGTCATTACATTTGATAAATGCCAAATTTTATCAGCTTGGTCTTTTAATGCGCCAACCAATGCTGGGTGACAATGGCCTAAACAGTTAACAGCAATACCACCAGCAAAATCAATGAATTCACGGTCTTGTTGATCCCAAACTCGAGAGCCTTTACCACGTACAGGGATAACCGCTGACGGCGCATAGTTAGGTACCATTACGTCATCAAATAATTTACGGTCTACAGGAAAATGGTTAGTCATTGTTTACACCTCAAGTTATTAAACACTGCTGCGCAGTGTATCTTGGCTTTACCGCTAAATAGTTTAGTAGGTAAAAACCTTATATTTGTTTATTTTTCAGCAGACAAAAAAGGGATGAAGCTAAAAATTAGGCGCTAAGTATGACAGAGAAAACAAGTACTGTCTTGCTCCAAATGACTGCAGACCTTATAAAACAAAGGCTTGCCATGTTTTATTCAGTATAGATGCATAACTATATAAAGAGAGTTTTAAGGACTTACTAACGGAATTGCTCGTTACGTCGCGAACTAGTACGTTATTAACAATGAGGGTACTTTTCATAAATAATCAAAAATTATTTAAAATTTAATTTTATGTGATCAATGTCACTTTTCTTTAATAAACTGATCTCTTGAGTGGTAATTCGTACTGACGTTAACAGCAACTTAGCTTCGTCATTGCTGATTAACTCATCTTTAGCTAAGCTTCTAAAGGCCACATAAGCTTTTGCTTTGGTGACTATTTGTGCTAACGGGCACATTTTGTCTAATGTTTCTGTGTAGGCAAGATCAAAGATAGCTTCGGTAATTCGCAACCGGTCTAGGCGCATTAATTCCACTAAATCTGCTGATATTTTGCTACTGCGTGTTATGAGCTGTTCGAGTAATAAATCTGGCGAAGCATCGAAGTTGACTAAAGTGTCATGGAGTCGCTTATCTTTATTGTCGTAGGCCGCTTTTAATTCTGCGGTGTGTAATTCACTATAAGTGGTTAAAAAGCATCGAGACACAGCAATTAGACCTAGATTACTGAACATTCCAGCAGCAAAAGCTGCAAATTCATCCATGCCCGCTTCTTTCGCTAATACCGATGAAGACATCGCAATAGCTAAACTGTTATTCCACAGTTTTCTTTTCATTAAAGGATAAGGAGCCGTGCTATTGGGCAACCAATGTTTAAGCATAAAGGTTGGCATGACTAACTTTAAATTGTCTAAGCCAATATAGCTTAACGCTAAGCTTGGGTCAGTTACCTGTACATCAGCACGTTTACGATACTGAGGTTTGTTAACCAAATTGATCAGCTCATTCGCTAACCAAGGTAATGATTTTGCTAAAGGAATTATACGTTTGATTGAAGCTGCCCTGACGGACAGTATTTCCATAATATCGGGTGCGGCATCTTCAATTTTTAATATCTTGTTGTAGAGATTTTCTTTGTTATCAAATTTTTTGTTTACGGCAGTCGTTACATGGGCAAAGAATTTAGCCATGACCTGGTCAGTAAAAAAGTTTTCGCCGTGAGCCTGAATTATTTTATTTTTTTTTGCTTCTTCTTCAACAGCAAGTAATTCCCTGCGTTGATTAGATTGTTCACTATTTTGATGGCTAGCGTCAGTGACCTTACCACTTTGCTGATCAGCAAAGCCTTTACTGATCATTAAGCTCATTGCTCTTTTGTATATTAGCGCGACTAAGTCGTTGTTTTCAAATATTTGCATGAGCTAAAATAGTATTTCCAATAAAGTTGAAGTTAAATGTTATTTATCGGCGATATACTCAAAAGTATGAATGATAACAATTGCTTTACGCTAAATTTTTGTTGTTTTATGTGAAGTTAGTGAGAAAGTTCTTCAATAACATCATGCCTTGCTCGGTTAAAATCGATTCAGGATGAAATTGTACACCTGCAATAGGCAATGTTTTATGAGTTAAAGCCATAATCTCATTGTTTTCACCGTTTTCATCAGTGCTCCAGGCCGTGACTTCGAGGCAATCAGGTAACGTGTCTTTATTAACAATTAATGAATGATAGCGAGTCACTGTTAATGGGTTATTTAATTGATGGAATAAGCCACTTTCGTTATGCTTTATTTTGCTTGTTTTTCCGTGCATCACGCTAAGTGCCTTTTCAATACTTGCACCAAAGTGTTGTGCAATACATTGGTGACCTAAACAAACACCGAGGATCGGCACTTTACCAGCAAAATGTTTAACGATCTCTAATGACAATCCCGCTTCATTTGGAGAGCATGGCCCTGGAGAAATAACAATATACTGAGGTGATAGTACCCTAATTTCAGCTAAAGTTATTTGGTCATTTCGCGCAACCACGACCTCTTGCCCTAATGCTTGGAAATAATGTACTAAATTAAAAGTAAAAGAGTCGTAATTGTCGAGCATTAATAACAAAATAGTCCCTTGGGTAGGAAGATCATAAACGCGGCTATTCTAATCGCTCATCATAGACAATTCATTATATATTTCTACTTTGGTGCTTTGCTCTTGTTTTTGCTGGTTTTTTAATAGTATAGGACATCTTTTACATAAAAAAGGCTGATACTTACGTAACAGCCTTTAAATCACGACATGTGAAGCTTAAGTTTTAGAACTTAGTCGCAACCTGTATCCATAGTTTGCTGGTATCTGTACTCAATTGATCAGCACTGTAACGGGCAAATTTTACCAGTAAGTTGTAATTTTTCTTAAAAGTATATGCTGCAACAAGATCTAACTCTGTACCATAATCTATAGTACCTTCATTTGACGCTAGGTCATGAAATGTTGCGGCTAACTTAACACCGGCCAATTTTGTTTTAACGGTAATATAAGTATCTTCAACACCATTTTTCATGCCAGTGCTGCTGCCAGTGTTTAAGAATTTATCTGAAAAACCTTGGAATTTATGTAAGGTAGCAAAAGGTGTGCTAAATGCGGCTTTACCTTCATCGCTGCCTAAAACCTCTAAGCCCGCTAATAGCGTAAAATCACCTAAATCAGTCGCTATTTCAGCATTGTAGTAGTTAGCATCGTAACTTACGGCATTATCGCCTGCGTCACTTTGTGTTGCCGCACTCAAGTTAACAGTTACAGCGCCAAATTTACCGTGGTAAAGTGCCCCGTAAGTGCTTGAAGACATTGCATGTGCGATATCAAAATCTAAGACGTAAGCAAATGCTGAAATTTTGTGTGCGCTATTAATTTTGTAGGCAGCATTCGCAAAATGGAAAGCACCTGAAAGGTCATCACCTTTTTTGTCATCACCAAAAATACGGTTGGCATTATAGATATAGCTGTAATCAAGAGAAAGTGCATCGTTTGCAACATATTCAATACGGTAGCCGTCATAGGTTTGTTCATTTTGACGCCAGCCGACCCCACCAATAAAACGCTGATTATTGTGTAAAATACGTTGACGACCAGCCGTTAATTTAACTTTGCCAGTATTGTATTGTAGAAAAGCTTGGTTAACATCGGTTATTTCAGGGTCAGCAACAACCGCATCACTGCCAGAATAATCAAAGGTTAGGTCGTTATAATCATCAACAAGCGCTGTTACGTTATCAACTTCAAGGCCTAACGACCAGTTTTTGTAATCGCCGGTTTGTAGCGTTATACGAGACTTTACTGTTAACGCGGTTGCGTCTTTATCTGCGGCGCCATTGACGCCGTCTTCATCAACTCCTTCATAGCGAGCGCGCAAGCTAATATTTACTTTGCTGTCTGCAAGTGCTTTTTTTATACCTGAATTGAATGCTGCATCGTCCGCCATTGCAAAAGGGGCAGAGATAATAGCGCTGGCAATTAAAGCGAGTGATAATTTTGTTTTAGTGAACGTCATTATGTATATCCTATATATTTTATGTATGTATTTTGTGGCTCAACACTCGCTATTGTGATCAGGTAAATCAGTAAAACTGAGTGGAGTAGTTAGTGTGGTTAAATTTTTTTTATTTCTTAAGAAATAATTGATGGGCTGATTTTGTCACTTTGCCAAAGTGCAAAGTTTGATTTATATCAAGTTGTTATTTTGTCTAATGCTACAGCTGTTTTATTGTTGATTTACATCAAACATTGGCGTGATAGTGCTAGAGAAGAATGAAAAGTGGAATGATAAAAGGCTAGCAATATTGTGGGTGAAATATGTAGGGCGACTTCTTACGATTCAATCATCACGGAGCTAAAATAAAGCATGTTCATACAATATTAGTGACAAAAAAGGGTAGCAGCTAGCTGCAGATACACTGGCTCACTTGAGTTATTTTACGACTTAATCATCATGGTGCTTAGTAAAACATGGTGAGCCATAGATGTTTGGTTATGCAAAGTGCTAGTAGATAAAAATTACGCAGCACAAACTATAGCTACTTTTAGTCACTTTGCGATGGATGTATTCAAGGTTTAGGTCGTCGTGTCTTTTAAATAAGATCGTTGCTGATTATTTTTTTGCTAACACTAAGTCTGATTGTGGCACTGAGCTACAAGCTAAAACAAAGCCTTGCTCTTTTTCGTCGTCACTTAAACCGTCGTTAGCTAATTGTTTAACATCACCATCGATAAGTTTTATTTTACAACGACCACACATGCCGCCACGACATGAATAGGGTAGTAGCATTCCTGCCGCCTCACCTTGTTCTAAAATAGAGTCTTTTGTGTTGCCAATAACGTTTTTGTTCCATGACTCAAAGCTTAAATTAACTTTTCCTTTACGCATTTTTTTGGGCTCCTTGTTAGCACTTACCTCGGCGGTAGCTTTTTTGTTAGCGGCTGTTTTTGTCGGTTTGGTAATAAATATCGGCGGAGCTTGTTTCTTTAAAATAACAATTTCATCACCTTGCGTAATGCTCCCTTGATTAAGCGCAATTAAGTTTTGCCCAAACATCACATCACCACTGGCCACTTGTCGGTAGTTTATTAAGGTTGTTAGTGGTTCTTGTTGAGGATGATTTTCGGCATTAATAGGGTTTACTGTGGTGAAAATGCAACGTGAACAAGGCTTGGTTACTTCAAATTCAACCTCGCCAATACGAATATGCTGCCAAGTATCTTCGGCGTAGGCATCGCAAAGGTTAGCGACAATATTAGGTCTAAATTGTCTCATGGTAATCGCAGGGATTGCTTGTTGAGTCAGCCGGTTATTTAAATCATCGAGTGAGGCTTGAGAGGTAAGCAATAGAGGATAACCGTCAGCAAAGGCGATTTTCTTATGACTTTTACTGACTAAACGCTGTGATTTGTTACCAAAATAAACAAGCTGGCAAGGTTTTTTAAGATATTGGCTGAACCATAAATCAAAATTCTGATGACCATATTGTGCTTGTATATCATCTTGCCATACCGTTACTTTTTTATAGATGGGTGACAATTCTTGATAAAGTACCTGCAGTGCTGGCATATCTGGAGCGGTTAATATTAAGCCCTGTGCAGATAAATTAACCTTGATAAGGCAAAGTGTTGGCTCAGTGCGAGCAGTTATAAATTGGCCACTATCATCTGTTATGACAAAACGTCGGTCAAGGCTCAAGCCCAAATCATCAACCCAACTAGTCGATAAGGAAATACCAGCAGCTGATTTAATAGGGTAAATATGAAGTGATTGTAGTGAAGGTGATCGCACGTCGCATCCTTTAATTTAATATGGCTATGCATACTTACTAAATTAACAAGGCATTGCAATGCCTTTTTACTTTCTTATCAGGTATATTATCAGAGATTATTTTGATCTTATTTCTCTTACTGGTTGCCACAGCAATGCCAAGGCAACCGAGCTTTAACGGACATTACATGCATATTCACATTTTAGGTATTTGCGGTACATTTATGGGTGGCATCGCCGCTATTGCAAAACAGCTGGGTCATCGTGTTTCTGGTTGCGATGCTAATGTTTACCCACCAATGAGCACACAACTTGAACAATTAGGTATTGAGTTAAAACAAGGCTATTTAACAGAACATTTAAAAGATGAGCCTGATTTAGTAATTGTTGGCAACGCCATGTCACGCGGCAATGCTATGGTTGAATACGTACTCGATAGAAATATCGCCTATACGTCTGGCCCGCAGTGGTTATTAGATAATGTTTTAAAAGACCGTTGGGTTATTGCTATTTCGGGCACTCATGGCAAAACGACCACCAGCTCTATGGTGGCGTGGATTCTAGAGTATGCCCATATGAAACCAGGTTTCTTAATTGGTGGTGTACCACAAAATTTCGATTGTTCTGCACGTTTAGGTGACGCCCCCTTTTTTATTATTGAAGCCGATGAATACGATACCGCCTTTTTTGATAAGCGCTCTAAGTTTGTTCATTATCGTCCGCGTACCTTAGTGATTAATAACATGGAGTTTGATCACGCTGATATTTTTAATGACTTGTCTGATATACAGCGCCAATTTCATCATCTTATTCGCATGGTGCCAAGTAACGGCCTAGTGTTGTCACCGAAAAATGAATCTGCCATTACTGAAACTTTAGCGCAAGGTTGTTGGACACCAACCGAATTTAGTGTCGACCATGAATTTAGTAAAGCCGGCTGGTATGCGAAAAAAATTATTGGCGATGGTAGTGAGTTTATTGTCTACTTTAAGGATGAAATACAAGGCACCGTAAAATGGAATTTAATTGGTGATTTTAATATCGATAACGGTTTAATGGCTATTGCCGCGGCTCGACATGCCGGCGTTCCTAGCCATGTTGCTATTGATGCACTGGCTGAGTTTATTAATACCAAAAGGCGTCTAGAACTGCGTGGTGAAGTAGGGAAAGTGCGTGTATTTGATGATTTTGCCCATCATCCTACCGCTATTGCTAAAACGTTAGCGGGTGTTCGAGCGAATGTAAGTGCTAACGGTGAAGGCGATCAATCATGTCGCGTAATCGCGGTATTAGAACCGAGATCAAATACCATGAAATCAGGTGTTCATAAAGACACCCTTGCCGCATCATTAGCCCAAGCAGACGTTGTCTATTTATTTCAAGACGAGCAAGTGCAATGGTCGGTAAATACCCTGATTAAAGACTGCCAACAGCCGTGTTTTGTTGAGACAGATATAGATGTTTTAGTGAGCCATATCGTTAATAACTCACAAGCAGACGATACTATCGTCGTGATGAGTAACGGTGGCTTTGGCAATATTCACCAAAAAATATTAGATCAATTAGCAAAGAAAGGATCGTTATGAACGAGTTTCGAGAAAAAATTACTGTCGCAATTACCGGCGCATCTGGTGCTCCCTATGCATTAAGATTAATCGAATGTTTAGTCGCGGCTAATGTACAAGTTTATGTTTTATGTTCAAGCGCAGCACGTGTTGTTCTTGACACAGAAGTTGGCGTTAAAATACCGGGCTCTCCTGATGGCGCCACACAATTTCTCAGTGAAAAATTTAAAGCAAAGCCGTCACAAATCACAGTCTTTGGCAAAGAGCAATGGTTCTCACCCGTGGCTTCAGGCTCTGCTGCCCCTAAAAAAATGATTGTTTGTCCTTGTTCAACCGGCACATTAGCCGCTATTACCTTAGGTATGAGTGACAACTTGATTGAGCGTGCTGCGGATGTTGTTATTAAAGAAAGAGGTCAGTTGATTTTAGTGGTACGAGAATCACCTTTTTCTACCATACACTTACAAAATATGCTGACGCTCTCACAAATGGGCGTTACTGTAATGCCAGCGGCACCTGGCTTTTATCATCATCCGAAGTCGATTAATGATTTAATTGATTTTATGGTGGGTAGAATGTTGGATCATTTAGGTATTGAACAAACGATTATTCCGCGCTGGGGTTATCAGCTTTAATTTTTGCTTGTGGTGTTTGGCTTTTATTCTCTGTTTTACAATGGTCAATCAACTCTTTGCGGTGAATATCGCAAAGAGTTGATTGACCATTAATAATGATTTTTTGTCGACCATTGCTCATTGACACCGAGCCACAAGAGAATAAAAAAAAGTATCAGTGTAAAAAATATCATTGTTTTCATATTTATTGCTAAAGGTAAAAGCTGCTGAGCTTGTTGAAATTCATTTGTTGGAAGAAGTCTTTATAAATGATGCTGTTAATTCAAAAGGTGCTTGGGCTTTGGGAGATTTTATTCAAGGGGGACCATTTGAACAACTTCAAAAGTCTTTTCCTGACGATGCCTATGAAAGTAATTATGGAATCGAAATACCGTCGGTAGGGTATTCGTTATTCTTGCTCTTTGATGATTATAATAAGGGAAAACCGTTATATGAAGCGGTAATTAGCGTATATTAATTACAATTTACAATGCGTCGTTAAAATCATTATTCGCTAACTTCACTGAGGTTATATTTTAGTAAACTCAGTGAAATTAGCTACAGCGACTAATCGCTAATATATCAAATTACCCGAGTAACTTGCCTAAACCTTGTGTTAATACTTGTTTTGCGTCTTGCCCTTGTGCAGTGTCTAAGTAGCTTTGAGCACTAGAAACAAAGCTGCTGATCATTTCTGGATCTAAACCTAATGCTTCAAATTGCTTTTTTATATCATTAATAGACTTTAATGAATCGCTGTATTGTGAAGCTTTGTCAAGTAAACCGCTTAAGCCTTTGCCTGAGCTAAGTTCGCTAATATCAGGCATTTGACTAACAAGTCCATCGACACCCGGTAAT
This sequence comes from Colwellia hornerae, assembly GCF_007954355.1. Taxonomy (GTDB): domain Bacteria; phylum Pseudomonadota; class Gammaproteobacteria; order Enterobacterales; family Alteromonadaceae; genus Colwellia_A; species Colwellia_A hornerae. The sequence goes on from NZ_VOLR01000012.1 coordinate 23,788, forward strand.
GATTTAGCTAACTGGCCAAACTGCTCTGTTGAAACATTACTTTTTACATAATTAAAAATAGCACCCATACCGCCAGCTGCTTGTTCAGTATTAACATTTAATGAACTTGTTAATTGCTCAACTAAACCTGCAGTGCTTGGCAATGTTACGCTTTGCTCTTTAACTTCGCCCATTCCAACAAAGCTTTTTAAGCTATCAAACCAGCTGCTTTCTTGTGCTATAGCCGAGCTGCTTAATGTTGAAATAGTTAATAAAATGATAATTTTTTTCATGGGGGATTTCCGTAATGATTAAAAGTTATGAGTAAATTAGCTCAAGTGTACGACATTTTACAGCTTAATAGGAGTAAACGTGTCGGTTAAATTACCAGTAATTAAAAGCTAAACGAGAGATTTTAGATGTTTTTGCAAGGGTATTTATGCTGCATAGTGGTTACCGATAACCTAATAATCTCTTCTAAAACATCGATATTAATATCTGCTAATTTATTAATATATAAACATGACTTGCCAAGCGTATACTTTCCTAGTTTTTCTAATAAAGCTGAGCATTGAGAAAAACCTGGCATGATATAGACGACTAAATTTTGTTTTCTAGGAGAGAATGCTATTACCGATGAATGACCTTTGCGGCCACTATCATATCTGTAATGGTATTGACCAAAACCTATCAGGCTACCGTTTAAGTAAGGTGTATACCCTGATGATTTTTCTAAAAGATTCAGCAAGGTAATCGAATCGGATTTCCGATTTTTATTGTCCAGACCTAAAATAAACCCCATGACCTGATTCATTGTACGACTCCTTAATTATCGACATGCTAATGGCTTTACTTTAAAGGTTGGTAAATACTTTCTTTAATATAAAAGAATGTTCATTAAATAATATAGACAAGAATTATTGATAATATTTTTTACCGGCATTTATTTATAATAATGATAATATTATTAACTCAATGTTTTTCTTTAGGCAATAAAAAAGCCTTACAAAGTGTAAGGCTTGAATTGCTCGCTGTAGGTCTAGTTTATACTAGCTTCTTTTTAGTTATTTCTTTTATTATTATTATTTTTATTTGTGTACTTCTTTAACGCGGGGCAATTTATAACAAAGCGAAAAAGCTAACGCAACAACTTTAATAGAGCATTTATACCACGATTTTTTTCGTATAAAGTAACTTTTGTTACAATTAATTACACTTATTGAAATTAAGTGATTGATTAATATTCGCTTATTATTTTTATGTTATAAATAGACCTAATTATTACACTAAGGAATTGATTTAGAACATAGACCAAAAAAATTGCTAATGATAGAATGCGCGCACATAAAAATGGGAAAACACTTCATGACTGAATTAAAAAACGATACTTACTTACGCGCGCTTTTGCGTCAGCCTGTAGATTACACTCCAGTATGGATGATGAGACAAGCAGGGCGTTACTTACCTGAATACCGTGAAGTTCGCAAAAACGCTGGCGATTTTATGTCGGTATGTCGCGATGCTGATCTTGCATGTGAAGTTACCATTCAGCCATTACGTCGCTTTCCACTTGATGCTGCCATTTTATTTAGTGATATTTTAACCATCCCTGACGCTATGGGATTAGGTTTGTACTTCGAAACTGGAGAAGGACCTAAATTTGAACGTCCTATTACTTGTAAAGCCGACGTAGAAAAAATTGGCATACCCGATCCTGAAGTCGAATTACAATATGTAATGAATGCCGTACGTACTATCCGCAAAGAATTAAAGGGTGAAGTACCACTGATTGGTTTTTCAGGTAGTCCATGGACATTAGCGACTTACATGATTGAAGGCGGTAGTTCAAAAGCCTTTACCAAAATCAAAAAAATGATGTTTGCTGAGCCAAAAACATTACACCTGTTATTAGATAAGTTAGCGGATTCAGTTATTTCTTATTTGAATGCACAAATTGCTGCCGGTGCACAATCTGTTATGGTCTTTGATACATGGGGCGGCGTTTTGTCGCCACGTGATTATAACGATTTTTCATTACAGTATATGGCAAAAATTGTTGATGGTTTAACCCGTCACAATGATGGTCGTAAAGTGCCAGTCACATTATTTACTAAAAATGGTGGTATGTGGTTAGAGTCTATCGCGGCAACTGGTTGTGATGCCGTGGCGCTTGATTGGACCATAGATATTGAAAATGCCAAAGCACGTATTGGTGATAAAGTGGCTTTACAGGGTAACATGGACCCTTCAATGCTTTACGCACCATTACCTCGTATTGAGCAAGAAGTTGATAAAATTCTTGCTGGCTTTGGTGATGGTGGTACAGGACATGTCTTTAATTTAGGCCATGGTATTCACCCCGATGTGAACCCAGAACATGCCGGCCACTTTATAAAATCAGTACACCGTTTAAGTAAACCGTATCATAAGTAATATATTTATCTTTAAGTAATAAATTATAAAGGGGCCTTGTGCTCCTTTATAATAATGAGCTAACTAATTATGAATATTTTCTTTCATCTAGTGGATATTTTGCTTAAATATCGTCATTATATAGAGTAAATCTATTACTCCCATTTCAAATGTATTGTATGACAGACCCTTTAAATAACGACCTTAATAAGCTCAACGAGAGCGATAGCTTGTTAGCACAAGAAGCCATTTCTTTGCTGAGCAAATATCGTAAGCTCGAAGATCGTTATACCGCACTCTTTAAGCTGAACCAGTTATCCCATGACTGTGCAGATTTAAGTATGTTTTATGGTCAAGTTCACCAATCCATTGCATCAGTGATGAGAGCTGAAAATTTTTATATTGCTCTTTATGATCAAACCCTATCAACGTTAGAGTTTGTTTATGATGTTGATGAAAAAGATGATTATCCATTAGGTAAGTCACCCCTTGAAGCGTTTGCAGGTTCTATGACCTGTTATGTTATTGAAACGGCTAAACCGTTATTAGCGACGCCTGAGATTGTTAGTGAATTAGAGGCTAACAATTCCATTAAACGTCTGGGCTCTGATAGTACTGACTGGCTTGGCGTACCCTTGCTTAATGATGGTGTTGTTATTGGCGTTATGGCAGTACAAAGTTACTCTAAAGAACTCCGCTACCAACTGGACGACCTCGAATTAATGGAATTCACCGCTCAGCATATTGTTACCGCTATGACTCGCTTACACGACCATGAGCGTTTACAAAATGCGGTAAATTCACGCACTCGTGAATTGATGAAGCAAATTAGAGAACGAGAAAAATCAGAATTATTACAAGAGTCACTTTTTAAAATATCAGAATTAACCAATGATGCTACACTGCATATTGATGAATTTTACTCTATGGTCCATAACATTGTTGGCCAGTTAATCAATGCGCAAAATTTTTATATTACTAAATATGATCAACATTCCAAAACGCTATCTTTTGTTTATTATTTAGATCAAAACTCTACCAATGTGGCAGTCGATTCTCAGTCAAGAACATTAGGGAATGGCTTTACCGAATATATTATTCGTACCGGTGAAAGCCAATTACTTACTTACCCGCAAATGTATGCTTTATATGAACAAGGACAGGCAACAGAGCCGCAAAAAGAAACTAAGTCTTGGTTGGGGGTGCCATTAATACATTCAGGTGTTGTACTTGGGGCAATGGTCTTACAAAGTTATAATTTAGCAACAACCTTTACCGAGCAAGATGCCGAGCTATTAAAATTCGTCTCGCAGCATGTCGCATCAGCGATTAACAGGCGTGATATATTAGAAGTTGAACGACAGTCTCATATTCTCCTAGAACAGCAAGTTAAACTGCGCACGGTAGCACTAGAAGACGAAATCAAGCAAAGAAAACAAGCGGAAGAGAAGTTACAACATACCGCTTCACACGATATTTTAACTGGTTTACCTAACCGGACTTTGTTTATTAATTTATTGAACCATGCCATTGCTTGTCATAAACGAAAAGCAGAAATGAAATTTGCCGTGTTGTTTTTAGATCTTGACCGTTTCAAAGTTGTTAATGATAGCTTAGGACATCATGCCGGTGATCTACTCTTACAAGAAATAGCTAATGAGTTAAAAGTACTGGTCAGAAATAAAGACACTGTTGCTCGATTAGGTGGAGATGAATTTGTTATTTTAATTGAAGATCTCGAATCTAATAGTGAAGCTTATGATATAGCGCAACGAATTACCGATTTTTTAGCAACCCCCTTTACTATCGAAAATCAAAGTATTTTTATCGGCACAAGTATTGGTGTGTTATTTAATGATGAACGTTATGACAGTGCTGATATTATGCTCAGAGATGCTGATACCGCTATGTATTATGCAAAAGATAAAGGTAAGGGGCGTTATGAAGTTTTCGACTCTAGCATGCAGAAAAAAGTGCAACATGCCTTGGAATTGGAAGCAGATATCCGTGACGGCATAGCCAATAGTGAATTTTCCCCTTACTTTCAACCTATTGTTGATTTAAAAACTGAAGCTGTTGTTGGTTTTGAGGCGTTGGCTCGTTGGCAGAGCACAAAACGTGGCTTTGTTTATCCTGATGATTTTATTCCGCTGGCCGAAGAAACTAATTTAGTGATGGCGATTGACTTTCTTATTCTGGAAAAATCTTGTTTACAGTTAAAACAATGGGAAAAAAGTTGTGGCCGTAACGACTTATACGTGAGCTGTAATCTCTACGGTAATCACTTTTTTAGTGCAACGTTGCCCGCAGATATTGAAGAAATAATTCAACGTGTGGGGATTAAACCCAGCCAACTCAGGGTGGAATTAACTGAACGTGCTTTATTAGAGAATAGTGATTTAGTACTAGAAAATATGAATGCCTTAAAAGTGCTAGGCGTGAAAATTTTGCTTGACGATTTCGGTACCGGTTATTCAAGTCTCAGTTACTTACATCGTTTTCCTATTGATGTGCTGAAAATTGACCGCTCATTTATTAATAATGTGCATGAACATGATAATCACCAAGCAATTATAAAAACAATTATAGATTTAGCCACTAATTTAAATATGGGTACTGTTGGTGAAGGTATTGAAAACTTAGCCGATGCCGAACTGCTCACTGCAATGGCGTGTCGGTATGGTCAAGGCTATTATTATGCTAAGCCGATGGCTGCTGTTGATACCGAGAAATACTTACTCAAGTAGCTTTACGAAAGTATAAGTAAAATAACGATATTTTATCAGCATAAACGCCACTTTTATCTATAACTTGTCAGGTTTAATTGCCATTAGCGCTAACCAATAACTTTGTCTCTTACTAGCGTTTTATTTTTACAATCATTATAGTGATATCCGATACAAATCCACCGATCTAAAAAAAACTTAATCAATAATATGAAGAAACCAATGAAATTTAAATTAATAGCCAGTGTAAGTTTATTAACTATCGCGTTCTTATCTGCGTGTGGACAAAGCGAGAAAGCAACAACAGCTGTGGCTGGAAAAACACCACAAGTCAATGAAAACAATATTCGAGCTCACATAGAATTTTTAGCCGACGATACTTTGTTAGGCAGAGATACCGGCAGCGATGGTTACCAAATTGCGGCTAATTACGTAAAGTCATACTTTAAGCAATTAGGTTTAACGCCTATGGGGGAGCAAGCAGGTTTTGAGCAGCAAGTTACCTTTCGTAAAGCGTTTCTTGAAGAAAACAGTGCTAAGTTTTCGGTAATCAATAGCGATGGTGAAGTTGCGCTCACATTTAAAGATGCGTTTATTATGTCGGGTGACAGTGTAGCGACAGAGTCGGCTATAACAGCGGAAACGGTTTTCGTTGGTTACGGCGTTGTTTCTGAAGACTTTGGTTATAACGACTATAAAGATATTGATGTTGATGGAAAAGTTGTTGTCGTATTAACAGGCCGTCCAGACGATTTACCTTCAGAAGAAGGCGCTCATATTGGCTCTGGTAGTGAAAAAATAAAAAATGCTGTTAAAAATGGTGCTGTTGGTTTTATTACTATTCATACGCCAAAACGCGATGCAGTGCGTACCTTTACTAAAACGGCTAGTTATGCCGATGCACCACGTCTTAACTGGTTGGATAAAGACGGTATGCCTTTTGGTAAATCTCCTGAGTTGAAAGCTGGTGCTTATATCAGTGCCGAGTCTGCAGCGGCTTTATTTGTTGGTGCTGAACGAACGTTAGCAGATATACTTAGCGACGATACAAACAATGTTGCCATTAAAGGTTTTGCATTAAAATCAACGGTTGAAATGGCCAGTAAAAGTCGTCATGAAGAGATTACTAGCCCTAATATCATTGCTGCTATTGAAGGAAGCGATCCAATATTAAAAGATGAGTATGTTGTTTTTAGTGCACATCTTGATCATATCGGTCTTAGTAGCCATGGCGATGAAGAAGATAAAATCAATAATGGTGCGCTTGATAACGCCTCAGGTGTTGCAATACTATTAGAAACTGCGCGTTTGTTATCAGCTATGCCTGAACAGCCAAAGCGTTCTATTTTGTTCGTGGTGGTAACGGCTGAAGAAAAAGGCTTGTTAGGGTCTAGTTACTTTGCAACAAATCCAACGGTACCTGCCTCGCAAATGGTCGCCAATGTTAATTTAGATATGCCATTAATTTTATACCCGTTTGCCGATATTATTGCTTTTGGTTCTACACACTCAAGTCTAGGTCCTATTGTTGCGAGTGCCGCAGAAAAAATTAACTTATCGTTAAGTGACGATCCTATGCCAGAGCAAGCGTTATTTACCCGCAGTGATCATTACAGCTTTGTAAAGGCGGGTATTCCATCGGTATTCTTAATGACGGGCTTTAAATCTAAGGACCCTGAAATAGATGGTGGTGCGGTATTTGGTGATTTCCTTAAAAATCACTATCATCAGCACAGCGATGAAATAAGCTTACCTATTCGTTACGATGCCGCGGCAAGTTTTGCCGAAGTGAATATGATGATAGGCTTAGAAATTGCTAACGGTGATAAGCGTCCAACATGGAACCAAGGTGATTTTTTTGGAAAAACTTTCGCTCAGTAAAACACCTCAATAGAAAATATAAAAACGCAGTGATGAAGATCACTGCGTTTTTTTGTTTTCTGTTTTAAAGCAACAAGCTACACTATTAATATTATTCTATAAAAATGATTGATAATCCCATGGATGCTCACCAATATGCGCTGCAAGCCAATGGCTCTTTTGCGCTTCCCGATGCCTGCTTTAAAATTAAAGCCTTAATGGAAAATGAAGACTCAAGCATTGAAGACTTTGCTAATGTGATTAGTGTCGATCCCTCGATGACTTCGCGTTTATTACAAATAGCCAACAGTGCGATTTATAGTTTTCCTGGCGAAATAAGTACTATTTCACGTGCCATTACCATTATAGGTACACAAGCTATTTATAACATGATGTTAGTGGATGTTGCGGCGACTGCTTTTAAGCATTTTTCAAATCAGGCAATCGATTTAAAACGCTTCTGGCGGATGAGTATCTTTTGTGGCTTAGCGACTAAGAACTTAGCCATTAAAGCGGGTATACGTGATATTGAACGGCTTTTTGTTGCTGGACTCTTGCAAAATTTTGGTGAATTGATCGTTGCGAAAATATCACCTGAGATTGCGCAACAATGCGAGAGATATTCAGCAGAACAATTGCCTTGGGTATTGCAAAAGCAAGCCTTGGGTTTTACTTATACTGATATCTCTGCCGAGCTGTTAAAGATATGGCAAATACCTGAAAAAATCATTCTACCGATCCGTCACTTTAATGAAGCGAAAACTATTCAAATTAATAAAGATGTTAAAGTACTCTATTTAGCATCTCGCTTAGCTTTAGTTGATAGTCATCCTGAGACGTTTAATTATGATGATAGTGTTGATGAAAGCTTATGCGCGAATTTAAATATTTCGCGTGATGATTTAGCTCAGGCGATAGAGTTTGCAGCTGAAGAAGCAGAAAATATTCTGACTATTATGAATGGAGGGCTCTTCTCAAAATAGCAAAATAAGGCTGTGTCGATGAGCACGTTGTTAAATATATAGTTTTTATTGTTTGTTTTTCAATGATTTAGCTGAAAATTATCTAAGTGCAACTATATTTATACACTTAATTACTAATACCTTCGTTCTAAAAGAAGACATTAATTATAAAGCCTGCTAGCATCAGGCAATTCTTTTTTTCGTATAGTTAATAGACTATACAAAATATGCCCTACAAATAATTATAATTAAGGACATTTATGAGCGCATCGAGAGAGCAGTTTAGCTCTAAACTTGGATTCATTTTGGCGGCAGCAGGTTCTGCTGTTGGTATTGGCAATTTAGTTGGTTTTCCAGTAAACGCAGCTAAAAATGGGGGTGGCGCATTTTTAATTATGTATGCAATATTCGTGTTGTTAATCTGTTTACCGGTAATGATTGCCGAAATGGCCGTTGGTCGTAAAACACAAAAAGAACCAGTTGGTGCTTATAAAGCATTAAGTGGTGGCAGTAGAGGTTGGGGTATCGCTGGTATTTTTGGTGTTTTGACACCCTTTATGATTGCAGTTTTTTATATGGTGCTGACCGTCTGGATTTTTGGCTATGTCGCGTTAACGCTAGCGGGTAAATTAGATTACTTAGCCAGTGGTAATGGTTTTGGTGAATTCATTAATAGTCCCTATCTCTTTGTTGCTATGTTTGCCGTCGCCGCTATTGTTAACTTCATCTTAGTGGCTGGCGTGAAAGAGGGTATTGAAAAAGCGGCAAAAGTTTTAATGCCAACACTGTTTGTGATGTTGTTAATTATGGTGATCTACGTCCTAACATTGGAAAATGCTTTTGCTGGTGTGAAATTCTTTATTATTCCTGATTTTGATAAAATTACCCCATCGGTGATTAATGGCGCATTGTCCCAAGCCTTTTTCTCGCTATCGTTAGGTATGGGTATTTTAATTACCTACGGTTCATATATTAATAATAAAACCGACATAGTTAATTCTGCAAAACTGGTCGCACTAACCGATACCGCGGTTGCCTTTACCGCCGGTTTAATGATTTTACCTGCGGTCTTTTCATTCAACCCGAATGTTAATCCAGCTGAATTAAGTGACAGTTCAGTCTCATTGATTTTTACTTTTTTACCTAAAATATTTTTAGCACTACAAGTATCACTTGGTTATATCGGCGCAAGTGCAGTAGCGGCATTCTTCTTCCTTTTGGTCTTTTTTGCTGCGATAACATCACTGGTATCGATTATCGAAGTCCCGGTTTCTTATTTGGTCACTGAAAAGAAACATAGCCGTAGAAAAGCATTATCAATTTTAATGATTATTGGCGGCGTGCTAACAGTCTTTGCCATGGTTTCTTTTGGAATGGTGTCATTCTTTACTGAATTTACCACTTATGCGGGAGGCACACGTTCATTCTTTGATGTGGTTTATGATATTTTCTACGATACCATTTTACCGCTAAACGGCTTTTTATTATGTGTTTTCGTCAGTTACCGCTGGAAAAAGCATAACTTGTCAGATGAACTCGCGATTGGTAACGATAACTACAAAGGCTCTTGGGTAGAAAAGTACGTTAACTTCTCTTTAGGAACTTTTATCCCAGTCATTGTCTTAGGTATTTTCTTGAATACGGTGACACAAAAATTCTTTGCCTTTAGTATCTTTGGATTTTAGTTTATTGAACTAAGCTAAACAGGCAAACGATTTGAACTTAAAGCCGCATAATTTGTTATTATGCGGCTTTATTTTTGGCCATGAACAATTAAGTTATGAATTCAACGCTTTTAAAACACCTTCAACCTATCTTAGCCCGTCTTCAAAATGAAAATGAGCTTGTCGATTGCCAACGATTATTTCACGGACGCGGCCATGCTTACCCGGGCTTAACTCATGTTAGCGTTGATTGGTTCTCACCCGTTGTGCTTATTACGCTTTACCAAGAGGTTGAAGCTGCTTGGTTAAGTGAGCAAGTCACTGTGATCCAAAATCTACTACCACAATGCCAATCTATTCAAGTGCAGTATCGCAGTCGAAAGTTTGCGCCGAGCGAGGTACTCTGGGGAGAAGAAATCACCGCATTAAGCGCTCAAGAGCATGGTTTGCAATATCACCTTAGTTTGGGGAAAGCACAAAATTCTGGACTGTTTCTTGATATGAGTAATGGCCGCCAGTGGGTCAAAGATAACAGTAAAAATAAAAAAGTATTAAACCTCTTTGCTTATACTTGTGCTTTTTCTGTCGCTGCCATCGCCGGTGGTGCCGAGCAAGTTGTCAATATTGATATGAGTAAAGGCGCTTTATCGACCGGGCGTGAAAACCATAAACTTAATAAGCAAGAGGCGAGTAAGGTAAAATACGAAGGTGTCGATATTTTTAAGTCTTACGGCAAGTTAAAAAAATATGGTCCTTATGATTTATTAATCTGCGATCCACCTTCATTTCAAAAAGGTAGTGTTAATATCGAACGAGATTACCAGAAAATAATCAAACGTTTGCCCGAATTAATGGCAAATAATAGTGATGTTATACTCTGCTTAAACTCCCCTGATTTAAGTGAAGACTTTTTGTTAGCAGAAGTTGCTAGAGAGTGTCCTCAGTGCCAATTTCAGTATCGTATTGATAACCCTGAAGTGTTTATTGAGGCTGAAGCCGGTAAGGGCTTGAAAGTACTTTATTTTCGCTATATTGAAATATCTTAATAAGCGATACTTAGCTAATCACTATTCGTGCTGCAAGTAATATTAAAAAACTGCCAGTTACCTTATCAACAATATGGCTGTTTTCACGTAACTTACTAATGATATTACCGCGTGATAGTGTAAAGGTGACTAGGCAATACCATAAAGCATCAATGCTGCCTACGGTGGCTGTCATTATTACTTTTTGTTCGCTGCTGGCATCCCCTGCTAAAAACTGGCTAAATAATGCCAGAAAGAAAATAGCAAGTTTAGGGTTTAAAAAAGCAATTAAAAAACCATCGCGCCAACCATTTACTTGTGATTTTTTCGCTGTGCTTTCTTCAGAAAATACTTCGTTATCTTTTTTGCTTAATAATGATTTTACACCTAGGTACAGTAAAAATGCAGCGCCAGCATATTGAATAATACTAAATATTAAAGGCGATTTAACGATAATTACTGCTATGCCTGTTGCTGTAATGGCCGCGTAAAGTGCTACACCTAAACCGTGACTAATGGCTGTAGCATAACCTTGTGGTGTTCCACCAGCGAGGGTGTTTTTGATGACTAATGCTAAACTCGGGCCTGGTGATAAGGCGCCCATCATACAAATAACGACAAAAGATAACCATAAGTGAAATTCCATTAATTATTATTCTCTTTTTTATAGGATGAAATCGTAATTTTTGTCTATTTTACTGGCCCAACGCTAAGGTACGCACACGTAAAAAGCTAGCAAATTTTGGCACACCTCGCGCTGTTTTACCAATGTATTTAAAGGTAATTGTGCTGCCAATCTTTGGCGGGTTTTTACGTTGTTCGTCAGTAAAACCACTACCAATTTTAAAGAGTAAGCCGGACTTCATTTTTACTCTTATCGATCCCATCATATTTTTGTACTTGCCTTTACCTTCGATATAAGCAATAACGATCGCTTCACTATCATTATATTTTTTTAATTTTATCAGGTCTTGGCTTCTCCCTATTTTATAATAGGCGGCTTGATGATGTAGCATCAAGCCTTCCCCCCCTTTTTCTACCACGTCTGCCAAACGTTGATTCAATACTGCGAGAGAGTTTACTTTCTCTTGTTTAATGACTTGCCAATAGTGATTGTCAGTTGTTGCCACCTCAGCTTTCATTTGCTTAATACGCTCACTAAAAGTGCCTGAATGCTTGGGTAAATCAAAAACCATAAAGCGTATTTTCTGCCAACAACTCATTGTGATTTTCTGTTGAGGTGAATGCTTTCTGACACAACTGCTGATCTTTTCAAATTCAGCGCGCTTGCTCCATAGTTCGCCATCAAGATAGGTTGTTGGCCAGCCTTGAGTAAACCATTTGGGCGCATGGATTAGGTTACCACCACGGGTTAATAAGTCTTTGCCGTTCCAATATCCGCGAATACCGTCAAGCTTTTCACTGATAAAATATTCGCTGACCTTTATTGGCGTTTTACTATCGGCTTGAAAAGGCGTGGCCAGTTGTATTTTTGGCAACTCGGCTGTGTAGCCTTGTGGCCAAAGGATAAGGCTGATGCATATCCCTAAACATTTTAAGGTTAATACTTTCAAAATTGAACATCCTTGCTCATTTCTTAAGAGATTTTAGTATAGAAGTTATTTCTTTAATTGCTAATGCGATGTTAATTAAATGTACTAAGCTGTTAATATTGGTGGTTACTTTATTGTGGTGTTCAAGGAGGAGTTATGTATAAAATACATTTTCAAATTTTTTTTATTAGTCTGGCATTAACCTTTTCTCATCAAAGTTATGCTGAGAAAAAACACTGTCAGTTTTATGCGGATAAGTTACATAATATACAGTCTCAGCAAAGACAAGGTCATAGCTTGAAGCGTAGTGAAAGCTTAAAAAAACAGCAAGAAAGTGCTCGGGAAAAATGGTGGCAATGTCAACAAGGTCAGTTAAAAAAGCCAACATCAAATAAGCAAAATATACAGAAAAAAAAGCAGCGAAAGAATTCAGTGAAAGGTCAGCATTTATCAGGAAGTTCAGCCAGCGATGTTAAGAAAACCCGTATAGAACCCTTCGAAACCTCAGCTGCACTGGTCTTAAAATCTCGCTATCAAGGAAAAAAATTGCAAGCATGGCTGGAGTACTATCAACAGCCAAAACAATGCTCACGACCTAAAACCATTAAAAAATTTGCTTTTTGTGTGGAAAACAGAAGAACACAGCAGCTAGCGTTTGATAAAATGATGCTAGTAAAGTTTTAATTACTATCATCTTACTCAGGGATTATTTTAAGTATTGGGCTTTTTTATCATTGTAATGATTAACGAGACTATCAATCGTAGCTTGGTCATAATCTCTTAAGCCACTTAGGAGCATATGCTTTTTACCATGACCAATCACTTTTCCATCAGCTACCAAGTCAAAAGGCAAGGTTGCTTTGCCACGTTTACCGTCAATGAGTAAGACCGGCGTCGTTAATTGTAATTGCACGTCGGCAAAATCAAGTTCATCTAAATGAATAAACATATTCTCGTACATTACCATTGGGCGCGTTGGGTTGATCATGACATTATTTTCAAACATCAATTTCACTAAAATATGTGGAAAGGTATGGCCAGAGAACTCTACGTAGGCGCGGATCAAAGCATCGATTGATTGACGGTTGGTTGTACACTGTCCTGAAGCTTCTATTTTCATGTATTCTTTAGCATTGTCATCGAGAATATTTGCTGACCCAAGGATTTTTTCAGGAAAATTTAGCTTAATACCATCGGTCACCATACCTGAAAATGTAAAGCCCATATTTTGTGATAGACCTGATTTTTCTAGTACTAATGAAAAAAGTAAATCACCTGGCACGCAAAAGCGTTTTGCATCAGCATCATGCAGCGGATTGAAATCATCGGCAATCTTTTTTGCGAAATCGCTACCTTGCTGACGAGAAAAACTAATTTGATTATTTGTAACATTACAGTAACTTTCTAGAAACATTTTGCTTACATCTATTGTGTGAAAACCGCCGTATACTAGCAGTTACTGGTCGATAAATGGAAATTATCTAATAAAAGCCATACTAAGCAGACCAGTAAACTAGGAGCTTTTAGACAAGTGTTGGCTTAAAACTATTCACTAAAGCCTCTTTTTTAAGCTTAGTAAACTGCTTTAGTTGGTATTCACGTTTGCACGCGAGTTGCCGGTTTTCTTGTGATTCAGCGTAGACTAATTTGACCGGTCGTCGCACCCGAGTATATTTAGCCCCTCTTTTATTACAAGTATTGTGTTCATTTAAGCGGCGAACTAGATCGGTAGTAACACCCGCGTACAAACTATTGTCGGCACAACGTAAATAATAAACAAACCAAGTTGGCTTGGCGATAAGCGTTTTTTCTGGCATAGATGTTGTTTTAGCTGTAGATTTTTTTCTGCTTTAACAACAGTATCGCAATTTTTGTCATTGAAATCGATAAAAAGCTGGCTGTCATTTCCAGAGTTTTATACCATGCTCTTTAAATTTCCCCATCAAACATATCGAGACAATAAATGACCCATTACGATGCAGGTGCTTTGAGTAAAATGACTGCTCAGTTAGATGAAAACGGACTTGTTCATTACCAATTACCTATTGGCGAACAGCTCATTGATATGAATGCATTAATCGGGAAAAATATTACCTTAGATTATCAAGGTAAAATAGCGTGTCGGCATTGCTCAAGAGTCACCAAGAAAAGCTATTCGCAAGGTTTTTGTTATCCGTGTATGCAAAAGCTCGCCCAATGCGATATGTGTATTATGAAACCAGAAACTTGCCACCATGCGCAAGGTACTTGTCGTGAGCCTGAATGGGGCGTGAAAAACTGTATGGTCAATCATTACGTTTATTTAGCGAATACTTCCGGTATTAAAGTGGGCATTACTCGTCATACCCAAATACCTACCCGTTGGATTGATCAAGGTGCCACACAAGCGTTACCGCTATTTAGGGTAAGTACACGCTTACAATCAGGTTTAGTTGAGATTGCACTGGCTAAATTTATTGCCGACAAAACAAACTGGCGAGCGATGTTAAAAGGATCGGGTGAAGCCGTTGATTTAAAAGCTAAAGCTCAAGATTTATTACCTGAAATTTCAGCGCAGTTAGACGATATCAAGTTACGTTTTGGTGCTGATGCCGTAGAATTGCTTGATGAACCCGTGGTGAATTTAACTTTCCCCGTTACCCAATACTTAGAAAAAATTGGCTCTTTTAATTTTGATAAAACACCACAAGTTTCAGGGCTATTACAAGGAATAAAAGGCCAATATCTTATTTTTGATAAGGGGGTTATTAATATTCGAAAATTTGGCTCTTACCAAGTTGCCCTAACCGTTGAAGATTAATTAGGTTTTTTCTGAAAATAAGTCACTTATTATTAATATAGTGTCTATACTTGAGTAAAATTTAGGTCATTGCTAATACCCTGTATATTATTGAAAAACTCGACCATCAGCTGGCGTAGTTTTTCAATATATTTGCCGAGTGTTACATTTTTCATATAAAAATAACCCTATATTTATTTTTAGGATTTGTGTTATGAATGCTGTTGAATACGCCGAACAGGCGAGTGAAATATTTGTATTGTCGGATTCGTTTGTCCGCATTAAAGAATTAATTGATAATGAAGCATCAACTATCGATGATATAGCCGATGTTATTTTGCTTGATCCCGGCTTGTCAGCGACTATTTTGAAACTGTCGAATAGCTCCTTTTTTAACTACCCCGGTAAAATAGACACTATTTCTAAAGCCGTTTTAATTTTGGGTATTACCGAAGTTTATAATTTAGTTATTGCCTATTTTACCACTGATGCGCTGAAAAAATTAAAAGCAAGTCCTGAATATTTAGATGATTTTTGGGAACGTAGCGTTGATTGTGCGTTAACGGTTAAATTTTTAGGTACTAAGTTAAACGTGCCCAATGCCGAACGATTATTTATTCTGGGTTTACTACATAATTTAGGTGAATTAGTGATACATCAATTTATGCCTGAAAAAGTAGAGCAGTGTAAGCATATTAACTCAGATGAATTACCTTGGACCAAACAGCTACAAATATTGGGCTTTTCCTACGCTGAAATTACCGCTGAATTATTAAAGCAATGGCAACTTCCTTATAGCTTGATTGAACCGATACGTTACCAAGATGAAGAGGAGTTTCAACATAGTACCGACGAAACTAAGTTACTTTATATTGCCAAACGGGTGATGACACTTAATCACCAATGCAACCGTCATTGCCAAGCCGATGTAATTAGTGATGAAAAACTAGAAGCGTTATCTGTGCAACAAGAACTATTGCGTGATGCCAGTGATTTTTGTGATATGGAACGCTTAAGTATTCTTGCTGTACTTAATCCAAGTGCCTCTATGCTTTATTAACCGCCTATTCTTTCATTTAACAACATCTTTGAGGGTGAGGGACGTCATCTAGTTAGCGTTTCTTTACTAAGACAACCTCACCTTAAACCTCTACGGTACTGATTTCGTTTCGCTATATTTATCATTGCTCTGTCACTACAGAGCAATAAGTCATTCAGATAACCGCACTTTTTTATAAACCTTTCTTTATGTAACAGCCACTAATATTATTTATTTAACAAGCGTGTCTTGCTTGACTCCTGTTGATTAAATGATGCACCAATTACTCTCATTGATAAAATTTCATGCACCAACGAAGTGCTTGTTAAACGTCTTTTTATTACTTTGTATTTTAACTTTATGAATTTTAAGTGTTTTAGTCTTTGGCATAACATTTGTATTGTTATGTACAAATTATAAATAAGGCTAAAAATAATGAAAATGGTTAACGCAATAATAAAACCGTTCAAACTGGATGATGTCAGAGAAGCAATTTCTGAAATTGGTGTTGAAGGATTAACCGTCAGTGAAGTAAAAGGCTTTGGGCGACAAAAAGGTCATACCGAATTATATCGTGGTGCTGAGTATCAAGTTGATTTTTTACCGAAAGTGAAACTTGAAATTGCCGTCAATGACGATGTTGTTGATCGTTTAGTTAAAGCAATTACCGAGTCTGCACACACAGGTAAAATTGGTGATGGCAAAATATTTGTCTATGACTTACAGCAAGCTGTACGTATTCGTACCGGTGAGCAAGATGTTGAAGCTATTTAAGGGGTAAATCATGGAACAAAATATTTTTCAGTTACAATATGCAATGGACACTTTCTACTTCTTAATATGTGGTGCTCTAGTCATGTGGATGGCTGCTGGTTTTTCTATGTTAGAAGCCGGTTTAGTTCGCGCAAAAAACACCACAGAAATTTTGACTAAAAACGTTGCGCTTTATGCGATTGCTTGCATGATGTATTTAGCATGTGGTTATGAAATTATGTACGGTGGTGGTTTCTTTTTATCAGGCATTGAAACTGTTGATGCCGATGCAGTATTAAAGGAATTTGCTGGCCGTGAAGACGGTTTTAACGGTGGTGCTATTTATTCAAAGGCTTCTGACTTTTTCTTTCAAGTAGTTTTTGTTGCAACAGCGATGTCGATTGTTTCTGGTGCCGTTGCTGAACGCATGAAATTATGGGCATTCCTTGCTTTTACCGTTGTTTTAACCGCTGTTATTTACCCGCTTGAAGGTAGCTGGACTTGGGGCGGTAATGCCGTCTTTGGTTTATACACCTTAGGTGACTTAGGCTTTTCTGATTTTGCTGGCTCAGGTATTGTCCATATGGCTGGTGCATCAGCAGCATTAGCTGGCGTATTGTTACTTGGCGCACGTAAAGGTAAATATGGCGCTGACGGTCGCGTTAATGCTATTCCAGGTGCTAACTTGCCTATGGCGACATTAGGTACGTTTATTTTATGGATGGGTTGGTTTGGCTTTAACGGCGGTTCAGTATTAAAACTTGCTGATATCAACAGTTCACATTCAGTTGCTATGGTCTTTCTAAATACCAATGCAGCAGCTGCCGGTGGTGCAATAGCCGCATTAATTTTTGCGAAACTATTATTCAAAAAAGCAGATTTAACCATGACATTAAATGGTGCGTTAGCGGGATTAGTCGCTATTACTGCTGAGCCTTCAACACCCACTGCACTGCAAGCAACCTTGTTCGGTATGGTCGCTGGTGTCATCGTTGTTTTGTCAATTGTTGGTCTAGATAAACTGAAGATAGATGATCCAGTCGGGGCTATATCTGTGCATGGTGTTGTTGGTTTATTTGGTTTACTGCTGGTTCCTCTTACTAACCCAGCCTCAAGTTTTAGTGGTCAGCTGATTGGCGCCGCAACGATATTTGTTTGGGTGTTTAGTGCAAGTTTTGTTGTCTGGTATGTACTTAAGAAAGTTATCGGTATTCGTGTGACTGAAGAAGAAGAGTATGAAGGTATGGATAAATCAGATTGTGGTATGGAAGCCTATCCTGAGTTTACTTAATATTATGTAATATTTTCTCTGACAAGAACATCAACATTGAAAACAGCCTCAGGGCTGTTTTTTTATCTTCAGGATGAAGGGTGATGATCTAAGCTACAGAAAAATCATCAGTCCTTGCGTCTATAACAGTAATGGTGCTTTAACACCGATGTTAAAGCGCAACAGCGTTTCACTTATGCTAATAAATTAAATGATTTACTGTGAATTTTAAGAAACTGTGTAAAATTAGGAAATTAACTCACCTTATATTTTGGGAAATTTTGATGGCAAGAGAACAATTTGGTATTTGCGCAGAACCTAGTTTGCACGGTTATTATCTGATGTTTAATGTTTTAGATGATAAAAATGCTCATGTTCGTCAAGCCCTTTCTCGCTTACCTGCCTTATTTGATCATTACGCCGATCGTTTTTCAGAATCCAACTTAGCCGGTGTTATTGCTATTGGCGCTAACTATTGGGACGAACTTTATCCGCAAGCGAGACCCAAAAATTTAAAGCCTTTTTCCGCGCTTGAATGTGATGATCGCGCAGCCCCTGCTGATAGTTATGATCTTTATATCGAAATAAGAAGTGACCGTGCTGACGTTAATCATATTGTCAGTTCAAAAGTTTGTGCTTTATTGTCAAACAGTGTCGAACTTGTTGAGCAAGTCCGTGCCTTTAGATATCTTGATGGTCGTGATTTAACTGGCTTTGTTGATGGCACCGAAAATCCACAAGGTTCACATCGTCGTAAAATCGCGTTAATTGCTAATGAAGAAAGTGAAGCGTTCGCCGCGGGCAGTTATTTACATATTCAACGTTATCGTCATAACTTAAATTTATGGGATAACTTAAAGGTTAAAGACCAAGAAGACACGTTTGGTCGGACAAAATTAGAAAATGAAGAATACACCAATGAAAATAAGCCAGCGACCGCCCATACTAAGCGAGTAAACCTAAAAGACGAAGACGGTAACGCTATTGAAATAGTACGTCAAAGTATGCCGTACGGTGATATGAAGTTACAGGGCTTATTTTTCGTTTCTTATTGTCGTTCGCCAGAGCCCTTTGAAATGATGTTAAAAGCTATGATTCAAAGTGATGCTCATGGTCACTTTGATCATCTACTTAAATATACCCAAGCAGAAACCGGTGCCTCTTTCTTTGCGCCGAGCTTGAACTTTCTAGCTAAGTTAGCCCTGTAATAAGTAAGTGAAACTGCGCTATTATTTAGGTTAAATACCTTCGAACCCGCGCTAATTTAAGTTTCTTGAAAAAAGTAACTCTAATTTAGCAATGGTTTCTTTTATTTGTCCAACATGGGTCGGGGCAATAAAAATAGTATCGTCACCGGCAATAGTGCCTAATACTCCGTCACTTTTACTTAAACTATCAAGTAAGCGGGCGATTAATTGGGCAGCGCCAGGGCTTGTTCTAACAATAATCATCACTTCATTGTATTCAATATCGATGACTAATTGGCGTAAAGGGCTTTTCGCCGTCGGCACGCCTAATTCAGCGGGTAAACAATAAACCATTTCTTGGCGAGCATTACGGGTGCGCACTGCGCCATATTTACTGAGCATCCGCGAAACCTTTGACTGACTGATATTATCAAAGCCTTGTTTTTTCAGGGCGTCGACAATATCGCCCTGAGAACCAAAATGCTCTTGCTTTAATAAATCTTTAAAAGCTTGTGTTAATGCTTCTTGTTTTTGTGAAACTGTCATAATTTAACGGTACTCTTTGTTATTTTTCTACTACACTTTTTTTAATCTTAAACTCTTAATGATGAGGAAGTAAGACCTAAGTATTATTTCATTAAAAGTATTATACGGTATCCTAATGCCATATATAGTTTAATATTAATTGTTTTTTAGTGGCCGATGCTATATCTTTTGGGCACGAAAATTTACGTATTTACTCAAATATTCTTTAACTACCGGAGACATCGAATGAAAGTTGCTGTTTTAGGCGCTGCTGGCGGAATCGGCCAAGCGTTATCATTACTATTAAAAACTCAATTACCAGCGGGTTCTGAGCTATCTTTATATGACGTAGCACCAGTTGTTCCAGGTGTTGCTGTTGATTTATCACACATACCTACAGCGGTTAAAGTTGAAGGTTTTGGTGCTGACGCATTAGGCGACGCATTAACAGGTGCCGATATTGTCTTAATTCCAGCGGGCATGCCACGTAAGCCAGGTATGGATCGTGCTGATTTGTTCGCTGTTAATGCGGGCATTATCAAAACATTAGCAGAAGGCATTGTTGCTAACTGTCCTAAAGCGTTAGTGGGTATTATTACTAACCCAGTTAACGGCACGGTTCCAATTGTTGCTGAAGTCTTCAAAAAAGCAGGTACTTATGACGCAGCTCGTGTCTTTGGTATTACTACGCTAGATGTTATCCGTAGTGAAGCGTTTGTTGCTGAATTAAAAGGCTTAAACGTTGCTGAAGTTAAAGTACCAGTAATTGGTGGCCACTCAGGTACCACTATTTTACCACTTCTTTCACAAGTTGAAGGCGTTACTTTTACCGATGAAGAAATTACTACTTTAACACCTCGCATTCAAAACGCAGGTACTGAAGTTGTTAACGCTAAAGCCGGTGGTGGTTCTGCTACTTTATCAATGGGCGCTGCTGCAGCTCGTTTTTGTATGTCTTTAGTTAAAGGTTTACAAGGCGAAGACGTGGTAGATTACGCTTACGTTGAGGGCGCAGGTGAAGATGCACAATTTTTCGCACAACCGGTACGTTTAGGCGTAAATGGCGTTAGCGAAATTTTATCTTACGGTAAACTAAGTGCTTTTGAAGAAAAAGCGAAAGTTGATATGTTAGACACATTGAAAGCTGATATTACTGAAGGTATTAACTTCATCAAAGGTTAACTTGTTGAAGTTAGCATTAACATCATTTAGTAAATTTATATTTATTGGCTGATGTTTTTGTAATAAAAAACCGCTGCTCTGTAAAGAATAGCGGTTTTTTTATGCTCAAAAATAATCAATAATCAATAATCAATAATCAATAATCAATAATCATGGTATTACCATTATATTGATGAAAAGGTTAAAGGACTATTCGTTAAGGCGACTTACTTTATATAAGCCACTTTGACTCAACTGCGTGCCAATTAAGGAAAGTAAACAATAAGCGCAAAAGAAGTAAAAACCGGGGCCGACAGCCGACAGTGTTTCACTACTGATCATTAAGTTAAGCTTAAAACCCATAATACTTAAGGTTTGTTGACTTGCTGTTTCCGCATGGTTGGTAGACAAAACCGCTAAAAATATCGCCACAACAAAAACGTCAGCCATTGACCATTTACCAATGGCACCAACAAAGCTAATAATTTTTCTTTCTAGCTGAGTCTTTCTTTTAAAATAAGACCAAGCCACTAAAGCCGTTTTTAATAAAGGAATACAAATAGAGAAAATAAAAATTAGCCCAGATACGAGTAAACGATCGTTCTGCCATAGCTCCTGAATCGTCGTTAAGAGTGAAAGCTCTTTGTTAATTAACGCTGAGGTCAGTGCAGGTCCCGCAATAGTGGCGCTAACATCCATGCTCAAAGAGAACATCGGTAATAATATACCCGGAATAAATAACAAAATAGCAATAAGGTTAAGGTAAAAACCAAGATGAGTTTTCATGGTTAAACCGCTCTATTGGCAGCAATATGGGCCAGGGATATCAACGCTTGCTTATGCTCAGAGTCGGGCAGTATCGTTAACGCATCAATGGCTTTGTCCGCTTCTAGCTCTGCTTGTTTTTGTGTGTACACGAGAGAGCCTGTTTCCTCCATTGCAGCGAGTATTTCGTCTAAGTGCTCCATACCATTGCAATGTTCAATTGCATCGCTTATTAGCTGCTTCTGCTGCGCATTACCGTGCTTCATGGCATAAAGTAATGGCAAAGTAGGTTTACCTTCAGCTAAATCGTCACCAATATTTTTTCCCATCGCTTTTGCATCGGCGGTGTAGTCCATAATATCGTCAACCAATTGAAAAGCAGTGCCTAAATATTTACCGTATTCTTGCATCGCTTTTTCAGTCTTTTCATCTTGCCCGGCAATTACTGCTGCTAAACGTGTTGCTGCTTCAAACAGTTTCGCTGTTTTGCAGTAAATAACCTGAAAGTAACTTTCTTCGGTGGTGTTCGGATCATTACAGTTCATTAACTGTAAGACTTCACCTTCGGCAACAATATTGGTGGTATCAGACAATATATCCATTATTTTCATGTTGCCTAACTTGGTCATCATCTGAAAAGAGCGGGTATAAAGAAAATCACCGACGAGCACGCTTGCGCTATTACCAAATAATGCATTAGCGGTTTCTCGACCGCGACGCATATTTGATTCATCAACAACATCATCATGCAATAAAGTCGCGGTGTGAATAAATTCAATAATGGCGGCAATAGATATGTGATCATTACCTTGATAACCAAAAGCTCGAGCGGCAAGAACGGTTAACATCGGACGCATACGTTTGCCTCCAGCATTAACAATATAAACGCCGAGCTGATTAATTAACGCAACATCAGAATTTATTTGCGAATAAATAATATTATTTACCGCTGTCATATCTTGTTGAGCGAGGGCTTGTATATTTTTGATATCCATAGAAAGCTACAGCTACCTTTGTTGTTGTATTTAAGAGATTTTATGAAGCATGAGTTTACACGAAATTATTGAGCAATAAAGGGCTGTAGCGGAATAGTTTATCGATAAACAAATTAAATAGAAATAGATGCGAATTAGACTTGCCTGAATAAAAATCTTCGCGTAGAATTCGCGCCCTATATTTTAAAATCTAGCGTCTAAATAAAATGACGCTTTACGGAGTAGGTATGTACGCTGTATTCCAAAGTGGCGGTAAACAACACCGTGTAACTGAAGGACAAACAGTTCGCCTTGAAAAGCTTGAGCTTGAAATTGGTGCAACAGTAGAATTCGATAACGTTTTAATGATCGCTGACGGCGAAGCCGTTAATGTAGGCGCGCCTTACATTGCTGGTGGTAAAGTAGTAGCTGAGATTGTAAATCAAGGCCGTGCTGATAAAGTTAAAATTGTTAAATTTAAACGTCGTAAGCATTCACGTAAAGAAGCGGGCCATCGTCAATGGTTCACTGAAGTGAAAATTACTGGCATTAACGGCTAATTAGGAGCGATTTAAGATGGCACATAAGAAAGCTGCAGGTAGTACACGAAATGGTCGCGATTCAGAAGCTAAACGCCTTGGTGTTAAGCGTTTTGGTGGCGAAGCTGTATTAGCTGGAAACATTATTGTTCGTCAACGTGGTACTAAATTCCACGCTGGAACAAACATGGGTATTGGTAAAGACCACACATTATTTGCTTTAACAGATGGTAAAGTACAATTTGATGTTAAAGGTCCTAAAAACCGTAAGTTTGTAAGTATTGTTGCTTAGTAACGTTACTCAAACTTAATAAAGACCCTGCTTTAAGCAGGGTTTTTTTTTGATACTTAATTACTTGAGTATCTAATACCCATTGCACTAATTAACGGATCATTTTTAAATGGCCTAAATAGTCAATAACTTCGTTGCTTCAATCCCAATAGTCAGCTATTGCTTAATCAAGCGCCTTGTTGTTGAAAATTTATTATCATTAAATTATGTCATTTTAATTACTCCAAAGGGTATTCATTTTGTATAAAAAATAACTTTGTTTTCGTAAGTGCAAAAAATAACTTATAATAAGGCAATAGTTTAATCTTGGAGTGTTTCAAAGCACCATGAAATTCGTTGATGAAGTTGAAATTAGAGTTGAGGCCGGAGACGGCGGCAACGGTTGTGTAAGTTTTCGAAAAGAAAAGTACATTGAATACGGCGGACCTAATGGTGGTGACGGCGGTGACGGCGGTGACGTTTATTTAATGGCTGACGAAAGCCTGAATACCTTAATTGATTACCGCTTCGAGCGTTTTCATCGTGCTAAGCGCGGTCAAAATGGTCAAAGTCGTGATTGTACGGGTAAAGGTTCAGAAGATTTAATCTTAAAAGTACCGGTTGGCACACGTGCTATGGATGTAGACACCGGTGAACAATTAGGTGACTTAACCCGCAATGAACAAAAAATGTTGGTGGCTAAAGGCGGCTGGCATGGTTTAGGCAATACGCGTTTTAAAAGTAGTACTAACCGCGCTCCTCGCCAAAAAACCGATGGTACACCGGGTGAAATACGTAGCCTCAAGCTTGAGTTATTATTACTCGCCGATGTGGGTTTGCTCGGCTTACCTAATGCCGGTAAGTCTACCTTGATACGCAGTGTTTCAGCGGCTAGACCTAAAGTAGCAGATTACCCATTTACCACGTTAGCACCTAACTTAGGTGTGGTACGTCTAGATACGCAACGTAGTTTCGTTATTGCTGATATTCCTGGTTTGATTGAAGGTGCAGCAGAGGGCGCAGGTTTAGGAACACAGTTTCTTAAGCATTTAGAGCGTTGTCGAATTTTATTACATCTTGTTGATGTAATGCCTGCCGATGGTTCTGATCCTCTTGAAAACGCTAAAACCATTATTAGTGAGTTAGAGCGTCATTCAGCAAAACTTTTTGCTAAACCGCGCTGGTTAGTATTTAACAAGCTTGATTTAATGCTAGAAGATGAAGCGAAAGTGTTAACAGATAGTATTGTCGCTGGCTTAAATTGGACTGGCGAAGTACGCAGTGTTTCTGCCATTAATAAATTTGGCACCGCTGACTTAACGCAAGGCGTCATGACCTTTATCGAAGGGCTTCCTCCAGAAATTGAAGAAACACCTGAAGATAAAACGATTGAGTTCAAGTGGGATACTTACCATGAAGAAGCTGTCTCTGGCGTTGAAGACGAATTAGGTGACGAAGACTGGGATGAAGATGAATACGATGTCGAAGTTGAATATCGTAAATAATTATTCACTGTCCATTTAGTTGTTACAAAAAAGCCCAAGTATCATTTACTTGAGCTTTTTTTTTAGGGGCAAGTCGCCATCATCACTAATCAGTGATAGTGGATAAGCCCGTTCAACAATAATTCGTTATTTCATCCAGTGAATAGTGGATTATTCCCTTTAGAGAGAATATTTTAATGACCCTACTTTCGATGATTGCCGCACATGCCGATAACCGCGTCATTGGCAAAGATAATGATATGCCATGGCACTTACCCGCTGACCTAGCCTATTTCAAAAAAACGACCTTAGGCAAGCCTATTATCATGGGACGCAAAACTTATGAATCTATCGGTCGACCTTTGCCGGGTAGACAAAATATTGTTATTTCACGTGATAAAAACTATTGCGCTGATGGCGTAGACACGGCCACGTCAGTCGAACAAGCACTGCTATTAGCAGGTCAGGTCGACGAAGTGATGGTGATTGGTGGCGGTGCTATTTACAGCCATTGTTTGCCCTTTGCTAACCGTCTTTACATTACTCATATAAAAGCTGCTATCGATGGCGATACTCAGTTTCCTGAATATGATACAGACAATGATTGGCAACTAACGCAAAGTAATAAGTTAGCTGGCGATGAAAAAAATAATTTTGACCTTGATTTTTGTATTTATCAGCGAAAATAAGGCCTTTAAAATACCAAAAAACGCATACACTAGTATGCGTTTTTCATCTGGCAGCTAGCAAACTGCCGCGCTAATCTCTGTTAGTAATAATTTGCATCAAGGGTTATTTGTTTTTAGTGATTAACTCGTATGCCCCTTGAATATCTTGAGCTTTTTGTTTGGCAATTTCCATCATTTCTGGTGGTAAACCTTTAGCTACCAACTTATCAGGATGATGTTGCGACATTAACTTTCGATAAGCTTTCTTAATATCTTTTTCAGGTGTATCTGCACTAACACCTAGTACTTTGTAGGCATTCTCTAGTTGAGATTGAGCGCTTTTACCTGATTGACCTTGATGAAACTGTGCACCAGCGATAATCATTTCTAAGAGTTTGTCGAGCTCTTTACTTGAAAAGCCTAATTGTTGCGCTATGGTGTGTAATGCTTGGCGTTCATCGCTGTCTAAGTGACCATCAGCAAAAGCGACTTGTATTTGAATTTCTAGAAAGAGTAATAATAAATCATGGCGATTTCCACAAACTTGTTTAAATTTGGCAAGGTTATCGTTTAGTGGAAACCCAGCCATTTTACCCTCTCTAAAGGCATCTTGGGCTTGTTGTCTTAACTCTCCTTGCAGCGATAACTTGTCCATATAAGCATTGGCAAATTCAATTTCGTGCTTAGATACTAAGCCATTGGCTTTTGCCATGTAGCCCATAACTGAAAAAGAGGTGTAAAAGAATGCGCTCTGACGTTCACTTTCTGAGCTTTTCGAGCCTGAAAGGTTATTAAAATTAAGTCCTCGGCCTTTATCAAAATTATGACCAATAAACATGCCTATTAATGCACCTAGTAGATTTTTACTCAGCATAAAACCAAATATAAAGCCTAAAAGTTTTCCCCATATTCTCATTATCAATATTACCTGTTTGTGTTATTAATTTATGACTAACTTATCTGTTTAGATACGCTAAACGCTCTGGCGTACCAACATCGGTCCATGTTCCATCGAGTATGCTGGCTGAAACCTTACTGTCGCCGACCGCCTTTTTCAGCATCGGCCCCAATTTCGATATTTGTGCAGCATTTTCACCTTTAAAAAAATCAGTGCGAAAAAGACTGAGACCGCTAAAGGTGTAAGTATTTTTCAGTGTTGATTGTGATTGATTTTCAATATTGGTGAGTTGATTGTTATCAAAAATAAAATCACCTTTGATATTATGATCAGGATTGTTAACTAAGCAGATGTGCGCTAACTGGTCTTTGGCTAATATCGGCATGTCTGCAAAGCTAAAATCAGTAAATATATCGCCATTTATCAGCATAAAAGGTTCATTATCGTTATTTTTGCTTAATAAGGGCAGTGCTTGAATAATACCGCCAGCGGTTTCAAGCGCACCATTATTTTCTGCACTGTAGCTTATATTAACCCCGAATTTTTTTCCATCACCTAAATAGTCAACAATCATCTCACCTAACCAGGCATAGTTAATAATAATATCTGTGATGCCACACTGGGCGAGTTTATTAATATGGTGTTCGATTAAGGGAATGCCAGCCACTTTGAGTAAAGGTTTTGGGCAGTGATCAGTTAACGGACGCATACGTTCACCACGACCAGCGGCTAAAATCATCGCTTTCATGTTAACGCTCCTTTTTTAGGTTTGTCATTGCTGGCAGTACTTTTATTAATAAAAGCTGATGTAAAGAGGCTAACTCGGGGTATTGTTGACTGATCTCAACAATGTAGCTTAGTGTCAGTGGAATATCTTTCAAGTAGCCGCTTTTATTATCGCGATGATGTAAACGGGCAAATATCCCACTCGCTTTAATATGGCGTTGTAAGCCGGTTAAATCAAACCAGCGCTGCCATTGTTGGCGAGTAATATCGTTTAATGAATACCGCTCAGTCATCACATCTATATAGCGCTTTAGTAACAAAGAAACCGACTCGCTCGGCCATTTCAGGTAGCAGTCACGCAGTAACGAGACTATATCGTAAGTGATCGGGCCAATAACCGCATCTTGAAAGTCAATAATGCCTAAAGTCTTATCTTGGAGTACCATAATATTTCTACTGTGATAATCACGGTGCACCAGTACTTGCGGTTGGCTAAGCATATTTTCTGTTAATATTGAAAAGCAGCGGGTTAATTGTTTTTGCTCCTCAGCGCTTAGTATGATTGATAGGTGCTCGGTTAATAACCATTGTGAAAATATATTGAGCTCAAGTTCAACGAATGCTTGATCGTAATGCGGCACTTTCTCGCTGTTATTGGCTATAGATGATTGAATTTTCGGTAAAATATCAATGGCTTTTTGATAGGTAAGGGCGATGTTTTCAGGCGTTAAAATATCAGCCAGCAGCGTTTCACCCAAATCAGCTAAGCAAAGAAAACCGAGTGATAGATCAGCCGCAATAATTTCAGGTACTAAAACATTATGTTCACTGAAGCTTTTCTGTATAAAGACAAATGCCGCGTTATTAGATTTATCTTTCGGGGCATCAACCGCGATAAATGAACGACCCTGTATCACAAAACGATAATAACGGCGAAAGCCAGCATCGCCGGTTAATGGTGTTAATTGAATGTTTTCGCCTGAAAATTGGTTATTCAACCATAGGTGTAACGCTTGAATTCGAGAGCTTGGCAAGTTTTCTATTCCTCAAGTAAATGGTACTAATAGTTATCTTAGGTGAGGGCATAAATGAGCAATGCCAACCCGTATTACCAATATACCGAATTAGCACCCTAAAGAAAATTGCTATATTATCTAAGTGTTTGAGTATAAAATGTGGCTCGCTTTTATCTTTATTGCTTTAATCATTCATCTATCGGACTTTTAATGTCATTTCCGCGCTATTTAATTTTAATAATTACTTGTATATCAATGGCTAAATATAGCTTTGCTCAACAAGTTACCGATATTCTCGATGATATGGCTCAATGCCCTATACCGACTTACCCACAATTAACTGCCGCCCAATCTATTGAAAAGAGTAAAGCGATCACTATTTTAGCTGATAAATCGGGCATTAATAAAAATAAAGTCGCAAAATTTACCGGTAATGTAATGTTGATTAACAATCAGCAGACAATTCTTGCTAATGAGGTTGAGCTTAATAGAGAAAGTTCATCAGTTAATGCCACGGGCGATATTCATTTTCAAAATAAAGGCATTGATATTTTTGCTGACCAATTGAACATAAGTGAAACGCTTGGCGCGACCACATTGAAAAATACTCAGTATCAATTGGCTGGAATAGCAGGACACGGTGGCGCGGGTATCATTGCTGTGTCCAAAGAAGGTACCTTGTCATTAATTGATTCTTCTTTTACCACTTGTTATGGCGCCTCACCGGATTGGCAAATGAATGCCAGTGAAATTAACATTTCGAAAGATGAAAGTTATTTAGAAGCTTATCATGCTAGGTTTTCGGTTTTTAATGTGCCGGTGTTATACCTGCCTTATTTTACTATTCCTATTGGTGATGATAGACAATCTGGTTTTTTATATCCTGAAATTGGTAATTCAGGTAAATCAGGTTTTACTACGTCAATTCCATATTATTGGAATATAGCCCCTAATATTGATGCGACCATTACCCCGAAATATATGTTAAAACGCGGTAGTCAATTAATGACAGAGTTTCGTTATTTGCATGAAGAACAACAAGGTCAATTTGATCTCGAATATTTAGATCAAGACAATGAACAAGAAAATAGTACCGATGCCCGTTATTTAGTGCGGATGCAACATGTTGGTACCTTTTCAGAACGATTTCGCGCCTTCGTTGATTATACGACCATTAGTGATGATAACTATTTAGTTGATATTGGCAGTAAGCACTACAATGATAATGATGCGTACTTATATCAAACCGGCGAATTGGCTTATTTTGCTGATAGTTGGCAAGCTAAGGTGAAATTACAAGATTTTGAAGTACTCGGTGATAATAAAACGAACTATAAAGCACTTGCTCAACTCGAACTTGCCAGTCATCAAAAAATTGATTTTTTAGATGGATTATTTGATGTCTATTCAGAAGTCACTAACTTTGACAATGCAGATAAAACTCAAGCAACCGCGCAGCGCTATCATGTTGAGGCGGGTTTTACTTTTCCTATGGTTACGCCAGCTTGGTTTTTGAATTCAGAATTTAAAATATTACAAACCCATTATCAACAAGATAATATTCCCTTGAAAAGTGAGCTCGAAGAAAGTGTCAGTAGAACATTACCTAAAGTACGTTTTCATGGTGGGGTTAATTTTGATAGACAAACTCATTTTTGGGGCAACAGTTTTACACAAACCTTAGAACCGCAACTGCAATATCTCTATATTCCTGAAAAAGATCAAAGTAATATAGGGCTATATGATACCACCACGCTACAAGATGATTATAACGGTCTATTTCGTGATAAACGCTTTAGTGGTTTAGACAGGATAGCTCAAGCTAATCAATATTCCTGGGGGGTAACTAGCCGTTTACTCGATAGTGCCAACCAAGAACAACTGAGAGTGAGTTTAGGGAGAATTGTTTATCTTAATGACAGTAATTTTACCTTTGAAGAAAATCAAGGAATTGTAGCTGATGCCTCGGCATTAGCGGCAGAAGTTTACGCCCGTATCAATAGGAAGTGGCAATTTAGTAGTGATATTCAATATAACACTGAAGATGATGTTACCAACAAGAGCCAAACCAGCATTGACTATCTTTTTGGTGAAAATCAAACAATACAATTGAACCATCGATACACTCGCGATGTCTCAGGTATTACATTAGAGCAATTATCTTTAGCGGGGAATGTCAGTATAAATAAAAATTGGCAAGTTATTAGTAGAATAACTCAAGACTTACAGCAAAACCGAAGCATAGAAACTTATGCGGGTTTACAGTATCAAAGTTGCTGTTGGTCACTGAGTTTTGCCTATCATCGTTATATCACGGCAAACTTTGATGAACCGTCGAGTAATAATAAAAATCGCGATGAATTCAACAATGGTTTTATGCTAAGATTTAGCATGAGAACAAAAGACATTACAGATATGTTCAACTCAAGTATATTTGGCTACAAACGCCCTTACTTTCTCAATAATTAAATATAAGAAATAGACGATACATGAAAAAATCATTGAAATTTTTACTTTTAACAAGCGCTTTGGCGATAACATCTTTTTTTCCAGTACAAGCACAACAAATTGAACTTGATCGAGTATCAGCCATTGTAAATGGTGGTGTTGTCTTAGAATCTGAAATAAGAGACTTAATCGAAACTATAAAAAAACAAGCATTAAAAAATGATCAAAGTTTACCTTCAGATAAAGCGCTAAGAACGCAGGTTACTGAAAAACTGATCAACGATGCGTTGATCACTCAGTTGGGTGAACGTATGGGTGTGCAAGTGAGTGATGCACAACTTGATGAAACGCTAACTAATATGGCTAAAGAAGACAAATTAACGTTAGAGCAGTTTCGTCAAAACCTTGTTAAGGATGGTACAGATTACGACAAGTATCGTGAAATTGTCAGAACTGAGCTTATTTCGGGAGAAGTTCGTCGTAATAGTGTCAGTCGCCGTATTTATGTTTCACCACAAGACGTGGCGAATTTAATTTCTTCTATGGAAGAAAAAATCAATACTGATGTTGAATATCGCTTAGGGCATATACTTATCGAGTTCCCTGCTAATCCAAGCCAAGATGATATGAATGCCGCTAAGGTTCGTGCTGAAAAAGTGATTGAATTACTTAACAATGGCAGTGACTTTGCAAAAATTGCTATTGCTTCTTCAGGTGGCACAAACGCATTACAAGGTGGTGATTTAGGTTGGAAAAATATCAATGAA
Organism: Colwellia hornerae; assembly: GCF_007954355.1. Classification (GTDB taxonomy): domain Bacteria; phylum Pseudomonadota; class Gammaproteobacteria; order Enterobacterales; family Alteromonadaceae; genus Colwellia_A; species Colwellia_A hornerae. The sequence goes on from NZ_VOLR01000012.1 coordinate 55,239, forward strand.
TTACCAACATTATTCTCTTCAATTGTTGACGGAGAAAAGAAAGAAGCGATTTTAGGACCTGTACGCACTGGCTTAGGTTTTAGTATTGTGAAAATTATAGATATTCGTGGTTTACAAATCGTTGAAGTAGAGGAAGTGAAAGCTCGACACATACTGATTGAACCCTCTGTTATCTTAAGTGAAGCTAAAGCTGAAAGTATTCTGCAAGGCCTTATGGATAGAATAAACGCTGGAGAAGCTGATTTTGCTGACTTAGCGAAAGAGTATTCTGACGGACCTACCTCAGTGAGAGGTGGTGATTTAGGCTGGGCAGACCCCGATGTTTACGATCCTACTTTTAAGGCTGCGTTATCTCGTTTGAAAATTAATGAAATGCATAAACCGTTTAGAACTTCATTTGGCTGGCACTTAGCGCAATTAACCGACCGAAGAACGCTTGATGCTACAGAGCAAATGAATGAAAGCAAAGCACGTCGCATTTTGTTCAATAGAAAGTTTGGCCTAGAAAGTGCGCGTTGGATTAAAGAGCTTCGTGACGAAGCCTATGTAGAGATTTTTAGTCGAGATACAAAATAATGATAAAGCGTATTGCCATCACGCCAGGTGAACCTGCAGGAATTGGCCCAGACTTAACCATCTTCATTGCTCAGCAAGATTGGCCGGTTGAACTTGTGGTGATTGCTTGCAAGAAGTTAATGCAAGAGCGCGCTGAAGTTTTAGGTTTACCACTTACATTTATTGATTACGATGCTTCGATAGCGGCTAAGCCACAAAAAGCAGGCACACTAACGATACTGTCTGTTGATATGGCTGATACTTGTATTCCTGGCGAGCTCAACCCTGAAAATGGCAGCTATGTTATTGAAACGTTAAGAATCGCCAGTGAAAAAAATATCTCTGGTGAAATCGATGCTATTGTCACTGGCCCAGTGCATAAAGGGTTAATCAATAAAGCCGGTATCGCTTTTAGTGGTCATACTGAGTATTTTGCTAGCCAAGCTAATTGTGCTGATGTTGTGATGATGTTGGCAACAGAAGGTTTAAGAGTGGCATTAGTAACAACGCATATTCCTTTAGCGTATGTTTCTAAAGCGATCACCGCAGAACGTTTACAAAAAGTAACCCGTATTTTAAATACCGACCTGATTAATAAATTTGGTATTGATGAGCCCAAAATCTACGTATGCGGCATAAACCCTCATGCAGGAGAAGATGGACATCTAGGTCGAGAAGAAATTGATGTGATGATCCCAGCCTTAAATGTATTAAGAGAGGAAGGCATTAAACTTATTGGGCCATTACCTGCGGATACTATCTTTCAAGAGAAGTACTTAAGTGATGCTGATGCGATTTTAACTATGTATCATGATCAAGGCTTGCCCGTCTTAAAATATAAAGGCTTTGGTGCTTCGGTTAATATTACCTTAGGCTTACCTTTTGTTCGAACCTCGGTAGATCACGGTACAGCGCTTGAATTAGCCGGTACCAACTTAGCTGACCCAGGAAGCTTTATTGAAGCAATCACCACAGCCATTAAATTAGCAAATAATCAATCATGAATAATAAAACTCATTTAGGCCACCAAGCCAAAAAACGCTTTGGACAAAACTTTTTACATGACGAAGGTGTGATCAGTAAAATTGTTGATGCTATTGACCCTGAGCCTGGAGAAAATCTTATCGAGATCGGTCCTGGTTTAGGCGCATTGACTGAACCCGTTATTGACCGAGCCGGCGCTATCTCTGTTGTTGAACTTGACAGAGATCTTGCCCATCGTTTACGCCACCATCCTTTTATTGCTGATAAAATAACTATTTATGAAGCCGATGCTTTAAAATTTGATTTCAGTGAGATAGCGACTGCAGAGCGACCTTTAAGAATTTTTGGTAACTTACCTTACAATATTTCTACGCCACTCATTTTTCATCTTTTGACCTTTAAAGATAGCGTGAAAGATATGCACTTTATGCTGCAAAAAGAAGTGGTTCAGCGCATGGCAGCCAGTGAAAATTGCAAAGCTTATGGCCGACTTTCAATAATGACACAGTATCAGTGTCAGGTTATTCCTGTTATGCAAATAGGCCCAGAAGCTTTTAAACCAGCGCCTAAGGTTGACTCTGCCATCGTGAGATTAATTCCTCATGGTGAGATTAAAAATCCGGTAAAAGATATTAAGTCGCTGAACCAAGTTTGTTTGGCAGCATTTAACCAACGCAGAAAAACCATACGTAATAGTTTTAAAAAGTTATTTACGGTTGAACAATTAGCGGATTTGGGTATTGATGCAAGACTTCGCGCGGAGAACTTACCGATCAGTGATTATATTAAACTGGCAAACTTCTTAACCGATAATCCGGTTGAATTATGAAGGAAAACTCAACGTTAAGCACTGTCGAGTCAAATGCCATCGGATATGATATTTCGGTGAGCGTTAAAACTGAATATATTGCCGCACAATTGATTGAAAACGAAAAGAACTATGTGTTCAGTTATACCATTAGTATTACCAATAATAGCAATAAGTCTGTTAAATTATTATCGCGTTATTGGTTGATTACCGATGGTGACAATAATACCTCTACCGTTGCTGGCGAAGGCGTTATTGGTAAACAACCGATCATCGCGCCAGAAAACACTTACACTTATACCAGCGGTTGTATCCTAAAAACGCCGGTTGGTACTATGCAGGGTCATTATCAAATGCTAAGCGACGATAGAGACTTGCAACAAGTTGAGATACCTGTTTTTGGCTTAGCCCAGCCGAATATTTTAAACTAAGCGCGAAAGTTAGCTTTATGGCGATTTATTTTGTTGGAGATATTCAAGGTTGTTACCATGAATTACGCGCTTTACTTGCCCAAGTTGCCTTTTCTCCTGAAACTGACCAGCTTTGGTTAGCGGGTGATCTGGTTGCCAGAGGTCCTGACTCCTTAAAAACGCTAAGATATATAAAAGCACTGGGTAATAGTGCTCGAGTGGTTTTAGGTAATCACGACCTGCACTTATTAGCGATTTACGGCGGATTAAAAAAAGCAAAAGCTAGTGATTTTTTTGATGAATTATTAGCGGCTGCAGACGTTGATGAGCTAATGGATTGGCTCGCAAAGCAACCCCTGATCCAAAAACTACCCAATGAAAATGTTTATATGAGTCATGCTGGTTTGCCACCCTTTTGGACACCGGCAGAAGCTATGGCACAAGCAAACGATGTGAATAGCAAGTTAGCTTCAGCGCTAAGAAATGATTGGTTAGCCATAATGTACGGTGAAGAGCCCAACCTGTGGTCTTTGGCCAAATCAGCCGATGAAAAGTTTCGAGTGACAGTTAACTCACTGACTAGAATGCGTTATTGCCAACTCGATTATGGCTTAGAGTTTTCATGCAAGCTTTCCGTTGAACAAGCACCTGCCCATATAAAGCCTTGGTTTGAGTTTGCAGAAAAGGAAAAAAATTATAGTTGGATATTTGGTCATTGGGCTTCATTAATGGGGCACTGTCCAGTTGAACATATTTATGCACTGGATACCGGTTGTGTCTGGGGCGGACATTTAACGCTGTTACGATGGTCTGACAAGCAGTTATTTACCGAACATTGCCACAGTGTAAAACAAAGATAAAAAAACTTATGATAAAGCAATAACTAAAGATGAAAAATAGCTTAAGCTTGTTATAATAAAATTAATGGTTAAGTGTTTACAATATTAACCGATAATCTAATCGACAATAATGATAAATAAACTATGATTATAGGCTTTGAAAATATAGGACCGCATTCAAGGAAGTCGCAATTAATATAGTTTACACTCTTACTCAATACTATCTATTTACACGGTGACATTTATGAATTTAACGGTAGCAATGAAAATAATGGGTGGTTTTACCATTATTGCAGTTTTACTAGTAATAACTAGTGCTATATCTTTATGGAATTTAAATATAATTAAAGGCTCTACAGTTCAACAAAGTGAGCTGGCGATCCCTACTTTAAAAGGCAGTAATAAGCTTGCTAATACCTTAACGCAAATAGGTAACCTTACGTTACGTGCTTACTATCAAACCGAATTAACGCCACTTAATAATAATCTTATGGCGTATAATCAAGATAAAGACGATTTCTCTACTGAGCTAAAAAAATTAAAGCAAGTGCTTCAAAATGAAAATTCATTATTGTCTAATCTTAGTGAAGTCGATGCAGTTTATGCAGAACTAGAACAACAGATAGGATTGGTTTTTAGCAATCGACAAACCAGCATTAATCAAGCGCTTACTTTAAGAGAAAAAATCGCTAACCTCGAAGACAAAGCCGATGATGCTGCAACGATGTTATTAGATCTTGCCGACCATGACTTAGCTGATACTTCACTTCAGCGAGCTGTGAGCTTAGGTGAGAGCATCGAAACGTTACTTAATGGGCTAGTAAGTTCAGCACTTGAATACCGAGGTTTAATCGATAAGTCATCAACGGATTTAGTGGGTAACCAAATATCGAACAGCTTTGTCGATGTAAATAAATCATTTACCGATATCATTTCCGAGTTATCTAATCGTGGTGGCGAAGATGTAGCCGATGATTTGACGTTTGCTTTAAATGAATTAACCGACTTAATTAACTCAAATAATGATATATTTTTTCATAAAAACAAACAATTACTTGCCCTTAAAACTGCAACTGAAAACCTAGATGCTGCAGAAAGTAACATTAAAAAAGCTAATGCTATTTTGGAAAAGCAAGTGAATCTGGCTAATGAAACTGCGTTAGCTGCTGGCAAACTTGTACAAGAAAAAGTGGCCGATGGTAATTCACAAACCATAGGTATTATGATTTTTTCAATTGTTGCCGCAATCGGTATTGCTTGGTTCACACTACTTAGCATCACCCGACCATTAAGTTTGGTTAATAAAATGCTTAACATCGTTGCTTCGGGTGATTTATCGCATAAGTTAGATGAAAGTGGTAAAGATGAATTTGCTGAACTTTCACGTAACTGTAATTTATTAATTGATAGTTTGCGTAATCTTATTCAGGGTATTGTTAGTCGTTCTACTCAACTAGCAACTGCTGCAGAAGAAACTTCAGCGGTAACTGCACAAGGGACTATTGCTATTGCAGAACAACGTTCACAAGTTGAACAAGCTGCTTCAGCAACAACGCAAATGAGCAGTACTTCTCAAAGTGTTTTATCAAGTGCTAACGATACATTAGGCGAAATAAAGCAAGCCGATGATGAAGCTAAACGTATTAAAATTATTTCTGAACGCAATCGCCAAACTATCGGCTTACTTGCTGACGAAGTTGAAGAAGCTGCACAGGTTATCAATAAACTACAGCAAGATAGTGCTTCTATTGGCGGTATTCTTGACGTTATTCGTGGCATTGCCGAGCAGACTAATTTACTGGCATTAAACGCCGCTATTGAAGCCGCTCGTGCCGGAGAACAAGGTCGTGGTTTTGCCGTTGTTGCTGATGAAGTAAGAACGCTTGCAAGTAGAACGCAAGTGTCTACGCAAGAAATACAAAACATGATTGAGGTACTGCAAACAGGTGCTCAACGAGCTGTTGGCGTTATGGACACCGGTAAAAAACAAGCAGCAAATTGTGTAGAGCAAAGCGAAGAAGCAGAGAAAGCGCTACAAACTATTACTCATTCAGTTCATGAAGCGTTTGACAAAAGTACACAAATTGCCGCTGCTGCTGAAGAGCAAAGTGTTGTCGCTCATGAGATTAGCGTCAATTTAGAGTCTATTGTTGCGATAGCCGAGCAAACAACGGCGGGTGCACAACAAACTGCGCAATCAAGTAATGAAGTCGCTAAATTAGCTGAAGAATTACAACAATCAGTGCAAGAGTTTAAGCTATAAGTGCTATTTACTCTGCTGATGATCGTTAGGCAATGAATTAACTTTTATTGACCATTAAAAAGCCCCCGCTGAGGATAACGTCAGCGGGGGCTTTTTGTTGATTGCAGCTAACGTGGAAATAATCTATTGAGAGCAGCGCTTGAGCTTATGGCGGATGTTACCAGCCAATAGACTTAAGCCAGCCATTTATCGACCTTAATAGCGCTTTTTCAGGGTAATAACCAATTTGATTGTTGTGTAGTTGAGTTTGTCGGTAATACACTTTCATTTCTTTAGTTGCTTGTGCTTTACGAATTAAGGCGGCAGACGTTGCTAATTGCTGTTCTTTTGACAGGTAAATATCTAAAACAGGAAACTCACTGCTCGCCAGTATTTTAGCAAATGAGAGACTCTCTGCTGCGGTATTCATATATCCACTGAGCATTACCATGGCACTAGGTGATTTGAGTTTGCCGGTACTGTATAAATTGGCCAGTAATATGGCATGACTGCCTTGCGATACCACAACAAATATTCCCGGATAATCTTTAGCTTTATTCATCACTGCCGTCATCATAGCCGTCAGATATTCTTGGTGTGCAAGTAAGGTTTTATCATCCTCTTCGAGTTGCATTGATAGTTTTAATGCTCTTGAAGGATAACCTAAGGGTCTACTTGGCGGTTGAATAGTGATTGTTGTCCAACCTTGGGTCGGTAGGATTGTTTGTAAATAATTTAAGGCGTTACTACTTATTGCGGTCATTCCCCAATCAGGCAGCAGTATCATCACCCCTTTTTGATTACTGGCGGTATTTTCATTAATAAGGGTAATAAAGTCTTGTGCGCCCGCTAACATCGGTGTTATTTCGTCAGCGGTTAAGTAATGTGTCAGGTCTTGTTCTTGTTGCTGTAGGGAGTTAATTGGGGCAAGAATTTCTGGACGCTTTTTAATGACTATCTTGGTGGTATCACCGGGTTTATCTTCTGCTTTTGTGGTGTCTTTCTGCTCTGGCTCTTGTTGCTTTTTGGTTGTATTTTCTTCTTGGTAGGGCAACGCATAACTATTAACAGTACTGCTGCTAAAAAGACAAAAAATGATGAGTGAAACTAAAACACGGAAAGACATAAGTTCCTTAGATAATTGCAGCGGCAAGCACTTACCGAAAATTGTTTTATAGACTAGTGATCAATTATCGGCAAATACTTTATTTTCTTAACAAAAAAAATTCATTAAAGAAACGGACAAGGAACTTTGAACGTGAGCGTCTTCTCGGTACAAGGATGCGCTAGCTCTAACATCTGCGCATGTAATAATAACCGTGAACTTGCAGTAACCGCTGACTCATGTGAATATAATCTATCACCCAAGATAGGATGGCCTAAAAATAACATATGGACACGCAGTTGATGAGAACGCCCGGTAATCGGGGTTAACTCCACTAGGGTACTGGGCACCGAGTTAGCATCAGTGTCTCGAGATAATACCTGGTAATGGGTCAGCGATTGTTTACCGCGTTCATGGTCAACCATTTGTCGTGGACGATTTGGCCAGTCACAGATAAGCGGCTGATCTACCGAACCCTTATCATCTTTCATATGGCCATAGACACGGGCAATATAGCTTTTTTTTGTTTCACGTTGTTGAAACATTCGGCTAATCGCAACATGTGCAGGTTTGTGCAACGCCATGATCAAGATACCTGATGTTGCCATATCAAGTCGGTGAACCACAGTTGCCGTTGGTAGCACTTTATTGACTCGACTTTGTAAACAGTCTTTATGAGCGGGTAAACGGCCTGAAACCGTTAGTAAACCACTTTGTTTATTAAGCACAACAATATCATTATCGCGATAAATTATCTCAAGATAAGGCGACATAGGTGGGCAATAAACAAATTCAGGGTTTGGTGCCATTGGCACCACCTCTTGTAATGGTTGTTGTTCATTTGGCTTTTCTTGCTGGCTTGACATAATTAGTTACTCACCACAATTAAACGTATCGCTTCAAATTTTAACTGTGCTTTGCCTATATAGTGACTTAATTCATTTTGCTGTACTTTGATAAAGTCGAGTTCTTGCTGGCGAACACTTGGGTTAATGGTTTTTAGTGCCGTTAAACGTTGAAACTCTGCATCTAAGGTTTTATGCATATTGGCTAGAGCTTTTTCTTGAATACTCATCACTTGGGGTTTTGCATGTGCTTCAGCTTTTGCGACTAACGGTGTTACTTGATCTTTTAAAGCTTTAACAAGTTGTAAAGCCACTTGTTTTTTAACTGGCGCAAGCTGTTGATCTAGAACGTTTTCACCGACCTTGTCGGCTAAGTCAGTACCATTTTTATCAACCAAGACACGTATTGGCGTAGTCGGTAAATAACGCCCCAGTTGTAAGTGACTCGGCGCTGTTGCTTCAATCGTAAAAATACATTCGATAAAAAATGTGCCGGCGGGCAAAGCTGGGTTTTTCAATAAACCTATGCTCGAGTTACCCGTTTGATCACTAAGCACTAAATCCATTGCGCCTCGCACCATAGGGTGGTCCCAAGTTAACAAGTGATAATCTTCACAAGCTAGCGCAGTATCTCGATCAAAGGTAATAGTGGTGCCATCATCAGGCAAGCAAGGAAAATTACCGCAAAGCATATGCTCACTAGGCTGTAAAGCTATGGCATTATCGGACTTGTCGTCTTGAGTAATACCAAAGACATCAAGTACTTGAAACATAAATTGTGGTAATTCAATTTGTTGATCCAGTGCTGAAATTTCTTTAACTAGCTGATGAGAACGACCTTGACCAGAAGAACGTAATTCTAATAACTTATCCCGTCCTGACTCTAATTCAGTTTTAAGCGCTAAGTGCTGATTATGGCTTTCATTAATTAATTTTTCAGCAGCGGTCGATTGCCACTGCGCTGTTAAGGCTAAATCAAACAGTTTTTCACCAAACTTATCAAAAATAGCTCGGCCAGTGATACAAGTATGTTCAAAAGCATTTAAACCCTTTTGATACCAGTCAAAGAGTAACCCTTGCGCGGAATCGGTAAAATAGGGCACATGTAAACGAATGGTTTGTGTCTGTCCGATACGGTCTAAACGACCAATACGCTGTTCTAAAAGATCGGGGTTGCTAGGTAAGTCAAATAACACTAGATGATGTGCAAATTGAAAATTTCGACCCTCACTGCCTATTTCAGAACAAAGCAAACATTGTGCACTGTCTTCGTCTTGGGCAAAATAAGCCGCGGCTTTATCGCGTTCAAATATACTCAAACCTTCATGGAAGACCGCCGCGCGAATACCTTCTTTTACGCGTAACGCCGCTTCTAAGTCAATCGCTGTTTGTGCGTGTGCACAAATGACCAATAACTTTTCTTTTTTCAGTGTTTGTAATAATTCGATTAAATAGTCAACTCGGGGGTCGATATCAGTCCAATTTTCATGGCTGTTTAATGAGAAGAGAATTTCAGGGGTAAAAATTTGTTTAGCTTGAGCCAAGGTTTTTAAATTGTCGCTAGTGTCCGACAATAAAAACTCATTGATTTGCTCTTGATAAGCCTCTGGTAACGCTAAAGGTGTTGAATGCAATTCACGTTCTGGGAAACCTTTGATGGTATTTCTGCTGTTTCTAAAAAGAATACGGCCAGTGCCATGACGATCGAGAAGTTGTGTCAGTACTTGTTCGCGTGATGCGTTTTGCGTAAGGATTTCGGTATCGTTAGGCGTTTTTATGTTGATATTGGTTAAGTGTTGACTGATATCAGTTTCTTTTAATAGCTTAGTCAATGTTGCTTGTTGTGCGGCAGATAAAGCATCTTTAGCAACCAAGGCATTGGCGGCATTAGCGACTTCAGTATAATGGCTTTCTTCTTCTGTAAACTTTTGATAATCAAAAAAACGGTCAGGGTCAAGTAAGCGTAAACGCGCAAAATGGCTTTCATGGCCGAGTTGATCAGGCGTTGCCGTTAATAATAAAACTCCTGGAATAGTTTGGGCTAATTGCTCAATACATAAATACTCAAGGCTAGGGGTGTCTTGATGCCAATTTAAGTGGTGAGCTTCATCAACCACCATTAAATCCCAGTCTTCTGCAATTAGCTCTTCATACCACTGTGGATTTTTGGTGACAAAGTCTAAATTAACCAGCACCAGTTGTTCGCTACTGAATGGATTTTCTTGTTCACCTGAGTTTTTTATTTCTTGGCAACGTTCACTATCAAAAATACTAAAATGTAAGTTAAAGCGGCGTAACATTTCTACCAACCACTGATGCATGAGTGATTCAGGAACAATAATTAAAATACGCTGGGCACGACCGGTGACAAGCTGTTGATGAATAATTAAACCCGCCTCAATGGTTTTACCTAAACCGACTTCATCGGCAAGTAATACGCGAGGTGCAAATCTACAGCCAACTTCTTCAGCAATATATAACTGATGAGGTATTAAACTGACTCTGCCGCCACTTAAGCCCATTAATGGCGATTGCTGCTGGGTATGCTGGTGCTTTAAGCTATCTTTGCGTAACCGGAACCAGTCGAGACGGTCAACTTGACCGTTGAGTAGTCGATCGTGCGGTTTATTAAATTTGATAAAGTGGTCGATCATCACTTCTTTTAGCGAGGTTTCTTCACCGGTATCTTGGCGGTTACCGTGATAAGTCAAAAGATTGTCAATATCTTCAACCCGTTCAACCTTTAGCATCCAGCCTTCATGGCTAGGAATACTGTCACCTTGGTTGAAAATAACACGTGTTAATGGTGCATTTGCTATGGCATATTGGCGCGATTCACCGGTAGCGGTAAATAAAATAGAAACAAAACGGTGTTCAACCGTTAATACCGTGCCTAATCCTTGATCCGACTCTCCGTCACTTATCCATCGTTGACCAGGGTAAAAAACCATATAAAAACTCCAAAAATTAAAACCTTGCACGATTTCTAAAAGCTTGTGCAACAGAACACGCCAATACGGCATTAAAAAAGGGCGCTATAGTAACGTTAATCATAGCTAGGATCACCAAAAAATGCCGAGAATTTACAAAAGGGGCTAATAAAGTTTGTCTAAGGACAAATAATCTTTCGATGTCACTTGCCAGTGATAAATTTAGCTGGCAAAGTAAATTATCATTCACGTAATAAGGTGATCGGTAAAGGTATAGTTACTGTTTTTGGTTTTTTAGTCGCAGTTGAAGACTAAGTGATTAAGCTTACTTAACGATTCTTCTGTGTCACGTTAACTTAGATAGGAGATCTTCGTATGAATGATGAAAAAATTATTTACGTATTAGACACAAATATTTTATTACACGAACCTTTCGCTTTCCTCTCTTTTAAAGAGCATGACGTGGTTGTTCCCATGACAGTGCTTGAAGAATTAGACTCCATTAAAGACCGCCGCAAAGATGTTAGTCGAGATGCCCGTGTTGCGATACGTGCACTTGAAGATACGCTTGTTGATGCCACACCTGAAGAAGTTCTTGCCGGTGTTAAATTACCTCAAAATGATGAAGAACATCCCAGTGGTCGTTTATCGATCTTTAATGATTATACTTTAGAGCAAAAAGCAGGCTGCTTATCTTTTAATGAAAATGACAACCGGATAATTAACGCCGCTTTACATCTGCAGAAAAAAAAGGCTCCCAACAAAGTTGTGCTGGTGACAAAAGATATTAATATGCGCTTAAAAGCTAAAGGAGCCGGTTTAGCTTATGTTGAGGATTACCGAACAGATCAGCTCATTGATGATATTAAATTTTTAACTAAAGGCTATCACAAGTTTGAAGGCGATTTTTGGCAACATGTTAATGAGTGTGAAAGTGAAACTGAAGGTCGAAATACCACCCACTACATTAAGCGCGATGTCCTTCCTAATACCTACATGAACGAATACCTTATTGATGATAGTGACAATTTTGCTGGTAAAGTTACCGGTTGGGATGATGAAAAATTGGCGATAATGGATTTAAGTCGAGACCGTTTAATGGCAAAACAAGCATGGGGAATTCATCCTAAAAATATTTATCAGGGTATGGCACTAGATGCTTTGCTTGACCCGAGTATAGATTTAGTGATTCTTACTGGGCCAGCAGGTTGTGGGAAAACGGGTGTCAATAGGCGAAAAACAGTAAAATACGTTAAGACCATGATCAGTAGTCGTAATGAGAGACATCAGTATGTTTACAACCCAAATATTATCTCTATCAAAAATTTACCTTTATCTATAACTTCGACAATCGATGAATTAAATATACATAGAGAATATTTAATTCATGAATCAATATTAGATTCTATTGAAAAAGTTAAAGAGTTTACTTATTTGGAGGCAGTGTAATGAAAAACCCCAATGAGAATCGTAACCCTCGCGTACTTGATACCTCAGCACTAGTTCACGATCCAAAAAGCCTATTAGCATATCGTGATGACGTATATATCTGTTTAACCGTGCTAGAAGAGTTAGACAATTTAAAAGAGCGGTTGGATAAAAGTGTTAGTCAAGATGCTCGTCTTGTTATTAGAATGCTTGAAGACATTATAAATGGTCATTCCAGCGAGGATATGGAAAAAGGTATTCAGTTGCCATCTACGGAAACAGCAAAGCGAGGTAAGCTATTTATTGGTATAGATACTCAGCTAGATTTTGCAAAAGAATTGAAATATGCAGTTGGTAGTGATGCGGATAATCGTATTATTAATTACGCGCTTCATATGCAAAATGAATTAGGCCAAGCTGTAACTATTGTCAGTCGTGATATAAATATGCGCCTAAAAGCAAGAACGATTGGCGTAGATGCGGAAGATGTTTTAGTTGATAATCAAATTTCGGATATTGATTTACTATACACAGGGGTACAGTCATTTACAGGTGATTTATTTGACCGTTGTGAAGAAGAAAAAGATTTCGCTATGTCAGGGAAATTATATCGGTTTAATCGTGATATTTTCAACGATGAAGCGCAACCTAACATGTATTGGTATGATGAAGTTGGTCATATAGGAAAAATTAAAGAAGTTAATGAAGAGCATGTATTTACGACATTACTTCAACGAAAGCAGGATAAAATTTGGGGAATACTTCCTAAAAACCCACGACAAGCGGTGGCTTTAGACCAACTTATCGATCCTGATTTGGACTTAAATATCCTTCTCGGCCCCGCCGGTTCAGGTAAAACATTTTTAGCAATTGCGGCAGGATTGCACCAAGTGATCGAAACAAAACAATATAAAAAAATAGTGGTTGTGAGAAGCCGTGATTTTATGGATGATGACCCAGGTTTTTTACCGGGAGATCTGAAAGAAAAATCTTTGCCGTTACTAGCAGGAGTTACGGATGCTTTGATTTCAATGCATTCAGGTGACGATGATGATGAAAAGAGCACTAGTGCGACAGTAGAACATATTATTGATAGAGCTAATATAGAATTCACGTCAATGGCGTACTTTAGAGGTAGATCTATTGATGATGCAGTTTTAATCATTGATGAAGCCCAGAATATGACTAGAGCGCAAATGAAAGGAATGCTCAGTCGAGGAGGGAAAAATTGCCGTACTATTGTGCTTGGTAACCTTGCTCAAATCGATGATCGGTTCGTGACTGCAACTAGCTCTGGTGCAAGTGCCGCTGTCAACATCTACCGTGACTATGAGAAGTGTAGTATTTTGATATTTGATGAAGTTGAACGAAGTTCTCTGGCTGAATTCACTGAAAAGAATTTTTAATCCCACCATAATAAAGGCTGCTTTTGCAGCCTTTAAATACCAATAACTTCTTTTGTTTGGGGCAATAGATCGGGTAAAAGCGGACGGTTATAATGCATAATCTTTACAGCCATATATCAAGATATTATCGTAGTGGCTTTTCTTTTCTTACATATGGATAATTACACCAGCTTCGCCACTCAATTACATCTTTTTTTGCAGTAAATAACATTTGTTTTACCAAACCAATAACCGTTAAATTGACCTCCGAGAAATCAATGGTAAATCATCACTATGATACGATAGATGACGTGTGACTGCCATAGTTACTGAGTGCAAAGAAACTGGTAAGCTATTACTTTCTTCACAACATAATTAATATGACAGATGGATAATGAAAATATTGTACGTTTAGGTCAAGAGCTGCAAAGGTTGCTGCCTTTTGGGATAGAGGGAATAACTTCTAAAAAACAATATGTGCAAGTAATTGAGCTTATTGATCAGCTTACTAATGATAGAAATTGGGAGTTGCTTGATATACTTGTACCTGCTATCACTACCTATGATGATGCACATTAAAGTTTAATACTTCATTTACATTGGATCTAAACAATTAGCGATCAATTGTCGTTAAGATCCTAGGGCATGTCAATTAATATACGATAGCTGCACCTTAAATTTTCAATGTAGGGCTTGCTCAGCGAAGGTTTGACGTAAGACATTGATATAGTTAAAGTCTATGTGAGGTGGCTGGAGACATTACCCCACTCGACCAAATTTGACTGACACCTGACCAACCTTCTGTGATGTATTCAGTCTATATAGCTATACTTGAATTATTTAAAACTTCACAATGGCTAAGGAATCATGATGAAAAATTTTAAAAATATCATCATAAAAGAAGTCTCGAAACTCACTTGTGACGGCTGTGGTGAGCAAGCAACTCCAAGTGATTATGCATTTCATGAATTTATTAGTATAAACCAGCGTTGCGGCTATGGCTCTATTCATGGGGATGGTAATCAGTTTAGCATTGATTTATGCCAGCAATGCTTTGCCAATATGTGTGGTGATAGCTTAAGAGTTACAGAGCCTAATAATGAAAAGCATAAAGACAAAGAACTATTAGAATATCACAATATTTTTGAGGGAATTACGCAATCAATAAAAGAAGCAAGTAGTTTGAAGCATGACAGTGATTTACGAATGGCAGCACAAGATATGTTATCAGCGAATAAAATATCCAATCAAGGTGAACTTACTGTTGCATTAAAACGTGTAGAACAGCTTTGGGATGCTCAATACCATAGCGTTGAAGGAAGTGAGCTTCACCAGCTTGCCAATTTAATATGTGATTATGAGGGTAAAGCTGGGACTCATATTTTAACGAAGTAGATGTTGCATCCGATGATTTTATGGCAGAGCGTGAAATCATAATTGAACAAAAAGGTGATCCAAAAGTGCTACTCAAAGATTCTGAAGCCAATAAGTTTTTCACTGAAGAAGGAGCACCTGAGTCTACTATGGATGAAGACATTGAACTGAAAAAATAGTCGGTCAACGTGAAATTGAAGTCGATATTGATGACTTGTGAGGCGTTTGGATCAATTGGAAAACCTCTACTATCAGTGCCACCTAATTGCATTTAGCTAAGCCACTCAATTACATTTAACTGTGCCACAAGATATTTTGATCTTATTGAGTATATTCAATACTGCTAAGTCAAACTTTGCCACATTCCTGACCAAAATTAGTCCTCAAAATAAGGCAGATTTATGTTCCCTTAGATACGAAACCAGACGTAAGCCCTGGCTTATCTAGCGATGAGTAATCTGACGCAAAACAGCCCTGCGTTAGATAATAAAATTGTTCTAAGTTTCATCAGAAATCTATAAAGTCAAAAATTCAAATTTGATTAAAAACACCAAAAGCGGACGTTCGATTAATATTATTTTAGCGATTAAAAATTTATGATTCTATGGCGCTACGGGGCACTTAGTGAGATAGAGTATATTTATTGAGCCATTGTAAATGTACCGAAATTTACAATGGCTCTATTGCTGAAGAACACATAGCTTGAATACTTTACTTATTAATAAAATTAATTGGTTTTTTCTAGCCATTGTTTAGGTGACAACCCTATTTTTTTTCTAAAAACCCGCGCTAGTGCTGAGCCATTCTCATAACCAACGGCATTAGCAACTAATGCCACAGGCTTATTTTTTTGCAATAAATCTTTCGCTACCGCAATACGCCAATCAATTAAATAATCGCCAGGACTTTGATTCACTATACGTTTGAAAAACTCTGCAAATTTAGACCTAGACATTAAGGCAAGCTCAGCCATTGACTCTAGCCCCCATTGGCTCTCTGGCGCGTTATGAATGGCGAGTAATACTTTAGACAATTGAGGATGCGCTAAGCCAGCGAGCAGACCATGTTGAATAATATTGTTATTAACGACATGACGAAGCACATGAATAAGAAATATGTTGGTCAGTAAATTAATCATGGGGAGTCGCCCGTATTGATCTTGAAATGCTTCATCAAATAAACAGAGAGCGTTTTGTTTGAGTTTTTGGCAATCACTAAGCTTAAAGCACAGCAGCGCTGGTAAAGCATTGGCAATAGGGTTAGATGTACTTTCCTTATAATTAATGTTGGCGCATACCAATACGGGAGGGTTTTCTTCATTGCCAATAAGACGATGCGCATGTGGTGTTGGAAAAAACAACACTGTAGGCTCATTAATCAATTGAGATTGACCTTTTTCATCAATAACCGTTAACTCACCACTGCGCAATAAGTGCAAATGTCCTTGATTAGGCTCTCGATTAAAATTACTGATCCCACAGAGATCACCGGTAAAGAATACTTCCGTATTCATCGAAAAGCGTTGCAAGATGACTGAAAGTTGATCCATTTTTCTCTCCTTTATGCTCATTTTGGACGATTGGGTTCAAAGTTAGGACTATGTCATTCCTTTTGGTTAATTGAAAGCCCTATATTATCAACCAAGGAAAACATCCTTATTCAATAACAAACTTTGAACATTTGAGATTAAGCATTTCAACTTGAACATAAATACTGGAGCAACAAAATGAAATTTTCAACACTCATAAAATCTACCTTAGTAACTTCTGCAATCTTGGTAAGCAGCCTGAGTTTTGCTGCAAACATTGAAGTGAATGGAAACGACAATGATTTAGCCATTAAAGGCTACGATTCTGTTTCTTACTTTACTAAAGGTGCACCAACTAAAGGTTCTAATAAATTTACTTCGGCTTATAACGGTGCCATTTATCAATTTTCAAGTGCTGATAACCGCGACTTATTTAAAGCTGATCCAAGTAGGTATGCACCACAATACGGTGGTTACTGTGCCTTTGGTGTAACGATGAATAAAAAATTCGATACTGATCCTATGGCTTGGCATATACGTGGCGACAAATTATACCTAAACCTCAATAAAAACGTACAAAAAAAATGGGTAACTGATATTCCGGGTTACATCGAAACTGCTCAAGAAAACTGGGGCGGCATAAAAGGCTTAACCGTTGAGCAAATAGAAAAAGTTTTCGATTAATTCTAAATTATCCATACAGCATGAGGTTTTAATAATGAAACAACTAACATCAGCTGACTCACTTGACAAGTTACTAGTGCAGCATGAATTTTCACTGTTATATTTTAGTGCCTCGTGGTGTGGGCCTTGTAAGTCAATGACACCGATTGTTGAAGGGGTGTCTGGCATGATGAAAGATCGATTTAATACCTTTCAAGTTGATGTCGACCAATTACCCACTTTCGCAGCAGATTATGGCATACGCAGTGTGCCTACACTGATGTTGGTGAAAAATGATGAAATTATCGATCAACGAGTTGGTGGATTACCACCACAACAATTAATGCAATGGTTAGAGCAACAAACATAGTTGCTCACTTTTAAAAGATAAGGATCAATGATGAACAATAAATTATTAGTAAGCGCAGCATTAGCCGCAGTAATTTCTACAGGGGGGATTGCCCCAGCAGAAGCAGCAGGTAAGAAAGAAAAATGCTATGGCGTAGCAAAAGCTGCTCAAAACGATTGTGCTAATTTAGCGGGAACGCATTCATGTGCTGGCCAGTCAAAAGTCGATAATGACAAAGGCGAATGGAAACTTGTTAAAAAGGGCACATGTTCGACTTTAGGCGGTTTATCAAAAGCAGAAGCGAAGAAACTTTATAAAGCAAAAAAAGGCGCTTAAGAATGACTATGTCGGTAACACATAACGATGTAATGGTAGGTGTTGGTTTAAGACATCCGAATTTTACCGACATATTAACCCAGACTAAGCAGGTTGATTTTGTAGAAGTGCATTCGGAAAATTTTTTCGGTAAAGGAGGCGCAGCATTATCGGTGCTCACTCAAGTGAGAGAAATGTATCCGGTGAGTTTGCATTCAACTTCAATGGGGCTTGGCTCAAAGCAAAATATCCCTATGCATTACTTAGCATGTTTAAAGGCGCTCACGGAAAAAATAAATCCGTTTTTGATGTCAGAACATGCCTGCTTTACTTGGGGACAACAGCAAGGGCAACTTATTCATAGTGGTGATTTATTACCCATTGCCCATACCCAGCAAACATTGGCAAAAATGTCTGAACAAGTGGATAAAGTGCAAAACTTTTTAGGGCGACAACTGATCATTGAAAATGTTTCAGCTTATATAAAATTTGATGAAAGTTACCTGAGCGAAGCGGATTTTTTAGCTCAGCTTTGTCAACGAACTGGGGCAAAAGTGCTGTTAGATATTAATAATATTGCCGTTAATAGCGTTAACTTTGAAGGCGGCAATATTCAACAATCAGTGGCTGATTATATCAATGAACTACCTATAGAAAGTGTCGCGCAAATACACTTAGCAGGTTGCACTGAGCCTTTAGCGGGAGAGATGACTATTGACGATCATGCCTGCCCTGTTTCTGATGATGTTTGGCAAGGTTACAAACAAGCCATAGCGCGTTTTGGCCCAGTGCCAACGTTAATTGAATGGGACAGTGATTTGCCCAAATGGTCTGTACTGGTTGATGAAGCGCAAAAAGCACGTGACATAGCACATGCTGTTTTAGCGAGGAAAAGTAAATGAATGACTTAAGTAATAATGAAATAGCTAAAAATGAACAACATTTGTTGTTAGAAGCTATTTGGAATGATGAGTCGTCAGCCTTAGCGCAGTGCGGTTTTAATACTCAAGGCATTAATATTTATCGACGAAATTTATTGGCTAATGCTCAGCGGGCATTAAACATTAGCTTTCCAACCGTGTTTGAATTACTTGATAGTGACATTAGCGAAAGCCTTGTTTATCAATTTTTACGATTATCGCCACCTAACCTTGGAGATTGGACGCAATGGGGGGGAAATTTTTCTCGCTTTTTAAGTACTACCGAAGTGGGAGCTGACTATCCGTATCTTGCTGACTGTGCAGCGCTAGATTGGCATATGCATTGCGCATTACATGGCATTGATCAAACTTTAGCATCATCGACATTACAACTGTTTAGTGAGAGCGAACCAGAGCAACTTTTTATCGCTTTTAATCAAAATGTCAAAGTATTTAAAACCGCCTATCCATTAACAGAAATTTTTCAGGCTCATCATCATAGTAACGAACTTAAAAGAGAAGCTGCGATGAATGATGCGAAAAAAGCACTATCAAGAGATTCATTCGAACAAATCGTGATGGTTTATCGTCCTGAGTTTCAGCCAAAAGTTACAACATTATCCGCCAGTGAAGGAAAGTTTATGCTTGCTTTATTGGCTGGAAAATCGCTATCGCAGTCACTTGATACAGTGAAATGTGACAACGAATTTTCATTTGAGCAATGGCTGTTTACCGCCATTGAACGTAATTTAATTAATATTATTAAAGAGAAATAAACATGCATACTCTAAACAATCTAGTGTTATCTACCAATAATTTATATCGTAACCTTGCCAGTAAAATTAGCCTGTTAGAGCCTGTCGGGTTATTAGCAGCGCGTTGCTATGTTGCTTGGGCATTTTTCGCTTCAGGGCTAACTAAATTAAGAGACTGGGACAGTACATTAATGCTTTTTGAATATGAATATCAAGTGCCAGTATTGCCGTTTGAATTAGCTGCTTATTTAGGCACTGCTGCGGAACTGGTTTTACCAGTGTTATTAATTGCCGGTTTAGCGAGTCGTTTTTCAGCGCTAGGATTATTTTTTGTCAATATTGTAGCGGTAATAAGCCTAGAAGAAATAGCCCCTGCAGCTTATATGGAACACGTATTATGGGGAACGCTTTTGTTACAAGTTGTTATATTTAGTGGCGGACGTTTCGCGTTAGACCGCATAGTAGAATCGCGGTTATTTGATAGAAAGGCTACGAATTCTGATACTTCAAATAAACATGTTGTGAATTAAAAGTTTGCTCAACTTAACTACTTTATTTTGGAGATATACAGATGTTTGATTCAATAATACTTACTATTTTACTATGGGCCGCTACCATTTTTATTGGCGCGATAGGCATTGGCGTACTTTACGTGCTCTTTTTATACATTGCGGATATCACGCAAACTAAACAAACAATAAGGAGAAACTTTCCTGTTATCGGTAGGTTTCGATACTCTTTTGAACATATGGGAGAATTTTTCCGTCAATACTTTTTTTCTATGGATAGAGAGGAAATGCCGTTTAATCGTGCTGAGCGATCTTGGGTATATCGTGCAGCAAAAAATGTAGATTCAACTATTGCCTTTGGTTCAACACGTTCACTTGCAAACGCTGGAGAGGTGATGTTTCTCAGTTGCCCGTTTCCAACATTAACGGAAGATGCCGCCTTACCAAAAACAATTACCATAGGTGACGGCTATGCTAAGAAACCGTACCAAACAAATTCTTTATTTAATGTCTCAGGTATGAGTTTTGGTGCAATATCGAAACAGGCAGTACTTGCATTATCAACAGGGGCAAAAGAATCTGGTGCATGGATGAACACGGGTGAAGGCGGTTTATCTCCTTACCATCTTGAAGGTGGAGCAGATATCGTTTTTCAGATTGGCACCGCTAAATATGGTGTAAGGGATAAAGATGGAAATTTATCTGATGACAAGCTGAGAGAAATTGCTGCTCATGAGCAAGTAAAAATGTTCGAAATAAAAATGAGTCAAGGCGCAAAACCTGGTAAGGGTGGAATTCTACCTGGCATAAAGGTCTCAGCTGAAATAGCACAAATACGGGGCATAAAAGTAGGCCAAGATTCTATTAGCCCAAATGGACATACAGATATATCTAGCAGTTATGAACTTTTAGATATGATAGCCAGAGTACGCCGTGTTACGGGTAAACCGGTAGGTTTCAAGGCTGTTGTTGGGCGACAAGATTTTTATGACTCATTGTTTAGTAAAATAAACGAAAGAGGTATCGCGTCAGCACCTGACTTTATCACCATTGACAGTGCTGATGGCGGCACTGGAGCAGCGCCACAAAGCTTGATGGATTATATGGGCTTACCTCTAAAAGAAAGTTTGCCATTTGTTGTCGACAAATTAATTGAGCATAAACTTAGAAATAGAATAAAAGTGATCAGTTCAGGCAAGTTGGTAACACCGTCTAACGTTGCATGGGCACTTGCGATGGGAGCTGACTTTGTTACGTCTGCCCGAGGATTCATGTTTTCATTAGGTTGTATACAAGCATTGCAATGTAATAAAAACACCTGCCCTACAGGCATAGCAACACAAGATGCTAAGTTTCAAAAAGGCTTGAACCCAGCTGATAAATCTGTGCGTGTCGCTTCGTATATTAAAAATATGGTTTATGAAGTCGGTACCATTGCCCATTCATGTGGTGTAAAAGAGCCTCGTGCGCTAAAGAGACACCATGCTAAGGTGGTTACAGAAAATGGGCGAAGTGTTTTACTGTCAGATATTTACCCAATCGCGGACCCGAAAGGCTCACCTCATGCTGACACTGACGCATTAAGGGTCTTATAAAATCATGAACATTCACACTATTGTTTCTATTGCTATGCTACTCCTTGGCTTAGGTGTATTGGCAATCGTTCTTGAACGTTTTATACGTATTCCCTATACCTTATTATTAGTTGTATTGGGGTTTATTCTATCCTTTTTTACGGTAGCGTTTGGTATAGAAACAGGTGTGCGTGCGAGCAATTTTCAAGACTTAATGTTATTTATACTGTTACCAGTATTAATATTTGAAGCGGCATTTGTTTTAGACAGCAAGCTTCTGTTCAAATATTTACCCAATGTACTAACGCTGGCAACTTTAGGTTTACTTATTTCAACCACGGTTATTGCTGTTTTTCTTTATTTTGGTATTAATCATCCAGGCTTTCCTTTTATCGCCGCATTATTAACAGGTGTTGTAATTTCGGCTACAGATCCCGTAGCCGTTGTCGCTCAGCTGAAGCAATTGAAAGCGCCTGCTGACTTAAATGTTTTGATTGAAGGTGAAAGCCTATTTAATGACGCAACTGCCATTGTTTTATTCGGCATTATTCTCAGTATTGCTTTAGGAGAAAGCGAGCCTGATCTTACGTCGGCAATGTTCACATTTATTAGCGTGTTTTTTGGCGGGATTATTGTCGGCAGTATGCTGGGGTATTTTGCCGCGATTTTTGTAAGATTAATTAATATCTCGGTACCACATATTGTGGCTATTACACTGCTGCTTGCTTATGGAACTTTTTACGTTGCTGAGCACTTACTGCACGTATCGGGAATTGTTGCCGTTATGTTTGCTGCTTTACTTTTTAAGAAATCAGCAAAGAGCCAACTAGCCAATGTTTATAGTGGTTTGCACAGTGTATGGGAGTCACTTAGCTTTGTCGCTAATATATTTGTTTTTGTATTACTTGGCTTGGTTGTTAGCCTGAATATGTTTACCGAAATGTGGCTGGCAATCATCTTGGCGATTGTGGGCGCGTTTATTGCGCGTGTCGTCGCAGTATATATATCCGTATGGTTAAATCGTTTTACATTAGGGAAAACTATTAACCCAAAATATCCGCCTATAATGATTTGGGGTGGATTACGTGGCGCGGTCACTATTGCCTTAGTATTGTCATTACCTACAGAATTACCTTATTGGTGGACAATTCAATCAATAGGCTTTGGCATTGTACTTTTCACACTTATCGTTCAAGCAACAACAAACTCTATGCTAGTTAGAAAATTAAAAATTTAGATAAATAAAGGGAACACTTCATATGACTATACCCATGCCACGTCGCCCAAGCGGATTTTTGCTCGGCGATGCTGCCGCTCAAATTACGATTGATGCGTTTATTGATATTCAATGTCCGCATTCTCGTACCATTTGGCCTACGTTACTGGAAGTTTCAGAATATTATAAAGGTAAACCTGTGAGCCTAAAGGTTCATTTGATAACCCTTAGTAATCATCGACAAGCTTGGGATATGAGTTTAGGCCTATTTGCATTAGCAGAAGGCGATGCAAATAAATTTTATGATTTTGCGACATTCGTCTATGAACGCCAATCAGAATTTTATAACGGTTGCTTTTTGCATAAAACTCACTATGACCTGATGCAGTTAGTAGCTGATTTTGCTAATGAACATTCGGGCTTAGAGCGTGATAGTTTCCTGCAGAGAATGAGTGATAGCGATATCTATATTCAAGCACGTACACCCATTCGTTATGCGGCAACAAAAGCTGTGTGGGCAACACCAACTTTGTTTATTAATAATGCGGGGAATGTGCCTGTTGATCACAATTCAAGTTTGGCGGATTGGCAAACGGTTATTGAGCCATTATTACTAGCTTAACGGCCTGTGATTTTAGGCAGAACAATAGATAAAGAACATTTTTATATTAAGCAATTAAACATTGAGCAAACTTGGTATACGAGGTGTTTATTACCAACAAAAGGTGAAAACAATGAGAACAAAAATAGAATTTTCTAGCCAAGGACAAAGCCTTGCTGGCTTACTTGAAACGCCTGACACAAAAATTAGAGCCTATGTTTTATTTGCCCACTGTTTTACCTGCGGTAAAGATGTTGCAGCGGCTTCGAGAATTAGTCGTTTTCTTGTACAACATGGCTTTGCCGTTTTTCGATTTGATTTCACCGGCTTAGGCAATAGTGACGGTGACTTTGCTAATACTAATTTTTCATCTAATACTGAAGATTTGCTTTCTGCGGCCAAATTTCTAGAGCAGCATTATCAAGCGCCGCAATTATTAATTGGGCATAGCCTTGGTGGAGCAGCAGTTTTAGCAATGGCGGCACAACTGCCAGAAGTTAAAGCGGTGGTAACTATAGGCGCTCCGTTTGAAGCAAGTCATGTTATACATAACTTTGATGCTCATCTCGACACAATAGAACAAACAGGACTAGCAAAAGTTAGTTTGGGTCCACGTGAATTCACTATTAAAAAACAATTTTTGGATGATTTACGTAACCAAACAACAGAACATATTAAGCATCTAAATAAAGCCTTATTAGTATTACATTCTCCTATCGACCTAACCGTAGATATTGCCGATGCAGAGCAAATTTACAAAGCCGCTAAGCATCCTAAAAGTTTTGTTAGCCTAGATACGGCAGATCATCTTTTATCAAAATCAGTAGATAGTGAATATGTAGCGCAAACGATTTCAGGCTGGGCAAGTCGATATATTCCAGTGCCAGAAACATCCCGCCCTAGTCTCACTAAAGGGCATGTTTTGGTAGCCGAAATTGACCATAAATTTCAACAAGATATTTTTAGTGATCATCATCACTGGAATGCAGATGAACCAGTACAGTTAGGCGGTAAAAATTCAGGCCCCGATCCTTACGAGCATCTACTCGCTGCTTTAGGCGCTTGTACAGCAATGACCATTCGTATGTACGCTACTCGAAAGGAAATTCCACTCGAGCATGTGGAAGTGTCATTGTCGCACGAGCGTAACTATTTAGAAGATGCGGGTAACGTTACAGAACAAAACAAAAGCATGGAGGTATTAATTCGGAAGGTTCAGTTATTAGGGCCGTTATCCGATTCAGAAAGGGCTCGGCTAATGGAAATTGCTGATCGCTGTCCGGTGCATAAAACGCTGCATAATAATCCACACGTGTTGACCACATTGGTTAAGTAGTAGATAAATTGGATATCATTAAGTGTTAGAAGCGTCAATTTGTATTAGCTAAGTTATTTCGTCAGTAAAGCAGGTTTAATTGAAGAATATGTATTATTCAGTACATATTAATTATTGAACGAATCATGATAATAATAAAGTTCATTGAGCATTGCTTAGTTGTTAATCGACTTTATAGTAATTTTATCAATAATAATCAGTTTGAGGATATTAAATGAAAAACAATCAGAACACTCACGTAGAAGTCGCCATTATTGGCACCGGCACTGCTGGTATGGGAGCCTATCGCGAAGTTCGTAAACATACCGACAGCATTGCATTAATTGAAGGTGGGCAGTACGGGACGACTTGTGCAAGAGTCGGTTGTATGCCTTCCAAACTATTAATTGCGCCTGGCGAGTTACGTCATAACACAGAAAAATTTGCAGATTTTGGTTTGCAAGGAAAAATACCAAGTGTTGATGGCAAGGCAGTGATGAAACGCGTTAAAGATGAACGCGACCGTTTTGTAGGTTTTGTAAATGAAGATATAGATAGTTTTGACGAAAAACATCGCATTCAGGCTTACGCTAGTTTTGTCGATGACCATACTTTGAGTCTATCAACAGGCGGCACTCTTACTGCAGACAAGATAATTATTGCTACGGGATCTCGCCCCAATATTCCAGGCTTCTTTGAACAAGCAAAAGATCGTCTTATTACCAATGACGATGTTTTCTATTGGGATGACTTACCCAAATCGATCGCGGTTTTTGGCGCAGGAGTAATTGGTTTAGAATTAGGCCAAGCACTGCATCGTTTAGGTGTTCATACCCATTTATTTGGTGTGGGCGACGCGGTTGGCCCCCTTTCTGACCCTGAGGTTATCGCCACTTCCCTTGAAATTTTTAAAGGTGAATTTCCGTTTCATAGCAATGGCCAAGTTAAATCTATAGAGCGCAACGACAAGGGCGTACAAATAACGTTTAAGCCGACACCTGATAGCGAAGAAGTTACAGAAACATTTGATTACCTACTAGCCGCAACGGGTCGTAAAACGAATATTGATAATATTGGAATAGAAAATACGTCCCTTGAATTAGATGGTCGCGGCGTGCCTATTTATAATCCTATGTCAATGCAATGTGGTAACAGCCATGTATTTATTGCTGGTGATGTTAATGGTGATATTCCACTATTGCACGAAGCGGCAGACGAAGGACGATTAGCAGGCGAGAATGCCTCAACCTTCCCCCAAGTATTTAAAAAAGCCCGTAAAACCAGTTTAGGCGTAGTCTTTTCCGATCCACAAATAGCCACCGTGGGCATGTCATTCAGAGCACTTACTAAAAAATTAGGCTGTCATTTTGCAAGTGGTAGCGTGAGCTTTACCGGACAAGGTCGCTCAAGAGTTATGCTGGTCAATAAAGGTTTATTGAAAGTATATGGTGACAAAGAGACTGGTGTATTACTTGGCGCAGAGATGATAGGCCCACACAATGAACACATTGCACATTTGTTAGCATGGGTTATTCAGCTTAGAATGACCGTAAGTGAGGTATTGCAAATGCCATTTTATCACCCGGTTATTGAAGAGGGTTTGCGTAGTGCTCTTCGTGACTTATTGTTTAACTTAGACATGGGCGCGCACCCACCGCTTCGTTGCATTGATTGTGGTCCAGGCGCGTAATTTTATTCGTTCGAGTTCACTTTCTTTCCTTTTTATCATTTACAGTACTGCAGGATTTTTTATAGCCTGCAGTTAGAAAGTTAACGAGAGAAAGTTAACGAGAGAAAGTTAACGAGGACAGTCGCTCGAAAGTTCTAAAGGGCATGTTTTGGTGGCCGAAATTGACCATAAATTTCAACAAGATGTTTTTAGTGATCATCATCACTGGAATGCAGATGAACCAGTACAGTTAGGCGGTAAAAATTCAGGCCCCGATCCTTACGAGCATCTACTCGCTGCTTTAGGCGCTTGTACAGCAATGACCATTCGTATGTACGCTACTCGAAAGGAAATTCCACTCGAGCATGTGGAAGTGTCATTGTCGCACGAGCGTAACTATTTAGAAGATGCGGGTAACGTTACAGAACAAAACAAAAGCATGGAGGTATTAATTCGGAAGGTTCAGTTATTAGGGCCGTTATCCGATTCAGAAAGGGCTCGGCTAATGGAAATTGCTGATCGCTGTCCGGTGCATAAAACGCTGCATAATAATCCACACGTGTTGACCACATTGGTTAAGTAGTAGATAAATTGGATATCATTAAGTGTTAGAAGCGTCAATTAACCTGATAAATATAAGTAGGCGATCATACAGTTCCAAGAGCTTTATGGTATAAAATAATGTTTAACTAAAGTAATTGAGGGGCACTTTAGTTAAACATTTAACTCTGTATCTTTTGTTTTTATTATCAAAAACGTTGTTATGAGGAGGATCGTTCAAAATATTATTTGCTAATTATTAGTTATCGTCGATTATTAATTTTTTAAGATCACACCCGAACTAGCCAATTTCTCACTATTAACAAATGGCTTGAAGCGAGTAAGCAAAAGACTCAATTTTGGATGAATATAAGTTTTACAAAAGGGTTTATTCGGTGAATTATATAAGTAATTGAGAAACTCCCCCTTATTTTCCTTAAATGACTCAAATGGCAGTACTTTCGTGATAATTGGTTTATCAAAATTACTCTGTAAAGAGTCTAAAATATTGCTAGCTTCTTGGTTTTGATCATCGTTATAGGTATATATTGCCGAGCGGTATTTTTGCCGCATGGAATGGTTAGATGTGGATGCATGAGTATGTAAATGAATTTCGATTAATGTCTGCAAACTAATCAGAGCTTGATCAAAATATACTTCAATGGCTTCAGAAAATTCATTATCAATGCCAATTGAAGAAATCCAGCCTTGCTTCACCGTTTTAATGCCAATTAGGGATTCGAAAACCCCTTCTGTACACCAATGGCAACCACCTCCTAAACCAACCTTGCTGAAGTTTTCATTATGCATTGTGCTCTCTCTAGTCACTATTGAAAATAGCACGTTCAATCGTTATTTTGATCTACTCTCTACTTGAGCTACGTATTCACCAAAGCCATTGTTTACCATCTCATCAATAGGGATAAAACGAAGAGAAGCGGAATTAATACAGTAACGTAATCCACCTTTATTTGTTGGACCATCATTAAATACATGTCCTAAATGACTGTCTCCGCTATCAGAACGTACTTCGGTACGAACCATACCATGGCTTTTATCCTTAATTTCTTGGACATTTTTTGACTCTATTGGTTTAGTAAAGCTTGGCCAGCCGCAGCCAGATTCATATTTATCCGATGAAGCAAATAGCGGTTCACCTGAAACGATATCCACATAAATACCAGGCGAAGTATTATTAAGATGCTCTCCACTACCCGCTCGCTCTGTGCCACTTTCTTGTGTTACACGATATTGTTCTTTGGTTAGTGCTGAAATTGCATCGGCGGATTTTTGATATGTTGTCATGACTTTCTGTCCTCGGCGTTTTGTCACCTTTAAGTGTGACACTATAATATTCATTGTATGTATTAACGGAACTCGCTAACTTATTTTATTTTTTGATGCATTATTGCCGCACCTATATGACCAATAAGCAATATTGGCAGTATGATATCTGACGCTATATCTCGATGATAATTGGCAAAAGGTTCTATAAAGGTGATCATTAACATATCAAAATTTTGTTGTAACAACTGTTCAATGAATTCAGACCTAAAAAAACCAGGCAAGCTAATAACACCTGCTATTGGAATATCAAAGCCAGTGCCAATTAAGGCGCTGACGGGTAGTGAAATAAGCATAAAGTACAAAGTGTAATGCATTATTTTTGCTGATAATTTTAGCCATACGTTGTTGGGCGATAAAGTCTTAGCCACTATTTTAGATGAACGGTAACGTGAAACGAACATAATGAGACTAAGTATCAATATTAATAGACCAAAGTTAAGATGAATAACGAGTAAGTACCAATTCGCTACTTCAGTTTGTGTGGTATACCAATATCGATAGTAAGCAGTTAAGTAGGCCACAACAATACTAAAGACAATACTCCAGTGTAATATCCTTACCATAGTGTGGTGTGCCCATATTAGTTGATAACTAGTTATTTAGAGCTACCGTTTAATACTTCTCTGTCTTTACCTCCAAGTGGGGTATGGCAGCCTAAGCACATTTGTGAACGACCTGATAAATCTACGCCTTGATAGTTAATGATTCTACCATCAGGATAATACTCAGCCCAAAACCAATCACTATTAGTTGAGTCGTAGCCTTTTTCACGTTGAAACATAATCGTAAGCGCTACATAATTATCGGCTTGATCATCGCTATAGACTTTATGCGGTGTAAGTTCTTCTTTAGCGCCATAGTTATGCTTAACGATCAGTTTTCCTTTTTGACCCTCTATTTCAGCGTTAGTTGAGATAACTTCTTGGATACTGCCATGTGGTCGGTTTCCTACAAAGGGGTAACTGCGTGTACGCCCATCACCTACCAGTTTATTTTTAACCATGTATTGCCACACTTTAGCTGCATATGCATTATCGACCGCTTTTCCTGATGATGTTTCGGCTTTTTCGGCCATGGTATGAAAAGGCAGTAGGAAGAGCATGATGACAGGAATTTTTAATCGAATTAAGGTGTTGGTTGAAAATGTAAGCATATTTGTCTCCGATAGGCGTTACTTATAAAGCTATAAAAATGAACCGATTTATCATTTGACCTTAATAGAAAATCAAATGATAAAACGGCGAGCTAACTTATGTTTTTCTTATTTAATTGGCTTAAGACTGTCTGAATAACCACCACCAGCTTTCATTTTCATTCCCTTACCCTGACTTAACACAGGATAATATTGAGTAAAAACAAAGTCATCAGCCGCAGCATTTGCATGACATGAGTTACAAGACGTTGATGGGAATGCTTTTGCTGTTTTGGACAACGTTTTATGATCCGCACTTGAAAAACTAAAATATGCCCAGTTACCCGGCTCATCTTTAAAGTGTTTCTTGCTTTTTATTGTGGCTTCAAGGCCAATGAAATCGCCCATAAAATAGCCTTTACCGCTAACGGCAGATTTTGAACCAACTGACACTAGTTCTTTAATAATAATAGTACCATCACGGAATTCACCTTTATTTTTCCAGTGTTCCCAGCTTTTAGGATCTATGTAAACATTATGAAGTTCAGGAAATGCGGCTTTGCCATCATTCATGTCATTGGGTGTAACGGGTGTTCCAACGTAGATCCACTCTCGATACCCAGTAGGACGTTCAAGCTCACCATTTTTCATTAAAAATGCTTCACTTGCATGAGTGGCCCCTGAAAAAATGACTTGCACAAACAGGAACGATATTGCTATTAATAGTTTATTCATTTTAATAATATACTCTTTTTTATTTCTTAAAATATCACTATAACAGTAACTACAATTAACCCTTGGTATCTGAAATGCTCAATAATGTCGCTCATCAACTCAAATGTCCAACATCAGAATTTAATGTACTTGATGATGTCATTGATACTCTTCGCTTTCGTGGCAGTATATTCTTTCATTCAAGCCTTGCTGCACCTTGGGGAATGTCGTTATCATCAATCGTAATGCCAAGATTTCATATTGCATTGGAAGGTGGCTTTTATGTGGGAGCAGAAGGTAGCAATATTAATGTAGAGCCAATGGACATCGTCATGATTCCAGGTGGAGATATGCATTGGATAGCGGATCAATTGGATCGTGAATTAGTACCTAGTGCGCAAGCAGGAGACGCTTGTGCTTTAGGTATGCCACTTTTTCAACAAGGTGAAATCACCAATAAGATTATGTGTGGAATAGTTGAATATGACGAGGCTATTGAACATCCTATTCTCAGTGCATTACCCTCAATAATTCAACTTTCCAATATTCAATCGAGTGATAATGTTTGGATGACAGTAAAATTAATTGACGCGGAAATAAACAGAACAAATAGTAAAAAAAACAGCATAATAGATCGTTTAACTGAAGTCTTATTTATTCAGCTACTCAATAACTTCATCAAGAAAAATGAGCATCTAACTGGCTTCTTATCTGCACTTAAAGAACCGCGTTTAAATAAAATATTACAGCTCATTCATCAGAATCCTGAAAGACAATGGACTCTAGATATTATTAGTGATGTCGTCGGCATGTCTCGTGCGACATTACAGCGTAAATTCAAAGCTGCCATCGGTGTTTCGCCAATGGTTTATATAAGCCGTTGGCGTATGGCAAAAGCTTATCAGTTATTAAAACATTCAAATTTATCACTTGAAGGAATTGCTGATGGTATTGGGTTTTCAGACGCGCGTACACTTTCGCATGCATTTAAAGAATATTATGGGGATACACCGAGTAAATTTCGTAAGAAATTAGAGAGGTCAATATAATTATTAATACAGAATTTCTTTAATAAAGGACAAAGGGACTGACCCTTTTAAGGAATGCAAAGCTATCATTTTCAAATCTTAATAATAGATCGTTTTTGGATATAATCATTGTTATCTCTATCTCGTTATGGGGGCGAAACCGCCTTAGATTTATTACTCTAAATTTATTTAAAACTTAAACAATTCCAATGTCCGCTTTGGAGATTTGAGATCTAATTCCGTGCAAAGGTTTTAGGCATAATTTTAGTTTTGAATAAATGTGATTTTTTATATAAAAACGACAACTTTAGGATCTCTGAACTGCCGTTAGTACTCAAAAGCTAATGTCAGGTAATGGCTAGAAGCCGAAGTATTAATTTAGTCACTTGAAGCTCCCGCTAGCGCACAAAGTGGTATTATTTCTTAGTGGCAAACCTAATATTTTCAGTGGTCACAGTAAATGTCATTAGGTGGCCGTTTTGGATGATAATGACTGGTAATTCTGATGTAATTGGGTGGCACAACTAAAGTAATTATCCAGTCTCTAATGTTCCATAGCTAATGTTAACAATATGTCTTAATTAATAGTAGCAAACCTAATGTAATTCAATGGTCAAAGTAAGTGACTTTTAATGGTAATGTGAGTCATGATAATGACTGACCGTTCTTATGTTATTTGGTGGCTAAACTGAGATGTAGTTGTCCTGAACTGAACACTTAATTTACTTGCTTAATAAAACATTCATAGATGGACAATAGTATTATGGAACAGAACTTTAAGTTAATTGACTAAAATAAAATGAGAGTATAGTTACCTCAATTCAGTTAACCCAAGCTCAATTGATTCTTGCTGAAATCGACCAAAAATATTAACCACTTTTTCATATGAGCTTGTCAAAAAGTGTTTGTCAGATGTTTCCTTAACTTGCTCAAAAGGTACCGCATCAACAAAGTGTTCAGTATCACCTAGCTTTATTTCTGATTGGATCAATTTAGTCTTTTTATTATCGAACTTTAGTGTGGTAGATATTTTATTATTAACCTTGTCTTCAATCTGAGGCTTTATCCTCATTTTTTCAAATTTAACGATATCGGCTTCAAAAGGAACATCTTGTTTAACTCGGTAAGCATACTCTAAAAGTTTAGGCTCAGCGGGCATGTACATAACCGCCTCTTGATTTTTTAAACCTGTAACCCTAAGTATACGTCCTAAAATCTGCCTAAAGTGCATTTCCGTTTTTATATTCGTTAGGTGGCAACATACCTGTAAACGAGGAATGTTTGTACCTTCACTGATCATACCTACGGATATTATCCATTTACTTTGAGCGTGCCTGAATTCCTGAATAATATTTGTAGGTTCATTTTCTCTATAGGTAACCACAACGCTATCCTCGTTGAGATAGGTTTTCATTAGAATTGAAATATTCCTTGCATGCTCGACAGATGACGCAACAATTAATCCTGCAGCATTAGGAGATTCTTTTCGAATTGACGTTAATCTTTGATGTGCAGATGAGATGACGTATTTAATAACAGCTGTATTTTCAATAACCTCCTTGTATGGAATGATTGACTGACACAATAAAGTTTTAAAACTATTGAAGGTTTTAGTCTCTTCATTATCAACAACAGAAATATTATTATTATCTACGGCAACTATCTGCGGTATACGACAAACATTATCTTTAATGGCTTCAGCAAGCCCATAAACAAAATCACAAGATATTTTGTTGCTCGGATGCATATAATTCGACAGAACAATGGGTGCAGTATCTGATCGCCAAGGAGTACCAGTCAACGCCAAAGTAAATTTAGCCTTATCTTGAATATTTAGTATTATTTGCTCTCCCCAGGCATTGGCATTCTCAATATTAGAACCGGCACAGTGATGAATTTCGTCGAAGATAACGAAAACCTTGTATCTCTCAAAAAGTTGCCAAAAGCTAACATCTAAAAATTGTAAATTTTGATAAGTTAACGATCGACCTTTTGATCCCATTAATCCATCAAAACGTTCTTGGGTTTTTCTCTGTAAACTTTCACTAAAATCTTGAGAAACAATAGAAGAAGGAGAAAAACAAATAATTAAATCGACAAGATTTCTTTTTAAAAGCCGGTTAGCTAACTCTGATGCCATAAATGTTTTACCGGCACCTGGCGTAGCTAATGTCAAAAAATGAGTTTCTCCATTTACATATTGTTCAAATGCTTTATCAACACACTCTGATTGCCATTTTCTTAGTTTCATACTGCTTTACTGTTACCATCGTTAATTAAATTTTCTACTGCTTTTATTTGCCCTAGTAATCTGGAGTTTTGTTCACGGGCATTATTATATTGAGGCTGTAGCAGTTCATATAAGTCAGGGAAGTCGTTACAAAGTTGCTTATATTCACTTGATTCACCATAACTCATCAGTAATTCATTTTTATACTGAGTTAAACGTTGTCGTAGAGAGTTTTGAATAGTGTTAGATGAGGGGGTAACTTTAAAATTTATATTACTTTCTTTTTTATCATTTTCTATGATTTTACTTACATTAAATGAACTTGTTTTAATATAAGTGGTAATCTCTCTTTTTTTTGAAACGTTTTTTCGTAGCCAACCATTTTTGACTAACTTTACTAGTTCTGCATAAACGAACCGTCGAGCATCACTGGGATCCAAAGCTTTATCTGAATGAATAGTTATATAGGCTGCTCTGAGCTCTACAGCCGAAAAATGGTCAAAATTAGGAGCTGAAATAATTTGAGCTAGCAACTTGTTCAATTTCATTTCTTTATCCTAGAAATAATAAACTTACTTATGTGGTATTATAATCCGTGGGAGCATAATCCGTGGGATTATACTCTGTGATATTATAATCCGCAATATGGAATAGTCGCTCATTTGATTAGGAAATTCATAATGAGTGAACTGTCTAAGCGGTTTGGAGAAAAAATTCGTT
The DNA here is from genome assembly GCF_007954355.1 of Colwellia hornerae. Taxonomy (GTDB): domain Bacteria; phylum Pseudomonadota; class Gammaproteobacteria; order Enterobacterales; family Alteromonadaceae; genus Colwellia_A; species Colwellia_A hornerae. The sequence goes on from NZ_VOLR01000012.1 coordinate 89,269, forward strand.
CAGTAAGAACCGCTAAAGGAATATCTCAAGATAAACTCGCTGTAAAAAGTCAAATCGATCGAAGTTATATTGGCCGTATTGATCGAGGTGAAGTCAATATAACCATGGATAAGTTATACATCTTAGCGGCCGCGTTAGAGTGTAAACCTCAAGATCTCTTACCTGAAATGGACTGAAACTCTTTTCATATTTTTATATATCTATTTAACTATTTTATCTTAGAATCAAGTTTAAAGAGCGACAAAAGTACACTGGTACTAATAGACAATCATTGAATAGCAGAACCACTTAAAGTATGTTTGATTTTGAAACATACTGTATTCACTCAATAAATTGATACGTGTATATAATGATTTTTGATGATCTAAATTACTCACAGAAACAACGACTTGCTTACATCGATTTTAAGCTGCTATTTGTTGGTAGAGTCACTCGTAATGAAGTGGTAACTAAATTTGAAAAAGGGATGTCTGGCGCTACAGCAGATCTCAACCTTTATAAACAATTTCGTCCACAAAACATGGTTTATGATACTAAACAACGAGTGTATGTTCAATGTGATACCTTCAAGCCATTGTTCACACATGATCTTCGTAAAGCGTTAGTAAAGCTTGCTAACCAAATAACCGATGGCTTCGATGCTATCGGTGATGTTACTTTTCCATTTAAGCTCCTAGTCAACTAAACATTTCAGATATCTTTATCCTTGCACGCTTAATTCAATCTATTATTAATAAAAAGCCTGTAAGTATAATTTATACCTCTTTAAGTAGTGGTAGTGCGGCTCGTGAATTAGTTGCACACAGTATTGTAGATAACGGTTTGAGATGGCACGTTAGAGCCTTTGACCGTAAATCAAATTCTTTCCGTGACTTTGTTCTTACACGCATTTCAAAAGTTACAATACTTACACAGAACGTGGAAAATCATGAAGATAAACTTGAAGATCATCAATGGATGCGAATGATGCCATTGCAGCTTATTCCACATCCAAATAATGTCCAGCATCGAACTAGACTACGACATGAAAAATAAGGTGCTAGAATTGAATGTTCGTGCGGCTTTAGCTGGCTATCTATTAAGGAGATAGAATGTAGATTGTACTAGAGAAGCTTCTTTAGACGGTGCAGAGTATCAGTTATGGCTACGTAACAGACAAACCCTGTATGGCGAAGAAAATCTAACAATAGCGCCCGGTTATAAAGCAAATGAAGAAGAATTATAAATGACAGCTCAACCAGGTTTAAAACTGATACCGTTAAAAATAAAGCGTATTTAGGTGATCTGATTGGTGGTAGTTTGATGATCCGTGAGAGTCAGGTGATCGCAGAACTATTAGTTAAAAAGCCATCAAAAGAAGCGTGGACAGATGCCATTGTTAATCAAAACGTTTTGATGCTTCAGCTAAACGTAATGCAGCGACGATTAAAAAGCGGTTAGCAGGTCTAAATGATGAATTTATTGAACAACTAGCCTTTGGCAGTACAGATCGTTCTACACAACTAATGTTTGCAGCGACGTTAATCAATTCAACAATACTCGCTGATTTCATGCGTAGTGTTTTTATAGTCGCTAAACGTATGTTTCGTGAAAATATCGACAGTACCGATTGGCAATCCTTTTGGGATGATAGGTCACGCTTAAGCTTCTACAGCGATCCGGTGGATGCGGTTTATAAAGCTTTGGGAGCTTTAGCGCCTTAGGGTATAAGCTCTAATGTCAGCTCCCCTTGTAAATGCCAGTCTAAAAAACCCACTATTTGCTACTATTTAGAATTGCTAAAACTTGACGTACTTTTTTAAGCTCCTGCTCAAGTTTGTCTGCCCGTTGTCGCTCATGTGTTGTCTTATTTCTGGCTTGATTGGCTAATTGCCGTTCATTCTCGGCAGTTTCTAATGCCATCTGTGTTTCTAAGGTTTGTTGTTCTCTGTCTGCTTCGAGCTCCTTAATGCGAGCATCCTGTATGTAATGCCTGGTTTTATGGCCATGGCGCATACGGTCTCGTAAGTAATGTTTGATTAACGTCTGCTTGTTTCGATGAGTCATGTCGTCAGCCACCTGCATTGCTACGGCGTTTTCTTCAGAAGAGAACCCCAGTTCGGCGTTAATATCGGCTTGAAGAGCCATTCTCCGATTAGCAAATCGATGACGTAAGCCGTAGATGCTCTTTCCTTGCGGCCAGCCAAGCTTGTTTGTTATTGCGCTGAATATTTTTGAAATATGCTGTGGAGTAATTGGTGTGCCGTTTTTAGGGTTAAGAAAGAGGTGGCCGTTATGCTGCTCAAAACCTGTCTCATCCAAGAAAGACTGCAGATCACTTTGGATAAACGAGATGATTCTAGTAATCAGCTTTAGCGAGAAGTTTATTGGCATTGTATTTCCGCCTTTTTGAGCGAGGGGAGTCACTTTTATTGAGTCTTTATCGGTGTTGAATAACTCCCGTTCAATGATCGTTTGCGTGAATTGCAGCCGCACATAGCCACTTAGCGCAATTGGGCGAGAACCATTCCCATCAGAAATCCGAACCATCAGCAGCATACTTGCGCGCTCATATCCATCGTAATTTGTTCGAATGTAATCGTTAAGCTGATCCAGTTCCCAATCTTCGACCACCTTATCGCTTAGAACATCACTCACACCACAGTCGGTAAATACCTTGGGGTACAGCTTTTTCTGACCCGGTCCATCTTTTTTAGATGCAGTTTTATCACGAAGTGGAAGTGCAGATGTGATCTGAAATTGGGCGCCGTCATTCGGTTGGACACCAAGTAGCATCGGATGGAGTTCCTGCCGCAGTGCCCAGAAGTAAAACTCATAAAGCGGAAATATGTAATCGTGATTAATGCTGTTCTTGGTGACGTTTATATTTCCCCGCCATCGCGGATCCTTGACCGAGCGCTCCAATTGCCAACTTCTGTAATCGACCAGTAAGTTATCGGTCATATTATCCCAAGTTTTCCCCTTCTTTGCGAGGAAGTCAAACAGGCTTCGGATTGCCTGGCGATACGTCGCTATAGTACTGGGTGAGCTCTTGGCTTTGATTATGTGGTTGATGAAATCGATTGCTGGCCAGATCACCTTGCTGTCAGCATCCTGATATACATAATACGTCTCACCGTATAGAACAACAGCTGTTTCTTGCGTTACTTTCATTTTGTCTCCTGAATCTTAATGGGAGATCCAATATAGCACCGGGCTGCATTCGACGGTGAGTTGATAGTATATTTGATAAATTCGAGATCGCCTACAAGGACAACCTTGTGGCGAGCTAGTGATACTGCCGTATAGAGCCACGAATTATCAATCAAATAATCGGCATCCAAAATAACAATAGCGTTGTCATATTGGCTACCTTGACTTTTGTGAATCGTGATGCAGTAGGCCAGATCCATGAAAAGGCATTCCTTCTCTGTCATATACTTAACCCCTTCTTTCTCAAACTCGATCTTGATGATGCACTGTCGACCATCTTTGAATCGTGTGTTTGAGTATATTTCACAGATTTTGCCAACAGACCCGTTTGAGATGGCAAGCTCTCGGCTGTTCTGTTCATAGATAACAGTGTCACCCTCAATGAACTTCCGTTCATAGATCTCTCTACTGGGCAATTTTTTTTTGAAATTCCGGATTTTCTGTTGCTCTTGATTTATCTGATCACAAATTTTGCGAGTAGAGGCTAATAGCTGTGGCTCTTTCCCTACTTTGTAGAGGTCATACCAGGTGTTTTGTGCTGACTTGACCATCGCTCGCACTGACGAACTTTCGGTCTGACGCCATGTGACGTCAGATTGGGTTCCTTTGGCGTAGGGATATAGCACTGCGCTTGCTGGCTTTAGATCTTGCCTGCCGATAGCATCACAAAATTTGTGCAAATCTGAAATTCCATCCTGTCTGTAGGACCGGTTGATCGTAACACATAGATTCGGGTCATTGGCCAATTGGTGAAACACGAGGCCAGGCCCCATAGGCTCCATTTTTTTCACATCACCCACCAAGCAAAGTCTCCAATTGTTAGGCAATAGCTTCAGTAGAGTGTATATCGATGGCGTATCTAGCATCGATGCTTCATCAATGATGATCAAAGTTTGCTGCAATTCACCGCTCCTGATCAGCTCGCCTATCTGCAATACAAAAGAAAATACCGTCTCGGTTTTGTGGTCAGTTTCTTCAGCAAGGCGGCGTGCGGCCTTGCTGGTTGGTGCCAGCAACCAGACGGGCTTTCCCCTAGCTTCATGTTGATGGAGGATAGCTGTAATGATAGTCGTTTTTCCGGTTCCGCCGCCGCCGGTTATCAGAGATAACCTTGAGCGCGTTACAAATTTGACTGCGTTTATCTGGTTGTCATCCAGTTTGAACTTTTTCACTTGCTTTTTGATGCGAGCCTGTTCTATAAACTCAAGCAAGAGGCTTTCCTGGTAAGTTAATGTGTAGGAATCAGGGCTGTATGCGATGTCGTTCAGACGTTTGGCTGTTATCTTTTCGAGCGCCAGATGTCCCAAACTCTGAACCAACTTAAGCTCTTGGTGGATAACCAGTGTAAATTGTCCGTGCTGCCGCGCAACCTCAGCAACAGTGTATTTTATGTTTTCGTCATCCAGCACTCTTTGCACGTTTTTAATCGGCAGAGCCATATGGCCGTTTGTATCATAAGCCTGATACAAACAGGCTTCGATGGCGGCCAATGCCCGGCGCGGATCGTCTTTTTGAATGCTAAATTGTGCGTGGGCAATCTTATCAATTGTTCGCCACTGGTCAATGGCATTTTTAGCAGGCATTAAGGGCAGCAGTCGATAAGGATCAGCTTCAAGGTTCTCTATGACCTGGCGGCCCCAGAGCCGGGTCAGCTTGCTAACCAGTGCTCGAGGGATTTGTTTCTTATTCAGGAATTTGAGCAGCTTCACTTCTGTCGAACATTGCCGCCAGCCCGAGAGTAGAGACTCTGCTAGGGTTTCTGGCATTTTCAGTCTGGGGTGCTTAATAAACGTGACAGTATCAGCTGTTTCTAACGTTTTGACCAATGAATCGGGGAATGCTTTATTCATCTTTTCAACCCAGTTTTTTCCGATACCGCTAAAGGATTTGCTCTGCTGGATGTAATCGCAGACTAGGGTCTGATCAGTATCAACGTCAATAGGTTTACGTTCACCGGCGGTTGCAATGAACTGTGGGCCGTAACGCTGATCATCCTCGTGTTCGCCTGTGACATGCCAGATATCGTCTACCGACGGTTGATCCTCAATGGTACCGAAACGGCAAAACACACGGTGTTTGTCTGTACCAATTTTGAGGTTGAAGATAGCGAAATGTAGCTTCCCATCAGTTTTAGCATCAATAACTCCTGTTACTATTCCCGTGAGTTTTACCGTAGGGGCTATTGTGCTAAATACATCAAGTTGCATAGTTAAGATCTCCCTTCAAAACCAGGTGTAGGATCCGATTCAGAGTTTTGCTTGAGGGTGTCATGCCGGATAAAACGTCCTGTCAGGATAAGTAATTCTTCCGCCGCCTTATCTTGCTCCATGTACTCGATTTTTGATTCGGCGCGAGCTAGTTCGCGGCGCAGCCAGTCAATGAGCAAATCTTTCTGCTTGAGGAGCTTACGTACCTCTTCTGGTTGCTCTGCAGAGACATTGACTGGCGTACCTGAATCACTAACTTGTTGATCCACCATTGTTTTCAATCGTTCCCAAAGTACCTCCAATCTTGGGTTTGAGCCCCATGTAGATTTTGTTATGCTGAATTTTCGTCCTATAGCTGCCTGGTTTGCGCGACCTTGGTAGAGCGGAATTTCAGGGGTCGATGCCAACCACTTCTCAATTGCATTGGCTCGTTCGTCTCCGATGGCCTTAGCAACATTGCGTTTCCCTTTTACTGTCTTGCTCATCAGTCATCCTGCTTTAATTGAATGATATTCGTTTGTGGGGTGGGCTCTTCCGGATAAATCCCAGTTTTCTCCATTAGCTCATTCAGTTGTTGGCGTAAGTGGTGACTCTGACCTTCCAGTTCCATCACTTGGTGTTGCTGTTGCTTTGCCAGTCTGTTCCGCCACTCTATTTCCGTTTTATGCTGCAGTTTCAATCCTATCATCTGCCGCTCTTTCACTTGAACATCCTCATTGAGAGTGTCGTTTTCCAGGCGTAGAGCAATCATTTCATGAGCAATGGCTTCATGGTTTTTCTTCACCAAAGCTAATTGGGAATTAAAGTTTTGAGTTTTGCTGAGGTGCCCGTTATCGTACTGTATCTTTTCTTTTTCTTTTAAGCGGGCAAACAGGCTAGGTAACTTACAGGTGCCTTCTATGCGCTCTCTGGTAGCTTGTGAAATGGCCTTGTATGTCGTATGAGCAGTAGTGTTCTTGGGAATGTCGTATTTGGCGACAGTGGCTGGATTGTTCTTACTGCCGTTCCAGCCACGAAGACCTGAAACAGACTTTGGGTACCACTCCAGTTGAAAGCCTCCCTTTCTAGAGTCCTCTAAACGGTTACCATCGTCTGACAGGCGATGAGGAATATCCGTTGCGAGCCACCCCTCTAATACTCTAACCTTTTGTTCCAGTTTCTTAATGCCTTCAATGCGTTGCTTGTCCATTTTAATCACTCCTATGATGCCGAGAATAAACTTGCGTTGCCTGCCATGGTGCGCTTATGTTGCGCCACCACACGTGCTAGGTTTTCAGCTGCCTCTTCGGCACGGATACGCTCTAACGGGTTGTAATCAAATTCATTGCCAGCAATTTCTCTCAGCTCAATCAGGTCTGCAGACATTATATCCATGTGGGTCTGTTTAACGTCCTGGAAGGCGCATCCTTTACATACCACTGGATCGCAAGGATCGTTGTGCGAACGTGGGGTACTGTGGGCTCGGTGGCATGTGTTATGTGGTTTTGGGTGATTACGGTGACCGCGCTTATAGACAAACTTGGCCATTTCTTCACTTTGTTGTTCAGGGAGCAGGTCGGCAAACTCAGCCTGATGACGCTTCTTGACCTGCTTATTGAACTTCACGCTTTTGGAGAGTACTTTGAATACTCGTTTCAGATACGCGGGGAAACGACCAGCCATACTGATTGAGCCCATCAGTAGTGCTAGGATGTCTTCAGACGTTTTTTCAACATCAACTTCCGCTATAAGCATCTCCAGAGCCTTACTCTCTTCTTTGATGAGCCTAGTGGACTCCGTTTTTTCATCGTTTGTGAGTTTAACCTTGTACTGTAGTTGCTCGTGCTGCTCACGCGCTGCCGGTTCAGTGACATAGATTTCGGTGACGTCAGGATCAACGTGGCCAAGCTGGTGACACAGTGCAAGCAACTCCCTATTTTCGTACTGATAGTGGTATATGAGAGCGTAAATCCGTCGAAATATGTGCGAGCCTTTGGCGGCGTCAGCATTATCACCAAACACGAGTTGCAAGAATTTATTACCTGAAACACGGCTGGATTTCCCTTTGTTGTAGGAAAACTTGTAGGCTTTGATGTTGTAGTCGTGGTCAAGCGTGAAGCTAGGGACGTTGAATAGGCCAGTAGTTTCTATCGTGTTCCAGGCGTCTTTGAGGTCGAATAGCACCTGCAGTGCTTTGGTACTCCCACGATTTAGTGTGTACCAGTAGCGCTCGCCGTGCTTAGCATTGAAGAAGTAGGCTTGATACCAGCCATGCTCTTTATCAACGCAACGAAAATGTTCCGGCTTCGTTATCCCTACTACCGGGTCTTGGATTTCGGCTTCTCGGCGGGCGTTGTATGTCTGTAGTACGACAAAACAGGCAGACATCAAAGCTGTGATGCAATCAATTAGGGTCCACACACCATCCTCGGCGTTTGTGCTTAGGTTTGGGCTACCGCGATAAACGTTGATGCCCGTGAGCTGCTCTAACTCGTCCAAAGCCGGTGAAGACTCCAACACTGGGCTATAAAGTGTTTCTCGAATTGTTCTTAGGGAAAATTTGGTATTAATAGTAGCCTTCAAATCCCGGATGACTTGGATGATTAAGGGAGAAGCCTTGTGTATCCACAAGTGTGCAGTTCCCAGTAATTGAACAACTTGAACGGTATGAAGGTTGCGGGTCCGTGCAGATGGCTTACCAAGATCAAGCGACAGCTTACGTACGTTGGGGAACGGTAATATGCTGAGGTGATCCCCTTCATCCAGTCGTGCCAATTCGTTCCACTGGGAAAATAGCGTACTCAGGGTTTTTTCTTTTGGCTGAGACGGAGCCCCAACCCCAGCACTGGCGAACCTGTCACGGACTTTGAATCCCGATTCTCTTAGTTTGTAGGCAATTTGTTGGTACAGGTACTTGGGCACCATCCCCTGAATGTTTGATGCGCCGATCAGCTTGGTAAGTCGGTTAGCGTTCAGCGCTTGTACAGCTTCATCAATGTGAACAATGTGCTGTATCGCTTCTACATCGTCCTTTATGGAGTGCCAGTATGCGTCCAGCCGTTGGGGGATCTGTAGCATTTGAGGTACGCCGCCATACTTTAGCTCCTGATGTAGTTTTTTGATATCTCGCTTAGAGATGCTCTCCAAGAGATAGTGATCGTTCAGCAGACCCCACTCGATGAATTTGATGGTGTTTGCAAACACCCCTGGGGCCCCATTTTTAGTGAATGAAGGCGTATGCTTAACACCCTGAGCGAAGAGGTCAATTCGGCGAATGACTGTCTGCGCATGGTGCGGATACAGCAAGAGCGGGACGGGATGTTCAAAGCCGCCTGAGCCTGGGACCCAAATCTCAGCCAGATCTTTTTCTGATTCATAATGATATTCTTCAACGATGCTTTTGAACTTCAGTTTGGTGCCCACAATTTCCAATTTATCGTCATCAACTTGAAGTGAACGAGCAGTTTCCTGCAGGCGATCTGATTGCGCCACCTCAAACTCACGGAGTTCGTCCTGGCTTAAGAATTTGGCAACGCTCATTCGTCACCCCCCTGAGTGGCATTTAGTAGTTGTTCTGCTTGTTGGTAAAACTCTGGTTCCGCAGCCTCAACGTAACGTGAGAGGCCGAATACGAAGCGCATTTCCGGAGCAATGTACTCATCGAAATATTCTCGGGTGTGCTTAAGCATTAGGGAGTCACAGCGTTCAATAAACCAGCGCTGTTTCCGTAGGGTATTCGCAAATTCTTCAGGCCCAATAATCACGGTGTTGTATGGGCAGCCATCGCCACTATGACACTTGCGACCACCACACAAGCGTTGAGACTTGCTGGCCTTATCTACCGCCGCCCAGATGTCTTTGCAGGTAGAGCCATCGGGCAGGATAAACCAGCTCGGGATGTCGGTAGGTTGGCTCGGATTTTCTAGCAGTTTCAGGTCTATGTTGCCCTTAGATAGACCAAACTCGGGCAGTGATTTCACACCGCCATACCTGACTTGAACCATTGTTTCCAGTCGGCGCTGAAACTCTGCATTGTTGGCGTCATGAAACGCACGGGACAGGGGGTGATCGACATACCCGGCGGTTGTCTTTACTCCTGTATGGTTCCGTTCTTCTTGGCTCCTGCGGATATCGCCATCAACGCCTTCACGCACTTTGATCATGTGCTTAGCCAGCTGCTCAATCGTAAACTTCGGCAGGTCGTAGCGCTCCCTAAACGCATCAAGCGTAGAAGCATTCAGGAATGACAGGGAATCAGAATGCGGAGTTTCCCAAATGGTTTGCGGTGTCATCCCTAACTTGACCATGTTTGCATGGTGCTTGCCGAGCAGCTCAATGGCCTCTTTCACGCTAGACTGGGCGGGTGTGACCTCGACATGCTTAGTGGATTTTCCCACCTTGTCTTTATAACCCTGGATGAAAAAGCGACCGGCAGGTAACGGATACGGTAGATTTTCGTGTGTGAGTGAGGCGATCACGTCTTTATTCCAGGTCGTATGGATCATTATACGGATAAAGCAGATCAGCAGGATCTGCCGGGGAAGCAAAAAAGGAGTCCAGAATAATGGTGCCATCGCTGTCGGCGATGCTTTGAACCAGCAATTGAATTCCGAGCCAATAAGTAGACTCTTACCGGGGCAATGAACAACCTGAACCATGGGGGTATCGGCGCGTAACTGCAAAAAAGCAGCGAGTACATTTTTACGTGAAAACTGCTCTATTATTTTTTTAGCGGCTTTGAAACTAGTTATCTCTCTAACCGCAGCCAGCCCGGCAAACTTTCGAACCGGTTCAGGGATCGGGTATGAGAACGAGCCGTCGTCACTGCGTTCAACAAGCGGGTTTATTTCGTCGAGCAATCTGTAGTAAAGCGCTAGTTCCCCCCTGCAAGCATCGGTAATGGCATCAATGGGCTTTTGGTAATACTCATTAATCTTTTCCTTTAGCTGCTTTGTCGACACATGCCTCTGGATTATAGGTGGCTTCAGTGGTTTTCCATTTTTTCCGACAGGGATAATTAACTCACTGTGGCCTTGTTCCTCATTAGCAGAGAAACGCGATTTAAACTTACATTGCGAAATGCTCAGGCCGTTCGATATGCTGTCGCCGTAAACACTCAGCAAGTAACGAAAACTCTCGGAGTGTCTGTTTTTCTTGGTTGGAATCTGCTCGAGGATATCCTCAAGCTGCTTCAGCCCTAAAATGACATCACGTTTCCTCAGATGACTAGCCGGTGAGGTTAAAAGGTTCCTCAGAGCCTGGTTAGATTTGTACTCTTCAATGGATACAACTGGATTATTTAGTGCATTGTATAGGATCTTTATTGTGTTTGAGATAGTGTTTATTCGTGATCTGAATAGCGGCGCAGTTAACGACTCTTTTGCTGCGCGTTGAATGGCCACAATTAGCATTCCGTTGGCGGGCACCCACCATTCTATGTCTGTAATATCAAAATCATAGATGCCAGTGCTATTTTTGCCATTGCGCTTGTCCTTGACGTTGAATTGTATCACCGTCATAGTCGGGGTCGGTGAAAACCGACAAGTGAATCGGATCTCCGACAGCAACCGCCCCTCAGATGTCTTTTCACCACTCAGGCTCAAGAGTGACAGTATGGCATGAAAGTCTGTATCGTGAATACCTGTATCTCGAAGTTCGATTAGGTTCTCTATTGCCTTAAGCCCTTTAACCAACTTCCGTCGGTCGGTTTCCGAGAGCTTGCTGCTTAATAAGCTGGTCATCCCTACGCCACACTCTATATTTTGTTTGTTGATGAAGTGCTCGACAAGCGCCGACCACTGCTGTACTTGCGCTATCGGTAGTGGCTTTGCTTTAGATAGTTTTCGGGCAGTTAATAATGATTTGGCGAGTAGCCCCTGTTTCTTGAAAAGATTCGGAGCTCGGTAAGTATCAAATTTTACAGTGGACTGCTGACCTGCACTGTCTATCCCTGACAGGGTAAACGGTGAAATGCACTTAACCTTGCCACTTGCATCGAACCGGGTTTGAAAAGGGATTTTATGTATACTGCTGGCCCCAGCGATGGGACCTGCCCATCTAGCCAAGAACACTCGAAACATGGTGCTATTTTGGTTAGGTCTAGCAAGGTTTTTCTGGTGCGATAGTAGCGTCTCAAATTCGATCAGTGCGTCAATCACCATCGCCTTGGTGATGTCGCCTCGCTTTGTATTAAGAAAAAATTTCAGTGATGTTGCGTTACTGTGAGAAATGTACTCCAGTATGTCGTATATGTTACAGGCGGAGGAATAATTCATTGGGGTGGATTCAGAGGCCAAAAGACACTCTGAAAGCAATGTACCGGGGCGCATGAGACCTGACAATATATCGTTGTCAAATGGGAGATATTCAAATTTGCTCATATTCACTTTTTGTAAGGTGAAGTGGGCTTTCGGAGTACACGGCAGCGTGCGGGACAGATCCTGAGTCACGAAGCGGGTTCGGTATGAGAAGCAATTCACCTGATGCCCACGGCTAATTTCACCAGCATTTCTTCTGATAAAACCCCGTAATGCTCTACTCAAATTCGCGCTTGTTGCATTAACAATGAGAACCGATTCAACCTCTTTGTAGGCTTGATAAAGATCTCTAGGCGTAATTTGACTTGGTGGTGACGTAAGCAGGACCTGGATATATGGGATATTGACCTGCTGTGTCAGGAATCGTAGAGCCTTTGAAACAGCGGTCCGTGAGTGGTAGGGCTCCGTGGATTGAGACTCCTTGTGAAATACGTCCCATTTTGTGTTTATAAAGCACATTTCAAGCAGTCCTCCAGTTTTTAGAAATACCTGTATTTCAGGGGCATGCGGATGGACAATCGCTCCCTCTTTTGTGGTAGCATGAGTGGCTGTATTTTCTCTCTCTTCTGCGGACAAACAGACTGCGGTTATGACCTTTTTCGCCACTCTTTCTCGTTTATCTAGATGCTTACGAAAAATCGTCTTTTTGTGAGCCGTGATAGCGCGTTCACCTAAGTCGCTATGCTGGGAAAGCATGGAAAAGATTGCATGTGCAAGGCTCGTGGGGGATTCTAGGCGGTCAATAATTTCGTGTGCCGCAGTAGCCTCCTGTGATAGCTTTTTGTCAGTTATTAATTTACCAGAATGGGCAAACAGAAATGAACAACGGTCCTTGATGTAGCTTTTACCGAAAAGTGCACTCAAAGCGTTACGAATGTTGAGAGGAGCTGGATATGGAAGGGGGTGCTTCTCTGAATGGAGGGATAGGTTTGTCAGCGCTGTGTTTAGGATCGCATCAGCATCAGTAGGGCGGCAGTTTCCTTCGATATAATGACAGATCTTATCTCCGCGACATTTTTTCGAGAACAAGGGAATAGCCCCCATAGGAAGCATTTGTTCATCACTCGAACGTATCTTGTCGCCAACTAGAAATCGGGTGGAGAATTCACAGGCACTAACCTTTATACCATCCAGGGTCTTGCCGCCGAGTTCTAATACAGAGCGAAGCTTAGCGCTCTTAGATCGCGCCAATTTTATGTTAGCTGATTGAAGTATATCTTCGAGTTGTGTGAACCCCTTGAGGACGTCAATGGCATTGAGAACGCCTGGCTGGCTATTCAGAACCTTTTTGATGTCTGTTGCGTTGGTAGATTTTGTAACAGTTTGCAATGCCAGTAACAAGTGTTGTGGGCCAGTCTTTTGGAGTGGTTCCTGTTGTGAGAATTTTGATGCTTGCTGCAGACTGAGATCCAGTAATCCACCAGACTGCATAAGGCCGGGCAATGCATCTGGATCGAAAATGACGTATGCTTTCGTTGTATTGTCGCCACGAATCCTAAGCGCCTGGATATCATTCGAGTAGCAAGGGGCAAGTGTTAGTGGCCCGACTTTCCGCCTAATGCTAGACACGAAGCCACACTGGCCGATTAGAGTACCGTCAGATAGCCTAAAATTGGTATCCGACAGCAAGGAGCGAAAGGCTGAACTGATCGAAGCTTTAGATTTGTCTATACATGACTCCAGTACAAGACGCCGTTCGAATACTTTGTAACCAGCGATCACATCGTTCACCGATACATTTTGCGAAGGTTCAAGTAGAAGGTTTTTCATATGGAGAGAGTCAAGGCCGGCTATAGCAAGGTGTAACGCATTCTTTAATTGATAGCATATGGTCTTATTGGTTGTACGTATCCTCAGTAAACTCAACATTGCTTCAAGTAAGCAGTCACCAGAAACAGTCAAATTACCAAGTGTCAGTTTGTTTGTACTTATTTTATACTCTTTTTCAGTGTACTTCGAGACCGTAAACATAGCCAATCCTTGATAGATACCTTAGAATATAAGTTGAAAAACCTAAAACCAAGTACTAATATAAAGTTAGAGTCGGTCAGTCGGTCTGTCAAGAATTAATACTAGCATACCCATCAGCACTGTTAGCGCTGGCATCAGCGCTTGAGCAAGTGATAGAACGTGGCTTATACGATAAAGTTATCGTTACGCGCAGTACTCCTGAAATAGCTGAGTCCATTGGCTTTTTACCCGGAACAGAAGAAGAAAAAATGGCGCCTTGGCTCGCGGCTATTACCGATTCATTAGAAGTATTACATAAGCAAGATGAAAATATGAATGGTAGCCTTGATTACATTATGGAAAAAGCGAATATTCAGTTTAAGTCAGTGAATTTTATGCGTGGCAGAAGCATTCAAAATTCTTTGGTCTTACTCGATGAATGTCAAAACTTAACGGCATCGCAATTAAAAACAATTATCACCCGTTGTGGCGAGGGGACCAAGCTGGTTTGTTCAGGTAATCTTGCCCAAATCGATAGTAATTATTTAACTGCGGTTACCTCAGGGTTGACCTATATTGTTGAACGCTTTAAAGACTTTTCAGGTAGCTCAACCATTAATTTAAATGGTGTGGTGAGAAGCCGGTTAGCTGCTTTTGCCGAGGAAAATTTATAGGATCAGTTGATTTTATTTTTGATATTTAAAAGGCTCATTTTTGAGCCTTTTGTTTTTGATAATTGACCGACTTAGCCGAGCGACTAGTTATCAAAGACTATTTTAAGTAAGATGTATTAATCGCCATCAATTAAATTTATCTGAATAAATATAAGGTTGCAACAGTGTTTGATAAGTCCTCTAAAGAACAGGTGTTTAGTCGTTACAATCGCTCTGTTTTGGCTGTATTTATCGTGATAACATTGATTGCTGTGTCGATAGCTTATTACCGATATTTTATCGAGTTAGATTCTTACCAAGCACGAGAGCTTCGTACCTTAAATACCCGTGCTAAGCAGTTAGAAAACACGCTGATCTTGGGCTTAAAAAGCATTACGGGTATCAAAAAATTTGCTAATTATCACCTTTCTTTCCCTGAAGAGTTACTCGCTACAACGCCTCCACTTGAACAAGATGGCAATGAATTCTATTTAAAGAAAAATAGTCGAGATTCATTTGCCCATCGCAAAAATTACCGAGGAAGTATTACGGGCATAGGTCAGGTTGCTGACTTTGATGAGTTACAAAAGCAAGAGTTGGCGATGGCCAACGCGTTAACACCGGCCTTTATTATTGCCAAAAACTCCATTAAAGAATCTAACTGGTTTTATTATGTCTCTTTAAATCAATTCGTCAGCCTTTATCCGTGGATAGGGCGGGATAGTTGGCGATTTTCAGAACATAATCTCAATAATGACAATATTAATAACATTAAAACACTGCTGCCCGGTGATAACAATTTTGTTTGGTCACCACCTTATTTAGATTCTGCAGGTAAAGGCTTAATCGTTTCATTGGGTACGGCAGTATACCGTAATAAATCACTTGCAGGCGCGGTGCTAATGGACTTTAGTTTATCAAGCTTGAGTGACGGCTTGCCTAATATTGATAAACCCAATCAAGCGTTAGTCCTGCTCGATGAACAAAACAATATTTTGATCCATAAAACCGCTGAGAATAAAGCCTTGTCAACTAAGCTGACTTGGCAAGACATTGCACCCAAGCAATTAGCAAATTACTCCTACCAGCGTATTAACCAATTACCCGATAGTCATCAAGAAGGTTCATGGCTTATTCAAAAATATCAATTACCAATTAATGGCTGGGTTTTACTTAAATACCAGCCTTATCAAGAATTTACGTCCTCTATTTTTAATCGGCTTATCGTGATGCTTATTTTATTGTTTTTAGGGCTATTCACCTTTATGAGCATCATTTATATCGTGACGCGCAAAACGTTTATGAAGCCAACGAAAGAATTTATTAATCATATCGAACATTGCTCAAATGGTGACCCAGGTAAAGTAAAGCCACCGGCAGACTGGTCGTATTGGTTTAAAATTGTTGAAGATATTTTTGGACAAAATCGCACCTTATTACAACAAATGAAAGATCAAAATGTGGTTCTCGATACGCGGGTTAACGAAAAAACTCAAGCGCTACGGTTAAAGAGTGAACAACACCAACGTGATTATGCTTTGTTGCGTTCGGTGATGGATGCTATTCCAGATTACATTATTTTTAACGATTTGGATGGCACCATGATGGGTTATAACAAAGCGTTTGAAAATTTCGTTCAAACGGGCTCATTAGATCTTATTGGTAAATGTAGTGATGAAGTGGTCAGCATGGAATTAGGTCAATCATTAGTTACCATGTCTGAAGCGTCACTAACCCGGTCAACAGAACAAGGGTTAGCGCAAGTTGTTGAAACACCGTCTAATACTTATGAAGTTTTTAGTAACCAGTTGTATAGTCAAACGGCTGAAATCGTTGGCACAATCAATTTAGTACGCGATGTTAGCGCGCAATATTCGGCGAATGTCGCTTTGGAACAAGCCAAAAATCAGGCCGAATATGCTAACCAAGCGAAAAGTCAGTTTTTAGCCAATATGAGTCATGAAATACGTACGCCGATTAATGCGATTAAAGGCATGTTATTTTTATTAGCCAGAACACGTTTGACCAATGAGCAGCAGCAGCATTTATTAAATGCTGAAGGCGCGTCAGTGTCTTTGTTACATTTGGTTGATGAAGTGCTTGATTTAGCTAAAATAGAATCTGGCAATATGTCGGTAGTAAAAATGCCGGCAAGTATTGATAAAATAGTCGATCAAGCCGTCAAACTTAATATCGGTATGATCAGTGATAAACAATTATCGTTAAAAATAAATATTGCTGTTGATGTGCCAGACATTGTCTTAACCGATGATATGAGATTGGTGCAAGTGCTGACAAACTTACTCAATAATGCGATGAAATTCACCCATCAAGGTGAAATTTCACTGACGGTGGAAAAGGTTAAGGCCAGTGACTATGCTTCAGCCATTATTTTTGATGATTCACAAGTTTTAGTACGCTTTATCGTTGCTGATACTGGCATTGGTATCGCCCAAGAAAAACAAGGCCACTTATTTGAAGCGTTTCGTCAAGCAGACGAGTCGATGACCCGTGAATATGGCGGTTCAGGTTTAGGTTTGTCTATTTGTCAGCAAATTGTCAACCTTTTATCAGGTGACATTTCACTAAAAAGTGATTTAGGTAAAGGCACAAGCTTTACCTTTATTTTACCTTTTAGCGTTGTAGAACATGATACATCAAGCAAAAAATCAGCGCTGACCTTGTGCAGTTATTCTCAAGTATTATCCGAATCATTAATCGGTCATCTAGCCGGACCTCTAATTAGCCATGTTCATATCACGGCGTTGTCTGAACTCGACAAATACAAAAACAATGAAAATGTTGCGCTGATCACTGACGAAGAAAGTATTGCTAAAGATCCAGAAAAAATATATCAAAGCTGTCTCGATAATCAAATTTTATTAGCAATAAGTCATCCCATGGCTAAAGGAATATCAAGTGCAATCATTGAACGTATTGAAGCATTAAAACTTTCTTATATCTTGCTCGAAAAACCGCTTTATCGAAGCTTTGTCAGTAAGCTATTGTCAGCAATAACAGCTAAAGAACTCGCGGCTGAAACAGCAAGTTCCCGCTTGATTGCTGGACAATTTTTGTCACAAGATGTTAATAATCTAAAGGGTATTAATGTTTTATTAGTTGAAGATAATTTAGTCAATCAGTTGGTCGCGAAAGAATTATTAAAAACGATGCAAGCCAATGTCATTATTGCAGGTCATGGTAAAGAAGCATTGGCAATATTGGCCGATAAGCGCCAAGATGTTGATGTAGTACTGATGGATATTCAAATGCCGATAATGGATGGGTTAACAGCGACTAGAAAAATACGTCAACAAAAAGCATTTGATCACATACCTATTATCGCGATGACTGCGCACGCCCGTGAAGAAGACAAGCAAAGAAGCTTGGCAGCTGGCATGAATAAGCATATGGCAAAACCTATCAGTGCGGAATTACTACTTTTAGGTATTTTAGACGTGCTTAATTAGTTTAAATCACTGGTTGGCATTGACATTAAATTAATGAAAGCTGCCGTTAGTGTTGTGGATCGAGCATAGTCGTTTTATTATTTTTTCAGGTCAGTTTTTAATAGCCGTTTTACTTTTGTATGGAACAGCTCTGCTGTGTAATGTCCGTTGCCTACGGCTAACTCTGATGCGGGTGCTATTTTTCCTAAAGGTAAAAGCCTAGGTCCCGTTGGCTCTGCCAGCACATATGATATGCCATCAACAACAACCGTTTGGTCATCCGCTTGCGCAGGCAGTTGAATGCCGAGTAAAGCGTGATTATCAATAAAAACTAAAGTCATTTTAATACGTGGCATTAGGCTACGTAAAATAGCCACTGTTAATGTTACTTTACTGTCACAATCGCCTTGATTTTCCCATAATAACTTTAATGGCGGGTTAAAACCGGCTCCAGAGGCGGTCACTCTTGACTCTAAAGTAGCGTAGGGAATACTTTGCACAAATCCCAAAACATAATCGGTTACTTTTCGAATGTTTTTTATTGAAAACTTTTTAAGAATCATAGGTTTTATCGACTTTAAATCAATACTGGCAATATTTGCAAATCGTCCATGGTCTGGTTTTACCGCGTTAATTTGATCATGAGTTATAAATTGATGATAGTAATTTTCTGCTAAATATTCATCACTTAAAGTTTGTTTTAACTGATGGATTTTAGCGTAAGCGGCATTTATTGCTTGGTTATTTCTACCTTTTATGACAATTTCATCTTCATTGGAATTTTTACTAAAATTAATCATTACCCCGCGAATAGGCTCTGCACGTAACTTCTTTTGTAGGGCATTATTAATTGAATATTTTGCCATCTCAGCTTTAAAAACTTTGAAGTTTCTAAAACGATCAAATATTGCTTGTTTAGCCAGTGAAAATTGTAGGCTCTGGGCTTCGCCTTGATAATCGAGCCATTGATAATTAAATTGGTAGTTATCGCCTTTTTCTATTTTTGAAAAAGCGAGTTGCTCGGCTAAGGCCAAAGAAGGCATTAAAAAGCACAGCGTCATGCATAAGAATTTAGTTAAAATAGGGGAAGTCATCGAAAATAATCAAACCACTAGCAAAGATATTACCTATGCTAACATTAACGCATTTTTACTTTTCATACCAATAGACAAGAGATGACTTAATATTTAGCGTTGACGCTTTACTTTTAAGCAGATTTTGCTATATTCAAACGCATGTTTGAAATGATTGTTTCAAAAGTTAAATTACAATGTTATTTGTCGTAACATTAAAAAATATTAGGGGAATACCGTGGCTGATTATCAAGCACCATTAAAAGATATGAATTTTTTGTTATATGATGTTTTTTCAATGGAAGCAATGTGGCAGTCAATGCCTACCTTATCAGAGCATGTCGATCGCGAGACCGCACAAGCCATTTTACAAGAATGTGCCAAAATAGCTGAACAAGAAATAGCGCCACTTTCACGCCAAGGTGATGAAATTGGCGTAAGTTTCAATGATGGCAAAGTAACAACTGCTCCAGGTTATAAAGAAGCCTTTAAAACTTATGCTGATGGTGGTTGGACAGGCTTAGGTGGTGAACCTGATTTTGGTGGTATGGGTATGCCTAAAGTGATCACAGCATTACACGAAGAAATGCTTTGTTCAGCAGATATCGCATTTTCATTATATCCAGGCCTAACGGCAGGTGCTGGCTTGTCGATTGCTAAGCATGCGACAGATGAATTAAAAGAGCGCTATTTAACACGTTTGTATGCAGGTGACTGGATGGCAACCATGTGTTTGACTGAACCTCATTCTGGCACGGATTTAGGATTAATTTATACCAAAGCCATTCCTGAAGACGATGGTAGCTTTGCTATTACCGGTACAAAAATATTTATTACTGCTGGCGAACACGACATCACTGATAATATCGTTCATTTAGTCTTGGCCAAATTACCAGGTGCACCAGCGGGTCCTCGTGGTATTTCTCTATTTTTAGTTCCTAAATATCAAGTTAACGAAGATGAATCATTAGGTGACTTTAATAATGTTACTTGTGGCTCGATTGAACATAAAATGGGTATTCACGCTTCAGCAACTTGTGTGATGAATTTTGATAGTTCAAAAGGTTACTTAGTCGGCGAAGAGAATAAAGGTTTAGCCTGTATGTTCACTATGATGAATTTCGAACGCATTGGCGTCGGCATTCAAGGTATTGGTGCGGCAGAACGTTCTTACCAGAACGCTTTAGAGTATGCTAAAGATCGCTTACAAGGTCGTTCATTATCGGGCGCTAAATATCCAGAGAAAGCAGCTGATCCTATTATTGTTCATGGTGACGTGCGTCGTATGTTACTGAACATGAAAGCATTAACTGAAGGTTCGCGAGCATTATCTACGTATATTTCAATGACACTTGATATGGCAACCTATGGTGAAGGCGAATTAAAAGCTAAGGGTGAGAGTTTATCCGCTTTAATGACTCCTTTAGCTAAAGCCTTTTTTACCGATTTAGGTCTTGATAATACCGTCGCAGGTCAACAAGTCTTAGGTGGTCATGGTTATATCCGTGAATGGGGACAAGAGCAGCTAGTTCGTGATGTTCGTATTGCACAAATATACGAAGGCACTAACGGCATTCAAGCGATGGATTTATTAGCAAGAAAAGTAGCCGCGAGTAAAGGCGAATTAATGCAGACTTTTATTAATGAAGTAAATACTTACATTGAGCAAACGTCGGCAGATAATATGCAAGAATTTATTCAACCTTTAAAAGATGCCAATATTGATTTAGCTGAGTTAACCCAGCACATCCTTAAAGCAGCGCAAGGCAATATTGAAGAGTTAGGAACATCAGCTAACGATTACCTACATGTATTTGGTTACACGGCAATGGCATTTGTTTGGGCTAAAATGGCTGAGTCAGCGTTGGCTAAGGCAAGTTCAAGTGATGAATTCTACGAAAGTAAAATAAAAACAGCGCGCTATTACTTTGCACGTTTGTTACCACGTCGTTTATCATTGGCTGCGTCTATTAAAGCCGGTTGTGATACCTTGTTTGATATTGATGAAAGCTTATTCTAATCAGCTAAAGTAACATCAAATAGCATGATAACAAAAGCGCTACCATTTTATGGTAGCGCTTTTTTATAGTGATTAAAAATTAAAAATTAAAAAGTATAGGTGGTGCCAAATACCGCCACTTGTTCTTTTTGTATATTATCAATAGGTAAATTATTTGTAGAATCTTCGTGAGCTGTTGATGTTAGCCCTCCGGTTACAAACCAGTTATTGTTGATAGAATATTGACCTAGAATGCCAAGCCTAGCATAGGATTTTGCGCCATTAATATCTCTGGACGATATTTCGCTGGAAACAAAGTCGTTACTGTAAAATTGGTAAATAGAATGTTCACTTAAAGACTCTACTTTTGCGGTAACAAGTAAGGCAAATTTTTCTTGTTGCAGCACTCGATAACTGCCTTGAATAAAAAAAGTCTGCTGATTAACATGATCAACTGTTTGGTGTGAAAAACCACTTTGGGCACTGAAAGCTTTATTTTCAAAGACGATCGCTATTTGGCGAGTTTGAGATTTGTTAATTAATGCTACGTCCGATGGGTTAATGGCTTTGCCTGCAAGAGGAAATCCTAATGCTTCAAGATCATAACCTTTTTCGAAGGCTTCAAAAATTACCGCCGAATTCGCCCAATCGCTAATTAATGATCCCTCTATAACGTTATGGGTGACTTTTTCCTCGTCGTAGGCTTGTGCATTAGACAATACACTTAGGGTAAATATTAGTGATAGCATCCATATTATCAATATTTTCATTAGAGAACCTATTCCAAAAAATTAATATTTTTATTATTTTAATTAACTTTTACTCGATATTAACTATAGGCAAGTATTGAAAGAAAGACGTTATATTTAGCTTAAATAGTAGTTTTTTTCGCTTAACATCTGATTTGTCGAAGAATTAACCTTGTCCGATATAGAAAGGGCATCAGGAGAAAATCCGCCTAATAAAATATTTAGGGGGCAGTAATGGGCTTTAACGACGCTATTTATCTGTGTTTTATTGCAGATAATATCGGCTGCTCTTTAGCAGCCTGATCAATAGTCAGTTATAATTATAGCCTAAAGATTTAATCATATTATGTCAAAGAGTAAGGGAAGTTGTGCGATTTTTAACTATATGTGCTGTGTTGTTGCTGACAGCATGTAGTGCTAATGACCAAGCCGAAGTAGAAGTAAACGTCGATACTTGTGATCTAGAGTACACGCGATATCAAGCAACGGTTACCGGATATTGCCAAGAAGCCCAAGCAATATTACCTTTAGAAATTCCCACGATAGAAAAAACGATAGTATTACGCTCAATCTCGTCAATTCCTGAGGTGTTTTGGTATAGCACTAAAATGAAATACTCACTGGTAAAACAAGCAGAGCAAGCGCCATTAGTTTTTATTATTGCCGGCACAGGAGCAAGCTATAACAGTGAAAAGATGATCAGCTTACAAAAAACATTGTTCCAACAAGGCTATCATGTCATTTCTCTTTCTTCGCCCACTTATTCTAATTTTATTATTAACTTAGACTCGTCTACTGATTTTCCTGGGGTGTTAGAGCAAGATGCTAAAAACCTTTATCGCATCATGCAAAAGGTTTATCAGCAAGTTATTACTGAAAATAATGTCGTCGCAACAACATTCTCATTAACGGGCTATAGTCTCGGTGGCGCTCACTCAGCTTATGTTGCTAAGCTCGATGAAAGTGAGCAGACTTTTAATTTTGAAAAAGTTGTGCTGATCAATCCGCCAGTCAGTTTATACAACTCAGTTAATATTCTTGATAGCTATTTAGATTTAAAAGAAAATGGCCCTGATGCGGCGGCAACCATGCTTGATGATATATTTAGAGGTTTTGCTAACAGTTATGCAGAGCAAGAGTCATCTTCGTTTTCTCAAAGTGCTATTTATGCTTTATTCGAAGATGCCCAATTATCAGAAGCGCAATTAAAACTGTTAATCGGTGCATCATTTAGGATGTCGTCAACGGACATGCTGTTTGCATTAGATGTTAGTTATAACGTTGGTGGTATTATTTATAAAAATCATGTTATTGATAAATTTGAAAGCATTACCCATTCGATGTATCGAGCCAGTGTTATCACTTTTAAGGACTACTTTGAAAAAGTGCTAGTGCCTTGGCAACAAGAAAGTGAGGTGAATTTGACGCGTGAGGAACTTATTGCACGACTGGGATTGAAAAATATAGAAAGCTATTTACGCAATACCACCAAAATAAGTTTAGTGACTAACGCCGATGACATTATTTTAGCTGAGGGTGAGGTTAAATATTTACAAGATGTTTTTGGCGCAAGGGCAAAAATATTCCCGCGTGGTGGACACTGTGGAAACATTGATAGAGTGAGTTTTGTTGCTTATATGCATAGCCAGTTTCAAGGTGTTGACGAATAATGGCGTTTTATAATTCATTGATAAAAAAGAGCGTAATTATATTGGTTAGCTTACTTAGCGGCTGTTCATCAGTACCTGAATTAGAAAATAATGTTGAAGCGCCTCGAGTGAAGTTGTCTTTAGCTTATGAAAAAATAGCGGTTACCAATCAATATGCAGATCCTTGGGAAGGGTTCAATCGGCGCATGTATTACTTTAATGCAAAAGCAGACCAATATTTACTCTTACCTGTTGTTGCTGGCTATAAAGCGATAACACCTGATTTGGTTGAAAAAGCTGTTAGCAATTTTTTTAAAAATTTAGGCGAATTTGCTGTTTTTATTAACGCTCTTTTACAAGGTAAAGCCAATGTTGCCGTTGAAACTTTTGGTCGCTTTGTGGTAAATACCACCCTTGGTGTTTTTGGGGTATTTGATGTGGCAACAACAATTGGCCTTGATGAACAAAATGAAGACTTTGGTCAAACACTGGGCGTATGGGGTGTTGCGTCTGGGCCTTATTTGGTCTTGCCCTTATTAGGCCCATCTTCGTTACGAGATGCGACCGGTGCAGGAATTGATATGTTTGCCTTGCAAACCGTCATTGATGAATTAGGTGTCAGTGGCGAGGAAGAGATATTACTTTCCTTTTTACGTAGTATTGATACGCGCGCTAATTTACCCTTTAGGTATTATGCTTCAGGCTCAGCTTTTGAGTACGAGCGTTTAAAAGTTCTTTATATGAAATATAGAGAAATTCAAATAGCCCGGTAATTTCCATTAGACAGAGCTCGCCGTTTAGCCCTTTTTAGTTAGCAAAAAGGTGTTTTGTAGTCGAACATCTATAAGGTATACTGCGCCGATATATAATAATTAGGATGTAAATTTGTTAGCAATAATTCGCTTTATTTTAATGACACTAGCTTTAGTCTTTATTTGTTGTGCTGCTTGTATTTATAGTGTTTTACGACCTTTTCATCGTAATAATGTTTTTCATACCTCGCATTATTTGAGTAAAGTTTCGACACTTTTAGGCTTAACTATTGAGGTGAGAATACCCGAAAGTATCAAAGATATTGGTCCAGCAGTTTATATATGTAACCACCAAAATAGCTACGATATGTTTACTGTTAGTGCGGCTGTTCAGCCTTCTACCGTTAGCGTTGGGAAAAAAAGTTTAAAGTGGATCCCTTTTTTCGGCCAAATGTATTGGTTAACAGGTAACATTTTAATTGATCGTTCAAATTCAAGTAAAGCTATTAATACCATAGCGTTAACTGCAAAAAAGATTACGGAAAAAGAGTTATCTGTGTGGTTGTTCCCAGAAGGGACTAGAAGTAATGGTAAAGGTTTACTGCCTTTTAAAACCGGCGCATTTCGAACAGCGCAACAAGCAAATGTACCTATTATTTCTGTTTGTGTTAGTAATTTACATGGCAAGATAAAATTAGGTCGTTGGAACAATGGTAAATTGATTATTGAGCTATTAGAACCTATATATTTTAATAGCCAAGCTAAAGAAAGTATTCGAGAAGTCGCTAACACCGCCCATAAAAACATGCTTGTGAAAATTGCTGAGCTCAGTAAAGAGTCGGGAAACGAGCTAATTCTAAAAAATAAAGTTTAAAAATTGAGATGATGATGATAGATGAAGATTTGCAACAATGGCAAGATCACACTAATAATTTAGTTAATGCTCTTATCGAAGATGGTACCAACGAAGAGGTCCATCACACTATTGAGCATCATTTTTCTAGTACAGATTTTGATGTCCTAGAAAAAGCAGCTATTACGGCTTTTAAAATGGGTTTAGAAATAGAAGATCCTGAAGAAGCTGAACTAGAAAATGGCGATAAAGTTTTCGCTTTTGATATTATTACTGAACAACCGCTCGATGAAGATATTATTTTCGAAGAAACTAAGAAAATGTTTGATCTAGCTAAGCTTTGTAACGTTGATTATGATGGTTGGGGTACCTATTTCGAAGAGTAATGATTAACACTAGCTTAATAACTTTAAAAGGACTTACCGATGAGATGGTTAGAAACGCTACTTAATCCAGCGACATTAGCATTATTAATACCTATTATTGCCATTGTTGGCGCTTTTTCTGTTAATGCATTGAAAGCACATCATAGGCATCAAGAGCGCATAGAAAAAATTAAGCAGGGTCTTGACCCTGATAGCTAAGATTAAAAATATGCGCGCGATCTTTATGCTTAGCAACTAATTAAACATACTATTACCACGAGTTAAATGGCATTTTAAACATATTTACCCATTTAACTCGCTGTTTCTTTCTTTATCCAAGCAAGTTTATAGCGCTTTTATTTTATTAATATGTCTGCGTTATCGCTGCTGCTTGCATTTAGTCAGCTATAATAAAAATAAGTGGCAATGATATTTTAATAGCCACAAGTTTTAAATGGCCGCTAGGTTTTGCTATTTAATTTACTCTCTACCAATAAAGAAGACCTTTTTAATGTATCAATCGAATATACTTGTTGACCATATTGCTAACTTTACTTCTCACCGAGATAAAGAGTTATTAGCATTTAGTCTGTTAAAAAGTGTTAACAGTATGATGGATTGCTCAAAAGTTAAAATAATCACCACTAATAAAAAAGGTGAGTTTATATCGGCTATTACTTTTGAGAACAGCACATGCACAGTCAACAATGCCTCTGTTGAAGTTGATGATATTTTGAAAAATGCCTTCAAAAGTATGAATGCCTCATCTATTAAAGAACAACTCTTAAAAACACCTAAAGGCTATTTATTAATTTTATTACTTCACCACGACAGAAAAGGTGAGCAATTTTTAGTGGTGAATTTAAAAGAACAAGCCGATAAAGTTCAGTCTTATATCCTCTCTGGAATTTTAAGTATTTATAATAATTTTTTTACCCTGTTGAACGAATCTCAAACAGATGAATTAACAGGTCTTGCCAATCGAAAAACTTTTGATTCAGCGATCTCAAAGGTTTTTGATAGTCTCCCCGCAAGCTTTGAAGATATTGATGAAAGGAGGCAATTAACCGATAAACCACCGCACCCCACAACACGATTTTGGTTAGCTATGGTCGATATTGACCACTTTAAGCTAGTTAATGATAGGTTTGGACATTTATACGGAGACGAAATTCTAATTCATCTCGCACAAATTATTCGTTCAAGCTTTCGGCAAGAAGATCTGCAATTTCGTTTTGGAGGAGAAGAGTTTATCATTTTATTAGCCGCAGAAAATGATGAAGACTGCGCTGAAATATTAGAAAGATTTAGACAAAGTGTTGCAGATTATAGTTTTCCTAGTGTCGATGATATTACCGTCAGTATTGGCGTAGCAGAGTTTAAACGAGGTACTTTTCATGTGACTTCTATTGATTATGCTGATCAGGCACTTTATTACAGTAAAGAAAATGGTAGAAATAAAATCACCTTCTTTGAAGAATTATTAAGTCGTGGTGAAGTTAAAACCGCGGCTATCGAAGAAGGGGAAATCGATTTATTTTAAGCCGATGCTTAAGTGAATTAAACCTTAAAAAAAGCAAAGTATAGTACTTTGCTTTTTTAGTAAAAGAGATCATGTTTTAGAAATGGTATTCAGCGCCAGTGTAAAATAAGCACCATTAAAGCCAAAAGGTGCCGAGCGACGTGAATAATTGCCCCCACTGGGCGGTTAACTACAACTCGGCCCTTATCATCAACAATAGTGCCTGAACGAGAATTACCTAGGGTATTCTTATCAGGGTAAACATCAAAGATATTATTGCCCCAGATATTAAATGAAAGCTCATCGTTAACTTGATAATTAAGACGATAATCTGTCAAGAGTTTAGCACTATAGGTTTGTCTTTCACCATCGAGTACCCTGTATTCACTATAACGATTAAAAGCGAGGTTAACATTCAACTGAGCAATTTTAGATAAGCCACTTAGACTAATATGGTCTTTAGGTTGCCATTCTTCAATAATTGAAATCGCTTGTTCAGAAAATACATCGTTTGGTGAAATGTCACCTAAGGCAGTATCTGCCGGGGTATACGTTTCAGTAACCTTTTTTTTAGTCTTGGTTTTAGGTAAAAAACCAGCAGGAATTATCGCATCGCCATCGGGCAGTAATGCGTTACCATTGCGGTTTGCATTATCTCGAAAAAAAGCTGCAGATTCATTATCACGGCTTGAATAGGTAATAAAATTATATGATTGAGCATCAGCTAAATCGTAGCCAGTATTTATGGTAAGTCCAATTTGATCTGAGTCTGTATCACCAATGCGAAAGGTGTTACGTACAGCCGTTGCTTCACGTGAGTCACTCAATAAATAATCACCGCTATCAAGTTGTGTACAACCAGCAAACTGACATGAGCCATGTAAACTTGAACGGTTGGTAAAACCTTTTTTTCGCAAGTTTAACGTGGTGTTAATAAAACCCTTTGATAGATCAATGTTAGTGGTTTTACCGTCGCCAGCCGTATTCTTACCATAAGAAACGGCGAGGTTACCGCCTTCACTTTGATCATTGAGAACAATATTTATTAGCCCCACAATCGCATCTGACCCATATTGTGCAGCTGCGCTATCACGCAATACTTCAATACGCTTTATCGATGCCGCAGGAATAGCATTCACACCTGTGCCGGCACTACCGCGACCAACGGAAGTATTAAACTTGCTTGATGACGACGTTTACCATTAATCAGCACTAACGTTTGAACTCGACCTAAACCGCGCAGTGTTGCGGGGCGTAAAGCGTCAGTTCCATCATTCATTGATGAACTGGAAAAGTTAAAGGAAAGTGCAATGGCCTGCAACATTCTCGCGACTTCTGTTTGGCCGGTATTTAGTAGCGCTTGGGCAGATAAAATATCTCCAGGAACGGATAAATTTTCAACTGAACGTCCTACAACACGGCTGCCTATCACCGAAATTATTTCAACTTGTTGTTCGTTTGCTTGAACACGTTCTTGAGTAAGTCCAGTTTGACTTGTTACACTCAGCGCTAGTAGCACTAAGGCAGCTTTACATGTTGTTCTTTTATACACTGCTGAGGAGTTTTTATTATTATGCTCAGTTGACTCGTGTTAACGATTAAAGCGCTTAAGTCGTTATGTTATTGAGTTGTTCAAGTTAAATTTAGGTGGCTTAGACACTAAATATATTGCGCAAAAATAACGACTCTAGTGATTTGCTTCGGTGTTTAAGCTTAAGCGAATGGTGTTATTATTTACTTTTTCGAATTGAATATTAAAGTTGTTTTCTAAAGACTCAAGTAGTCCGTTGATATCATTAGCCTTAAAGTAACCTGATACCTTTGTTTTGGTGAGTTTTTTATCAATAATTTCAAACTTTGTTGTGGTATAACGACTGACTTCAGCTAAAGCTTTATCTAAGGGTTGACCATTAAAAACCAGCATCCCTTGTTGCCATGCGAGCGCACGTTGAATTTGTTCAAAAGAGGATCTTTTATTGGCAGTGTAGACACTATTTTTTATGGTGGCAATTTCACCTGATGTAATCACTATACCCGGTAATTTTTCTGCTGTTAGCGTCGTTAGTGGTTTGGTTATTTTATCAATTGGCTGATGCGGCTCGGTAATTAAAACACGGCCCTCAGTAACAACAAGTTCCATATCTTTGTTTGATTTTTTTTCTATATTAAAAATAGTCCCTAACGCAGTAAATGATCTTTCACCGACCCTTACCGTAAAGGGTCTACTTTTATCTTTGGTAACATCAAAGCTAGCTTCGCCTTTTACAAGCGTTAATAAACGTTTATTTTTTGAAAAACTGACTTGGATTAGGCTATTAGTATTGAGTTTGACCCTTGAACCATCAGAGAGCGAGAATCGAGTTTGCTGACCGACGCCCGTTTGCAATGTGTTTACTTCAACAAATTGGTGTTTGTTATTCGTCTCAGTAAGAGGTGTTATGTTATTAACTAAGTTACCGGCAATGATCAGTATAAATGCAAGGCTTGCTACCATGGCGTATTTAACAAACCGCGTTGTAAACTTATTATAGCGAGCCATTGTTGTGCTTATTATTATATTTTGAAAACCAGTGTAGGTTAAAAAATAAACAATGACAACAATGTCAAATTGGTAAATAAAACTTCGCGATGGTAGTCACTCATTATATCGGCTGACCATAATAGCAAAAATGGCCAAATCACATTCAATAAGTCATTTAAAAATAAGCAATTAGTAGGTGGTCTCGATTTTTATGTAAGTAACCCCATTAGATTTTTACTGAGTTTACAGGCATTATAAAAGGCAATGTTAGGCAATTTTTAATTTAATGTGATGGCACAATCAGTGATTATTTTATCAAGTTTTTCACGATTTTTATGTAATAAGTGATAAAGGTTAAGTTGATTTTTAGCTCGCTCTAAATTGTGACTTTGATGTTTAACATGAAAGTAATGATCGCCATCTAAGTAGTCAGTTAAAAATCGAACGCCGATCATAAACGGCAATAACTGCGCGCCAACCGTCAAACTTTGTTGCTCAAGCGCAGATATTTTATCACCAAAAGCTTCGATGTAACCGTGAGCTAGTGCGCTATATATATCAAATCTTACCGCCATATTTGCTAAATCTTCACCATCTTCAGCTAAAGTTGAACAGCAAGTTCTTACCATGTCGCCAAAATCATGCATGAGGTATCCAGGCATACAAGTATCTAAATCAATAACAGCAAGGGGTTGGTTAGATTTAGCACAAAATAATAAATTATTAATTTTAGTATCGTTATGGGTAACCTGTAGTGGGAGTCGCAGAGTGAGGCTAGCGACTTCATCAATAAAGTCTTGTTGTGCAAAACAAAAATCAACCAAGGTTTGGCATGATGATAAACGTTGCTGAGCATTTGTATTAATTACCGCTCTTAAATCGTTCATTCGTTTAGATAAATCATGAAAGTCTGCAATCGTCTCAGTTAATGATGTTGTTGGGAAATCACTTAATGCCGCGGTAAATTGTGCAAAAGCGGAACCTACTTGTCGCGCTTGTTCAGGGGTTTCAACTTTATCAACAGTAAAGCAGTCAGGGATGTACTGAATCGCACGCCAATATTCTTTCTGGGCATCAATTACCATGGGTTGTTGATTTATCGTCGAGATTTGCCATATCGGCGACAGTGCATATAAGCTATGTTGTTGTTTCGCTAATAAATGTTTATTAATCAAGTCAGCATTATCAATAACGTCTTGTGGATTTTTGAAAACATGCTTGTTCACCCGTTGTAAAACAAAGTTAGTCTTAATGTTACTGACTAAATATGTACTGTTAATTAAGCCATTGCCTAAAGGGGATACGGTACATTGATCAATCGAACATCGATAGTGTGTTAGCACTTGTTTTAGGGTGTCGTTATCAACAACTCTGCTCATAATTATTTACTGCTAATGTTTAGTTTTGAAAGATAAAATAGTCTTTTATTTTAAAAGGATTTAGTTGATTTTATCAAGACGAAATCAACTGGCATACTAATAGAAAGTCATAAATATGGGAAGTTAAAGCAGTCGCTTTATTGATATTCACCCTAAGCTGGGGGCAACCATTAATTTAACAGGTAGTTAAGCAAAAATGCAGTTAACATTTGGTGATAATTTCTGTGAATTATCCCCTCGTTTACCAGTCCCGTCGGCGGTATCATGTTAGTGTTTATTTTTTTTCAATTTGGCTCTGTACTGGAAATAATAAAATAAATCGTGCTCCTGATAAATGAATACCAGCAACGACTTTAATGGTTCCTTGATGCCAATCCATCACTTTAGCACTGATCGCAAGTCCTAAACCAAAGTGACCTTGCTCTCGAGAACGTGAACTATCAAGTTTTATAAAAGGTGAGAAAATGACATCTCGTTTATCTTTTGGTATACCTTTGCCATCATCTTCTACCGCGATGGCAAAACCCTGATGAGTTGTTTCTACTGATAATATGACTTGTGAATGGGCATGCTGAATAGCATTACTCACTAAATTTAATGCGGCGCGATAGCACCAATGAAAGTCTAAAGAATAGAACTTTTCTGTATTCAATGACTGACAAGTTAATTTGATATTATGCTGTTCCGCTAATGACTGGCAGTCGCTAGTGACCAGTTCAATGAGGTTATTGACATCAATTAATTCGGTTTTTAAATGAAAACTCTGCCGCTCCATTCCTGCATAGTCAAGAAAAGCTGTCGTCATATCTTCCATGCGGGTCAATTCGTTTTCCATACGCGAAAGGTAGTTGTTTTTCTTGGTTAAATCATCGCAGTCTAATGCCGCTTCAACACCGAATCGCAGGCATGACATAGGTGTACGAATATCATGAGAAATACTGCGGGCAAGAATTTTATTGTCAGCGACTAATTTTTCTATCCGTGCCGCCATATTGTTAAAACTGCTTTCTAAGGTATTTATATAGGATAAGCGGTTATAAGGAACACGTATTGATAGATCACCAGCGCCAATTTTGGCAGCGGCAAATGTCAATAAATAAAGGCGACGAGTTAATGGCAACAGCCACAGCAGTAAAATACCACAAATACCTAGATAGAGGATCAAGGTGAAAAGTAGATTTTCTTGTTCATTTTCTGACACCATCGGTGGTAATTGTAAATGTATCAGCGTTTGTGGATATGAGGATATTTTTCTTAATAAATAGGCATCATCTTGAGAGGCGAGTAATAAACCGCCCGATTGTGAGAGCTGTGCCAATAAAGAGGGTGGTAGGGCAATATTATCGGTACTTTCAAGTGCAACATTGACTTGAAAGTTCTTTGCTAATTGATTGGTTTTTTCTAATAATCCATCAGCTTTTATGCCTGATAACTGTTGCTCAAAACCATCAATAAGTTTTTGGTAAACCACTAACGCTGTATTTTCATGTTCATTACCTTGTTTTGCGACCAGTTTATCTAGTCCCCAACTTATAATGAATAATGCCCCCAACACTGCAACTACCATACTAATATACAAGCGTTTCATTTTTTATTCAGCCCATGCATCGGCAACAAATAAATATCCTTTGCCCCAAACAGTTTTAAATTTTTGTGGTTTTTGTGGATCGTCTTTAAATATTTTCCGAAGTGTTGAAAGCATGACATCGAAACGGCGATCTTGTCCGTCGTATTCGCGGCTTTTTAATGCTTTAAATACGGTGTCTCTGTCAACCACTTCGCCAGCATGGCTGGCAAGAAAGGTTAAAAAAGCAAATAAGCTGGTCGACAATTCCACTTCTTCATTTTTATAGGTGACTCTTTTAGCCTCGCCATTAATAATGAGTGAACCGTGGGTAATTATCTGCGTAGAAGCCTCCGTTGGGGCACTATGCTTAAGCGCACCAGTTATTCTTGCTAGTAGGGCGCGTGGACGAACGGGTTTTATTACGTAGTCATTAGCGCCTGCTTCTAGGCCGATAACTTCATCAAACTCATCTGCTCTTGCGGTGAGCATTATTATTGGCAGTTGGCTTTTCTGGCGAATCAAGCGACACACTTCAATGCCATTTAAGCCAGGTAACATAATGTCGAGTAATACCAATTGTGGCTGAAATTTTTCCATGGCAGCCATAACTAAGTCACCACGAGCGACATGATCAACAATAAAATTTTGCTCGCGAAGGTATTCACACACCCAATCAGCTAAGGTTAAATCATCTTCTACTAATAAGATTCGACGGGTCATTTTTTCTTCCTTATTACATCTGACGTAGGCATTAAAATATACGCCAGCGACGTTTTCTTGGGGTTGCTTCATGCACCCAGCTTACTTCTACTGCCGTTTCTGCAATAACTTGCTTGTCTTTTGATGACATCAGCTGGAATTCAATTTTCTTATTTGACTCAAAATTAAAAATAATTTCGTTACCATTGCTGTTTTTCCAGCACTTTATGCTTTGCTGAAGTAACTTTGCTGTTTTCTCTTGTTT
Source organism: Colwellia hornerae (assembly GCF_007954355.1). Taxonomy (GTDB): domain Bacteria; phylum Pseudomonadota; class Gammaproteobacteria; order Enterobacterales; family Alteromonadaceae; genus Colwellia_A; species Colwellia_A hornerae. The sequence continues at coordinate 122,409 of NZ_VOLR01000012.1, forward strand.
AATCAATAGGCAATAATCTTGCTTAATATCGCTAGACCAATTTATTTTTACGTCAGCGTAGCAGGTTCTGCCGTATCGCAAAGCAATGCAATTAGCCGGCTGTGCTGAAAAGCTAACGTGATTTTTTGGCGATTGAGCTACTTTATCGATCTGTTGAACTTGTTGTTTTTGTATTATCTCTGCGACCGCACTAGGCGTTGAGCCGGCAAATAAACAGCTTAACAATAACCACTTTTTAAGATGTCGCTTGCTAAGCTTAAAAGACATAGAGTACCCCTAACATCACTTGTGTTAAGTGCTGCTGGCCAATCAGAGGGCTATTGTTATAAGAGGCAGAATAGTAACTTTGTGTTATACCACCATTAAACGACCACTTTTGAGATATTGGGTAGCGAGCGAAAACCTCTAATTGGGCTTTATAACTGCTACCAGGTTTATAAAAAGAACGCATTTCAGAGACTTCATCTTTATTGACACCGACAAAATAATCAGTCACTTGTGCGGAATAATGAGTAAGCCCTACGCCGAGATAAATATCCCAATTTCTATAGGGAAGTAACTTACTATAAAAAATATCAGCAACCCAACCATCGGTGATTAGTGCGGCTACATCGACTGATAAAATAGCATCCTCATAAAAATGAGAATAACGAAAACCTAACCCTTCACCGGAATCTCTTTCTTGTAAACCTGCTAAAGTGGCGATAGCCAAGTCACTATTTTTTATTAATTCTCTCGGTTGATAACCCTGCACATAGGTTTTGGTAATAATATCGAGTTCCCAATTGTCTTTAACAATCAGTTCATAGCCTATTTCACCTCCAAGCGTGACAGCATCAGAGCGACGATGATTCGATTGGATGAAAAAACCTTTATAGTAAACATCTAGCAACAATGAAATATTAAGGTAATCTTCAAATTCTGACGGCTTAACCCCCTTTAACTGACTTTGTTGATAAATACCTGACATTCCACCCATAGCTTGCCAGCTGAATGTTTTATCAAAGACCGTGGTTTCATTCTCATGTTGAGGATCAGCAGCGAAAGCCGGTACTGCTATAAATGTTACTAATAAAAATAATAGTTGATATGTACCTGTCATTACGCTTTTACTGAACATTATTTGCACCCTATTTAATCGTTGGGTAATTGATAGATAGTTGTTCATGATTCTTTGATAGATTCTTATTATTTTTTATATAACTAAATGTTAACAAATGTAAGTAAAGTTTGTCAGATATATAGGCTGGAAAAATGTTTAAAAATTGTAAGCAAGTAAATATGTCTCACTCTCATAGCGAAGCAATATTCACCTTTAGTTTATTAGCAGCGAATCTAAAGTAACGGAGTAATAGCGGTAGACTAATAGAATTCTAAGGTGGTTTTTTTTAGCGTCCCCTACCGTAAAAGTTCTTTAATTCAGTTGCTTATTGTGCAGTCTTTACTTTTTGTAGCGTTTCAGGTTAACACTCAATGGCTGTCAGGTTTTATTGTTAGGCGCTAGTACTTTAGTAAAAGTACCAGATTAACACTACTTTTTATAAATTTGTCTAGGTGAATATAGTGTTAATCGCTTAAAATAAAAAATAATGTAACCACAGTACCAGCGAAGATATGATTTCTAGCCGTAAAAAAAATGAAGCAGAATTAGTTTTAGCATTCAAATCCTTATTAAAAGATCAATGCTACGGTTCACAAAGTCAGCTCGCTGAAGCTTTAGATAAGCAAGGTTTTAAAAACATGTCGCAAGCGAAAATATCTCGTTTGCTGTCAAAACTTGGCGCAGTTAAAATGCGCAACGCCAATACTGAAGTCGTTTATATTTTACCAGACGAGCTTGCGGTACCTAAATCAAAACAATCTATTCAGTCTGTTGTGGTTAGTGTTAAGCATAATAATATGCAAATAATTTTGAAAACTGGTATTGGCGGTGCGCCACTGATTTCCAGAATGCTAGACAGCCTGGGTGAACCGGCAGGGATCTTAGGCACCCTAGCTGGCGACGACACTATCTTTATTGCTCCGATAGATATTAATAGAATCGATGAAATTACCCAACAAATTAAAAATTTATTAGACGTATAGTTAATTAGGTTGAGTTCATATGAAAGAGGGCAACAATTATGTTGCCCTCTTTTATTTTGTGTTGTTTAATATTTTCAATGCTTTAGCTTATATGACACTGATGTTGTCATATGACATTTAGGGGTACTGTCACCCGATTGACGCAGACTATATTACCGAAAAAAGTTTTACTGGCCTCATACCAATAAGACTCACTAAGGGAACATCATGGAAAATAATGCAGAAAACACTGCTAACAAAAGCACAGAAAAAAACACACAATCCAATACGGCAACGGCTAAACAAGATTTAGAAGGTACGGTAAGTTTTCGCAAAGGTTTCAACTATAGCTTTATTGAAGGTGACCATATTATTTACTTAAATTGCTCAGCGGTTAATGGTAAAGAGCGGCTTTATGTTGATGATGTATTAGTCTCTGGGAAATGGTCGTTTAGACGTAAATCAATTCATCATTTTTCTCTTGGCGCAGACTCTTATGAAGTTGAATTACATGTCGTTAATATGTTTACCGGTGAAACTCACTGTACCTTGATAAAAAATGATGTCCATGTAAAAACGATAAAAAAAGCCTTAAAGAAAAGTCGTCAACTGAGTAAAGATAAACTTTGGTGGTACATTCCATCTTTTTTCTTAGCCGGAGGGCTTTTGGGCTTTTTATTGGCAAAAATCTTCTTTATGTTGTTTGGTAAATAATATGGACGTTAACGCTAAAAAAATAAAAGAGTTACGTACGGCCAAAGGTTGGACACAACAACATTTAGCCGATGCCTGTGCTATTAGTTTACGAACGGTGCAACGAGTAGAACGTTACGGCAATGCCTCCCAAGATACAGTACTTGGCCTATCGTCAGTTTTTGAAACAGCACAAAGCAATATCATTGTTGCTGGAACGCTTGAAGAAGATCTTGCCGGTGGAGGAGAAAAGGAGAGCGGTCAAAGTAAGCAAGTATTCTTAGCTGCAGTTTTTGGTGCTATGGCTGGCGCTTTGATTATGTTTTTTATTAAATAAGCTTACAGGCATAGAAAGGATTAAAGCGCCTTTTTATGGCTATCTTTTACCTTTAACATTAAAGACAAGAAAATACCCAACGGGTTTTACTGTAAAAGTCAGCTTCAGGGGTCAATAGCACATTATCGAGAGAGCAGCCTTGCTGTAAACTATTGGCTCGCTGGCTTTCTAAGCAAAGTGCAGCGTGTGGTTGGTAACAATAGTCTTCTTTACCTATTTGGCTACCGTCAATATAATTGGCGGTATATAAAATTAAGCTCGGTTGATCGGAATAAATACTGATACAACGGCCAGAAATTTTTTCAACGGCTTTTGCTGCCATAACTTCACCACTTAAACACTCTTCGTTTAATAGCCAATAATTATCATAACCTAAAGCAATCTTTATTTGTCGATCTTTACCATTGATTTCATCAGCTAACGTGCGTAAATCTGTTTTGTTAGTAAAGTCATGAGCCGTGCCTTTAACCTGCTTTTGTTCACCGGTTGGGTAAGCGTGTTCAGTCATAGGCAAAAAATGGTCAGCGTTAATATAAACCTGATGAGTTAAAATGTTGCCGCTGTTATGTCCTGCCAAATTAAAATAACTGTGCTGAGTTAAATTAACTAAGGTGGCTTTATCGGTATGGGCAAAATACTCAAGGGTGAATTGGTTATCGTCATCTAAGCGATAAATTATCTTGAAGTTTACGGTACCAGGAAAACCTTCTTCGCCATCAGGGCTAGTATAAGTTAGCTCAACGCTTGCTGAGCCGTCGTCTTGAAATGTCTTGGCTTGCCATAATTGCTTATTAAGAGCTTTTTTTCCGCCATGAAGTTGGCTGTTAGGAGCATTTAAGCTCAGCTGAAAGGTTTCATCTGCAATACTAAAAGTCCCCTGCTCAATTCTGCCGGCGTAGCGACCAATTATGGCACCTAAATAATAAGGGTCGTGTTCGTAACTTTGAATGTTATCGTAACCTAAAACAATATCAGCAAAAATACCGTTTTTATCTTCAGTGTTAATGGTGGTAATTATGCCGCCAAAGTTAGTAATACTGACTCGAGTGCCACTTTTGTTTTGCAGAGTAAAAAGTTGTGTCGACTCACCACTCGATAATTGACCAAAATCAGCGCTTGCTAGTCGCTTAACACTACTTTTACTGACTAAATGTGCTTTCACCAAACATCCCATACCAATACGGCTATTTTTCATCAGTACATCATAAGGAAGCTAAGTGCTTAAGCAAATAAAATTGTAAATTTTTTAGTTAATGGTTCAGTTATTTACTTAAACGTATACTTGTACTAAATAAATTCTTATTTATAATTTTCAATACTGTTTTACTTCTGAGCATAACTGGTTATTATTGTTGAGCTTAGTTAAATTTATTTTTTATCAAGCCATTGATTTATAATGTAATGATTTTTTTGATGTTACTTTGCGTTAATAGCTAACAATTACGGCAGATAAAGTGAATTCTTACTTTAAAGTGATAACCGCTACATGTTTATACCTGGTAATAATGCACACAACCCGTTGGATAACTAAGATATTTATGCGTAATTTCATTAGCCTTATTTTTTTATTGTCTACATTTAGTTGTTCATCTTATTGGGCGAGTGCCAATACTAACCTCAGTTCATTAAGCTTTAGTCATTTGACCAGTAATGAAGGTTTGTCACAAGATCTTGCTGCCGTTATTTTTAGAGACCACTTAGGTTATTTATGGGTTGGTACTTCTGATGGTTTAAATCGCTACGATGGTTATAACTTTAAAGTTTATCGCAATAAAATTAATGATAATCAGTCACTCTCTGAAAACTTTATTACCGGTATTAGTGAAGACCAACAAGGTGATTTATGGGTTGCGACCCGTAATGGCTTAAACAAGCTGATGCGCAAAACAGGTCATTTTAAACGCTTTTATCATAACAATAAGCAAAAAACGGGTTTAAGTAGCAACCACGTAACCCGTTTAATTAAAGATAATAATGGCGGTTTTTGGCTGGGTACCAAAGCTGGGGTTAATCACTTTGATCCCGTTAGTGAACATTTTACAATATTATTAAATGATGTTGAGATTACTGCCCTGCATCAAGACAGTGATGGCGGTTTATGGGTAGGCACTATTAATGATGGTTTAAAGCATTACTTGACCCCAGATAAACAAAGTAAGGTTGTTAGTTATCGTCATCTTGCCAATATTGACAGCAGTTTAAGTTCAAATCATATTACCGCTATTTTTCAAGATAGAGCGGGTAACGTCTGGGTCGGCACTAAAACGGCCGGATTAAATAAACTCAGTAATGGAAATTCTGGTTTTAGCCATTATGTTACTCCCCCCGACAACAACGAGGGTAGTAAAGAAAATAATGCGTTAAGTCACAATAATGTTACTGATATTTATCAAGACAAAAATGATAACCTTTGGGTGGCCACAAACGGTGGTGGGCTAAACATTTTTGATATCACCACTGAACAAATTCATGCCTTTCGTGCGGATTCAAATAACGTGACTTCTATCAGTGGCGATAAAGTATTGAATATTTATGGCGATAATAATGGCACTATTTGGCTTGGCACTTTTGGTGGCGGCATTAGTAAAGTCGACCCCTTGGCTGCTCAGTTTAACTCACTAATTTATAACAATAGTTCTTCAGGTTTAAGCAATGGTATTGTCACTTCATTTTACCAAAATAAACAAAATACTTTATGGGTAGCCACCTATGGTGGTGGGCTAAATGTTACAGGTGATAATGGCAAGAATTTTCAATTATTTAAAAATGACAAAGCTAATACTAATAGTTTAAGTAGCGATATCGTTTTATCTATTTACTCTGATGATAATAACCTGCTCTGGTTTGGTACTGATGGAGAAGGTTTAAATCAATATAACCCTGATAAAAATAGCTTTGAACACTATCGGCACGATCCTAAAGATCCTAATAGCATCAGCCATGGTAGTGTTTGGGCAATGGTTGCCGACGCAGATAATAATTTTTGGTTAGCGACTTGGGGCGGAGGCTTAAACCGCTTTGACCGTAACAAACAAACCTTTGAGCATTTTAAACACGATAGAAACAACAGTAACAGTTTAAGCGACGACAATGTTTGGGCCTTAATAAAAGGCACTTCAGGTGTGTTATGGCTAGGTACTGAACAAGGGCTTAATAAATTTGATCCAGTGACTAAACAAGTGACTCGATTTGAGCATGACCCAGACAATAACAACAGCTTAAGCCATGATTATATCTTAGCCATCTATCAAGAGTCTGACAGTGTGCTGTGGATTTCTACTTATGGTGGTGGTTTGAATAAATTTGATATAAATACCGAGCAGTTTACCCGCTTTGGTGTGCAAGAAGGCTTTAGCAGTAATAATATTTATGGTGCTCTACCCGATAATCAAGGTAACTTATGGTTAAGCTCGAATGCCGGCTTAATTAAATTTAACCCAACCACCAAAGTCGTGAAAAATTACGATGCCAGCGATGGCTTACAAGGCAATGAATTTAACTCAAATGCTTTCTATAAAAGTGCCAGTGGTGAATTGTTTTTTGGTGGTTCTAAGGGCTATAACCATTTTTATCCTCAAGATATTCGAGATAATTTAATACTGCCTAATATCGTCTTAACTGATTTTCGTGTGCATAATAAACATGTTGAGGTAGTGACAGAGCAAACGTCAAAAGCTATTACTGATAATCCTATCAGTAATAGCTTTACTATTGATGCGGATATTAATCAACTTGAACAATTAACCCTTACCTATTTAGAGCGACTAATTTCATTTGATTTTGCAGCATTACATTTTAGCGAACCGATGAATAATCAATACGCCTACATGCTGGCAGGTTTTGACGAAAGTTGGGTTTATACCGATGCTAAAAATCGCCGAGCTACCTACACTAACCTACCGGCCGGCGATTATGTATTTCGGGTAAAAGCCAGTAATGGCGACGGTTATTGGAATGAACAAGGAAAGTCGTTAAACGTTACGGTATTACCGCCACCTTGGCTTTCTTGGTGGGCGTTCAGCCTTTATTTTATTATCGGTGTTGGTCTATTAGTCGCCTCCATTTATCGTTTGAATTATCAACGCTTAAAAGAGCAGGCTATTAATATTCGTTTAACGCGTGTTGATAAATTAAAAGATGAATTTCTAGCCAATACTTCTCATGAATTACGCACTCCTTTAAACGGTATTATTGGTTTAGCCGAGTCACTTATTGATGGTGTTGCTGGCCAGTTGCCGGATAAAGCGAATCATGACCTGTCTATGGTCGTGGCAAGCGGTCGACGGTTATCAAACTTGGTCAACGATATTTTAGACTTTTCAAAATTAAAAAATCATGGTTTACAGATACATACCTCAGCAATTGATATTAATAGTATGGTTGATGTGGTATTTACTTTATCTCGAGCGACATTAAAAACAAAAGATATCGTGCTCATCAATAATATTGCTAGAGACTTTCCCGCGGTAAAAGCCGATGAGGACCGTTTACAGCAAATTCTTTTTAATTTAATCGGCAATGCTATTAAATTTACCCAATCAGGTACGGTCACTATTGCTGCGCAATTAGTCGGTAATAGCCATATCGATGAACAACAATTTGTCTGTATTGATATTACCGATACTGGCATGGGTATCGCAGCAGAAAATTTGGCGACTATTTTTAAATCATTTGAACAAGTTAGGGGTAACGAGACGCGTGCTGTAAGTGGCACAGGTTTAGGCTTAGCGGTTTCAAAACAGCTTGTTGAGTTACATGGCGGTACTATAACGGTAAGTTCGACACGGCATAAAGGCAGCACTTTTAGTTTTACGCTACCGATTTACGATATCGATGACAGTGAATTAAGTGAACTTATCGCTGTGGACGATGTAAATCACGAGCAAACTAAGCAGCAATTATCACGATTACAGGCCCTAGATAACACCATTGACTACTTTCCTGTTGGAAATTTATCCCCGCAAGATAAAACCGCCAATAAGGAAAGTAATAATTTTCGGGTGTTAATTGTTGATGACGACCCGATTAACCGTCAGGTAGTAAATAATTATTTACTACCACTGGATTATCAGCTTTTTCAGGCCAATGGTGGTGAGCAAGCTTTAGTGCTTATTAAGCAAGCTAGTGAAGGCTTGTTAGCTGGAGAACGTCCGTTCGATTTAATCTTACTTGATATTATGATGCCAAAAGTTTCAGGCTATGAAGTCTGTCGAAAAATTCGAGAAAAATATTCAGTTAATGAGTTACCGGTGATCTTTTTAACCGCTAAAAACCAAGTAGTTGACTTAGTTGAAAGCTTTTCTGCTGGCGGTAATGATTATTTAACTAAACCTATCGAAAAATACGAACTATTATCACGTGTTGAAACGCATTTAACCTTGCTCGATATTAACCGAAATTTAGAGAAAAAAGTCGCTGAACGCACGATTGAACTTGAATATGCGATGCAAGCAAAAGGTGAGTTTTTGGCAAAAATGAGTCATGAAATTCGCACCCCGATGAATGCCATTATTGGTTTAGGTTATTTAACCCTGAAAACTGATTTAGATCCCCATCAAAAAGACTTAATTGGCAAAACTCAAGACGCTTCTCAAGCGCTTTTAGGGTTAATTAACGATATTCTCGACTTCTCTAAAATTGAAGCGGGCAAAATGTCGGTAGAGTCGGTAACAATGAATATGGGCGGCTTGATTAAGAAAACCAATAATATCTGTGCGTTACGTGCTCATGCTAAAAATTTAGAGCTTATTGTCAAAGTACATAGTGATGTGCCAAAGCACATCAAGTCTGATCCGGTACGCCTACAACAAATTTTAGTGAACTTAGTCAGTAATGCCATTAAATTTACCGAGCAAGGACATATTCTTATCGAAGTCGGTCTGGCTGAACAGTCATTAGCCGCTGAGGACAGCAATCAGCTGACGCTTGAATTTAGTGTTAGTGATACCGGTATCGGTCTCGAACAATCAACAATGAATAATCTCTTTCAGTCGTTTACTCAAGCAGACAGTTCAATTACCCGAAAATTTGGTGGTACCGGCCTAGGCTTATCAATTTGCAAAGAATTAAGTGGTTTGATGGGCGGTGAGGTTTGGGTTGAGAGTAAGCTCGGTGAAGGCAGTAAATTTAGTTTTAATATTGTCTGTGAAAAAAGCGATTTACCGGGCAATGAGCTGATAAATATTGATGCTATTAAAGGGCTTAATATTTTGGTGGTCGATGATAATGAGCTTTGCTTGAATGTTATTACTGAGTTATTACAAGAATTTCATTGTGAAATTACCGCAGTTGCTAGCGCAGAAATAGCCTTAACATTGTTAGCAACGGCAAAAAGTAATAATAAGCCTTACGACTTGGTTATTACCGATTGGCGTATGCCTAAAATGGACGGTATTGCTTTTGCTAAAGCGATACAAGAGGATAAAAATCAATATAACGTTCGAGCGGTGTTAATGGTGACCGCATTTGATAAAAGTGATGCCATGCCGTTAGCGTATTCATCGGGTATTGATGGCTTCTTAGAAAAACCCGTTAATGCTAGTTTGCTGTTAGAGGCGATGATGGATGTATTAAGAATTAACCCTGATGAAGACTTTTACAGTATGAAAAATGTAAGTTTAATGGACTTTTCAACAACTGATATATTACTGGTTGAAGACAATGAGTTAAACCAACAGGTCGTCTTAGGATTTTTAGAAGATACCCAAGCGAATGTTGACGTTGCAGAAAATGGCCTTGTCGCCTTAAAGAAATTAGCCAATAAAAGTTATGACCTTGTTTTGATGGATATTCAAATGCCTGAAATGGATGGGGTAACGGCAACACAAGAAATTAGAAAACAAGCCCAATTTAACGAACTGCCGATTATTGCCATGACGGCCCACACGATGCCAGACGAGCTCAATAAATGTTTGGCAGCAGGCATGAATGAATACTTTACTAAACCGATTGACCCTAATGCGCTATTTAGTTTAATGGCAAAATACTTAAGTGATAAAATTAATACCGCAGTAAGTAAATCTGTCGAGATCAAAGACCACAACTCTAATAACACTGAGCTGATTTCCGCTCATCCTGCAAAACCGTTAATAGAGCGTATTGCACAATTGAGCTGTTTAAACAGTAAAAAAGCCTTACTGGCGATGGGCGGCAGACAACATATTTATCAGAAACTTGTTGTCGATTTTCATAAAAGTACTCTACAACTGCCGCAAAAAATAGAGCAGGCCTACCAAGATAAAGACGTTGAAACTTTATATCGAATGGTTCATTCGTTGAAGTCTAATTCAGCTTATATCGGTGCTTACCACTTAGCTGAATTATCAGCTGAGTTGGAAGGAAAAATAAAAGAGCAACCCGAGAGCTGTTTATCACTCATGAGGGAACTGATAATAGAGCATCAAAAAATATTATCTGCTCTAGCGACTTTAACCGATAGCGATAATGACTTGTTATTACGTGATGAGCCTAAAAAAACCATTAACAAAGAATTAGTGAAAGTATTGCTGAATTCTATCGTCGACTTACTTAACAAAGAAGATGCTGAAGTTGAAGACCTATTACCGCAGTTGCTTGAATTTACCCGAGGAACTGATCTTGTTAAGCTTGTTGATAATATTGTCGAATTAGTTGAAGATATTGAATATTCGAGTGCGTTAAACCGTATCGAAGTATTAAGAAATAAACTTGCTCTTTAATCGGCTCAAGGACAAGTGAGAGTTAGCGGGTCAAGTGTAGCTTGATTAATACTTGTTTTTATAAGAAAGAAAAGTTGATAGTGGAAAATGAAAACTGTAGAGCAAATCATTTTAATTGTTGATGACGACAAAGCAAACCGCAAAATGCTGAAGGAATTATTGCAGGAACAAGCAAAAATTATTTTTGCAAAAAATGGTAAACAAGCTAAAGAACTTGCTAAAAAGCATCTTCCAGATCTTATTTTATTAGATGTAGTTATGCCTGATATTTCTGGTTTTGAGGTCATTGATACGTTAAAAAACAATGATAAAACGATGAATATTTCGGTGATTTTTATTACCGGTTTAGCCAATGATGATGATGAAGAGCGTGGCTTTAATTTAGGTGGCTGTGATTATATCTATAAGCCCTTTAAACCCAACATTGTTATTGCTCGCGTGATGATGCATTTAGAATTAATTCGTCAGCGTAAAATGTTAGATGAAATTGCTCATATTGACGCCTTAACCGGAGTTAATAATCGTCGTAAAATGGACCTTGTTTTAAAAAATGAAGTCGCAGCGATTAAATATAAGCACAGTAATCTATTAGTCGCAATTCTCGATATTGATTACTTTAAACAATATAATGATGGCTATGGGCATGGTGCTGGCGACGTCGCTTTAAGGCAAGTAGGACAGGCGCTTCGTGAAATTTTTGTACGGCCACGAGACTTCGTCGCTCGTTATGGTGGTGAGGAGTTTGTCATTGTATTACCGGATTGTGATAAAGCTAGCGCTACAATTATGCTCAGTAATATCGTTCAAGCGATCCAAGATAAAAAAATTAAGCATCAGTATTCTAGTGTCTCGCCACAATTAACGGTCAGCGTTGGTGCTGTGGTCGTTCAATCATCTCCATCTGTTGCTGTCGCTGATATTATGAAAAAAGCGGATGATTTGCTATATCAGGCGAAAAATGATGGTCGTAATCAGTATTGTCTTGCTGAGCTGAACCAGCCAAGTCGTTTACCAACAGCGCCAGATGTTGCTTAACTTATGGCGCAAGAGATGAAACATACTCGCATTATAATTTAATCACGGACTAAACTTTTGGCTTTTCAGAAATAGTGACCGAGACTTCGACTAACTGTTTTTTTCTTATTAATTTAAAAGATAATATACTGCCAGGTTGTGTTTCAGCAACAATATCAAGTGCCTGTATAAATGAACTAATGGCAATATTATTGATCTGGTAAACGATATCACCCGGTTGTAAGCCAGCCCTAAAGGCCGGACTGTTCTTTTCAACGCCAGCAATAGTAAAGCCTTTAAAGTTGTTTGGTAGCGAGTTGATACTTACGCCCAAGTAGCCACGTATTACCCGACCATTGGCAATTATTTTTCTCATCACTTTATGGGCAAGTGAATAAGGAACGGCAAAAAATATTCCCTGAATATTCCTTTCTGTATCAATGAACTTTCTCGAATTAATGCCAACGAGCTCGCCATTGGTATTGATAAGCGCGCCGCCGGAGTTGCCATCATTGATTGCTGCGTCCATTTGCAATAATTCTAAGTAGTTAATAACACTTAAACCGCTACGACCTGTGGCACTAATAACGCCCTGAGTCACGGTTTGTCCTAAATTCAACGGGTTGCCTATCGCCAAAACTACATCACCAGCAAGCGATTGTAAGTTAGCTCTTTGTGGAATAACCGGCAGGTTGGCCGTGTCTACTTTAAGTACAGCTAAATCGGTATAAGTATCGTAACCAATAAGTTCTGCAGAAAAACGTTGGCCATTTTGCAGATCAACATTAATTAAATCAGCATTTTGTACTACGTGAAAGTTGGTTAATATATACCCGTTCGAATCCATGATAACCCCAGATCCTAACCGAGTAGACCTGCGGGCTTTTGCACCATAGACAGGGCTAGTACTTATATCTTCTGAATAAATGTTAACCACCGCAGGACTCGCAGTACTCACTGCTTTTGCATAAGATAACGGCTGTTGTTGTTGCTGATTATTTTGCAGTACTTGCAAAGTGTTGGTGCGTAATTCTGGCACCAACAGGAGTAAAGTCACGGCTATCATCACACCATAACTGGCTGGACGAACAATGTATTTTATTAGGTTTATTATGTTCAAAATTAATTTTTATGATCAATGTTTAATATCGCTAGCATAGCATAGGTCTGCTTTAATCTTATAGTTTGAAAAATAAAAAAGGCTCATAAAGAGCCTTAGATAAGTCTATTGTTAACCTAAGGGTATTAACGGATCATTAAAAATAATGTGCTATTACCTCTGACAATATTGAGCGCAAAAACCCCTTTGTTATCATTTAAGTAGCTGCGTAATTCACCGATAGACTTTATACGTGTACGGTTTATTCCACTGATCACGTCACCTCTTTGTAAACCAATAGCAGCGGCAGGACTCTCTTCTTCTACTGATTTAATATCAATACCTTGACCATTGGTACTATTTTGAAGTTCAGCGCCATCTAACATTCGGTGAATGCTTGCGGCCTCTACTTTTGGTGTTTCTTGTTTTTTAAGCGTAACGTCATAAGTCTTTTCTGAACCGTCTTTTTTTATTACCGTTAACTCAACAGACTTACCGGCGCCAATTGAACCAATTTTTCCTCGTATGGCAGCAAACGTTTTTACCACTTTTCCGTTCACTTTGGTGATAACATCACCGGCTTCAATACCAGCATCTGCAGCGGCTGAATCAGCAACAACTTGCTCAATAAAGCCACCTTGGCTTGACTCAAGTTCTAGTGCCTTGGCGATTTCACCATTAACACTTCTGCCTAACACGCCAAGAACACCGCGGCGTACTTCGCCAAATTCAATTAACTGTTTAACAATGTTGTCGACCATATTACTGGGTATGGCAAAGCCAATACCAACATTGCCACCATTAGGGCCTAATATTGCGGTATTAATACCGACAAGTTTACCGTGTAAGTTAATAAGTGCGCCACCTGAATTACCGCTGTTAATGGCAGCATCTGTTTGAATAAAGTCTTCGTAATTCTGCGCATTTAATCCGCTACGTCCTAACGCACTTATAATACCTGAAGTAACGGTTTGACCTAAACCAAAAGGGCTACCAATGGCAACAGCAAAATCTCCAACCCGTATATCATCTGAGTCGGCTAGCGCTACTTCAATTAAGTCTTCGGCGTCTATTTGTAGTAAAGCAATATCACTACTGGCATCAGAACCAATTTTTTTTGCGGTGATTTGACGACCATCTTTTAAGGTTATTTGAATTTCATCAGCTTCATTGATGACATGATTATTAGTGACTATGTAGCCTTGTGCAGCATCAATAATTACCCCTGAGCCTAAACCTCGAAATTCACGTTTTCTGGTTTGGTTTTGTTCAGGGTTTCCAAAGAAAAACTTAAATGCTTCTGGGACTTTAGATTTATCTTCGTGGGTACCGGTAACCGAAATTAACACCACACCCGGAGTGACCTTTTCTAGCATCGGCGCTAAACTTGGCAACTGTTGGCCACTAACGGAAAAAGGTAAATTTGCTTGGACGGGCAAACTTGCTACGGCAATAGAGCCGGAAAGAAGAATACTTGTTGCTAAAACAGACAGTTTTTTCATAAAAGAGACAACCTTCTTATAAACATAAATGATTAATGTAATTTTATACTTAACTAAAGACCTATGCTGTGTGCGTTAGTTCCAAAGAACGTTAGCCTACATTTGTAACACTTTGTTTCTTGTCAGCAAAAAGTCCACTCGCTTGCCCAGAATAGTCAAGTGGTGGTTCTGTACTTGTTGCTTCATTTTTACGTTCGGCTCGGCTATGACGTAATGATACCGTTTGTGCGAGTTGCTCTTGGGTTTCTTTTGAGAAAAATGGCATGCCATCAACGTCTAAAGGTGTTGCTTGCTTTAACAATTGCGTACTTTTTTCCATTTGCAACATAGCTGTTTGGCAAGTGCTATTCATCTTATCTAAAAGTATTGTTGAATCATCTAAATGTTCTGCAACATCGAGTTTATATTGCGCTAAAGCGGCTTCACTATTACTGACGCGTTCACTGAGTTTCTGATTGTCTTGGACTGATGCAGATAAAAAACGGCTAGCAACAAAACCTATTGCAGCACCAACTAATAAAAGAAAAATTGCTAAAACTATATCCATAGTGTCAAACCCTCGTTATATTCAATAAAATGAGTAAAAATATGTGAACTTATTTTGTATAATAGCGCTTCTGTTCGCGCTTACCTAATGAATATGATTGCGAATTTGTTAATTTCAAGAAAATATTCCATTAGTCCTGATAAGACTCTGTGAAACAAAATATAAGTGGCCAATAAATGATCAAGCTTTCACCCTTAGATAAGTACAATGAAGATTTAACCCGTGATGATTTTTTACATGACGATGCGCAGGAAAATGCGGTAAAAAACTTACAACGGCTCTATGAAGATTTTCAAAATAAACCCTTACCCGTTGAAGGATTTAAGAAAGTGCTTAATCGCTGGAAGCGAATTGTTGCTAAATCTGAAACTAAAACCATTCAGGGACTTTATTTCTGGGGCGGAGTTGGTCGAGGGAAAACTTATTTAGTTGATACATTTTATGATTGTCTGCCCTTTGAAAATAAAATGCGCGTTCACTTTCATCGTTTTATGCACCGTGTCCATCAAGAATTAAAAACATTAACAGGGCAAGCTGATCCGCTGAAAATAATCGCTAAACGTTTTGCCGATGAAACCTGTATTATTTGTTTTGATGAATTTTTTGTTTCAGACATTACCGATGCGATGATCCTTGGCGCTTTATTTGAAGAGTTATTTGCTCATAATGTTACTTTAGTGGCAACGTCAAATATTATACCCGATGGTCTGTACCGTAATGGTTTGCAAAGAGAACGTTTTTTACCGGCCATCAAACTCATTAATCAACATTGTGATGTGGTAAATGTTGATAGCGGTATTGATTACCGTTTACGAACCCTAAAGCAAGCCGAGATTTATCATGCACCACTTGATGCAGAGGCAAGTGAAAATCTAGCACAATATTTTATTCAGTTGTCGGTGAAGCCAGGCAAGAAAGACGTGGATGTTAAAATAAATAATCGCTCATTACTGGCGATTGAAGAATCTGACGGTATTGTGCACTTCGACTTTGCTGTGTTGTGTGAATCAGCACGCAGTCAAACTGACTATATGGAAATAAGTCGGTTGTATCACACGGTATTATTAGCCAATGTTAAACAAATGAGTGTCGATCGTGAAGATGCAGCTCGTCGATTTATTGCGCTGGTTGATGAATTTTATGAACGTAATGTAAAATTAATTATTTCTGCTGCAGTCGAAATGGAAAATTTATACAGCCACGGTGGTCTGGAATTTGAGTTCAAACGTTGTTTAAGTCGTTTACAAGAAATGCAGTCGCATGATTATCTAGCAAGTAAGCACTTACCTTAGCAAGATAGATCGTTTTACTCAAAGACCATAATAAAAAATGCCGATTTAGCTATCGGTATTTTTTTATGCCAATTTTAGCCTGTTCAAGTTAACTGGCTATATGTTGTGTTTTTTATTGATCTCGATCGCAATATGTAGTGCTTTGGCTTTTGTCCTTTTTTTTTATAGGTAAGATATCCCAAAAATAAAATGCCAAAAGGAACGCCGATGACAAACGTTTATTCACAAGATTTAGCGACAAGTATTAAACTACAACCTGCTTCAATTGATATTTGGGATAAAAAATACCGCTTAAAAGATAAGCATGGTCAGCCGCAAGAAAACACAATTTCTGAAACCTTTCAACGAGTAGCCTTAGCACTCGCAAACATCGAAGATAAAGATAAAAAAAAATGGTACGACAAATTCGTTTGGGCAATGGAATGTGGCGCTTATCCTGCGGGACGGATAATTTCAAATGCTGGCGCTGAACAATTCAAACCTGCCACATCGACAATTAATTGCACTGTTTCAGGCACTATTGATGACTCAATGACGGGTATTTTAACTGCGGTACACCAAGCAGGCTTAACGTTGAAGGCGGGTTGTGGTATTGGTTATGAATTCTCTACTTTAAGACCCAGTGGTGCTTTTGTCGCTGGCGCCGGTGCCACAACATCAGGCCCACTGTCGTTCATGGATATCTTTGATAAAATGTGCTTTACCATTAGTTCTGCCGGCGGGCGGCGCGGTGCGCAAATGGGCGTTTTCGATATCTCTCACCCGGATGTTAAACGTTTTATTGTTGCGAAGCGTGAGGATGGTCGTTTACGGCAATTTAATTTATCACTACTGATCAGTGATGAATTTATTGCTGCGGTAAAAAATCAACAAGACTGGTCACTCAATTTTCCTATCTCACACCAAGAATTACTTGCCGATGACATTGTTATCACCGACCGAGATAAAATACTCTTCAAAGAAAATCATTTTGATGACGCTTATATTAAAAAGCATAACTATGTGTTGAATAATAAAGGTGAAATTGCCTGTAAAATTTATAGCTCGATACCCGCTGTTAGACTGTGGGATATGATCATGAGCAATACATTTGATTATGCTGAGCCAGGATTTTTATTGATTGACCACGCCAACGAAATGAATAATAACTGGTTTTGCGAAAAACTACGCGCAAGTAATCCCTGCGGCGAACAAATATTACCGCCCAACGGCGCTTGCTTGTTGGGTTCAGTAAATTTAGTTAAATTTGTTGAGCAACCTTTCTCTTCTTGTGCGAAATTTAATTGGCATAAATATCGCGAAGTTGTCAAAATTTTTACTCGCATGCTCGACAACGTAGTAGAAATTAATGGCTTACCGCTAGCGGAACAACAGCAAGAAATTCAAAGCAAGCGTCGTCATGGCATGGGATACTTAGGATTAGGCTCAGCTCTGACATTATTAAAAATACCTTACAATAGTCCTGAAGCCTTAGCTTTTACCGAAAAAGTTTCAAAGGTTTTAGCGATTACGGGGTGGCAAGAAGCGTTAAATTTAGCAAAAGAAAAAGGCCCAGCGCCGATACTTACACAAACGTTTGTGGTGACTGAGCAAATGCTAGCAAAACGCCCTGAAATGCAAAGAGATGACATAAAAGTGGGTGATAAAATAAAAGGCTCAGTGTTACACGCAAAATACAGTCGTTATATGCAACGCATCGCAAAAGAAAATCCTGAACTTGTTGAGGCGTTAGCTAAAGTTGGTGCGCGTTTTACTCATCATACTTCGATAGCACCGACGGGCACTTTAGCCCTCAGTCTGGGTAATAATGTATCCAATGGTATTGAACCAAGCTTTGCACATGAATATCACCGCAATATTATTCGAGAAGGTAAAAAATCAAAAGAATCAGTCGCTGTTTCAAGTTATGAACTGCTGGCATATCGTCATTTTATCAATAAAGATGCTTTGGCATATAGCGAAGATGACAATAAAAAGCTGCCTAACTATTTTGTATCTGCCGATGCCATTGCTCCTAAAGAACATGTTGATATTCAGTCTGCGGCGCAATACTGGATAGACTCATCTATTTCAAAAACAATTAATGTCCCAACGGATATTGACTATGAAAACTTCAAAGATATTTATTTATATGCCTACGACCAAGGCTTAAAAGGCTGTACAACTTTTCGTTTTAACCCAGAAGTTCATCAAGGTGTTTTAGTAAAAGACGAAGAACTCGCCAATGTAACGTATCAGTTTACCTTAGCCGATGGTACTGAGATTTCAGTAAAAGGTAATGAAGAGGTGTTGTACGACGGCGAAACACACACGGCAGCAAATCTGCATGACGCTTTAAAAGAAGGTTATTACGGTAAGCTCTAATGCAGCCTAATAAGAAAAATAACAAGGAAATTAATGATGATAGAAATTAATCAAGCGATCACTGCGGTTAAGGTGTTGATTGCTGAACAGCTAGCTGTCAAAGAAGAAATAAAAACCATAGCAGATAAGCTGACTGAAAGTACAAAGCGTCCTGAAATGTTAATTGGTTCGACCTATAAAATAAAACCGCCGGTATCAGACCATGCCCTTTATATTACTATTAATGATATTTTGCTCAATCAAGAAAGTGACCAAGAAATTCGCCGTCCTTTCGAAATTTTTGTCAATTCGAAAAACATGGAATTTTATTCGTGGATAGTTGCTCTAACGCGTGTTATCTCAGCAGTATTTCGTAAGGGAGGTGATTGTACCTTTTTAGTCGAAGAGCTAAAAGCGGTGTTTGATCCCAAAGGGGGCTATTACCAGAGAGGCACAGGCATTTTTATGCCATCGGTGGTTGCTGATATTGGTCATGTTATTGAAACACACTTAAAAACATTAGATATGCTGCCAAAAAGTGAAATTGATAGCCACCAACAGGCCTATATTGAAGAAAAGCGCCAAGCACTAAAAGTCGAGGAGGGAAGTGACGCATTAGCTTTGTCAGCCACAGCAAGTCAATGCGTAAAATGTTATCAAAAGTCAGTAGTCTTATTAGACCATTGCGCCACTTGCTTAAATTGTGGCGATTCTAAATGCGGTTAGTTACCAGCTAGCGATTGTATTCGTGATAAAAGTGTAAAAAAAGTGCAATTGATTGCGATTTATAGGTGATCTTAGCGGATAACTTCTGTATAATCCTCGCTCCCTGCGTTACAAATGCCTACTGTTTTTGACTTTTGTGAAAAGTAGTGGCGATGGACTCGATACTCGAAGGGGTAGAGCGTGGTCTTTTTAACCGGTGATGTTAATTCTTAGCATTCATCATTTAAAGTAACATAATAAATATTGGGTTTTTTAATGAAAACTTTTGTAGCAAAACCAGAAAGCGTACAACGCGAATGGTTCTTAGTGGACGCCGAAAATAAGACTTTAGGTCGTATCGCTACTGAAATTGCAACCCGTTTACGCGGCAAGCATAAAGCAGAATATACTCCTCACGTAGATACTGGCGATTACATCGTTGTTATTAACGCTGAGAAAGTGAAAGTAACTGGTAATAAAGCGAAAGGTAAAATTTACTACTCGCATACAGAATTCCCAGGCGGTCTTAAGCAAATTAGCTTTGAAAAGTTAATTGAAAAAGCTCCAGAGCGTGTTTTAGAATTCGCAGTTAAAGGTATGTTACCTAAAGGTCCTTTGGGTCGTGAAATGTTCCGTAAGCTTAAAGTTTACGCGGGCACTGAGCATAAGCATACTGCACAACAACCACAACTTTTGGAGCTTTAAGCAATGGCTGATAATCAATATTACGGTACTGGTCGTCGCAAGAGCTCAACTGCTCGTGTGTTCATGAAAGCTGGTAACGGTGCAATTACAATTAACAAGCGTGACATTTCTGTATACTTTGGTCGTGAAACGGCTCGTATGGTTGTTCGTCAACCATTAGAATTAGTTGAAATGTTAGAAAAGTTTGACTTTAACATCACTGTTGTTGGTGGTGGTATTTCTGGTCAAGCTGGCGCAATCCGTCACGGTATTACTCGTGCATTAATGGAGTTCGATGAAACTTTACGTAGTTCTCTACGTGTAGCTGGTTTCGTAACTCGTGATGCTCGTAAAGTTGAACGTAAGAAAGTTGGTTTACACAAGGCTCGTAAAAAGCCACAATTTTCAAAACGTTAATATTTACCTTATACGTTTTCAAAAAACCGACTTTATGTCGGTTTTTTTATGTCTGTCATTTAGCAAAAATAAGTGTGTGTTGTAGTCTTAAATTAGAGAAGATTTTTATTATAAAAGTGACCTTAAGCGATAATAAATAATCCCGTGCGAATACCAATAAAATGATAAAATTATTATCGTTAAAGTTAGCGGTTATCAACAATAAAAATATCCATCAAAAGGATTTTTTTGTTGTACTCTTTACCAAGCACTTTTTTGATGGTTAGCAATAACACTCGGATATATGAGTATTAAAATAATTTATCGGATCGCGAAAGAGAAACTATTCTTTTATGCGCGTTTTTTAAATAATAATCTTTCGTATTTAGCTATGTGTTTAAAGTGATAAAGTCAGTGAAATAAAGATATATAACTGATGTTTCGCTTATTTTTACTTGTAAAAAAGTGCTTATTTCTTTATTATCAGAAAAATTTTTTGTCGCAAGTTTGGGCAAACAATTGGAAAGTATTTCCTCTCGCAACTCGCTGTAGCTGTGAGAATAATAATTCGAATTTGTTTGAAACAATGTTATTTGGAGATTTTGAATGAGCAATGCGCCCGTGAATAACGGCCGTCGACGCTTTTTAACTGCTGCTACTTCGGTAGTAGGTGGTGTTGGTGTTGTCGGTTTGGCTGTGCCTTTCATTGGTTCTTGGAACCCTAGTGCTAGAGCGAAAGCTGCTGGTGCTCCGGTTGAAGTCAATGTAAGTAAAATAGAACCAGGTCAATTAATCCGCGCTGAATGGCGAGGTAAACCTGTTTATGTGATCCGTAGAACTGAAGAAATATTATCAACTTTAGCGGCGCATGACGATCAATTGAAAGACCCAGGTTCAGAAGAGCCTCAACAACCAACTTATGCAACTAATGCATATCGTTCAATTAAGCCTGAGTTTATGGTTGCCTTAGGTGTTTGTACTCACTTAGGTTGTGCTCCTACTCATCATCAAGGCGATTTTGAAGAGTTTGTTGAAGGTGTAAAAGACGGTTTCTTTTGTCCTTGTCACGGTTCTAAATTCGATATGGCTGGTCGTGTTTTTCAAAGCGTTCCTGCACCAACAAACTTGGTGGTTCCTGAGCATTCATTCCCAACAGCAGACACCTTATTAATTGGTGTTAGCGCAGGAGAAGCATAATGTTAGCTAATTTAATGGCGTGGATTGACAAACGTTTACCGTTAACCGACGCGGTAAACAAGCATGCTGGTCAATATCCTGCACCTAAAAACTTTAATTTTTGGTATGTCTTTGGTGTTTTAGCCAGTGTCGTACTCGTTAATCAATTGTTAACGGGTGTTTGGTTAACAATGAGCTATGAGCCATCAGGAGAAGGTGCGTTCGCTTCTGTTGAATACATCATGCGTGATGTTGACTACGGCTGGTTACTTCGCTATATGCACTCTACGGGCGCGTCAGCGTTCTTTGTTGTTGTTTATATGCATATGTTCCGTGGCATGATGTACGGTTCATACCAAAAGCCTCGTGAGTTACTTTGGATCTTCGGTATGTTGATCTTTTTAGTACTTATGGCTGAAGCTTTCATGGGCTACTTATTACCTTGGGGTAATATGTCTTATTGGGGCGCACAGGTTATTATTTCTCTGTTTGGCGCTATTCCAATTATAGGTGATGACTTAACACTCTGGATACGTGGTGATTACGTTATATCAGGTGCTACCTTAAACCGTTTCTTTGCTTTACACGTTATTGCAATGCCACTGGTTTTAGTTGTATTAGTTTTCTTACATATTCTTGCACTTCATGAAGTGGGTTCAAACAACCCTGAAGGCACAGATATTAAAAAACCTAAAGGTAGTGTGCCATTAGAAGAGCACAGTAAATTTACTTTCCATGAGCAATATACTAAAAAATACGACATCGTTGATGCGATCCCGTTCCATCCTTATTACACGGTAAAAGATTTAGTGGCGATTGTTATCTTCTTAATCATTTTCTCTTGGGTAATGTTTTTCAACCCAGAAGGCGGTGGCTACTTTATGGAAGCGCCAAATTTTGAACCTGCAAACGGCTTGAAAACACCAGAGCATATTGCACCGGTTTGGTATTTTGGTCCTTTTTATACCATTTTACGTGTTATCCCTGATAAGTTATTAGGGGCAGTTGGGATGTTTTCTGCGATCATTGTCTTATTCTTATTACCTTGGTTTGACCGTGGTACCGTAAAATCTATCAAATTCCGTTGTACTGCTCATACGGTTAACTTAGCGCAATTTGTTATTTGTTTTATTGCTTTGGGTATTTTAGGTACGTTGCCATCAACACCGGTCTATAACTTAATTGGTACTATCGCTACGTTTGGTTATTTTGGTTTCTTCCTTGCCTTATGGGTATACAGTAAGAACGAGAAAACTAAGCCAGTTCCAGAGAGGGTTTCAGGATAATGAATAAATTTATTAGAGCTTTTACTTTCGGAATTTTTGCGCTTGTGCCTATGCTTACACTTGCTGCTAGCAGTGGTGTTCATTTAGACAAAGCCGGTAATGATTTAAGTGACAAAGAGTCACTTAAACGTGGCTTTGAGTCTTACATTAATTATTGTTTAGGTTGTCACCAGTTACAGTACCAAAGATACAATCGTACTTTTGAGGATTTAGGTATTAGTGAAGCCGATGGTATTGCTAATTATATGTATACCGGTGATAAAGTCGGTGATCATATTACTAATACTATGCCAGCAAAAGATGCGGCTAAATGGTTCGGTAATACACCACCTGATTTAACGTTAATGGCGCGTTTAAAGCCAGGGCCTGATTATATTTATACCTACTTACGCTCTTTCTACGTTGATCCAGAACGTCCTTTTGGCGTTAATAACACCGTATTAAAAAATGCCGGTATGCCGCATGTTTTACAGGGGTTACAAGGCGTTCGTACGATGGACGAAAATGGTAAACTCAGCGAAGCAACGGGTGGTTCTATGACTGTTGAAGAATACGATGCTTTTGCTCGTGATTTAGCCAACTTCTTAGAATACACTGGTGAGCCAAGCAAGCTTAAACGTGAAGCTATGGGGTATTGGGTAATAGGCTTCTTATTTATTTTCCTTATTTTTGCTTACTTACTTAAAGTTGAATATTGGAAGGATGTACACTAACAATTATTGTTAATGTACAGCGTTTTATTTATGGGGGGCTTTGGCCCCCTTTGTTAGTTTTTTATTACAGATTTTTGGAGGCATTATGGCCGTAGCAGCAAACAAGCGTTCAGTGATGAATTTATATTCTCATGCTGATGATATGTATAGTCATCAAACACGCATCGTACTCGCTGAAAAAGGTGTTGGCGTTGATATTCACTTAGTTGATTTGGCTAACTTACCAGAAGATTTACTCGATTTAAATCCATATGGCACAGTACCGACGTTAATCGATCGTGAATTAGCACTATATGAAGCATCAATTATTATTGAATACTTAGATGAGCGTTTCCCTCATCCGCCATTGATGCCAGTTTATCCGGTATCACGTGGTCGTAGCCGTTTGATGATGCATCGTGTCGAACAAGATTGGTACAGTCTAGCAAAAATAATTATGAGTGGCCCAGCAGACGCTGCAAGCAAAGCTCGTCAAGAACTTAAAGAAAGCTTGTTAAGTGTAGCGCCAATTTTAAATGAAGCGCCTTACTTTATGAGTGAAGAGTTCAGTTTAGTTGATTGTTATTTAGCACCACTATTATGGCGTTTACCTGCTTTAGGTATTGAGCTTGATGGTGAAGGCTCTAAAGAATTTAAAGGTTACATGCTAAAATTATTTGAACGTGAATCATTTCAAGCATCATTAACTGAAGATGAGCGTGAAATACGTTTAGGTATGTTTTAGTCTTGATATCTCCAGAGATGACCTCTAACAAACCCTATATAGTGAGAGCTTTTTATCAGTGGATTTCTGATAATGACCTTACGCCATATATTGCCGTAGATACAAGTGTTTATGGTGTGTTAGTGCCGACAGCTTATGTGACCGATGGGCAAATTGTGCTCAACGTTTCAATGTCAGCCGTTGGCTCTATTTCTCTTGCTGATCATGCCATTGAAGTAAGCGCACGTTTTGGCGGTAAGCTTGAACAGCTTGTTGTACCTTACGGTGCTATTAGTGCTATTTACGCAAAAGAAAATGGTGCGGGGACATCGCTTGCGATTGAACATCCTGAGCCTGAACTTGATAAAGAAATAAGTCCAGTAAAGCCAGTCGGTTTATCTAGTGTCTCTTCAGATAAGAGCAGTACTGTAAACACCAAGACTGAAACGGGCTCATCAAAATCGAAAGGTAAGCCTAGCTTAAAAGTGATCAAGTAATTACTACAGGCACTATAAGTGCTGATGGTATATTAGTTGTTATGCTGAAATCGTTTTAAATTTATTTCAGTTGTCATTATGACAAGCAGCAAACAATAAAAAAGCTTCACAAGTATTAACTTGTGAAGCTTTTTTTATGAGCGCTATGGTAAGTAACTTGTTGTTAAATGTATTCAAATATCTTGAATACACGATTGACACCGCTAACATTGCGCGCTATCTCTACGGCTTCATTAGCTTGCGCTTCTGTTATTAAGCCCATTAAAAAGACTTCGCCATTTTCAGTAACCACTTTAATATTAGTCGCATCGATGTTGTCGCTGCCAAAAAGAGCCGCTTTAACCTTTGACGTTAACCAAACATCGTTACTTCTGGTGGTAATAGAAGTGGTATTACTGATACGAATTTGATTATGTAGCTGAACAACTTGTTTAACTTCATTAATCGATTTTATCGCCAAATCACGTAAATAGGTATTAGGCGCTTGCCCGATAACTAAGACACTACCGTTAACACTGATCACTTGTAGGTTAGTGTTATCTGCGAGGGCTTCATGCTTAGCAAGCTTAGCATTCGCCTCAAATTCAATTTTTTGGTCATCCAACTGTGTACCAATACTACGCTCATCGGTAGCAGCAGATGCTCCACCGATAATAGTAACAACAGCAGCAGCGACACACCCTTGCAAAAGCAAAATACTTGCTAGGGTGATTAATAATTTTTTTTGTATCATATTAACTAGCATCTTGTGGAAATAAAGTGGTGTCAATAATATCGCATAAGCAATGTATTACCACTAAATGTACCTCTTGAATTCTGGCCGTACGTGATGAAGGTACACGTATTTCTACATCGTTCTCACCCAGCAAACCTGCAATATCACCACCATCACCACCGGTTAGTGCGATAATAGGAATATCGCGTGATACGGCCGCTTCAATCGCTTTTATGACATTACGAGAATTACCACTGGTTGAAATAGCGAGTAAAACGTCACCGTTATTGCCTAATGCTCGCACTTGTTTAGAAAATATCTCATCAAAGGAATAATCATTCCCGATAGAAGTAATCGTTGAAGTGTCGGTTGTTAAGGCTATTGCCGGCAAAGGTGGTCGCTCAGTTTCATAGCGATTTAATAACTCGGCTGAAAAGTGCTGTGCATCACCCGCTGAACCGCCGTTACCACAAGCAAGTATTTTATTACCAGCCAATAAGCTTTGCACCATTATCATACCTGCATGCTCAATAGGGCCTGCTAGTAATTCGCTGGCGGCAATTTTGGTTTGGATACTTTCGGTAAAGTTGCTTTTTATCCGTTCTAACATAAATGAAACTAGCTCCGTTTATTGACTCTAAAAGGCGTTTTTTAGCCAGGTAATATCGAGATTGTTTATATTACCTTGTAAAGCAATAACATCAAATCGACAAGAAGTATTATATTCGTTTAAACCACATTGTTGCAGATAAAATGCAGCTGTTTTCCTAATTTTTTGCTGTTTTTTCACTGATATTGCTGAAATAGCACCACCAAACGACATCGAAGCACGATATTTTACTTCAACGAAGACATAAGTGTCAGCATCTTTGACGATTATATCAATTTCACCTAACCGGCAGGTAAAGTTTTTTTCTGCAATAATTAAGCCTTGTGCCACCAAATAATCCCCCGCGTACCTTTCGGTAATATCGCCAGTTTTTTTGGTATTAATTGGCTTAGTCCATGGCAATTTCAGTGACCTCGCCATCTTTATAGATACCCCATAATAAGCTTCGCGTTAGGGTGTTATTACTGTTTAATTTTAATATACCGGTTTGACCGTAATGACGAACATAAGGTTTTTGTTTCATTAGGGGCAGTTTCTCAACTAAATATAGGCTGTCATAACCCATGGCAAAGATGCGTTGTAAAGAGTCACTGCGACTTGGCCAAAGCGCTTTACTCAAATCAGCTAATTGAGCATTTTGTTGTTGGCTGCTTAACAGCCAAGGCATTTCGGTAAAAATAAGGTTACGAAGATCGTTATGCTTACTTGAGTCTTGTTTACTGCTATGACTGCGAGAGCTAGCATAAACCGGAATAATAGTAGCAAAAGGACTGGTATTAACATCAATATACGGTTTTAGTAATTTTGTTTGTGCCGGTGAACCCACTAAGTAAAACATATCGATGTCACGGCGATTTCTTGGCTCTGAATCGATACTTTGCTTTACTCTTATTTTCAAATCCTTAATGCGTGCTTGGCTACTATCAACCTCTAAACTAGCCTTGAGTTGCTCTTGCATCATTTTACCTTTTTCGAAATAAACAACTTCAGGAGAATAGCCGTTAATCAGTTGCCATTGCTTAGTAAAGGCTCGGGCAATTCTTTTACTGGCGGTATCTCGATGGCTGAGTATGACGGGTGAGCTATAATTTTTACGACTCAATGTTGTTGCTGCTTGGTAAGCTTCGTCTTCTGGGCGCATCGACAGAATGAATTGCTCGGTGTTACGTTGCTCAACTTTTGGAGTGTTAAGTAATAAGCTGGGTAGCAAAATTTCATCTTGGGCAAGGAATTTATCGACATTATTTTTAAGTAAAGGGCCAATAATAAAATGACTATCTAAGGCGATTAGCTGTTCATTTAACAAGGTCCAGTCAAGTGTATCAGCATCGATAAAGGTTAAGTTTTTATTAGGAATATTACTATAAGCTGCTAGGATCCCTTGCTGGGCAGCTTTTCCTGCAGACGCTTGTTTACCGGAAAGGGGTAAAATAATAGCAATATTTTCAATAAGTTTTTGTGGGTTTTGTTCTGTTATTCTTAATGTTTCAATAATTGCTTGTGCTGGGTGGGCAGAAAAATCACCTTGCCACTGAGTTAAGTAAGCATCAAAGCGGTTAATATCACCGCCAAATTTATGCGCGTAAGTTAAGAGTTGTTGCCAACCTTTAATATAAGGCGGGTCTAGCGCTGCTAATTGACTGACTTGCCAAGTAGACAGTAAACTTAATGCTTGCCATAGCTGATAAATATCATCAACGTCTGTATTTAAACTGCTGGAAAACCAATGCAATTTAGCGTTAACCGCACTAATTTCTAATGCTCTGCGCTGCTGTATATCAGCGAGTAAGAAATAGTAATTCTCGCGGTGAATAACATTACTATCTGTTGAAAGTTCATTAGCAATTTCAAGCTGTTTAAAAGCTAATTCAATCTCATTTAATTTAAGTAAACTGTCTGCACTTACTAATGCTAAACGGTATTTGTCTTGCACATTGTCTGTCAGGTTTATCAGTTGCTGTGATAACCATAGCGCCTGATTATAACTCTCCTCACCAACCAGTAATTCACTGGCATCAATTAGAGTGGCGATTGCTGTTTTTAGCTCTTGTGTTTGTGCCGTCAACAGCAACTGTTGTGAGGTTATTTTATTATCGGCACTCGCTAATGATTGATTTCGAGAATCGATTGTACCTTTATTGGCGGCAATATTTTTGGAAGTACCGCAACTTGTCAGTAATGTCGTTGTTAGTAGAACGACAAAAAAGAGTGCAGTAATACGATAAAAAGTGCTTTTATTAGAAAACATAAAATTAGTTTGGCTCACCAGCGATAAATCCGTACTTTATTAGTTAGCTTTATAATAAACTTCATCTTCATCAGTCTCAACTTAAGTATTCATTATGTCGTCAGTATTTGTAGAATCAGGCACGCTTTACATTGTCGCCACACCTATCGGTAATTTAGCCGACATCAGTCAACGTGCACTTGATGTGTTAACTCAAGTCGATATTATTGCCTGTGAAGATACTCGTCATACTCAAAAATTATTATCAACCTACTCGATAAAAAATAAAACCTTATCATTACATGACCATAATGAACGTCAACGTCAAGACTACGTGGCGACACTTTTACAAGAAGGTAAAAGCATTGCACTTGTTTCTGATGCAGGCACACCATTAATAAGCGATCCAGGCTTTCATCTGGTTCGTCATTGTCGCCAACTGAATTTAAATGTTTCTCCTATTCCCGGTGCTTGTGCAGCAATTGCTGCGCTTTCAGTGGCAGGGTTGCCGACCGATCGCTTTTCTTTTGAAGGATTTCTCCCTTCAAAAACTGGCGCTAGGCAAGCAACATTAGCGAACTTGCTCGAAGAGCCGCGCACTATGGTGTTTTATGATGCACCACGTCGAGCCATCGATACCGTTGCAGATATTGTTAAAGTATTGGGGGGAGACCGTCATGTCGTTATTTCTCGAGAGTTAACAAAAACCTTTGAGACAATACACTCAGATACCGCTGAAAACTTATTAGCTTGGTTGAAAGAAGATCCAAATCAGTTAAAAGGTGAAATGGTTTTAATCATCGAAGGCAATAAAATTGATGCTAATGCTATTCCTGCAAAGGCCATTGCTACACTGAAATTATTATTAGCGGAAATGAAGCCCAAGACAGCCTGTGCTATCACTGCTGAAATATACGGAGTAAAAAAGAACGCTTTGTATGAAATAGCCCTTGAAATGAAGTGATTTACGCTTTATTTATGTGTAGTCAGTAACTAAATATATTATCAATTGGCTATCGGTAAAAATTAAGGTAAAATGCGCGCCGAGTTGACCAGACAATCGCTGCTTTATCCTTGTATCAGATGTGCAAACTGAAGATATAGGTATAAGGGGGAGGAAAGTCCGGGCTCCAATGAGCAGGGTGCCAGGTAACGCCTGGGCGGCGTGAGCCGACGACAAGTGCAGCAGAGAGAAGACCGCCGATGGTTATCTTTCGAGATTTCACAGGTAAGGCTGAAAGGGTGCGGTAAGAGCGCACCGGATTGCTGGTAACAGTAATTGCAGGGTAAACTCCACCCGGAGCAAGACCAAATAGGGTTTCATATGGCGTGGCTCGCGTTGAAACCGGGTAGGTTGCTTGAGCCTTAGAGCGATTTAAGGCCTAGACGAATGATTGTCACTCTTTTTTGAAAGAGATACAAAACCCGGCTTATGTGGTCAACTCAACTATTCTAATAACCGCTTGATTATTTGAACAATAATCAAGCGGTTTTCTACAATCCTTTCATATCAAGCTATGCAATTTCAAAAAATGCTACACGGTTAACTACAGGGTACTGATTTTTATCCCCATTATTACTTCTACATTTACACATTAAATTCATTTTTAAAATACAGCTAAACTCTGTTACTTATGACTTGCCAAACTTTTACAGACCTTAAATTTGAAGAGTTATCTTTACTGAATGAAGAGCACAAATTTAATCCGTTCGATACTATTAGGTACTCTCTCGGCAACATCTCTTCTTATTGAGCTATCTTCTTATTAGGCCACCCATAATAACTGATGCAGTTTTCGCTCAATAAACTAGACTTAAGGTACCTATATTCAGTCAGGTGACTATTATGCCTAAGCCTCGCTCACAACAAATCAGTTTATTGGACACCCCTTATTATCACATTTGCAGTCGTACGGTACGCAAGGCTTTTTTGTGTGGCGTAGATAAGGAGAC
>NZ_VOLR01000013.1 GCF_007954355.1 Colwellia hornerae
AAAGTCAGCCAAGCAATTCGTTTTACCCAGTAGGCGAGAGCGGCAATATCCGAGAATGCTGAAGTGCTCAAAGAATAGATATCCTGTTAAAAGTAAAAATGCCGTTCACCTTAAGTGAACGGCATTACGCCTTAGCGTCTTTTTATTTTGATGATGTCAGTACTATTGTACCAGTTCTTTATCAGTGAACTCATCGCTAAACAGTGGGCTTGATAAGTAACGTTCAGCTGAACTTGCTAAAATAACAACGATATTTTTATCTTTGTTTTCAGGCTTTTCTGCTAAACGTTTAGCGGCAACAACCGCAGCACCTGAAGAAATACCCGCAAGGATACCTTCTTCTTTCATCAGACGGTGACACATTGCCATCGCTTCATCGTTAGTGACTTTCTCAACAGCATCAATCATGGTTAAGTCTAAGTTGCCAGGAATAAAACCAGCGCCTATTCCTTGAATTTTATGTGGTCCAGGTGTTAATGCTTCACCGGCCATTTTTTGGCTAATAACGGGTGAGTCAGTAGGCTCAACAGCAACTGAGATAATATTTTTGCCTGCGATATTTTTGATATAACGACTGACACCGGTAATTGTGCCACCTGTACCAACACCGGCAACAAAAATGTCTATATTACCATCGGTATCTGCCCAGATTTCTGGACCTGTGGTTTTTTCATGAATTTCAGGATTGGCAGGATTGTCGAATTGACCTAATAAAACATACTTTTCTGGGTCTGAATCTTTAATTTCTTGCGCTTTAGCTATAGCACCGTTCATACCTTTAGCGCCATCGGTCAATTCAAGTTTAGCGCCTAAAGCGGCTAATAACTTTCTGCGTTCTAAACTCATGGTATGGGGCATAGTTAAGGTAATGCCATAACCTCGAGCAGCTGCAACAAAAGCAAGGGCTATACCGGTATTACCACTCGTTGGCTCAACAATTACTTTGCCAGGCGTTAACAAACCTTTTTTTTCTGCATCCCAGATCATGTTTGCGCCAATACGACATTTAATACTCGCACTTGGATTTCTTGATTCTATTTTTGCAAAAACATTACCGGTTGTTACACGGTTAAGTTTTACTAAGGGCGTTTTGCCGATAGTCGTTGAGTTATCTTCAAATATTGTAGTCATGTTAGCTCCTTGATAAAGCTTTATTTACTTTAATAGCACAAGGTTAGCGCTTTATAGAAATAAAAGAAGTGATATTTTGTTAACTTATATACAAAAAAAGAATATAGAAATGCTTTTTTAGTTAAATTAGTATGTTAGCAGCGGTAATTATTGTTCTTTTTGATAATAATCTATTTTATTATCTGCGCAATCGAACGTTAATGATAGGTTAATTATAAAAAATCAGTTGGTCTTAAGTTGATTTTTATATTATAGCAGTGCTGCTTTCTGCTAAGCGCTAACAATGTTAGACGCTTAGGTAAATTGCCCCATCGTTTCTACAGGATATATTTTAATTTTATCGCCACAGTGAGTAGCGTCGTTATTTTTAATATCAAAATTATAAATAATTAGCCATTGACTATTAAATGGTCACTGGACTATTATCATTTCAACTGGTCGAACGTCCGATGAGTTGTGTGACCAATAAAAATAAGACGTAAAAAATAATTATAAAATAATATTAAAAAATATTTGGGGAAATAATGAATATAATCAAAAGTTTAACGGTTGTTGCTGGAGTCTGCCTGACATTCTGCTCAGCAGCTTCATATAGTAAAGAATATAAGATAGTACTTATCCATGGCTTTCAGCCGCAACAACTTATCGTTGACGGTGATGTTACGGCGAGTGGCCAAAACTACTGGCAAGGCTATTGGAATGATCTCAGTGATGCTCGCATTGACTGGCCTTCATACGAACGAATAGAAGGCAAAATAGCAACTGATTATCTTTGGCCAAAGCTAAAATCATTTTCTGAAAGCAATTTCTGCTCACCAGGCTGTATATTTGTAACACATTCGACCGGTGATTTAGTAGCACGTTATATTATAGATAACCAAGAAACTTGGTTAGAAAATGCTGGGTTAGCACCATTGAATATTGTTGCAACTTTTGACATAGCCGGCGCTGGCGGTGGCAGTGAACTTGCTGATGTAGCGGTAAGTGTTGCTGAAGGTACAGAAACCTGGTCTTTTCTCATCGAGGCAGCATTAGAAGCTTGGCTTGGCGGCGATCTTGGCGATGAAATGGGCGTACTTAATGACTTAAAAGTCAATAACGCCAGACAACTTGCACCATTACCTGATGCGAGGATCCCTCGTTTACGCTTTGTTGGTGATGCAAGTGAATACTTGGGGGTTACTAGCCCATTCATTCAAGGTAATGATGACGGTGTTGTTGGCACGCACTCGTCTTGTGGGGCTAATCGCCAAGCAAGATACGGTAGCTGTAGTACAGATATCGCGATAAATGGTAAAATAACACAGCAAGGTAATGCTGTTAATGGTTTTATGCCATACCATTATCCTATGCTTATGGGTAAAGCCTATAGTCATGGTTCATTACTTGAGCCGCAACAACAAGGTAAAGTGACCGCAGCAAGTAACCAGAAAAACCTATTGTCAGGAGAAAGTATTTATTTTGATACTTACACTAAAACGACTGGCTGGTGGCTTTGGAAAAGTAACTATCTCTATGTTGAAAATTCCACTGATGACAGTATGTCAACGCTCATTTATGATGCGCTTCCTAACTAAATAATATCGGTAAGGCTGTTGGTTTTTCGGTGTTAACCAAGAAAAACCAACAGAGTCTTGACAAAAAAGTAAATCAGTTATGAAAAATAAATCATTTTTAAAGCAAGTCGCGGCTATCAGTGCAATCGCTATTGTTGTTTGGCTTTTTTGGCCATCAATACCCCAACAAGTAACGATTGTTAATGAGCCCTTGATAAAAAAAATACAGATAAAGACAACGAGTCTGCCAAAAAAACAGCCTAACAATAATACGCCGCTAGTGGCTACGGTTAATAAAATCACTTCAAACGACTCGGCAGCATTAGTTGCACAAGCGTATGCGGCAGAATTAACTTTCCCATCATATTCTCAACCCTTGACCGATAAAGATTTTGACCGCTTAGCGCCAAACTTTTTTAATCCACAATCCATGCTCGTTGACGATGAGGGTACTCAAGTCAGTGCTGCACTATCAAAATATCGCTATACCTACCCTGAAGTCGTTTTTGCGACGCTAACCGGTGAAAATATTACTGCAGCAGAGCTGCAACTTGTCGATATCAGCACGGGTAAAGTGTTATTGACCAGTCAATTTGAACAGGGTGAAGAAAACTGGCACTCACAATTTGACGGTGAAAGAGATTTGCCAAGACAACTGCAAGCATCGATTAAGGCGAAAATTAACGGCAAGAATATTAATATTACCCTAGCACTTAAATATGTTGATTCAGTTGCTACCTTAGAAGGTTTTGAACCGGCGTTTAATGAAAATGCTGATATGGTGTTAAAAGCTAATATAACTACCAGAGAGCAAGGGTTATATAGAATGCGCGCAAATTTATTTGATGCAAATTACCAACCTATTGCTCATCTAGTTAGCAAAGAAACGCTCAATAAGGGCAATAGTCATCTTTATTTAAAAGCTCATCAGTCCGTATTAAAAGGCAGGCAAGCACCATTTTACTTATCAACTTTCTCAATCGAATTAATGTCGCCCGCTCCCGGACAACCAACAAAGTACGGTGATAGTTCAATTGATGAGTATAAAATAAAAGATTTTGCAGTGACTAGTCTAAGCAATCTGCCTTATCAACCTTCCAACCAAGAACAACAGCGCTTGCTACTCTTGCAGAACATGGCACAAGGCAAATAAATCGTTTAATTTACTTTATTGACTGGCTTTATTGACCTGCTTTATTGACCGGTTTTATTAAGCCGCTAAGCGACCTGCCAACCAAGCACAACAGCGCTTGCTGCACTTACAAAAGATAGCAGAGCATGGCACAAGGCAGATAAATAGATAGTCATTTAAGTGATAAACGATACTTTGATGAGTAAACGTTTAATAGCGTTAATATGCTAGAGATAAACTTTCATAGTCATAGTGTAAAGTCGCAGTGTACAACAAAGTTTAGTTTGATAAGTGATTATCAAACTAAACTTATTTATCGATAAATAAAGCGCTAAGGCATCCAAGCGTAACTGACTTTAGTAAATAAAGTACGTTCGCCACGCCTTAACTTAGTCAAGTCGTCATCTTGATAACTGTTGTCAGAATAGCCTAAGAAAAATACCGTTTGTGGATTAAGCTTATAGCTATAAATTAATTGTGTTGATATATCACTATTGGTTTTAGAGTAGGCTAATGGGTTGTTAGCGAGGTTTTTATCAACATCGTAGTAAACAACATTTAATTTAAGATAACTGTTTACGTCAAATTGGTAAGATACTCTTAATTCAACTAAGTTCGCATCGTATACATTACCTTGACTCGTATCGAGAGTTTCATAAGTATAAGAAAAATCAATTTCTAAATGGCTAGTTGGGTTTAGGCGGGTATTAGCATAAATTTCTTGATAATCAGCAAGGCGATTATTTTGGTAATCTATTTTTTTACCAAAAGAAAAATAAAGTTCGCCATATAGATATCTTGTCGGTTTCATATAAGCAAACATTGTCAGCAGTTTTTCGGTAAAACGGTCGGTATTACCATCAATAGAGTCATCAAACTCAATTGCCGCTGAACCTCCATTCAATTGAGCTAACTCATTTTCACGCAGCCCTATTTTATCTGCATAAGTGAACATAATATCAAATCTTGAAAGTTTAGGGCCGTCAATCGTAAAACTTGAGGTTAAACTTTTTTCCAGTAACTCACCATTTTCATTATGTTTAATCTGCCATTGACCTGACAATTTTGCTTCTTGCCAAAAACTGTCGCCTTCACTATAAAAGTAACGGTCAACTAAAAGTTTTTCATCTTGATAATCAGCCTTTGGCATAAAACCTAAATCAGCGCGGAAATCTTTACCTATTTTTTGGTGTTCAACGTTTACCGACCAATACTCAGAGTTATGTTCATAACTCAGTTTGACCGCTTGATCGGCAAGATCAGCCGACTCTTGTATGGAATCGTCACTGTTTGAATGAACAACTTGTGCAAGAATAGCATTTGAGTCATCCATTTTATATTTGGTATTGATACCAGCAACGGTATTTTGATAACTATCTGACTTTCTTAAGGTACTAATAGCACCTAAAGAGAAGTCTTCAGAAAAGTCGTAGCGATATTTAAACGCGCCAGAGTGGCTTTCTTCATTCAACGACCTTAAACGTGAGCCAGTATTACCAGGTACAATGAAGTTAGTTTCTGTGTCATGACTAATAAAAGCACCATAAGTGTGGTTGTCATTAGTACCGGTTAATTTGGCGCCATAGTCAGGGTCGGCAATATTTCTGGTATAAACTAAATTAAAATTTGAAGAAAAATAATCTGAGTTTTCTACAAAGAAAGGGCGCGCTTCTTGATAAAATAAGGAATAGGTTTTATTAACGCTAAGTTGGCCCGCATCAGATTCAACCGTTGAAAAGTCTGGGTTTACCGTAACGTTTAATAGCGTGTTGGCATTAATACCCCAGCGTAAATCGACGCCAGCTTCGGTGTCGTTATCGTTATGCCATTCATCTTGTGGGTTGTAAATATCACGTGTATCATTTTTACTTGCTACTACTGCTGGTGTGATTGTTAGGTTGTTACCTGTTTTAGCGTGTTTAAAACCTTTTGCTTCTGGGATTTGACATAACCAACAATCATTGTCTCGGTCGAGCGGAATATGAGATATACGCAGGCGAGAGTCTCGTGGGTAGAGACGAATAAACTCAATTGCCCAGGTTTTTTCTTCATCGGTATCGGCAAAGTTTAATGCATGGTAGGGCACAGCCATTTCAACTTGATAGCCGGTCGCTGTTCTTTTACCAAACGATTGCCACATACCATCCCAAGCTGAATTGACATCGCCAGTGAGTTCGTTTTTTATTCTATCAATTTGCGAGCCGTAAGGATTAACAAAGAGTTCATAACTTAATCGTCGATTGTTGTAGGTATCGAGTTTTATACCGACTACATCATCTTGGAGACGTGTATCTCGGTCACCCAAATAAGCAATTATTTCTTCTGGGTTGGGATCTTGGGCAATAAAAGAGATATAAATGGTATCGCCATTTTCAAATATTTTTGCGGTAGTCTTAACTGGGCTAGGCTTGTTATGCCAAGGGTCATTAACAATGTTTAGCTCTATCGACAATGCCTGAGACCATTCGTCATCGTTGATGTCGCCATCTATAGTGACTTTTGTTTTAGCATAAGGTATCGATAAATGCTCGATTTTATTGATTATTTGTTCTTGGCTCTTTTGTTCAGCAAAACTATTCTGTGAAAACAGTAAGAATATACTAGCTACTATGGCTTTGTAGCTACTTCTTAACAACAACATTTTTTCTCCAGGGTTACATTTTATTATTTTTATATAGTGACTCTGGATAAATTGTGTCAAAAAAATGCAGTTAAAACAATCATTAGTTAGCTTAGTTCTATTATTAGCCAACAATAAAAAAGTCGCCATTTGGCGACTTTACCTAAAAACTGATGGGATTTTTCTTTATTTTTACTTCATCCAAGCATAACTAAACTTCATAAAGAGATTACGTTTATTTTGATTTAAGTCGCTAAAGTCTTCTTCGGTGTAGTGTCTATCAGAATAGCCTAGATAAAACACTGTTTGCGAATTTAACTTGTAGGCGTACAACAATTCAGTGGAGACGTTTTTTCTGCTCTGGGTAATATCTTCGGGATCGGTATATGTATAATTGTTAATATTTCTGTTGGTATTATTATAAATAAAACTAAAACGTAAAAAACTTAAAACATTAAATTGATAGGTTGCTCTAAAGTCGGTCAATCGTGCGGTAAAGACGTTGTTACTGGTCGCATCGACGTTATGATTAGCGGCATCTAATTGATTAAAGGTATGTTTGATATTTAATTCCAGATGCTTATCAACATTCAAGGTTACCTTTGAGCTCCATTGTTTAGTACGACCCAGACGGTTGTTTCTATAATCAATGGCATCACCGTATTTAAAGTTACTGTTAAAGTATAAACCCAGCATCGGATTAACTTCACCATAGAGTGAAAATTGATTTTCGGTAAACAAGGTGGTGTTACCGTCAATGGCTAAAATACTTTTATCTTTTCTTAACCCCACTAAATCACGGTTTGAATAAGAAAAGCGAAAGTATGAATTCATACTTGAATTTAGCTGAGCGTTAATATCAAATTCTTTCTCAATCAATTCATTATTGTCGTTATGGGTGATATCCCAATCAGAATATATTTTAAACTTCGTCCACCACTCGCCTGGTTGTGCATACCATTTTCTATCACCACCGATGGAGAAACGGTTATAGTCAACATTAGGAATAAAGCCTAAATCGCCACGAAAACCAGAATTTTGCTGATCGTATGTTACGCGGTAATACCAGTCTCGGTCATTATGAGAATAACTGGTTTTAAAGGCACTACCGCTAAACTTATCATCTTTTAAGGTGCGTAAAACCTGCTCATTGTAATCACAATGACTATAGCCACAGTCAATGTTTTCCGGTGGTACATGGCAATTTTCTGACTCACTTGAGCCGTCGGTATCATCGGCATCACAAAATTGTTCAAATAAATCATCAGGGTATTCTGTGGTTGAATAAAGCGCTTGAAACTTAAAGACATCAGCTGTTGAAAACCTAATTTGAGTGCCGATACTGTGAACTATATTTTGATAATCTTCAGCGGTACGTATGGTACTTACTGTCCCCAAAGT
This sequence comes from Colwellia hornerae, assembly GCF_007954355.1. GTDB lineage: Bacteria > Pseudomonadota > Gammaproteobacteria > Enterobacterales > Alteromonadaceae > Colwellia_A > Colwellia_A hornerae. The sequence goes on from NZ_VOLR01000013.1 coordinate 7,841, forward strand.
TATATCTTCATTGAAGTTATAGCGATAGCGAAAGGCGCTTGCTTTTGATTCGCCTTCGATACTTGCTATAGAAGAGCCTCTATTACCTGGGATTAAAATATTGGTACTGTCGTCATCGGTGACAAATAAACCAAAGGAATGATCGTTTTCTCGCCCCGTTAATTTAGCACCATAGTTTGGCGCGTTAATATTTCGGGTATAAATTAGATTATAATTTGAGTCAAAGTAATCAGCATTATCTAGAAAAAAAGGTCTTTTTTCTTGGGTAAACAGCGCAAAATTATTATTGATATTTAACTGAGCATTATCAGTTTCAACCGTTGAAAAATCTGGGTTAAGGGTGGCATTCAATACCCAGTCAGGTGTTATACCCCAGCGAACATCTAAGCTAGCTTCTGTGTTAGTTTTACTTTGCCACTCATCATTACCTGCTCTCTCTTCATTAACACCGGTAACGAGTGATGGAGTAACGGTTAAATTATCACCTTGTTTTGCGCCAATAAAACCTTCGACAGTGTGCAGTTGGCATAATTCACAGTCGTTATCTCGTTCAAGTCGGACGTTTGAAAAACGAAAAAACTCATTTCTTGGATAAAAGCGCATTAATTCAATCCCCCAATCTTGCAACGACGACTTTTCGGTAAAGTTGAGCATACGAAGGGGTAAAGCCATTTCTACAATATAACCTTTATCGTTAATTTTTCCGGCACTGTCCCAAATACCATCCCATGAATCACTTTCACTTTTGGTTATTTCATTTTCGACACCGTCGATTTGAGAGCCTAAAGGATTGACTAAAAATCGATAAGCTGAACGCTGGTCGTTATAAGTGTCAATCTTTATGCCGACGACATCATCACCCCATGACTGATCTCTGTCGCGGTAAAACGCTCGGATTTGACTTGGGTTAGGATCTTCAGCAATGAAAGCAATGTAGAAAGTGCCACCATCTTCCATCAATAACGCTTCGGTATGAACTTGGCTGGGAATATTATCGTAAGGGCGAGTAATGTTATTGATTAATATTTTCTTTGCATGGCGCCATTGTTTTTCATCTAAATTAGCATCTATGGTTATTTTACCTGAGATCCTTGGGATCTGGCTTGGCTGTTGTGCGTTAGCTTTATAATGACAAGATAATAATAAAGCGGAAATAGTCAAAATATGGCTGAATTTGACAGTGAACATTGATGCTCCAAAAGGAAAGTGTTTACAGTAAGCTTATTTTCAATATTGACAGTAAACTTAAGTGATAGATTTGATGGCGATGGTGAACAAAGTTATACTTTCTGTCAAAGGAATTACGACAACTGGTGTAAGGAATAAGATTAATGGTTTTTTCTAACATTTTTTGCTTAGCTAATCGTGATAAATTTAGCTCGAATCTATAAATATTCTCCTGCATAATGGTAAGCCTGTTATCTAATTTTTCACTATTATGCCACTTACTTTACTCGATATTCTTGCCTTTCTATGCTTTGTAACTTGTTGGATTGGTTATACTTGGTTTGCTCGTGTCAAAGCAAAAAACACTAATTGCATCGCCAGATGTCTTCATCAACATAGAATACATTGGATGAATGAGCTGATGACGCGAGATATTCGTGTTGGCGAAGCTGCACTGTTAGCAAATTTGGAGCGAAATATTGCTTTTTTTGCTTCAACGACTTTACTGGTTTTAGCGGGGGTATTAACCTTATTTGCCCAAGTTGAACGTTTAGAGGCGGTAATAGGTTCAATTCCTTATGCTGATTTTCCTAATCATGCGGCGATACAACTCAAATTAGGCGTTTTAGCTTTTATTTTTATTATGTCATTTTTTCAATTTACTTGGTCTATGCGACAGTACGGTTTTTTAAATGTCATGATTGGTGCTGCACCTTATGATGAGTTAGGAGAAAATGAAAACTTACGTGCTTATGCAAAACAAATGGCGATAGTACAAGACCAAGCCGCACATTCTTATAATTATGGCTTACGTTCTTATTATTTCTCTATTGCGGCAATGTGTTGGTTTTTTCATCCTGCGTTATTTATTTTTGCCAGTTTACTTGTTGTTTATACCTTATTTTATCGTGAGTTTAGATCCCGAGCAGTAAAAGCTATTACCGCAGCACAAGAGCATCTAAGGATCGAGCATACAAAAAAACGTGGTCAAAATATTGATGAGTAAACATAATTATTCAGCTTATTCGGTGCAAGATTTTGACAACTTTGATTGTTTAAAAATATCCAAGTGGGTTTACTTAGCCTTGATTTTTATTCTACGGGGTTATGTCGTTTGGCTAATGTCGGTAACCAATATGCAAGACCGTGTTGGCATCATTCAATGGATATACCCTGAAACTTCATTGTTTTATTTAAGTTTAGGCTCCGGTGCTTTGGGTATTTTTATTGTCCTTGTCTTGAGCTTACGCCGGCCAAATGCGAATGGTTGGGTTAAAAAATCGTGGCAGCACGGTAAAGGTATTCTTACTTTTGCCTTACTTTTTGATCTGATTATTTGTTTAGTTGGCTTTTTTTATTGGCATTTATTGTCGTTAACATGGTTAATTACTCAAGCTATTATTGTCGGAGTGCTTATAATCATGTTAAATCTCAGTAAAAAATTTAGGATTAATCTTGCTGAGTTTCCAGAGCCACTTCCTGAAAAGAAAAAAAAGGTGATTAAACCACAATGAATAACGAACAAGCCGTACAACAAGATGAACGATTAATTATACTAGATACAGAAACAACAGGTATTAATCCAAGGGAAGGGCACCGCATTGTTGAAGTAGGCTGTGTTGAAATGATCAACCGACAGTTAACCGGTCGTAGTTTTCATGTTTATATTAATCCATTATTTGAAATGGACCAGGAAGTTATCAATATTCACGGGTTAACCAATGAGTTTCTTCGTGATAAGCCTTTATTTAGTCAAGTTGCCGATGACTTTGTTGAATTTATTAAAGGTGCACGCCTTGTTATTCATAACGCTAAATTCGATATTGGCTTTATGGATAATGAATTTGCTTTATTAAAGCGAAATATTCCCAACACTCGTGATATGTGTACCGTAATCGATACTTTACATGTTTCAAAAGATGAATTTGGTTCTCCAAAAACCCTTGATTACCTAGCGCGTTATTACCGTGTTGATAAATTAGTCGACCGTACTTATCACGGTGCATTAATTGATGCTCAACTTTTGGCGTTTGTTTATGTAGAGATGACGCGTAAGCAGTCAGTGTTGAATTTATCAGCGGGCAGTGAATCAGGCGATAGTAACGCTATTCGTCGTTTACCCGCTCAACGAACAAAATTAAAGATTATTCAAGCTTCTGCCGATGAACTCATCAAGCATAATGAAAGATTAGCGATTGTTGCTGAAAAAGGGAGTGAGCCAATATGGCCCCAATAGGTGAAAAAATACTTTTTATCGTGATACTAATAGTCTCTATGTCGATATCTCTACCGAGTTATGGGCAACAAACCAAAGTTGATTATTATCAATCAGATAATATTACCAATGCCATTCCTTATTTTGACAATCGTTTTAAAATAGATGCGCAGCTTGAAGAAATAACACTGTTATTTTATCGAAAAAGTGGCACGCCCCCCATCATACTTGTGCGTCCTGATGGCACAAAAATTAAAATTAACAATTTACCTAAAGATACAGTGACATGGTTTGATGATCGTACCTTTGATTTGATCACCATTAAAAATCCAATGCCGGGGCCTTGGCAAGCTATTGGTGATATTTTACCGCAAAGTCATATTATGGTTGTCACCGAAGTCACTATTAAAGTTGATCCCTTACCTGAGGTTATCCTCTCGGGAGAAACCCTAAAAATTGAAGGGCACCTTTATAACGGAGCTCAAGCTATTGACGATCCACTCTTTCGTGACGTTATTAAGCTAAATGTAGACTTTTTCAGTACCAATAATTCTGCTTATGATAATTTTGGTGCCGAACCCATTAAAATGGCGCAATTTCGTGATGATGGCCGCGAGTTAGATGAACATGCAAATGATGGTATGTTTACCGGTGAGTTTGAACTTGTTTTTGCTCCAGGTGAATGGCTACCTATCTATTCCGTTATCATGCCTATGGCTACTCGGCAGTTAAGACAAAAACCCATTATTTTACAAAAAACGCCGATTTCTATTTCTGTTGAACGCGTGATGGAAGTTGGACAGTTTCATCAAGTCTCCTTTGCTATTGACCCTACTTATGTCGATGCTGATAGCGTTTTGTTTCAAGGCAAAGTTATTTTTCCAGACCGTCAAGAAGTGCCATTTTCTATTATGGAAGGAAAAGGTAATGTGCGTACCTACCAACTCGCTTACACGGAGTCAGGTGTTCATCGTATACAAGTGAGTGTTTTTGGGAAAACAATTAACGGCCGAGAATTCCGTTTAGTGTTAGAACAATTTACTTTTAATGCAGAAAGCAAAGATGGCTTAGTAATGCCGACCATAAATGCTAAGGGTGAAATAGCTTTACCTCATTCAAAAACAGTCGATGTCGTTACAACTGATAAAATTCTACTCGCAGAGGAGAAATCTAGACAATTAGCAATAGAGTTGCAAGAAGCTAAAGTCGCACAAGAAATGGCAAAAAGTGAAAAAGATCTGCAAACTTATATTATTATTGCGGTTGCAAACCTTGGAATAGTCTTACTTGCGTTACTTTTCTACTTTATATCTCGTCGAAAAAAGCAGAAAGAATGATGATAATCCATTTAAATAAAGCTATTTTTGAATGGAATTCCTCCGTATTGTTCATCAAACGTGCATACAGTTAATTATATTAAAAAAGTGGTTGACTGCTCCGCATCTTAACCGTATTATCTCCGCCGCATTCAACGACTTGTTGACGAATGTGTTGATTATACAGCGGAGTGGTAGTTCAGTTGGTTAGAATACCGGCCTGTCACGCCGGGGGTCGCGGGTTCGAGTCCCGTCCACTCCGCCAATTAATCAAAGGTTAAGCACCTAGTTTTACTAAACGCTTAAAAACAATATAGCGGAGTGGTAGTTCAGTTGGTTAGAATACCGGCCTGTCACGCCGGGGGTCGCGGGTTCGAGTCCCGTCCACTCCGCCAACATTGTTTTAAGAATAGCATTAAGGTTTGAATGACCTAATGATAAAAGGCGTGACATCTTTTATTATAACATTCAAAAGCAATATAGCGGAGTGGTAGTTCAGTTGGTTAGAATACCGGCCTGTCACGCCGGGGGTCGCGGGTTCGAGTCCCGTCCACTCCGCCAACATTGTTTTAAGAATAGCGTTAAGGTTTGAATGGCCTAAAGATAAAAGGCGTGACATCTTTTATTATAACATTCAAAAGTAACACCATGGGTTTGAGTACCGTCTACTTAGGTAGTAAAACTTGAAGAAAGCAATACAGCGGAGTGGTAGTTCAGTTGGTTAGAATACCGGCCTGTCACGCCGGGGGTCGCGGGTTCGAGTCCCGTCCACTCCGCCAACATTGTTTTTACAGTCTTTTATATCCACATAAAAGATATTGATATTCAAAAGTATCAAGACCTCAAGACCTCAAGACCTCAAGACCTCAAGACCTCAAGACCTCAAGACCTCAAGACCTCAAGACCTCAAGACCTCAAGACCTCAAATCATACCAACAAAAAAACATCATCTATGGTCGTTCAGTCGGTAAGTTTTTCATAAATAAAGCGGCCTATTATGCCCAATGTATTGTCGCGCGTTTGAGTCTCGACCACGGCGCTAATATTATTTTTAATATCCTATTTATTGCTTATATAAAAAAATCAAACTTATATTGTTAATCAAAATTTAACGACTTTATTCTCTTCTATAAATTCAGTTGTCTTCTATAAATTCAGTTGTCTTCTACACTTAAGTTCTATTTATAAAGATATAAATATTTATTAACAAAAAACAGTGGTATGACCAGTTGTTTTTCTGTTATATTCGAAAGAAGTTAAATAAATAGTTTAAAAAGCACCGGAGAGATACATGCTCAGTTATAAAGCACCGATCACAGACATGAAGTTTTTATTTGAAGATGTCTTTAATTATTATGACCATTATAAGCAGTATCCAGAATTTGAAGAAGCGACACCTGACTTGGTTGATGCGATATTCCAAGAGTGTGCAAAATTCTGTGAAAATGAATTATTACCAATAAACCAAAGTGGCGATAAAGAAGGCTGTACTTTTGATAATGGTAAAGTAACCACACCTACTGGCTTTAAAGAAGCTTATCAGAAATATGTTGACGGTGGATGGCAGAGTTTATCTCACCCCGTTGAACATGGAGGCCAAGGTCTTCCTGCTTCGCTAGGTATGGTAAAATCAGAGATGATGGGCACGGCAAACTGGTCGTGGGCTATGTATCCTGGTTTAAGCCACGGTGCTATGGATACGGTACAATTACACGGTACTGAAGAACAGAAACAACTATACTTAACTAAGCTTACCGAAGGTACTTGGACCGGCACTATGTGTTTAACTGAACCACAATGTGGTACAGATTTAGGCCAAGTTAAAACAAAAGCTGAGTTAAATGATGATGGTACATTTAGTATCAGTGGTACTAAAATATTTATTTCAGCCGGTGAGCATGACTTAACTGAAAATATAGTGCATATCGTTTTAGCTAGATTACCCAATGCACCAAAAGGTACTCGTGGTATTTCATTGTTTATCGTTCCTAAAATGCAAGTCGACGAACAAGGTAACATTGGTGAAAGCAACAATGTGGTTTGTGGTTCTATTGAAGATAAAATGGGTATCAAAGGCTCAGCTACTGCTGTTTTAAACTTTGATGGTGCAAAAGGTGTACTTATCGGCAAAGAAAATAAAGGTTTAGAATGTATGTTTACCTTTATGAATACCGCACGTGTTGGTACCGCTTTACAAGGTATCTGTGCTGCTGAACTCGCTTATCAAAACTCGTTGATTTACGCAAAAGAACGTTTATCTATGCGTTCGCTTACCGGTGCTAAAAAACCAGAATTGGTTGCCGACCCGATTATTGTTCACCCTGATGTTCGTAAAATGCTTATGACGCAAAAAGCGATCACTGAAGGTGGCCGTGCCATGATTTATTATACGGCGAAGATAGTTGACGATATCCAAATGCTAAAAGACGATAAAGAGCGCCGTAAAGCTGATAATCGTTTAGGTTTTATTACCCCAATTTTAAAAGCATTCCTAACCGAACTAGGTTCAGAAAGTGCTAATCATGGCTTACAAATATTTGGCGGACATGGCTTTATTAAAGAATGGGGCATGGAACAAATTGTTCGTGATACACGTATTGCTACTTTGTATGAAGGAACAACGGGTATCCAAGCACTTGATTTATTAGGGCGTAAAATCTTATTAAATCGCGGTAAGTATTTAAAACACTTTACCATGGAAATTTTAAGCTTTTGTAAAGACAAAAGTATGATTTCAAGTAACCCTCATAAACGCCAAATGAATCAATTTATTTGGCCATTGAGTAAAGCTGTTGCTGGCTGGCAGAAAAACACCTTGAGTTTATCATTAAAAGCAAAGAAAAATCGCGATGTGGTAGGCTCTGCTTCGGTTGATTACTTAATGTACTCTGGTTACATTGTTATGGCTTATTTTTGGGCTCAAATGGCGCAAGCCGCTTACGAAAAACTAGCGACAGATGTCGAAAATAGAGATTTCTACCGTGCAAAAATTAAAACTGCAGAGTTTTACTTTCAACGTATGTTGCCAAGAACTAAATCGCTAGCGACAACTATGATGGCAGACCCTAAAACGTTAATGCAGTTAGATGAAGAGTTATTGTCGTTTTTATAAACACTGACTTTTAAGATAACCGTTAATAAAAAACCTTTTACAGTTTTCTGTAAAAGGTTTTTATCGTTTGAATGAAATATAAATATCTCTTAGGGTAGAGATCATCATCGATCAATGTTTTGTAAGCGTATATTCAACAATTCTTAGATATTCATTTTCCAAGAGTATTTTTGATGTATTAGGATTAATGTCCGCTAATCTTGTCTTTTGATTGACACACGAGCTTACTAAGCAGCAAATAATAGTAAGATAAATTAATTTGGCTATATAGATAACAGAGTCATCTAGTTTTATCGAGGTATAAACAATGGCTGATACTTTTTGTTTATACCATTATTGTGGCAGAGGGGTATTGTCAGACAATGCTAATTAAACAGGCTATTTTTACTTGGTCATAGCAGATAAAAGCGCTTTTTTTGATTACTTTTACCCTCAGTCAATGATTACATTTCACTAGCGTTCTTTTATTTCTCTTGGCTAGATAGTATAAATATATAAGTCGAGGATGAGCAATCTTTCATCCTCGTAGCCAATTTTTAGGCGGGTTTTATCGAATAAAACGTAAAAATTTAAGTTTCCATTGAGAATAAGGTGCAAAACGTACCGGGATATCTTTGATAAAAGGGCGTTTGAGTACTGACTTAAGATGGCTGAAATTGTCAAAGCCGGCTTTACCACTATATTGGCCAATGCCGCTAGGGCCCGTACCACCAAAAGGTAAATCTGGCACTGCATTAAACATGATCACGTCATTAATACACTGGCTACCTGAACTTATTTCATTTATCCATTGTTCGATTTGCACTGAGTCACGGCTAAAAATATAAGCAGAAAGTGGCTTTTCTCTTTGTTTAACAAATAATTTTGCCTTATCAAAACTTTCAACAGTGACGATAGGTAAGATGGCGCCAAAAATTTCATCTGTCATTAATGGGCTATCTAAAGCGGGATTAATCATAATGGTAGGTGCGATATAACAGCGTTCAATATCGCTTTCACCACCGACCACAATTTCACCATCATTAAAATAAGAGGCTATACGCTGACAATGGCGTTGGTTAATTATACGGCCGTAACTTTTGCTGGTTTGAGGGTTTTTACCAAACATAGCAGTTATTTGGGCTTTTAGGGCAAGTGTTAATGGCTCAATGAGATTTTCTTTTACTAATAAGTAGTCAGGTGCAATACAAGTTTGTCCTGCATTCATCCACTTTCCCCAAGCGATACGCTTTGCTGTTATCTTTAAATCTGCACTTTCATCGATATAAACGGGACTCTTACCACCAAGCTCTAATGTTATCGGCGTTAAGTGTTTTGCTGCTGCAGCCATAACAATTCGAGCGACTTGGCCATTGCCGGTATACATAATGTGATCAAAATTTAAGGCAAGTAACGCTGTTGTTTCTGTAACACCGCCTTCTACTACACTAATGGCGTTATTATCTAAATATTTAGGGACAAGTTTATTGATAAGCCCAGAGATAGCAGGAGCAAGTTCTGAAGGCTTGATAATGGCACAATTCCCTGCAGCAATAACGGCAATTAAGGGGGCTAAAACTAATTGCAAAGGATAATTCCATGCGCCAATAATTAATACGGTGCCTTGTGGTTCGGGTTTAATAAATGACTTACCCGGTTGTACTACTATCGGTGTGCTAACACGGCTTGGTTTTGCCCATTTTTTTAGATGTTTATATGTGTGGTCAACATCACTGGTGATATACGATATTTCAGTGATCCAAGCTTCTAGTGTCGGTTTTGCAAGATCATCTTGTAAAGCCTGTAAAATCTCTTTTTCGTTTTCAATAACAAGGTTTTTTATCGCTTGTAGTTGCTGTTTACGCCATAAAATATCTCGAGTGACATTAGTATCAAAATACTGACGGTGTTTTGTGAGTAATGTTTGGTAGGGCATAGTTAAACCTTATTGTTGTAATTGAGTCTTATAGTTTGATTGGTACGACCAGATATAAAAACTAATTTACAACAATTACAACTCTTCTACAAAATAATCAGAAAATTATCTGTTAAGAGCTAAGTGCCAAACTCTTTAAGTTCATTGCATAGCCAATAACCCGGGTAACGATGGCTAGAATGTTATCGGTATCTAATTGCTCGACCGGCACATTTATATTGCGATATTCGATTTGAGTAAAGACCGTAGCCATTATATCAGCATCAATATGAGGGTCGTGTGAATTAAAAAATTCGCATAGCTCAATGATGGGTTTTAACGAGGCGGCGCGGTGTATTTCAGTTAAGGAGGCTAATTGAGGGTTTACGCGCACTTCGGTAAAGAGTAATTGTTGAACAGCCAGTTCTACCGACGAATCGACTATTCTTTTTACTAAACACTGGGTCGCCATAATGGCGAGTTGATTACGTAAACTTTCTTTTTCACTTATTTTACGTAAACTTGTTTTATTTACATTGGCAAGTAATTCGACAGCAGGCTGCCAAGCTAAGCTTGTTTTCGCGGTGATTTGTGACGAACACAGGATAAATGCTTGATGTACTAACTCTTGTATATCTTTAAAATAATAAGTGGTAAGAGAGAGTTGAATCTTCGCATGATTAGCGATGGCACGATGAGTAGTGCCTTTTATACCATTTTTTGCTAATACTTCAATGGCAGATTGTAATATCAGTAAACGTGTTTGTTCACCTTTGCTACGTCGTTTTACCGCTGGGCTTTCCTTAGTCGAAAACATATTATTGGGTCGTATAATGCTAATTAACATAAAGTTAACTTATTTTTGATGGTATTTCAATCTAGGTAAGAAAAATGTCATCATTTTTTGTTACTAAAAGTAATATATGAGCACTAGGATTAGAAGAAATTAACGATAGCATCAATGAGCCCAAGGCGATTGCTAGGCTCATTTATGATGATATTGTTTTAAAAATTATTGATACCTACATCCTTGTAGGTAAGTTTATCGTATGATAATAAATTAATGACTAGCGGTCTGTGCTCTTAGCTCGTCAGAGTCAAAATCATCTACATTGATGGCGGCTTTTCTGCCCAATTCGGCTTTGCATAATAACTCGGCCTCTAATTCATTTATCGCATTAACGGCTAAGCCTTTTTTAGCAACTTCATCGAGCGCATAAAAAGGTAGATCTGCACCAATAGCCTGGCAAACCTTCTTAAATATCGGTTCACAAGCAATAATGTCATCTAACGTTTGCTCAAGTTGACCTAAAACATTTTTTGGGTCTCGGCTTAAATATTGACCTTGTCCTAAACGTTCTCGAGTTTTACCGGGCGTTTGTAATATCTGTGCAACTTTATGGTCGGTAATGTCTGAAGGTTTTTTCAACCATGTTCCCACTGGAAAAATCATTGCCCTTAGGAAAAGTGCCACTATTTTATTCGGGAAGTTACTGATCAAGGCGTCAATTGCTTGCTGTGTTTCATACAAGCTATCTTCAACAGCCCATTGTAAAAGTGGTAAGTCATCTTGCTGACGACCCTCGTCGTTATAACGTTTTAAGGTTGCCGAAGACAAATATAAATGGCTAAGTACATCGCCTAAACGCGCTGAAATTCTTTCTTTACGTTTCAAATCACCACCCAATGTCAGCATAGATATGTCTGATAGCATGGCTAAGTTACTACTAAAACGAGTGAGTAACTGGTAGTAGCGAGAGGTTTCATCTCGAAAAGGTGTCTTGAGTACCCGTGCGCCGGTTAATGAAAACCAAAGGCTGCGGACAACATTGCTGATTGCGAAGCCTATATGGCCAAATAAGGCGTGATCAAATTCTTTTAATGCAGTTATGTCATCGGTTTGGTTTGCCGCTGCTAATTCCGCTAAAACATAGGGATGACAACGAATAGCTCCCTGTCCATAAATAATTAAACTACGCGTTAAAATATTCGCACCTTCAACGGTTATCGCAATTGGTGCACCTTGATAGGCGCGAGCAAGGTAATTACCTTCGCCCATGCAAATACCTTTACCGCCATGAATATCCATCGCATCGTTGACACAAATACGCATTTTTTCAGTTAAATGGTATTTTATAATCGCTGAAATTACCGAAGGTTTCTCTCCTAAATCGATAGCACCAGTGGACATAGTTGTTACCGCATCCATTAAGTAAGCATTGCCGCCGATGCGAGCAAGGGGTTCTTCAATACCTTCCATTTTACCAATAGGGATTTTGAACTGACGGCGAATCCTGCTGTAAGCACCCGTAGCAAGTGCGAGTGACTTTATACCACCGGCACTATTTGAAGGGAGTGTAATAGCACGCCCAACAGACAAACATTCCATAAGCATACGCCAGCCTTGACCAGCCATTTCTGCGCCACCAATAATATAATCAAGTGGCACAAAAACATCCATACCTTGCGTTGGACCATTTTGAAAGGGCACGTTAAGTGGAAAATGTCGACGGCCAGTGATAACGCCGTCTATATCTGTAGGGATCAATGCACAGGTAATGCCTAAATCAACCGTTTCACCCAGTAAATGGTCAGGGTCTTTTAGTTTAAAAGCTAAACCAAGTACCGTAGCAATGGGCGCGAGTGTGATGTAGCGTTTGTCCCAGGTTAATCTCATGCCAAGAACTTCTTTACCTGCAAATTCACCGTGACAAATAATGCCTTCATCGGGGATCGCTCCCGCATCTGAGCCTGCTTCTGGGCTGGTCAATGCAAAACAAGGAATTTCATCACCAACCGCTAAACGAGGAAGGTAGTAGTCTTGTTGTTCTTTTGTGCCATAAAGTTGTAATAATTCACCTGGACCTAAAGAGTTAGGAACCCCAACTGTGCTAGCTAAAACAGCACTTACCCCGGATAATTTTTGTAAAACTCGCGACTGTGCATAAGCACAAAATTCTAAGCCACCATATTTCTTTTTGATAATCATTGCGAAGAATTTATTATCTTTCAAAAACTGCCAAACCTCTGCTGATAAATCAGCATCAACATGGGTCGTTTGCCAGTCATTGGTCATTTTACAGACTTCTTCGACCGGGCCATTTAAGAAGCTTTGTTCCTCAACGCTTAACCGTGGTGCTTCATAATTATGAAGTTTTTTCCAATCAGGATTACCACGAAACAGTTCTGCCTCAAACCACGTAGTGCCAGCGTCGATAGCTTCTTGTTCAGTGCTAGACATTTGCGGCATAATAGATCTAAAGATTTTCAGCAAAGGTTGAGTAATATACTGCTTTCTAAAGTCAGATATATTCAAAGGTAATGCAATGATTAAAAATATTATCCAACTGAAAAATGACAGCGCGTCAAAGATAGTACCCACGGCCATTAATGCAGCAAAACTTAAGGTGAAAGTTGAGAGCGCAGCACGGGTGTATGCCATAAATCCGGTTAAAATAACGGCATAAATAAACCATGTAAACTGTTCCATTAATTTTCCTTTTTAAAAATAAAAGCCTAAAGATAAAAGCAAAGAGGTCTGACCATAATTTTAGCTTAAATCTATGTGCAATAAATTACAAATATATTTATCGTTGTTACCTTATTTATAGGATAATAAAGCTAATTATCTATTCGGAAATTAATTTATGTGTGAACTACTGGCGATGAGTGCGAACGTACCCACTGATATTTGCTTTAGCTTTAGTGGCTTAATGCAGCGTGGTGGTAATACTGGGCCGCATAAAGATGGTTGGGGCATTACTTTTTATGAGGGTAAAGGCTGTCGAAGTTTTAAAGACCCTTTACCAAGTTCACAATCACCGATTGCCGAATTAGTGACAAATTATCCGATAAAGAGTGAAGCGGTTATTTGCCATATTCGACAAGCAAACTCTGGTGGTATCTCTTTGGAGAATACTCACCCGTTTACCCGTCAAATGTGGGGGAGAAATTGGACTTATGCCCATAATGGACAATTAAAAAATGTCCAGGGTGAGCTGCCTGTACAGTTACATTTCCCTGTTGGAGCTACCGACAGCGAACACGCGTTCTGTTGGATCTTAGACCAACTTCATTTTAAGTTCGCGGATAAAGAACCAACAGCAACTGTGTTGTTTACATTTATTGCCAAGTTGAGTGTCAAAATAAATGCATTGGGTGTTTTCAATGTCAACATTACCAATGGTCAGTATTTATTTGCCTACTGTGCAAATAACTTACATTGGATAACACGCAGAGCTCCGTTTGGTAAAGCCCGTTTGATTGATGCGGAAGTGGTGATTAATTTCACCGAAGAAACCACAGAAAGTGATGTGGTCACGGTCATTGCCACTCAGCCATTAACCAATAATGAAAGCTGGCACAAAATGACCAAAGGACAGTGGCACTTATTTTGTCTGGGAGAGTCTATTGCTTCAGGACAAGAGGTATTGATGGCGGAAAGTTAATATTCTTCAAGTGAAGTCAGTTGTGCATCAAACTGTTCAACATCAGATTTTATTTGTTGTATTTTAACCAACAAGTAATTTAACTCTGGGGCGAACCAAGCATAAGTGACTTTTTTCTTTTCAATGACTTCTCTTTTTAATCTAACGGCTTTTATCATACCAAAAGGTAGCATTAATTCATCTTGACCATCGTATTGATAAACGTAATTTTTAATTTTACCTGTATGACTTATCACCGGATAAACAAATAGTTTTTGCTCTGGATTACCCCGTTGATTTTACAGATGAATTATTTTTACGAGAATTACTATCTTTAGTCAGAGATGACTGTGAAGGAACAACTGAAAGCTCAACCAAAGACAGTCAAACTAATAATACCCATCTCATTCAATTATAGAGGTTATGAATGCTCCGTTATTTTCAGCTCATTAATTGGGCAAGGTTCAGCGATGCCATAACCTTGCGAATAATCAATGCCTATTTCCTTCAGTTTTAATCCAATCTCAGTGTTTTCAACAAATTCAGCTACTGTCTTTTTACCCATCACACGACCCACTTCGTGAATTGATTTTACCATGGCATAATCGATGGGGTCGTCCACTATTCCTTTAACAAATAAACCATCAATCTTTAAAAAATCGACTGGTAAATATTTTAAGTAAGCGAATGAGGACAATCCAGTGCCAAAGTCATCGAGTGCAAAACTACAACCCTTACTGTGCATTGCTTCGATAAAGGTTGTCGCATCGGTGAGGTTAGAGATAGCCGCCGTTTCTGTGATTTCAAAACATATCTTCTTTGCCGGAATTTGGTAATGATCAAGATAATCAATCACAGTCTTTAGAAAGCCAGACGCCGTAAGTGATGGTCCAGATAAATTAATTGAACACAGTTCAAGTGCGGCCAAATGTTCTGGATGTTTGGATAGATAATTAAATTGGTTTTCGATCACCCACTTGTCGATTTTTGTCATCAAGTGATAACGTTCAGCTGCAGGCAGAAAAGCATTGGGCGAAATAAGCGAACCAGATTCATCAACCATACGCAAAAGCACCTCATAGTGAAGTCCATTTCTATCAGTTGGTTTATTGGGTTGGATAACTTGGGCGTACAAACAAAATCTATCATTTTCTAGTGCCGAATTGATTTTAGTCACCCACTGCATATCTCCATGGACCTTGGCTATATCAGAAACACTCTCAGTGTAGATACGGAAACAATCACGACCAGCATCTTTTGCAGCGTAACATGCAATATCTGCGTTTCTGAGTAAGTCATTGGTGTTATTAATACTTTCACCAATGGGTGCAATACCGATACTGACACTAATAGCAAAAGGTTTATCTTCCCATAAAAACCTATGCTGATTAACTTTATCAATCAGTTTTTGAGCAACCTCTTTGGCGTTTTTAATATTACAATTTAGCATCAAAATACCAAACTCATCCCCACCTAAACGGGCTAATACGTCTTGGCTACGAATATGCATTTTTAGTATCTGACTTATTTGACGCAACAATTCATCACCGGCGATATGACCACAGGTGTCATTGATAACCTTGAACTGATCTAGATCGAGGTAACAAAATATATGTTCAGCATTTTCAGCCTGTCTACTTTGCATTGCTTGAAATAAATGAAGCTCAAAACCTCTTCGATTGACTAGACCGCTCAGTAAGTCATGATTAGCTTGGTAGGTAAGTTCTTTTTGACTGACATGAAGCGCTTTTTCCCTTTGTTCACGCTTTTTTATATCTCTATAAATAATGTCTAATAATCGGTTGATGGAGTCGCCTAAATCATCAAGTTCATTTTTTTTCTTCTTATTAACTGGGGGAATACGATTCTGTTTGGGATTGTTTAGATCAAAATCATTGAGCGCTGCGCCTATAGCAATAACTTTTTTTGTTGTGGTTCGATAAAACAAAAAGACAAGGATAAAAGCCAAAAGAATATTTCGCACTAATCCAGACAAAAGAACCAATATAGAACGATCAATAAATCTGTCTGAGGCTAAAGCTGGATCAATATAAATTCTCAAATTACCGATATTCTCACCACTTTTAAAATATAAAGGTTGGTTAAAACCTTTAATTTCCCCAAAGATTTCAAACCCCTTAGTAAGGTTTGTTCTCTCAGTGTTTTCAGAAGCCAGTTGAGTCAGCACTTCATCACGTTCATTAGTAATAGTGACCGATGTTATAGAATGATACTGAAGAATACCTTTAGCTACTTCTTCAGCGGCAGGTGCGTCAAGGTGAAAAGAAGCATCAGCCGCAGCAAACTGATTAGCCGCCAGAATTTCCGAGGCAAACTGTTGTATCTCATTTTGTTCACGCACAAAATCAACAGCAATCTGAATGCAACTAAGAGAAAAGCCAACTAACAGTGTCACTAAAACACTATTTTTAGCCAGCGTGTATGACAAACTATCGGTAAAAGGCCGGCTACTTTGTCTCATTGGGTGTTTGTACTTTTTGTACTTTCTGACAAGTGCTTTAATGCTGTATTCCATATATTGTCGATTCCATTGCGAGTTCGCCGATCAAGCTGGGGCATGAGCACGATTAGAGCTTTTGATTCACTGAGAGAAGTGGCGTAGAACCCTCGCTTTTGGGCCTCAGTAGCCTTTTCGACTGTCATCATATTAACGGGGTTAGTACCTAATGCTTCAACTAGTACACTGTTCTGGAATTCAGCACTGATAGTGAAATTTATCCATTCCTCTGCAATACGTTTCAATTCTGGCTTATCTGCGAGCTCTTGACTTAATACGTGATTATCAATCCAGCCTGGAACACCTTCTCTAGGGTAAGCCCATTTCCAAGTTTCACCGCGCTTTTTTAACTCTGGTAAAGAAAACCCCCAGGAAGACGCTAATTTGTTTTGCATTAAATCATCTGCAGTATCAACACCTTCCCATAGAGATTTTGCGTTGGCTATCAATGAAGTCAATTTTGCTTGGAATGCTTTATTATTTAACTGATCAAAATCACTTAGGGCATTTTTGTTATAACCCATGGCTAAAGCCGTAAGATAAACATTAATCTCACCGTAATCAGCAACACTATATTGCCCCTTATATTTAGGATCCCAAAGTATGTTCCAGCTTTGAGGTGGCTCATCAAAATACGCTGTGTTATACACCAGTCCATAAGGTCCCCATGCAAAGGGCAAACCATAATGAACACCATCTTTAACCAAATACTTTGAATATTTAAAGGAGGGGTTAAGTTGTTGGTAATTTGGTAAATTATCAAGGTTTAGCGGAAGCAATAGTCCTGAATCAATCATTTTAAAACGTTTATCGTTGATACGATTATGAGCGGGACTAACAATATCGGCTTTTTTTAATCGTAGGGCAGCAAAGCCATCTTCTGCATCTACGATATAATTTACCTTTAATATGATATCAATAGAATACTTTTTAGATATGAGTCGTCTAAATTTTTCACGTTGTATTTCGGGTGCATAACCTTCCCAAACCAGTAAACGGAGTACTTGCTGTTTTTCTGCAAATACACAAACAGAAACAATACTAATAGATAATCCCATGCAAATGAATGCGAGCTTTTGGGCGACGTATTTTAACATTGTTGATGCCAACTCCATTTGTTTAAAACAGATGTAGATTATAAATAATATAAACACTCTATCCTATATAATCAACCCATAATCAGCAATTCTCGGTAAGTGATAAGATCAGTGCATAAATTCGCTTGTTAGCCAATTTTTTAGTTATTCCCTCTTAGCATTATCATAGTGCTTTGTCTGTAACCGAGCTTGCTCACGTACTTCTAATTTTAGTTTTTTACCTTTCCTTTCATAGCTTCTAGCTGCGTCATTAGGCTCCAAAGTACCTACTATTCCACTATTACCTAAACTTGAAGCACTCTTAATAGCTAGAACAACGTCTTCATGATTTCGCAAAATCCCCACCGAAAGATTAGCCTCTTTATCAACTGTGCTTCGGTTAATTTTCATCTTGCCATTAGCTACTTTTTTCTTCAATTCACGCTATCAGATCCACGATAATCTGAAGCTCACAGACAATGTTTTTTTAAATAAAAGAGCAGCTTTGTGGCTATAAAAACATGCCGTGTTCTAGGCAATTAATGAGGTTTAAGACCGTTTCAGTATCTTCCTCGGTATGAGCCATATCAAGAGGCCGTTTGTGACCAAGGCTGCGAACTTGATTATTCAACCAGCGTTTAGCTGCTTCGTCATCGCCCTTGAAGAACTCAATCGCTGCTTTGGTTATTGCGGCTAGTCGGTCTTCGTCGTTCATCTTATTAGCTCCTGATGTTTGATAAGCTTATACAGTAATTAAACAGTGTAATACTACTTTAAATGCTTGTCACATTCTTTTCATATGGACATAAGATAGGTGTTGCAAACACGGCGGTAGGGCTCTTTATATGGACAGAGTGGTTGATATCCCACATGTTCTGTCCATTATTACGAACTGAGAGTTGGGTTGGGGCATTACTTTTTATGAGGGTAAAGGCTGTCGAAGTTTTAAAGACCCTTTACCAAGTTCACAATCACCGATTGCCGAATTAGTGACAAATTATCCGATAAAGAGTGAAGCGGTTATTTGCCATATTCGACAAGCAAACTCTGGTGGTATCTCTTTGGAGAATACTCACCCGTTTACCCGTCAAATGTGGGGGAGAAATTGGACTTATGCCCATAATGGACAATTAAAAAATGTCCAGGGTGAGCTGCCTGTACAGTTACATATCCCTGTTGGAGCTACCGACAGCGAACACGCGTTCTGTTGGATCTTAGATCAACTTCATTTTAAGTTCGCGGATAAGGAACCAACAGCAACCGTGTTGTTTACATTTATTGCCAAGTTGAGTGTCAAAATAAATGCATTGGGTGTTTTCAATGTCAACATTACCAATGGTCAGTATTTATTTGCCTACTGTGCAAATAACTTACATTGGATAACACGCAGAGCTCCGTTTGGTAAAGCCCGTTTGATTGATGCGGAAGTGGTGATTAATTTCACCGAAGAAACCACAGAAAGTGATGTGGTCACGGTCATTGCCACTCAGCCATTAACCAATAATGAAAGCTGGCACAAAATGACCAAAGGACAGTGGCACTTATTTTGTCTGGGAGAGTCTATTGCTTCAGGGCAAGAAGTTTTGAAGGTTGAAAACTAATGTTGTTCAAGTGAAGTCAATTGTGCATCGAACTGTTCAACATCAGATTTTATTTGTTGTATTTTAACCAACAAGTAATTTAACTCTGGGGCGAACCAAGCATAAGTGACTTTTTTCTTTTCAATGACTTCTCTTTTTAATCTAACGGCTTTTATCATACCAAAAGGTAGCATTAATTCATCTTGACCATCGTATTGATAAACGTAATTTTTAATTTTACCTGTATGACTTATCACCGGATAAACAAATAGTTTTTGCTCAGGGTTTTTAATTAAATTTAAGCGATTTTGTAAGTGGTAGCTGAGTTTATCTTGAATATTAATAGGGAAATTAATATTGAGCTCTGTCTCGTCTTTGAGGTTTGTGGCAATATTCTTTGGGATATTGAATTGCCAAGCGCATTCTTTATCAGGTCCGGTGCCTTCTCGTTGGAAATTATATTGCTCGGGCGTCACTTTATGATCACCAAGTTTAACCAGTGAGACTTCTTGACGGTTATCTGAAAATATTAACCACTCAATATCTGTTGTATAACTGTATTTAGCTTGTTCAGGTGTTAAGTATTCTAATGATCTTGTCGCACTACCGACGATATCCGCGGAACGTATCAAATTATATTTAGCGGTAAAAGGCTGAATAACATGTTGCTCTTTTTGGCTGGTTTTTGCTTCATTGGCGAAAACTAAACTACTCTGTGAGGCTAATACCAGAGCAATACAACATAATTTATTCAGCATTTAATTACCTATAATTCATCATTTATTATTTTATTTATTCACTCGCATAGCCAGAAGCAGGGAGTGCTTTACCTTCAAAAAGTACTGTATCATTGTGCATAGAAATACGCTGATTACAACACCATTTTACCACTAGCGGGTAAATTCTATGCTCTTGTTCATGAACTCTAAGGGCAAGCTCCTCAGCAGTATCACCTGCAAAGATAGGTACTTTTGCTTGTAATATTACTGGGCCACCATCTAGTTCTTCCGTGACATAATGTACACTAACACCATGGTCAGTATCGCCCGCATCAATCGCACGTTGATGGGTATGTAAACCTTGGTATTTAGGTAATAAAGACGGATGAATATTGATTAACTTACCTTGGTAGTGTTGCACAAATTCAGGTGTTAATATTCTCATAAAGCCAGCCAGAACAACAACGTCAGCTTGGTATAAATCAATTTGCTTGATTAATGCTTGGTCGTAAATTTCTCTACTGCTGAAATCTTTATGAGAAAGTACGCAATGGGCTATACCAGCATTTTTAGCGCGAGTTAGACCATATACATCGGCTTTATTTGAAATAACCCCAACGACTTTCCCTGGATAATCCGCAGCTTTACAGGCGTCTATAATCGCCTGTAAATTTGTGCCGCCACCAGAAATTAGCACAACAATATTGCTGGTCAAATTACTGTCTTGCATGTTACTTGATGGCATAGAATTAACCTTTATTAATCACAACTTTTTCAGCGCCTGCTTGCATATCAGCGATTTCACCAATGTGCCATGCATTTTCACCGTGAGCCGATAAAATTTCTATACTTTTTGCAAGATCTTCAGCAGGTACAACAATGATCATACCAACACCACAGTTAAAGGTACGGTACATTTCGTGAGTAGTAATGTTGCCATTATCTTGTAACCAGTTAAAAATTGCCGGCCATTCCCAGCTGTTACCGTCAATAATGGCTTGAGCGCTTTCGGGTAATACACGAGGAATATTTTCCCAAAAACCACCACCAGTGATATGGGATAAGGCGTGAATATCAACTTGCTTATGTAACTCTAAAACAGATTTAACATAAATCTTAGTCGGTTCAATTAAATGATCCCCGATTGACTTACCATTTAATAATTCGTTGGTATCTGTCTTATTAACTTCTAATACTTTACGAATTAATGAAAAGCCGTTTGAATGTGCGCCCGAAGAAGCTAAAGCAATTAATTGATCGCCTGAAGCTACTTTTGTACCATCAATCAAACGTGATTTTTCAGCAATACCGACACAAAAACCAGCAATATCATAATCACCCTTATGGTACATACCTGGCATTTCAGCAGTTTCACCACCAACTAAAGCACAGTTTGATAATACACAACCGTCGGCAATACCAGCAACAACTGCTGAAGCTACATCAACATCAAGTTTATCTGTCGCGTAATAATCTAAAAAGAACAAAGGTTCAGCACCTTGAACGATTAAATCATTGACACACATAGCAACTAAATCAATACCCACGGTATCGTGTTTGTTTAAATCAATTGCTAAGCGTAATTTTGTACCTACACCATCTGTTCCCGCTACCATTACAGGTTCTTTGTAACCGGTTGGGAATCGGCATACTGAGCCAAAACCACCTAAGCCACTCATCACTTCAGGACGAGTTGTACGTTTTACTGCACCTTTAATGTTTTCTACTAGGGCGTTACCTGCATCTATATCAACGCCAGCATCTTTATAGCTTAGAGACTGTTTTTGTTCGCTCACGGGGGAAACCTCAATTAATTAGCATAAGAACTTTAATGGCGCATTCTACCAGCGCAATGGCGTGGTGAAAATCTTTATAATAAATTATTTTTTATTAGTGTTTAAAATGATTAACACTATGATAAGATCTTATACATAAAAATAATCAACTTAAAAAATATGCTTAGATATCTTATTGTATTAGTTGTTGTTTTAAGTCATTTCTTAACTTCAATAACCGCTTCGGCTGTTGAAGTTAAAAACTTATACAACGCAAAGGTTATCGTTAACTCACAAACCGACTCAGAGCGAAAACTTGCCTTGCAACAAGCAATGAGTGCAGTCGTGCTAAAAGTGGGTGGACAACAAGCGCTGTTATCCCATTCAACCATAAAAAATGGCCTTAAAAATGTCAGTGGCTATGTTGTAAAATACCGCTATCAACGTAATGCCGAGCAGATTGAACTTTTAGTTACTTTTGATGAAAACAAAATTAATCAGTTGTTTGACGATGCTAACGCCCCTATTTGGGGAAGCTTACGGCCACAAATTTTATTATGGCTCGTTGAAGAAAATGGTTTACGTCGCACAACTATTTCTAATAGCACTCACGCGTCTTTTTCCAATAATGCTTCCCCACAAGTGAGTTATAATTTTCCTAACAGTGTTGAACAATTTTCAGCATTAAGAGGGTTACCTATATTAATGCCGTTAATGGATTTAACTGATGTAAATACTATCTCTACTTTTGATGTTTGGGGGCGTTTTGCCAAACAAGTACAAATGGCATCGCAGCGCTATAACCCAGAATCTATAATAATAATTCGTTTATCAAATAGTAGTTTATTACCTCAACTAGAAAGTGATGAACAGTTGGTTGATTGCTTTTTATGCCAAAAAGAACGTCAGCAATATGCATTAGACTGGAGTTTTATCGCTGATGCCCAAGGCTATAATCGTGATATAATCACCGGACAAATCTTTGGTGAAGTCAGCTACGGTAATACCCCAGATGAGCTATTAACAACAGCGCTTTCATTGATTAGTGATAAAATTTACCAAAAATATGCCTTAAACAATGATATTGATAATGACTATATTATTGATGTTGCCAATATATCATCACTGAAAAGCTTTATTGAATTAGAACGATTCCTCGAACAATTATCATCGGTTAAAGCGGTAAAGTTACTCAGTGCCTCAGGCGATAACCGCCGTTTTGAATTAGTCTTAAAGAGCTCTGGGCATGCATTTCTGGCTTCAATAAAGTTGAATAAACAATTAGACCTCTTTGTTGACCCACTTGCCGAAAAAGTGCTCGGTGCTGTGCCTGTTTTTTATTGGAAACCCTAGTGAAAGTCACTTCTCAATTAACCTTGTCAGTTCAATTACCTGATGATGAAACGTTTTCAAGTTTTCAAAGTATTGCTAATTACTCGGCAACTGAGCAGTTAAAGTCATTTATTAAAGCCAGTCAGCATTCGGTTGAGTCACCGCACGTCAATAGCTTTTACTTATTTGGCTTGTCAGGTGTTGGTAAGTCACATTTGTTACACGCCAGTTGTACTTTTGCTGAAAAACTCGGTTTATCATCAGTTTGTTTATCGTTTTCTGAATTAAAACAGCTGTCGGTTGAAGTGCTCGATGGTTTAGAAAATATTGATTTGATTTGCTTAGATGATGTGCAATTAATTGCCGGAGACAAGCTGTGGCAACAGGCGGTTTTTGATTTATTTAATCGTGTTATTGAGCATAATAAGCGCTTGATTATTACCGGTGATCAAAGTGTTTCACAATTGAAGCTTAGCTTAGCCGATTTGGTCTCGCGATTATCTTGGGGAATGACCGAACAAATCAAACCCCTTGATGATGAAGAAAAGTTAATCGCGTTAAAATTTAGAGCACAACAACGAGGTTTGTTATTAAGCGATGAAGTGGCTAAATATTTACTTAGCCATTTATCACGTGAAATGAGTCACTTGATCTTAGCTTTAGCTGAGCTAGATGAAGCGTCAATAAGAGAGCAACGAAAAATCACCATTCCATTTATTAAAGCCATTTTATTTTAAAGGGCTGGGCTTTTCATAAAATTCATACTGAATAAAGCGTCTATCTTTACGGTGAGCAGAAATTTTTTGTAGTGCTGATTGCTCTATTTTAATCGGGCTTATATTTAAATTATCAGCCCAACTTTCGCCAGCATTCATCATGATTGGGCTTGGCAAATTATTCACTAAGTTTTCAATGTCATTTACCTCCGGCAATATATGACTTACCGCATATAATACCCGAGGTTTAATGTTTGCTTCACCAATACGGCCACGCTGTCCCCAATTAACGATATAATTTTCATTAGCCGTTTTAGGGGCGTTAGTTATAGCGACATCTCGACTAATATCAAAACGAGCTTTCATCATAAAACCATCAAATAGCATGGCGTAATCTTCGCGAATACTTGAATAATTATAAAATTGAGGTGCATCTTCGCTACTAAAAAACGTTTTAATATCATTCGGTTGATAAGACTTTTCTGTGCTTGATGCATCAACACCATGAAAACGCACCTGAGCTAAGGCGTACATTTCTTCACCCAGCAAGGGTAGGGTGTTACTCAGCTGATCAGATTTAAAACCGGTATCGTTAGCTATTTGTTGTGCGGTTGATAAAATTGTTTGGTTTCTATTTAAAGTTGACCAACTACTGCTCGGGAAAATATCATTGGCATGAGCAAGTTCGTGGTACATCAAAGACGTTAAACTATATAAAACATCTGTCGGTTGTCGAGTAACTCTGACATTCTCAGCAATAAAAGTGCTGGTGTAATTATTGTTTTTTACATAACGCCACGGCATGGCAAAATTAAGCTCACTACCAAAGGATGTTCTATAATCTGGTGCTTGATTTATGGTATCTCGCTCATCAGGGGTTTGCCAAAAGTAATTAGCATCTAAATGGATAGCACCACTGACCACCCAGTAGTATGAGGGCCTAATATCAGAGGAAATAACAATGGCAGTATTTGCTCTTAGTAAGTTTTTGAAATCATTATGGGGATCGAAATTTTCAAGGAATTCGCGAAATCTTTCTCCCATCCAATGATGGGAAACAATCACTCTGTCCATTATGTCATCAACCGTCGGTGTGGTTGTATGATGAGCAATTAATGGCAAGGTATTAAATGTACATGTTTGAGCAAAGTTAATTTTGTTGCTATAGACACAATCGACCAGTACATCGGCATAAGAAGAGTCTGCAACAAAGGGGAATACCCGGGCCAAACGTTCAGTATAAGCGGTACTGTCTGATGTTGTTATAGCTTCAGCATTTTCAACAAGTATCGCTACTTTGTCGGAACGGCTTCCTGAGGATGCGGTGAATTCTAATACGGTATCTCTAGTGACTTCTGGCGCATTAAAGAATACCGCATAATCACCGCGGGTATCTTCAGCGGTAAAATTAACCTCTGGACCAGAGGTTTGCTGCCAAACTAACGTATCGGCTGAAAGCTCACTTGTTAATGAAGCGCGCAAAGACACTTTACTACCTTCTAACACCGCATGACCTAAACGCGCGGAAATATGTCCTTGTTCATCGGTTACACTTATAGAATGGCTAAGGGTTTCTTTATTACCATCTTTAAGTGTGAATGAAACATTAAAGCTATATGTGCCTGCGGTGTTAGGTGTGAAAGCGATAACCTTGCTGGTGTAAGCTAAAAATACCACCGGGTCGCCAGCTGTTTGCGTCCAAATAATGTTAGTAATATTATTCGTCGGAGCGAGCAAGATTAATTCGACCGCCTGAGCAATTTTTACTTCATCGCCGACTGTGATGATTTTAGTGACTTCACCATTATTGTTACAAGCAAATAAAATAGGTATTAGCAGTAATATCCGCAGATTATTTTTCATTTTCAGCCCTTAACCATTAATGGTGGTTACGTTATAAAAGTCTTATTGAAGCGTTACGCTTTATCTTTAGCTTTTCTAATACTCAAGCCTAGCTCTTGACCTCTATATTTTGCGTAATAACTACCACCAATAAACATCATTGTTGCAAATATTAGCTCTAATGAAGCCCAGACTATATCCGCTGGAGATACCCATAGCGTAGTTAAACTGTGTAGGAAATAAATCATAACGACAAAGCTTGACCAAGCATAGGTATAAGGATTACCTGCCAGCAAACCTCTTAAAGGAAATAACAGGGGTACAGTGAATAAACATAAGCTTAATATCGGTGATAAACCCTGTGAAGGGTTTAAATAGAGTAGCCAAAGCGGCATAAAAAATAATAAAGAAAAATAGCCGATTAAGGTTATCTTTTTAAATGTTGATGTTGAAAATTTTTGTGTCTTTGTCATGAAATCTATCCTGTTGGCGAGCAAGTTTTATTACTAACCTGTTGAATTAAATGTAAAACTTAAATTAAAAGAGTGTTAGTACGTTTTCAGGAGGACGACCAATGATGGCATGCGTTTGCGTAGTAACAATCGGGCGCTCAATGAGTTTTGGGGTGTTTACCATGGCTTCAATGAGCTGCTTGTCGGTTGCTTGAGCTAATGCTTGTGCTTTAAATTCACTTTCTTTAGTGCGCATCATTTCAATAGGTGAAACATTTAAACGTGATAAAAGTGACTGGATAGTGTTTTCATCCAGTGGATTTTTTAAATATTCTACAATGCAAACCTCTTGGTTATTTTCTTCAATCAACGCTAAGGTCTGGCGGCTTTTCGAACAGCGAGGATTGTGATAAATCGTTAACATGTTTAGATCTCAATAGGTGCTAAAATTAAATGATTTTACGGGTTAATTTTTAAGTAGGTCATTAATCGACCTATTTAAAACGTTTATGTATTACTGGTTATAGTCTTTTAAGTTTTTGTTCTTGATCTTGAAACTGTATTATACGTGCTTTAATACGTTTTTCGACTATGGGTTGATTGTCAGTAAAATTGTAACCCGTCTGTAATTCGTCAACCGCACGGGAGTATGCCCCTAAAAGTGCAAAAATTTCGCCTTTAGTTGCATGCATCAATGCTTTTTTATCTTGTTTTTCATAGACGGTCGTCAATATATCATAAGCGATAAAATTACCTGGTTTAACTAGTAGGTAGTCTTGCAGAAGTACTTCAGCTTCTGAATATTGACTACTCTCAACGAGAGCGTTGGCAAAATTTAAGGTAACAACTTGGTTGTTTGGCATCAGTAAGTTAAGGGCACTGAGCATCACAAGTGCTTTATCTAGCTCTTTTGTTTTAATATAAACATCGGTTAAAGCATCGGCATAAAAGAGATTGTTTTTATCTTCGCTGAGCAAGCTCTCAAGTATTTTTTTAGCGGCTTGATATTCTCTATTCTCAAATAATGATAAGGCTAAACCATAGTTAACAGCGGCTTTGTAAGTGTAATTTTGTTTTTTTATACTATCTTCGAAAATGGCAATATTTTCTTCGGCCGTCGATTCATAGCGTGCTTGAATACGCGCTTTTGCGAGCGCAAAATTTAAGCTAGGTGCCGATGGACGCGTTTCTAAGCCATGAGCTCTTACCCGTGCTTCGGCAATGCGAGATTCAGGTACAGGATGAGTTAACAGCATAGCTGGAGGCTTTGAAGTATAGCGATATTTTACTGCCATCTTGCCAAAAAAGTCGGGTGCACCTTGCGGGTCAAAACCGCTTTGCGCGAGCAAGGCAATACCAACACGATCGGCTTCTTGCTCATTACCACGGGTAAAGTTAATACTTGATTGCTTTGATGCCGCCATTGTTGTGGTTAATGCGGCCATACCTACAGATGGATTAACTAATGCAAGTAACACCCCTGAAATCATTGCTGCAGTGGTTAGCGGTTGATTTCTGCTTTGAGCCTCAAGTCTGCGTGCTAAGTGACGTTGGGTTACATGAGATATTTCATGACCAATTACCGAGGCTAATTCACTCTCGGTATCGGCGAGGGTAATTAAGCCACTGTGAATACCAACATGACCACCAAAAAAGGCAAAGGCATTGATTTCTTTATTTCTAATGATAAAAAATTCGAAGCTGTAATTTACATCCTGGGCATTCTTGACTAAACGGTTGCCTAAATCGTTAATATATTCAATCAAAACAGGGTCATTGACCAACGGCTGAGAAGCGCGAATTTGCCGCATCATCGCCTTGCCTATTTGGCGTTCTTTATCCACAGATAAAACACTAAATCCAGCCGTGCCAATTTCAGGAAGTTTGTTTTTATTATTTTCTTGGGAAAAGCCGTAAGGGCTAGCAACTAATGTTGTTAATGCGCAGGTAAATAATAATGATTTTATTTTAAGCTTATGTTTATAAGGCAAATTAATTATTCCGTATTTTGATCCTGTGTATCAAGTAAATCAGTTATAGTGAAGTTTGGTTTTCCTCGATATAACTCTTTACAAAAATCTGCAATGGAATAACCCACCACATCGACTATTTCAAATGATTGACTCAGTTGAGCTATTAACTCTTGCACACGTTTATGTGAGTATTTTATTAACGCTAAATCTGCTGGATCACCACTTTTAAAAGTAAAAACGATAAAGGAAACCAGGCTACTGATCCTAAATAGCATTTGCATACTTTCAGGTGACCATTGTACAAACGGACACCAGGGACTTTGTGATAACGGTGTATAGAGTCGTTCACCTTTGACTATCGGATAACAGTGAAGTTCATAATTTTGTTCATCATAGCAATGACGTAAGGCTATTTTAGGCTTTTGGGTAGCGTTAGTCTTGCCACTATCATCAATAGTTGCCTCTAAAACAGCATAGTTCCAGTTACTTTTATTAAATATTTGTTTATAGGCGCTGTCAAAACCATGAGTTAAAATTCCATCCATATCACTAATCGAAGATGCCGCCATATGATAGATAGCAGGAACATCACCCCAATTAAGTTTCTTTTTATGGGCAGTAATTTCTTTTAAACTAGATGTTATCGGTAATTCTTTCATTTCACCTCAGTAGTTATTTGCCATCAAATCAAAATAAATAATACAATAACATTGTAATCAATTGTCGCAAATTAGATAATCAAACAAAAGGTTTGTTTACTGTTATTGGTGACAATTATTGTTAACTGATGATTTTTTAAGTGGTATGTAGTGATGATCTATGAATATGATGCCAGTGCAGAAAAATGTCCTGTGCCATTAGTACAATTGCGATTACTGTTAAAAAAAATGTCGAGTGCTGATTTTTGCTTGTTGAAAATTTCTGATCCAGGCTCTATTAAGGATATTCCTAAACTATTAACGAAACAAGGTTATCACTACAAAGAGTCTTGGCTTGAAAAAAACACCCTTGAACTTTTTATCAGTAAAGCCCATCAACC
This sequence comes from Colwellia hornerae, assembly GCF_007954355.1. Lineage (GTDB taxonomy): Bacteria > Pseudomonadota > Gammaproteobacteria > Enterobacterales > Alteromonadaceae > Colwellia_A > Colwellia_A hornerae. The sequence goes on from NZ_VOLR01000013.1 coordinate 36,994, forward strand.
CCTTTCACCCAACAGGTAAGTTATATAAATGGTTTCATTATTTTCTCAATGGTATAAGCGTAAGTTTTCTGATCCAAATGCAGTGACTTTATTAGTTATTCTGTTGTGTGCCTTTCTTTTTGTCTTTTTATTCAACAACCTACTTATGCCGGTCTTTGTTGCTATTGCGATCGCTTTTTTATTAGATTTACCTGTCTATCGTTTAGTACATATTGGCTTATCAAGAACGCTTGCTGTGAGTATTGTGGTGGTGGCCTTTATTGGTATCTCTTTAGTCGGTATTCTTGGGCTAATGCCTGTTATTTGGCAACAAAGCAGTAATTTATTGCAAGAAGTGCCGCAAATGGTGTCTCATGGACAAACCTATTTACTGACCCTTCCTGAATTATATCCTGATTTAATTAATGCCGGACAAATTGAAACATTAATTTCTGCGGTCAATGATAAGTTAATCGAATGGGGACAAGTGGCCTTAAAAGCTTCTCTTAATTCTATTTCCGATATTGTTGCTTTGATGATTTATTTAATTTTAGTGCCATTAATGGTGTTCTTTTTTCTAAAAGATAAAAAAGTATTAATTTCAAGTTTTACCTCATTTCTGCCTAAAGAACGTTTAATGGCGACCAAAGTAGGCGATGAGATGTATCAACAAATAATGAATTATATTCGCGGTAAAGTGATTGAAATCCTTATTGTTGGTGCCGCTTCAACCATAGCTTTTATCGTTCTCGGCCTAAATTATGCGGTACTGCTTGGTGTTTTAGTGGGCTTGTCAGTACTTGTGCCCTACGTTGGCGCTACCATAGTCACTTTTCCTGTTTTATTGGTGGCTTTATTCCAATTTGGCACGGGTAGTGAGTTCGGTTATGTGATGATAGCTTACGGCATTATTCAAGCGATTGACGGCAATATTATTGTGCCGTTATTATTTTCAGAAGCGGTAAATTTACATCCAGTAACGATTATTGTTGCGGTTATTTTATTTGGCGGTATGTGGGGTTTTTGGGGGATCTTCTTTGCTATTCCCCTGGCAACCTTAGTAAAAGCTGTTTTAAATGCTTGGCCGTCAAGTAGTGACTTCCCTGAACAGGGCACTGCCTAAAAAGGTCAACTAACTTAAGCCTTACCGTGAGTCTTTTTGATACTGCTCGATAATTTTTTCAATGGTGGTGATACCAAACATGACCTTATTGATAAAAGACTCCGCACTGTGAATTAAGTAGAAGTTAGGATGTTGTGACCAAATAGCCTGTAGTTTATTGTCAAGGATGATAGCCGCTTTTTCTGATTCATTGCGAATGGGGTTATTACTTTTGATACTTTCGCCTGATTTTGCGGCACTTTCAAAAAAAATGACTGCATCGTAACGTGCTAGCTCATCGGTAAACGTGGTATCCATCGCTTGGAAAAACTCATCAGCATTACCTGGCCAATAAGCCAGGCCGTCTAAAGAACCCCGATCACATAAAATAATACTGTGCTCAAAAGTCGCTCGCTGAATATCTTCTAAATGCTTTTGTAAATTAAAAATAGCGGTTTGTTGTGTTTTTAGTACCTGATTATTGTCGGAACGGTCAATACCACCGCTAAAAATCATTGTTGCTGCTTCAGGGACAGTTGCTATTTTTCCTGAAAACTCACGCCGAATGAGATCAATCGCAGTGGTTTTACCGCCGCCAGGACCGCCGGTAAGTACGATACGTTTTTTTACATGAGTAATATTCATTAGCATTTATTATAAGGATATTTTGATTACTGTAGCCTGCGTAAAAATAGGCTTCAAGCTTAATTGTAAATATCGCCAAATAACTCTACTTGGGTCAAGTAAATGCGTAAATCTAGCTCTACTTGGTGGTAATCTGCTTGCATATGCTGACAAAGTTTGTAGAAATTTTTGTTATGCTCTTTTTCTTTTAAGTGCGCAAGTTCGTGAACAACGATCATTTGTAAAAATGTTTCTGGGGTTTTTTTAAATAAAGCGCCAATGCGTATTTCATTTTTACTTTTTAGCTTACTGCCTTGCACCCTTGATACATAAGTGTGTAAGCCTAGTGCGTTGTTGATAACATGAATCTTGTCGTCATACTTTATTTGGCTTAAGGGTTCAGATTTCTTTAAGTACTGATTTTTAATTTCCATCACGTAGTTACGCAGGGCTTTATCGTTATATATTTGGTGAGTTGTTGGATATTTTGCTAATAAATAAGTGGATAACTTTTTAGTGGTTATCATTGCTTGCACTTTATTTTGAATATCTAAAGAATAGGCTGAAAGATATTTTAAGGATATGGACATTATTGAATTCTATTTATGTGGCTCGCTTATAGCAACTATAAGCGAGCCGTTGCTGTTAAAGGTTAGTCTTTAGTGTTTAAAACGTCTAAAACAACTTCATGATGGTTCTTCGTTTTAAACTTATTAAATACGTGGCTAATTTTACCATCTAAGCCAATTAAAAAACTTAAGCGATGGATACCGTCGTATTCTTTACCCATAAACTTCTTTAATCCCCAGACGCCAAAAGCATCAGCAACGCTGTGATCAACATCTGACAGTAGCGTGAAGTTTAATGCATCGCGCAGACAAAACTTAACCAGCTTCTTTGGCTCGTCGGGACTAATGCCAAAGACTACTGTATTTAATTGTTCAAGTTCGCTTTTACTGTCTCTTAGCCCTTGTGCTTGCACAGTACAGCCGGGGGTCATGGCTTTGGGATAAAAATAGACCAGTACTTGTTTTTTACCAATATAATCAGCTAAAGCGACTTTATCGCTATTCTCATCAAGTAAAGTAAAGAGTGGTGCGGTTTCGCCAACAGTTATAGTTTTCATCGGTATCCTGCTTGTATGTAGTTTATATAAGGTTTGAATTAACTTTTTTAATACAACCCTGCACACCAACTTGTTCGCAGAGTTCAAAATAGTCACTTTCAAGCTGTTCAATACTTGTGTCTTCGGTTAAGGCAATTAATATGGTCGCGCGCATTTGATTAGTGACCGGATCAATTTCTGATTTTAACGATGATAAATCAATATTGCGGGTGGCAAAAAACGCGGTCACCGCTTTTAATAAGCCGGGTTGGTCGATGCCAGCATAATCTACTTGATAATGATGAGTGAACTCTCTCTTTTTATAGCCAGAGGTTCTTTTCATCATGGTGGTTAATTCCAGCTTAACCGCCATAGCGGGTAACTTATTTTCAATTTGATTAATCGCTTTAGCACTTCCATTTAACAACATAATTAAAGAAAACTCTAGGCCGAATATCGCCATTCTACTGTCAATAATATTACAGCCACACTTACTCGCCAGCTTAGTCAGCTCGCTAACACTTCCTGTTCTGTCTGCACCCATTGCTGTGAGCACTAAATATTGAGACATAGTTAGCCTAAGTAGTTTAAAAATTCGCTATTGTAACGTATTTAAAGCAGATGAAAACCGGTAATAAAGCCAGAAAATATTTATTTGTTATTTTTCGAGTTGAATTCTTGTGTTTGTAAAAACAGCCAAGTACCATGGTGCGCATTAATTTGTCTGATAATATACTTGTATATGCTGATCAATAAAATCTATAGATAATATTGGAACTTAATACAGATAATTTACTCAAAGAGCAGATTAAAGTTTTCGTTGTTTAAATTTAATCTACATTTAATGGTTTCAAAGTTAACTTTTATGATCAGTTCGATATAAGAACCAACTTTAAAAGATTCAGATTGTATCCTCAGGAGTGTTAATGAATCGTCGTATATTTTATTTTTCCTTGTTAAGTCTCGCAGTAACAGGTTGTAGCAGTGTTAGTAACAAAAGCGCTATGGGCAATTTTGAATACGCTAAAGTTAAAGAAGCTAAAACATTAGGTATTCCGGCAGGTTTGAATAAACCTGAGGTCAATACTAAGTTTTTTGTCTCAGACGCTATTAACCATAAAGGGCCAGTAGGTCAAGATGTAGATGTCAGAGCACCGTCGCTGGTACTTCCTGTCGCCTCATCTTCACGTGTTGTTCCAGGTACGATGAATTCTAAAATTTGGTTTGACCAAATATTAGAAGATAGCGATCTGAAAGAATTCCTACTAGCAGCATTGCGTGAGCAACTCACTAATGATGGTGTAGAGTTAACCGCTATCGATGCGGATGAAAAAGTATTTGAGTCGGCTTGGTATCATGAAGAAGAAGTTTCTGGTTATTGGTTATTTAAAACGGTAGATAGTAGTGAAAGTATGCGCTTTAGCTATGAGTTTGAAAGTAAACCTCATGGCCGAAGTGTTGCTTTAAGTGTTAAATTAATTGATTACATGCGCACTGATAAGAAAGGCGCAAGTAAAACAATGGATATCATTGATAAACAACGTGCAGAAATGGCGATGCTCAATGAGGTTGTTGCTCAGGTTGATTTTAAATATCGATTGCAACAACGTGAAAACCGTTTAATGCGAGCTAACCAAAAATTTGTCACTATCGGTGAAAATGCTCAAGCAGAGCCTGCATATATCGCTGAAATCGATATTGAAATGCTTTGGTCAAATATGCCATTGTTTTTTGTAGATTATGGTTTTGAGATAACCGATCTCAATGAAAGTAAGAAAATCTACTTTGTTGATTTTGTTAAGCCAGAAAATAGTTTATGGTCAGTTATTTGGGGAGATGACGTACCCGTTATTGAACTTGACCAAGCTAAGTATCAATTTGTACTCAGTGATGAAAAAGGCAAAACCTCGGTAACTATTTACGATGTTGATGGCAATGCTTTACCATCTGAAGTACTAGAGCGTATTTTTCCAGTAATGGAAAGAGGCCTATCTTTTAGAGATGCTCTTTAAGCTGCTTTGACCTAACTTATTAAAAATAAAACGCCGCTAAATTTCTTTAGCGGCGTTTTTGTTTTAACAAATAAATTATCCACAGTGGCTATTAACAATGCAGAAAAATTATAAAGGTAGCGGTTAAAGTCAGCCTTTTTCTATTATGACTTAGTTCCTTTTTAAAGCCGATTGCTTTGCTATCTCATCGACTTCAATCGCCAAATCACTTTTTCCTTTCAACTCTATTGGCTCATTTGAGACGATAGTTGGCATTTTATGTGCTTTTTTATGGCTGCGCGGCAGTGTTTCTTGTAAGTCATTTAAGCTTTGCTTTCGTAAAGGTGTTTTGGCATTTTTTTGAACAACACTAAAATTACCAATCATTAAAGCGGCAGCTGCGATAATAATAGCGATAACTAACCAATTATCCATAGTGAATACTCCCAACATTTTGAATATATTGTTGATAAATAGTTGATAAATTTTTAATGATTTCTTTCTTTCCTAATATATCATCGCTCAAAAGTACCGAGTTGATAACGTTCTCAGTCAGCAACCTTTCTCCATGTTGTGCTATTGGCCAATAAGATAAATGCCAAGGCTCCATAGCAACACCACCGCGAAACTTGTCATAAGGAAAGTAAAAACCAAAGCGACTAGCATGTTGATTCAGCCATTGACTTAATGGATGAAAAGGCCCATCAACAGCAAATTCCCATGGCTCTAACTGTAGCTTTTGATTATCAGCTAATAAATTTTTAGCATAGATATCGATATCGCATCCCCAATGATGACGACTTGCTCCAGGCAGCGCAGAGAAATATAAAATAGCCTGAACAATTGCTTGTTCAGTCATTTTATTAATATCAAGAGTTTCACCTTGATTATTTTTAATAGCAAGTTGACCTGAAAATTTTCTGTTCCAAATAGTTAATTGTCGAGTGAAGCCTCTATAACCACTAGCGATCTTCAGATCAAAGCCCGCCAACTTTGCTTCTTCAGACATAGCTTGCCATGCCGATAACGCTTGTTGATGAATTCCTGTGTGCTCATCTAACCAAGTAATATGGCTATCGTCGAGTCCGGTTAATTGTCTGTCAGTCAATATTTCAGTCATGAAAGTTAAGCTGTGGTTGTTGGATTTGTGAGAGCATTGACCAGTGTATGATAATAAATATCAGTAAGTAAAATTAAATCATTGCAACTAACACTCTCATTTACCTGATGAATAGTGGCATTACATGGCCCAAGTTCAATGACTTGTGCACCCGTAGGAGCAATAAAGCGTCCGTCTGAAGTACCGCCAGACGTTGATAATTCAGCTTCAATATCGGTCACTGTTTTTATCGCTTTTACCGCAGCGTCAAGTAAAGTTCCAGGTTCTGTAATAAAGGGCTTACCGTTAAATGTCCATTTTATTTCATAACTTAATTGATGTTCAATAAGGACAGCATCAATTTTATCGATGATATTTTGAAAATTTAATTCGGTACTAAAACGTAAATTAAACCAAGCGGTTAAATGGCCGGGTACAACATTAGTTGCGCCAGTGCCCGACTCAATGTTTGATAATTGAAAACTCGTTTTAGGAAAATAAGCATTACCGTCGTCCCAGTGCATTTGGCTAAGTTCGGCTAAAGCAGGCATAGCTAAATGAATAGGGTTTTTTACATGGTCAGGGTAAGCAACATGGCCTTGTTTGCCGTGAATGATTAATTCACCAGAGATAGACCCTCGACGACCATTTTTAACGATATCGCCAACACTATCTGAGCTGGTAGGTTCACCGACAATACAATAGTCTATTTTCTCATGACGAGCTTCAAGTGTATCGATAACACGTGTGGTGCCATTGATAAAAGGCCCTTCTTCATCACTGGTAATAAGATAAGCTATTGAGCCGTAATGATCGGGATGGTCTTCTACAAAGCGTGCTGTAGCAATTAGCATAGCCGCTAAACTGCCTTTCATGTCTGCAGCACCACGTCCGTATAGCATGCCATCAATAATGGTTGGCTCAAAAGGGGGAGTATGCCAAAGCGCTAAATTTCCAGCGGGGACAACATCGGTATGGCCAGCAAAACAAAATACGGGCTTAGTTGTGCCACGTCTTGACCAGAGATTGGTGGTATCTTCAAAAACCATGCTTTCATTGTTAAAACCCAAAGTCTCTAAACGCTCTGACATCATTTTTTGACAGCCAAAATCTTCAGGGGTCACCGAAGGACGGGCGATTAAGTCTTTCGCTAACGTGATAACGTCATGTTCTGTTTTTAGCTTACTCATGATAAAAAAAGTGCTTGGTATAGCGGTTCTTTAAAACCCACTTGAAAGGAGTTGTCGTGAGCCACTAAAGGTCTTTTTAGTAAAGTCGGTTGAGCTAAAACCGCTTGAAAAATAACGTCATCGGTTAAATTGTTTTTAAGCGCTTCAGGCAGGTTTCTAAAGGTGGTACTACGTTTATTAAGTAAAACCTCCCAAGAGCTGTTGCTGACAAATTCATTGAGTAACTCAGGCGTTAATGGTTGTTTCTTAAAATCATAAAAAGTGTACTCAATGCCTTGCTTATCAAGCCATTTTGTCGCCTTTTTAACCGTGTCGCAATTATTTATACCGTAAATAGTGGTCATAAAAGTCCTTTAAACTAAATTATTTGGTAATCATTAGATATCAATGCAGTGGTTGCTAAAGATACATTATTTGATTTTACTAAAATATAATCAGTATCAAAAGTGGAGATAGCAAAAATACTGATTTGTTCATTAGCTAATATTGTTGATATTTTCGATAAAATCCCAGTCAGCGTAAAATCCAATGGACCGACAACTTCAAGTGCTTGCCAGTCTTTTTCTACTTCATCACTGTCAATACTGATATTTTGAGGTATGACAATGGATGTTTCTTCATAGGTTTTTGCAATAAAAAAGATGGGTGCAGCAAACACTGCTTTGGGGATCTCGATATCGCTGGCTAAACTATGAATAGCAAACGTTTCTTCAAGTAATTTGAGGGTAAGTGTACTCATTGCAAGTTACCTTTGGGAAAAAGGTCACTATAGCGTTTACTGGCTAATTGTTAAAGCAAGGATAGTTATCTTAAAGAGATTAAATATCGACAATGACCTGCTTTAGCAATGAATACGAGATATTAATAAAATAAAGCGAGTTTGCTTGACTGTGTCTAACAGCTATACCTCGCTTACCTGTAGATAAATAATATGTTTTTATTTACTTTTATTTGTACTTTATGCTAATAATTACTTGTTATTTGTAAAAGCAGCGTCAAACGTAGAAAAGTTACTGTATTCTTGCTGGTTAACCTGTTAAATCATCATAAGTAGTTATTAATGATATCCACAAAAGCTGTGGGTATCATTGTGGGTAACTATTGCTTTGGTAGCTACCTAATTGTTTTAAAAGGATATTTTTTGCTGGTTGTTTTTTGTCTAGTGGCTAAAAATTGAGTGAATTATAAATAGTTATTAAAATAGTCAACTGTATATAAAATCAGTCTCAACCCAATAAAAATACAAGCTAAAAGGTTAATAGGTTAACCTTTTAGCTAAGTAAACTATACTTTTACCTGAATGGCTGTTAAGGCAATCGTATAGACGATGTCATCGACCAAAGCACCACGAGACAGATCATTAACCGGTTTTCGCATTCCTTGTAACATCGGCCCAATACTCACTAAATGTGCAGAACGTTGCACCGCTTTGTAGGTGGTGTTGCCGGTATTTAAATCAGGAAAAATGAAGACATTGGCTTTTCCCGCAACTGGGCTGTTAGGGGCTTTCTTCTTAGCAACATTTTCCATAATGGCGGCATCATATTGTAGCGGACCATCAATGATCAAATCAGGTCGTTTTGCTTGGGCGAGTTTGGTTGCTTTTGCGACTTTTTCCACATCGGCGCCAACACCAGAACTGCCGGTGCTGTAACTTATCATCGCTACCTTAGGGTCAATACCAAATTTTATTGCTGAGTCTGCTGATTGTATCGCTATCTCAGAGAGTTGCTCAGCAGTAGGCTCAGGGTTAATTGCACAATCACCATAAACAAGCACTTGCTCTGGTAATAACATAAAGAAGATAGATGAAACTAATGAACTTCCTTCCGCCGTCTTAATTAGTTGTAGGGCGGGGCGAATGGTATTCGCGGTGGTATTGATAGCGCCTGAGACTAAACCGTCGACTTCACCCATTTGCAACATCATTGTTGCTAAGACCACGTTATCTTTTAGCTCTTGCTTTGCGACCACTTCAGTCAACCCTTTGTGTTTTCTTAACTCAACTAAAGGAGCAATGTAGTTGTCTCTAATTAATTCTGGGTCAGTGATTAATAAACCTTCTGGTAATTGAATACCCTGTTGCTCTGCAATCAATAAAATACTTTCTTTATCGCCCAGTAATTGACAACGGGCAATGCCACGTTCAACACATATCGCGGCAGCCTTAATGGTTCTAATATCATTACCTTCAGGCAAAACAATCAGTTTATTAGCACTACGAGCAAGTTCAGTGAGTTTATGCCTAAATGCCGGTGGAGACATTTGACTACTTTGCGCGACATTTTCTGACAGTTGCTGTAACCAAGTTGCAGATAAGTTGTCAGCAATATATTCTTTTACCTTTTCATGACGTTGAATATCATCTGCAGGGGTTTCTGGGTTATAGTTCATTAGATGACGAGACGTTTGCCAAGTATCCCAAGGTACAGAAAGCATCGGCAGGCCGGCGTCTAAGGCTTGTTGACACAGTGTCATTACTTGTTCATTTGGTTTGTAACCATTAGTCAATAATAACGCGCCGACTTTCGTACCATTTAATGCCGATAAACAAGTGGCGATAATAATATCGGTTCTGTCACCAGGAGTAACAATTAATCGACTTGGTTGTAAATGGCTCATTAAGTTACCAACGCTACGTGCACAAAAACTAATACTACGAATACGGCGATGAGACATATCACCCGCATTTAAAACTTCGGCATTAAGATAATTACAAATATCCATAACGCGTGGCGCGATTAAGTCCATTTCCCATAATACGGTGCCTAATAAGTCAAAATGACGATTTTTAAATATCGATAAATTAACCAACGAGGCGAGATCAAATTCACTGTTAAATTCACTTTCACGTGGTAATAATCCATACTCATCTTTGTCAGGACTATTAATCTTATTGATAATACAACCAATAAGACGTTTGTTTTTTATTCCGCCAAAGGTTTCAGCACTGACTTCTAAACGGTCTTCAAACTCTTCAGCGCTGTCGTTATCGGGCGCAGCTACCAAGACAATATCTGCAGAAAGGGCTTGAGCAACATCTCGGTTGATCCTCCCCGCGTAAGGTTGACGCGTCGTTGGTCTTAGTCCTTCAATAATAATCACATCATGTTTTTTTTCAAATTGATTAAAATCACCAACAATCTTTTCTAAAACAATATCATGCTTACCGTCAGCCATTTGTTGCTCAACATAAGCTAATGATATCGAAGTCCCTATATTCTCCGTGTTATGTTTGGCTTCATCCGCCTTTTTTTTGTGGGCTAATAAATTACGAGAGGGCTGGCTTATCGGTTTAAAATGACCAACATTAATGCCTTTTTGCTGGCAAGCATGGAGTAAGCCTTGTACAACACTGGTAAGCCCAACGCCAAAACCTACTGGGATCAACATGATTCTATGTGACATGACTTTATTCCTTAATTGAGGTGTTATTGGATAAAAGTTGTGAAGTTTGCTCGGCAATAACCCACTCTTCATTCGTTGGAATGACCAAAATAGGACGCGAGATATCAGTATTTATATTGCCGGCTTTGCCAAAGCAACATGCTTGATTTTTATCGTTTGCAACAAAAAAGTTGAGTAGGCTCAATTGTCCAATAATACCGGCTCTAATCAATGTTGAATTCTCGCCAATACCGCCAGTAAATATTAAAGCATCGATTGACGTTAAGCTGGCAGTAAAAGAAGCAATTGACTTTGCAACACGGTAGCAAAATATATCTAATGCTAACTTTGCTCGTGGATTTTTATTCGTTAACCAAGACTCTTCAATTTCACGACAATCGTTGCTTAAACCTGAAACGCCTAACAGGCCACTTTCTTTATGTAATAAGTGACTCACTTGTGCTGCGGTATAACCCAACTGATTAATTAAGTGAAAAATAATGCCAGGGTCTACATCGCCACTGCGGGTGCCCATCATCACTCCTTCGAGCGGAGTTAAGCCTAAGCTGGTATCGACACTCTCGCCATTTTTAATCGCAGTAACACTGCAACCATTACCTAAATGAGCACTGATAAAGTTACTTTTATTGATGGCTTTATCTAGTATTTTGGCGGCTTGTTGTGCAACAAAATAATGGCTCGTACCATGAAAGCCATAACGCCGAATACCATGCTCTTGATAGAGAGAGTAAGGGATACCATAAATATAAGCTTTTTCTGGCATCGTTTGGTGAAAAGCTGTGTCAAAAACGGCGACTTGCGGTACATCATTAAAAACTGCTTCTGCGGCGTTAATACCGATTAAATTTGCCGGGTTATGCAATGGTGCAAGCTGAGATAAATTGTTGATGGTGTTTTTTACCTCTTCGGTAACTAACGTTGGCATACAATAGTGCTCACCGCCATGGACTACTCGGTGGCCTATGGCAAATATTTGTAAATTCAGTTGCTGTAACGCTAATGTTTCAACTAAAGTCATTATCGCTGTTTGATGATCGAATGGGCGAGGTAAAGCCCTGTGATTTTTTTGACCCCGAACTTTAATTTTGATGCTTGCTTGCTCAGATAATAAGCGTTCAGCTAATCCTGACAGCAATGTTTCGCCGTTTTCAGGTCTGATCAAAGAAAACTTTAAGGATGAACTACCGCAATTTAACACTAAAATTAGATTTTTTTTCATGGCTTTATTTAATGCTCATATATTTGGAGGTTAATTGTTTTATTACAATACGTTAATTGCAATGATTATAGACCAAATATAGCGTTAAAATATTGATATGAACTAAGGAAGTTAACGTTACGCAGACTTCATTAAAACTAGTTACAATTTTCTACTATCTTTTAAATAACAGTTGTTATAGTGTGTTGTTATGAATATAAGTGTAGTAGAACTAATTAAACTGGGTCGAGAGTATATGCGACTTTGGCCGCAGCGAGCAGAATTAGGTAATTATTTTGCCGAGTACCAAGCTGTTCAAATTTGCCGTTTGGCTTTGCGCTATTTACCAGGTATTGCGTTGTTTTCTTTTATCATGCAACTTTACCTAGGTCCGATCACTTTATTACCACAAGCGTTAATTTACAGCTTATTTATTTTAAGTATTCCGCTACAGGCATTGTTAATGCTCGGTGTTAAAGCCGATAAGTTTTTACCGGTAGCGCTTGCTTCTTGGTATAAAGAAAGTGTTGCTAGAGTTAATGAGGCGGGTGGCTCGATAAAGTTATCGCTACATAAACCACGTTTTATTGATTTAGCCAAATTACTTAATATCAGTCATCAGTCACAAAACTCTCACTTTTAAACGATTAACGCTTCAGTTAACCGTTAAGTCTTAGCCGGCGTTGTTTTTATAAAGACGTATCAAAAAGTCAGCTTGGCAACTGAAGCTATTTCTAGCTTTTAAGTCGTTAAGTAAGGTTTCTGTTGTTTTAAAGGCAAAAGGGGTCATTGCTAATAAGTTAATAATGTCTTCACCTTTGGTAAATTCCATCACATAGTTCACTTCTTTTTGCGCAATTAACGTTAAATTTTCAATCGGGCTTTTAGTGATGTCATGCTGCTTTGCGGTTCGATATATTAATGCTTTTAGTTCAATTAAATGATTTTTTGCCGGAGTTACCGTGACTAAATAGCCATTGTTAGCTAATACACGGGTGAATTCTTCTTCAAGAATTGGCGCATAAATAGAATTGATCCAAGCAAAATAATTTTCACTAAAAGGCAATTGTGACAAGGTGGCAACGCTAAATTGACAATCTTTATATTTTTTCGCGGCATTCTTAACGGCATTTTTTGCAATATCAATACCATAAACACGGTTGGTAGGCTTTACGTACTGCTGAGTGTAGAAACCTTCACCACAGCCAGCATCAAATACCGGCTTTGTTAAATCGCCATATTGCCGATATAGAGATTGTAATTCATCAGCGAGCGGTTGATAAAAGCCTTTATCCAAAAACTGACGACGTGCGTTAACCATTGCTTTGTTATCACCAGGATCTTTTGAATGTTTATGTTGAACGGGTAATAAGTTTACATAACCTTCTTTAGCTTCATCAAAGCTATGATTGCTTTGGCAACGATAGCTTTTGCTATTTAACACTAATGACATTTTGCAAATGGGGCAAACGTATTGAGCAAGGAACATAGTATTTACTCAACAGCTACTTAAAAGTAGACCAAATTGGCGCGTGATCTGAAGGTTTTTCAATTGCACGTAGTTCGTAATCAATATCAGCTTCGATACACGTTGCCGCCATTTTATGCGTTGCTAGAACAACATCAATACGTAAACCACGATTATCAACAAAACCTTTAGAACGATAGTCAAACCAAGAATAACGTTCCGCTTTTGTAGGATGTAACTCTCTAAAAGTATCTTTAAATCCCCAATCCATCAAGGTCGCAAGCCATTCTCTTTCTTCTGGCTGAAAACTACACTTACCGGTCTTTAACCAACGTTTTTGGTTAGGCTCACCAATACCAATATCTAAATCAGCAGGAGAAATATTAATATCACCGATAATGACAACGTGCTCATTTGGGGTATGGTTATCATTTAAATGGGTCATCAAGTCTTTATAAAATTGACGCTTATAGGGATATTTTGTTTCATGAGCAATGTTATCGCCTTGCGGGAAATAACCATTTAATACGGTTACTTTTTCACCTTGTTCATTGGTAGTCTCAACCATGACCATACGTTTTTGAGATTCTTCAGTATCGCTAGCAAAGCCCATTTTAACAATGTTGGCTGGCTTTTTACATAACATAGCTACACCATAATGTGCTTTTTGACCATGAAAATAAACGTGATAACCCATAGCTTCAACGGCTTCAACGGGAAAGGCATCATTATGAACTTTGATTTCTTGTAAGCCAATAATATCAGGCTGGTGCTTATCAATGATGGCTTGAAGTTGGTGTAAACGCGCACGAAGGCCGTTAATGTTAAAGCTAATGATTTTCATAAGAAGACTCGATATTGATTTTTTCCACATGCTACCAGAAGTTATCAGAGAAGGTTATTATTAATTGCTAGTGAAGTGAATTAGGGACCTATTAACATTAACTATTTTTAATAGAGAGGTAAATGGGTAAATAAATAAAAATTAAACTCAATTAAATTAAAGTATTGCCGATATAAGCTTTAGAGAAAATAATAAAGTTGAAGTACATTGCTTACAGAGTCAGTTGACAGTCAAATTCTGGTACACGAATTACAATTAGGTGAACAACTTAATGTAAGTGTGCACAGCGCTCGACGAGCTGACTTCTCTCTATTATTGGCAATGCTAAGTGATGATGTGCCAAGCCATAGTCAATTTTCTTTGCCGAAATCTATCGCTGATAGTAAAACGACTAATGAAGCAAGTTTACGCAAAGAATTTGAACTTCCTGATAAAGCGCCTTTATCTTTGAGTGAAAATCACAGCACGGCAATGTTTGATCAAGCAGAACTCATTCAGCAGAATAAGCTAGCAGAATTACGTTTATCAAATGCTTTGTTGCCTAAACCGCTGGCTTTTCGAGATGATAAAAAGCATATCAGACAAGAAGTCTTAAATAATACCTCGCTTTATTGCCAGAAAAAATTTAATCAAAAAAAGAATAATACGCAGCATGACACTGACAGTTCAAGGTTATCATTTGATGCTAAAGGTTGGCTTAACGCTGTTCATAACACGATCGTTAAAGCGCCGTTACTTGATGCTATTGCATAAGGTTATAGCAATAGCTTGCTAATAAAGTCGTTCGTTTGTGTTGGCGTTATTTGTGATTAACTATTTCAGTTTACCGGCCACAGCATTGTTTAAATTTTTTATTACTATCGCAAAAGCAAGCTTGGTTTCTTTTTGGCGCAATCAGCGCTTCATTGTTACTGACTTCACCCTCTAAATATCGCCATTGACCCTTTTCGACAACAAAGCGTGATGTTTCCTTCATCAGAAAATATTCACCTTGATGTTGGTAATAAGCTGAAAAGCACACAGTTGGCAAGTTATGTTCTTTATTGCCATCGCTTACAGCCGTTTGATTATTATGCTTGGTATGATCACTGGCAGCATGAATGGTCAGTTTTAACCATTTTGTTTCTTTGGCCCATGCTGATATATCAGCGATTGTTTGCAAAGCTCTGCTAGCTTGAGCATAAGTCTGATAAATATAATCAGCCGCCTCTGTTGCATAGGCACTATAGCGAGAACGCATCAACTGCTCAGGTGATTGAGCATTGTTATCTTGATTTATTAACAACAAACAACATTGTTGAAAACTAATACTTGAACCACATGGGCATTGCATACAATCGGCATCATTCTAAAAAAGCAGTTGATCTATTTTAGCAGAGCAAAAATTAATTTTCTGTTTTAATAACGCCATAATCGCTTCAAACTCAATTAATGCAACAATAAAGAAGAGTCCGAAAGAGTGACGTAATTTTTTAGTCGTTGCTGACTTAAACGGTTTTGAGTTTGCTTGGTCAAAATAATGCATTGAGTTTGTCCTTTCTCTGCGAATTGAGTTAACTGGCTTAATTGTGATTTATCTAAGGTGGCATTACATAAAATAACCGCCGAACAATGACCTTTTTCTAAGGCATCTTTAATCGTTTTTAGTGAGATATTACGTTGATGAAGATTAACTTTGAGTATTTTCTTAGGATCGATCTTTCCTTGTTCAGACAATAGCTGAAGTGGCTTCTCTTCAGGGTTTATCATCAGGATCCACTTGTTATCTAAATCATGATTTTCGAAAATTTCAGTATATTGTTGAGATAGTTCAACGGTATTAGTAATACTTCTAACATCGCACCACCGGTGTTTTTTGATCGCTAAATTTGTGGTTTTTAAAGCTAAAGTATTGGTATTAATGTGATTTGTTGAATTCATTTTTAAAACCTCGATATACTGTATAAACATACAGTATATCGTTTTTGGTGTTTATTCAAGCACTATTTATAATTAATATTAATTGATCCTATTAAAGGATCTCCTTTGATAACGGGCAATAAATGCTGGCAAGTAGCGCTAGCAGTGTGCCCGATGTTCTCACTATTTATTAACTTGGTGGCATACTATTGATCATCATAGAGAAACAATTTTTATAATCTTGTTAGTCCTTAAGCTTTACTTAAGAAAAGCTTGTTATGTTCGCTCAGCAAATGTTCAATGAAAATAATCAACTCAAGAATAAAACAGGCAACTCGATGGATAACCGCGACTAATAGTGATTATTCTATAGCGAATACTTTTCTGATGACCGAAAATACCTGTAAGATAAAATACCTTTAAGATAAAATACTTTGAGTCGACCACAACAAGTGCATTAATAAGCCGTAGGGTGACTGATGACAGTTTCGTCGATACAGTATGGCTGCACGCTTTGTAATGGGCTAAAGAATATAAAATCATCAATAGTGATGTTGAATATTTAAGGAAAAATATGCGTATCTTGTTAGTTGAAGACGACATACCCTTGGCTTTAGGGTTACAGCAATCACTTCGCCATGAAGGCTTTGTTGTTAATCATGTTACTAATGGTAAAACCGCAATTTCAGCATTGTCTGTGCCTGACCAAGACTTGGTTATTCTTGATCTGGGTTTACCTGATATCGACGGCTTGGAAGTGCTTAAGCGTACCCGCGATCGTAAGCTTGGTATTCCAGTCATCATTCTAACCGCAAGAGATTCTCTTGAAGATAAAGTTAAGGGTTTAGATATTGGCGCAGATGATTACCTGGTCAAACCTTTTGAAATTAGCGAATTGTTAGCGCGTCTTCGAGTCATTGAACGTCGTTTAGGAACGGCGAAGTCGGCATTGATTATTTGCTCAGACGTGGCAATTGATACCGCAGCTCATAAAATTCTTATTAAAGATGAACAACTAATAGCTTCAAAAAAAGAGTATATGGTATTAAAAGCACTGATGGAAAATGCCGGTCGAATTCAATCTCGGCAACAAATTGAATCGCGTTTATATGAATGGGGAGAAGAAGTCGCCAGTAATGCTGTTGAGGTACACATACATAACTTAAGAAAAAAATTGCCAGAACAATTTATAAAAACAGTCAGAGGCGTAGGTTATACGGTTAATAAAACTTAATGTCGATTCGTCGCTACTTAGTGCTTATTTTACTGTCAATTATCACCTTGATGACATTTTTTGCTGCCATACAAGGTTATAAAGCAAGTATGGAACAAGCAACTAGCTTATTTGATGAGCAATTGGTTCTTGTTGGTAAAACGTTATTAGCGACCTCGGCGACTTATCCTGATCAAGCTACCGAAAATCGATTAAGTGCAGTAACAGTGGTCCCCTCTAACCATATCGCTTACCAAGTATTTAGGAATAACACCTTATTATTACGGACGGATAATGCCCCCGAGCAGTTAATAACTGAGTTACCGGCAGGGTTTATTGACCTTAATTTTATTGGCCAGCGCTGGCGGGTCTATATCGAAACATTACCCGATGAACCAACGCAAATAAATCAGCTAAAGGTGCTGATTGCTCAACCCCTCGAGCAAAGATTTTCACTGGCTGAACAAGTTATATTGTCTGCGGTGACTCCTATTATTTTAATTATTCCTGTGATTGCTTTATTTATTTTTATGGCGATTCGTCAAGGTTTAAAGCCGTTAACCGTTTTACGACGAGAACTTTCTGAAAAAAAAATTAATGATTTATCACAACTAACCAGTGAAACGTCAACGAAAGAATTACAACCTGTTATTCAAACACTTAATCTTTTATTTGAACGTTTATCTGCGGCTTTTTCACGGGAGCGTTATTTTGCTTCTGATGCCGCTCATGAACTAAGAACACCATTAAGTGTACTTAAAATTAATGTTCATAATTTGCAAATGACCCAAAGTGAAAAGCTTGACGCCACTGGGCAGGCTTCTTTAATGCAACTGGGGCAGAGTGTCGACCGCATGGCACATGTGGTTGATCAAATATTAACGTTAAATCGTACCAACCCAGATCAACTGACCATGACAGTCACTAAGCTTGAATTGCAGGTATTGTTGCAACAAGTGATCAGCGATTTATACCCTGAAATAATGAAACACCAACACGATATTTCTTTAGAAAGCCAAGCCACAACTATTTATGCCAATGAATTTGCCTTACTGACCTTAGTGAAAAATTTAATTGGTAATGCCTGCAAATATACCCCCAATGGTGGCCAGATTTTGGTCAGAACCGTGGTTGATGACCACAGTTTTACCCTGACTGTTGAAGACTCAGGACCGGGTATTGACTCGAGTGAATACCAGCGAGTTTTCGACCGTTTTTATCGTGTAGGTGGTGATGGCCATCAGTCAACTGTGGTAGGATGCGGCTTAGGGTTAGCGATAGTTCAGCATATTGTTAAATTACATCATGCGACAATAACGTTAGCAAAATCTATGCAATTAAATGGACTTAGCGTGTCAGTAACTTTTCCACAAAAAACTCAAGCGGTTGACTTATATTTAAATCAGTGTGAAAAAGAACGGGAGGATAATAGGTGAAAACAGCCACTGTTTTTATAAAAAGAACCCACATTATTAGCCTCTTTATCTCTTTAATTTTTAGCCCAAGTGTTTGGGCTGAACGAACTGAGTATGTGGTAGAATTGAAAGATCACTTGTTTTTTCCAGCGGTTATAAAAATTCCACCTAACGAAAAAGTTAAACTTATAATTTATAATCGCGATACAACACCTGAAGAGTTTGATAGTTTTGATTTAAATCGAGAAAAGGTTATTTTCCCCAATAAAAGAGCCGTTATTTTTATTGGTCCATTACCCGAAGGTAAATATCACTTTTTTGGTGAGTTTAATCCTAATAGTGCCAAAGGGACTATTATCGTTACCCCCATGCCCAAGCGTAAAAAAGCAATCAAAGTTATTGTTAAAAATAGCGTAGGAGGTGCTTAATGTTGATTAATACTGTGCTTTTATTTTTGAGTAACAGTTTAGTTATTTTTATGGTGTTAGCTTTGTTGTTATCGATTAAAAATAAGTTACAACTCTGTGGTATTACTCTGATATGTGGTGCGCTAGTGGGTGTTAGTTTTATGTCACTGCTTTGGCTTTACATTGACGAGATCAGTCAGTTGTTTGATGATACCGGACTTGAATGGTTCTATGCCTGTATACATATTCTTGTTTATATTTTAATTTTACATTTTATTCATCATTCAAATACCAGCGTAAATATCGCCAATAACAATAAGCAATCTTGGTATGCGGGCGCAATACTGGCGTTCGTTATTATGCTACAGGGGACTAATTTCCTTATCTACTTTGTTGGATATTGGTCGCAAACCGATGTGGCTAATGCGCTTTTTATTGGCGTCGTTTTAGGAACAGGAATTTGTATTAGCATCAGTATATTATTGTACTTTTTCTGTATATTTCTTAATGAACGTTTTTATGGTCGCAGCACAGAAGTTATTTTTATCCTCTTTGCTTGTGGGTTATTTAATAAAACCAGCGATTTATTACTACAAATTGATTTCTTACCCAGTAGTCATATGATTTTTGATGTTAACTTTATTGTTCGAGAAAAGTCTGAATTAGGACATTTTTTGAAAGCGTTATTTGGTTACGATGCAAGTCCGACCTTGTTACAAATTGGACTATATCTTAGCGCTTTGCTCATCGCATTTTTTTGGTGTCTGTTCCCCGAAAAACCTTGGCGATTCACTCGTGTTAAGCAGGTTATATCATGAAAAAAATATTTTATGTTTTAGTGTTATTGTTGCACAGTCTTTACAGTGTGGTTGTCTTTGCAGATGGGGTCGTGGTTGATAAAGTATATCATCCGCATGTCTTACCCAATGAGAAAGAAGTTGAATGGCGGTTATTGTCTCATCAAACGGATAAGAGTAATGATTTAGCGCAGCGCTTTGCCTATGGACAATCGGTACTTGACAATGTGATGGTAGAATTTTATATCGTCGGTGAACGCGATATCGATGGAAATTTTGGTTTGTCTGCTTACGAAATAGAAACGCGTTGGATGTTAACGGAGCAAGGTCAGTATTGGGCGGATTGGGGCATGCTTTTTGAATTTGAAAAAGAACATAATAAAGATAGCTGGGAAGTGACTTCGGGCTTGTTGTTTGAGAAAGAAATAGGGCGGACCAGTTTAAGTATTAATGCACTTTTGATTTACGAGTGGGGTAATGATATTCAAAATGAGCTAGAAATGGAATTCCGTGCTCAATATCGTTATCGCTGGCGACCACAATTTCAACCCGCAATTGAGTTATATTCAGGTGAAGATTATGTTGGTATTGGGCCAGCGTTTATGGGGATACAACGCTTTGACAGACAAAAACAGTTAAAGTGGGAACTTGGCTTTATTACCGGATTGAATGGTGAAAGCAAAGATCATATTTTACGTGCGGCTATTGAGTTTGAATTCTAATGAACAGCACTTTACCGCTAAGTAGACGCTATACAGCAACGTTATTATGGCTTTGTTGTTGTTGTTTCTTATTACTCTTTTCGCTAGGCTTAAGTTGGCAGATAAATAAAAGTGCTAATTTTTTTTATAGCTTTTGGTATTCGCCACTTAATATTGAGCAAACAATAAAAACCTATGCGCCTGAAAATACGCAAGGTAAAAGAGACTTTGCCCAGACAAGCCGTGAGCAACATTTATTAAGCTTCAGCGAAATTGTTGATGAAATTCATAACAATGGCAAAGGTTTAGCGAGGTTAAGTTATCTTAATAATGATAACCAGCATCGCGCGTTACTAACCAAACCTGAAGTTGTGCATTTACAAGATGTTAGTGTTTTAGTTAACCAATTACGCACAGTATCTGTGATTAACACCTTGCTATTACTTATTACGATTGGCGGTGTCTACCGTTTTAAACAGCCAAAGCCAAGTAAAAAAGAGCGCTATATGGCGGTGATTATTCCCACAGTTGTATTATTGACTGTCTTGGCATTGTTTGGTTTTACCGAAATATTTTACTATCTTCATACGGTGGTATTTCCTGATGATCACCAATGGTTTTTTTATTATCAAGAGTCGTTAATGAGTAGTTTAATGAAAGCACCCGATTTATTTGCTGCAATAGCCTTGTCTCTCAGTGCTATTGCAGCTGCTATTTATATATTAATTTATCGATTATTAATGACAAAAATTTTTAGTGGCTAATCGTCTTAGTTGGTTAGTTGAGATATTATCTAAGGAATAAATGATGAAAATTGAAGTGAGTATGCTTGAAGGTCAGCAACTAAAAGCAAGTTTTGGTGAACATGAAATTATTAGCGATCAAGCCATTACCGCTGGAGGTAAGGCAAGTTACCCTGAACCTTTAGATTATTTCCTTGCCAGTATGCCTTTATGTGCTGCATTTTATATTCGTAAGTTTTGCCAACAGCGTGATATCAATACTAACGGTATTAAGGTTTTGCAAGATGATAGCAATATTGGTGAGGATAAATACCAAAAGAAATTTTCTATTCGTGTTGAATTACCTGATGACTTTCCAGAAAAATATAAAAAAGCATTAATTGCCACCGCTAAGACTTGTACGGTAAAAAAAGTCGTTCAGGCGATGCCAGAGTTTGATATATCGATTGCTGAGTAAATTTCAGCCAAGTCATTGTTAATATAGCAATGCACTCAGCTGAAATGATAGCGCTAGGGATTAATTGATTCTAATTCTTTGATACGGCTTTTACTGACTAAAATATAGCACTTCTTGTAGGCCGAAGCGGCACCAGTTCCCGGTGAAATAGCAAGGTACTGCCATCGACAATCATTTTCTCTAAAGGTAATAAAATTACGTTGTGAGCGTTTGAACATGTTTAATGCAGATTTTCTTCCTGTTACTGAGGCAAACTCTTCAAGAATGAACACTTGATTGTTTATCCAGGTTTGTAACTCTCTATCTACTGCTTGTTTAACTATATCTAAGCAGCCGGATAAGCCAGAGGTTGTTTTTTGGGTTAGTTCGCATTCATCAATCGATTTTTTTGCGTAGCTAACATTGGATAAAAAACATAGCGCTAAGGCTAAACTGTAGAAAGACATTTTGCTCATGATACTTTTCATTATATTTATAAGTTTATCGTTAATCATCGGGTTATAGATAAAGTAATGATAGCTCAACTTTATGCAGGTAGTACTTTTTTATAAGGTTTTACGGTAACTTTTTTATAAACACCCGCGCTAATATAGGGGTCTTTATCTGCCCATACTTGTGCTTGGCTTAAATTATTAAATTCAGCAATAATCAGCGAGCCAGTAAAACCGGCTTCACCAGGATTTTCATTATCGATAGCAGGGCAAGGGCCAGCAACTAATAATCGTCCTTGGTCTTGTAATTCTCGTAACCGTGCTAAGTGTTGCTCACGTACCGACATTCTTAAAGCTAAGCTATTTTCTACGTCTTCTGAATAAATAAGATAAAACATGGTATTTCCATAAATTTGAGGGTTATATTTACGTTAAGTGATTACTTTTTTTCTTCAATTGATTTGTCACTCTCGTCTTCATCATCGGGAAAGTGTTTTGATAATGATAAAATTGAGCCGATTGAAAAAACAAACATTAAGCCGGTTAAACCGAATACTTTAAAGTTTACCCAAGTGTCTTGGTCAAAATTAAAAGCGACGTATAAATTTAACACGGCGCATAATGCGAAAAATAGCGCCCAAGCCAAATTAAGTTTACTCCAAATGTTCTCAGGCAAAGTTAATGATTCACCAAGGAAATCTTTGATGATGTTTTTATTAAATATTTTATCACTGACTATCAGGGCGATCGCAAAGAATAAATTGATGATGGTGACTTTCCATTTTAGAAAAGTATCATAGTGTAAAAATATTGTTAGCCCACCAAACACGGCAATAAGTACAAAAAATATCAAGGTACGTTTAGGTATCGGCTCTTTTTTGATTAGGTAGTAAATTATTTGTGCGGCGCCAAGGATAATTAGAGCGCCGGTTGCCCAATATATATCAACAAATTTATAGACAATAAAGAAAACAACGAGGGGCAGATATTCAAACAGAGCATGCATAGTATTAAATTTCCAATCAACCTTCGCTTATACGTAAGTTAATTCTACTCAATGCTTAAGCATTAGCCAAACAATTATTTGGCTAATGCGAGCTAAAAACGTTAAATACCAGCGAAAACGTTACAAATCATTAACTGAACGTATTGATTTTTTTAATAAAAACAAGCTAGTTATTACTTAGTCCGAACGGGTCATCTATAGAATAAGATGGTTCAGTAAACCATTTTGCGCCGTGTTCACTCATATAAAAGTGATCTTCTAAGCGAACACCAAATTCGTTCGGTACCACCAACATCGGCTCATTAGAGAAACACATACCCACTGCAAGTGGTGTTTTATCACTACGCACTAAATAAGGCCATTCATGAATGTCTAAACCTATGCCATGACCAGTTCTGTGTGGACAGCCCGGTGTTTGATAATCAGGTCCCATGGATTGGCTTGCTAAATAATCACGAGCAGCGATATCAACATCCCCACAAGGTACGCCGAGTCTTGCTGCATTAAATGCACTTTCTTGGGCATTTTTTTCAATCAGCCACATTTGACGCTGACGTGGGTTAGCTTCACCAAACACATAGGTTCTAGTAATATCTGAATTATATCCTGCTACTTGGCAACCGGTATCAATAAGTACTATATCGTTAATGTCTAAGGTTTTTGGTGTCTTTACCCCATGTGGATAAGATGAATCTACACCAAATAGCACAATACAAAAGTAAGAGCCAGCGGCGGCGCCGACTTTAATATGGGCTTGATGGATGAAGTCAGTAACTTCTTGCGTACTGATGCCCTGATATAATATTCTTGCAACGGCTTTATGCACTGCCATGGTCATATTTTTAGCTTGTTGCAGCAAAGCAATCTCGGCCAAGGATTTTTGACTACGACAACCGGCTGTAATTGCTTTTGCATTGATCAGTTGATAATCTTTTTTGCTCGTGTCGGCACATTGTTTTATACCGTCAGCAATGAAAAATGCGGTTGATTCGTCAAGCGCAATAGTGCCTGAGTCAATCCCCATGTTGGTTAAGGTTTCAATGAATAATTGATAAGGGTTTTCATGTTCTTGCCAACCATTAACTTTCCCTTCAATGGTCATATATTGACGTAAGGTATTTACTTCAAAGTCGGGGGTAATATATTGAATATCGCCTTGCTGTGGAATAATTGCCCCGACCATACGTTCACTGGCGTACCATTTTGTACCGGTAAAATAATAGAGGTTAGTGCCAGCATCTAAGTAAGTTGCCTCAATATTATTGTCTTTCATTAATTGCTGAGCTTTAGCGATACGTAACGTAAACTCGTTTGAAGAAATAGGCTCAACATCGCCGGTCATATTGGTAAGTTTGGCTAGCTCGGCTACTGCGTTAGAGCCTCCTACACCTATAGTCATTGTCTGTGTCATTTAGCGTCCTGAAAGTAATGTATATTGTGCGGTATTATGACATGGATTATTTATTTTATACAATATACATTGTTGACGGGCTATTTAAAAATCTTATCAAAGCCAAATACCCAGCCATTAATATTTAAGGAAGATAGGGTCTTTCGATAGGGTCATTGCCTGTTGATAAAGTTCAGGGTCGTTATCTTGAAAATACTTCACACGAGTAACGGCTTGCGGTAGTGCTTGATTTGCTGCATGAATAAGCCAAGCAAGTCCTGCTGAATGATCTTCTTCTGTGCCTTCTCCTAAGAAAAAAGCACGACCCATAGCGCCCATGGCTTTTGCATGACCGAGCTTTGCTGCTTGTTCAAATAATTGAAAAGCTTGTTCTATATCGCCAGACTGTCTTTTTAAGATAGCGCTATTGAACAAGTCATCATCACACTCTGTTAAGGCTGAAGATGTTAGGTCTGGCTCATTATTTAAATTATTTTGCTGGCTATGTTCAAATGGGCTATTAACAGCTTCATTATTGTTGGTTTCTAGGTATAAGTCTTCAATCAGTTCGTTGCTTTTTTCTTCCTCAAACTCATCGTTAGAAAAAATATCTTTAATGTCTATGTCTTTTCTTTTTTCTGTTAGCAAACAGCTCATTACTGCATCATAGCGCCCATTAAGTTGCTCTATCGTTTGTTGCTGTTTGCTGATTTGCTTTTTGTAATAGCTTGCATCTTCAGTTAACTGTTTGATGTGGGCATTTTGTTGGTCGAGATGTTTTTGATGAGACTGCTTTAAGTTATCAATGTTTGATTGATTCGCTTGATCAATTCTTAATTGTTGGCTGTGACTATATACTTCGAACCGCTCTAGTACACTTTGAACACTCTGTTCGTAGTTATTTTTCATTTTTTCAAACCAGCGAAATATTTGGCTGGGTACTTTTTGATTATCTTCTGGCATTGAGGCTCTCAAAACATATCCTTTTTTTAACCATAATAATTGTAAACAGGGAAAGCAATATATTCATTAAAAAACCTTACTTTATTTATAGGTATTATTTAAAATAAACTATGATTTTATGCTAAATACCTAAAAAATGGTGAATTTCTATTAAAATAAACTTGCAGTTAATTTTTTTTAGCTTATCTTTATTGCTAAGTTTTCTATTTTTATACGAATTTATAAGGGATTAAATGTTCAAACTACCGGCTCTGTTAACTATTGCTCAAGTTGATGACTGTAAAATGCAGCTACTCGAAGAAATTGCTACAAATGATGTGATAACTTTTGATGACAGTGCTGTTACCCATATAGATACCGTAGGTGTGCAATTGTTATTAGCGGCAGTCACTTTTATCGCTGCTCAAAATAAAGTACTTAACTGGAATTCTACCTCCTGTGTTATTCAAGAAAGTGTTAAGCAATTAGGGCTTAACGAAGCCATTTTAAATCAATATCTAAATGCTTAGTATCAGTTATTTAGTG
Organism: Colwellia hornerae; assembly: GCF_007954355.1. Lineage (GTDB taxonomy): Bacteria > Pseudomonadota > Gammaproteobacteria > Enterobacterales > Alteromonadaceae > Colwellia_A > Colwellia_A hornerae. The sequence goes on from NZ_VOLR01000013.1 coordinate 62,949, forward strand.
AAATATCATCTAAATATTATTAAGCTTTTGCCGTTTATATTTACCTTGAAAAGGAAATACCTATGACCAAGATTTTGGTTGTTGATGACTCTAACTCTATTCGCGATATGGTTAGTTTTACATTAAAAAGTGCCGGTTATGAAACCGTTGAAGCAAAAGACGGACAAGAAGGTTTGAGTAAAGCTCAGGCTGGGGCTTTTGATTTAGTGATCTCTGATGTAAATATGCCCAATATGGATGGTATTGCTTTATGTGAAGAGTTACGTAAGTTACCCGCCTTTAAGTTTACCCCTATTTTGATGTTAACGACTGAAAGTTCTGGTGATATGAAAATGCGTGGCAAAGCTGCCGGCGCCACTGGCTGGTTAGTTAAACCTTTTAACCCTGAAAAATTATTAGCAACCATTAAACGGGTTGTTAGGTAGCTATTATGAGCGTAGATCTCACGCAGTTTATTCCAAGCTTTTTAGAAGAAAGCTTCGAGGGGCTCGAATTAATGGAATCGAGCTTGTTAAATCTAGAGCAAGGTGATGATGAAACGATTAATTCAATATTTCGTGCTGCCCATTCCATTAAAGGTGGCGCCGGTACTTTTGGTTTTAATCATGTTACAGAATTTACTCATTTGGTCGAGACACTTCTTGATGAAATGCGTGATGGCAGACGTAATATTGAAGCGGATGATGTTGAATTATTACTAGAGTCTGTTGACTGTATGCGCTTGTTAATTGAAGCAATAAGAGATGAACGCGAGTGTGATAGTGAAAAAATAGCTGAAAACTCAAAACGATTAGAGGAAGCATTAGCCGCCAGTGGTAGTGTGATGAGTGAAGCACTAACTATAAATGCTGATGATGCACCTACTGATAATAGTAGTGATATTGCAAGGTGGCAGATAAAATTTATACCAGAACATCACTTAGTTCAAACGGGGAATGACCCACTACTGCTCTTTAATGCTTTAGCCGATTTAGGGAAAGTTTCTTTAGAAGCTAATACTAAAGAACTCCCGACATTAAATGATATCGATGCAGAAGAGCTGTACTTAAGCTGGCAGTTAACACTGCATTCAAACGCCAGTGAAGCGGATATAAGAGAAGTATTCGAATGGGTTGAAGACGAATGTGAATTGATTATTACAAAAGAAGTACAAGACCAGCCTTTAGAAGCAGTGACTGAAGCAGTGACTGTGGTAAATACCCTTGAGGGATCAAGCCAAAATGAACAGGCTGATCTTACACCGCCAATTGAAGCTCATTTCGCTGAACCTACGCCAAAAAACAACACAGATAAACCCGTAAGTAAGTCCAAAAATGATCTAGGCTCTATTCGAGTAGGTGTCGATAAAGTTGACAGTTTAATTAACTTGGTTGGTGAATTGGTCATTACTCAATCTATGCTATCTGAGTTAGGCAGTGATTTTGACTTATCAAAAGTTGAGCGCCTAAATGCTGGTTTAGAGCAGTTACTACAAAATACCAAAGAATTACAAGAAAGTGTTATGCGTATTCGCATGTTACCTATTAGCTTTGCTTTTAATCGCTTTCCAAGATTAGTTCATGATCTGTCTAAAAAAACAGGAAAAGAAATTGAGCTTATTCTTAAAGGTGAGCAAACAGAGCTAGATAAAACCGTGATGGAACAAATTGGTGACCCGCTGGTACACTTAGTGCGTAATGCTGTCGATCATGGTATTGAGCCTGCACAAGTTAGACTTGCTCATGGTAAGCCTGAAAAGGGTACGATTGTGCTTGATGCCTATCATCAAGGTGGCAGTATTGTTATTGAAATTAGCGATGATGGTGGTGGTATTGACCGCCAAGCTGTTTTTAATAAGGCACTTGAAAAAGGCCTCGTCGATGAAAAAACCACCTTAACCGATAGCCAAGTTTTTGATTTACTTTTTGAACCTGGATTTTCTACCGCTAAAGAGGTCAGTGATATTTCTGGTCGCGGTGTTGGTATGGATGTAGTGAAAAAGAATATTCAATCACTAGGTGGACGAATACAAGTTGAATCTGAACAAGGAAAGGGCAGTACCTTTCGGGTCAATTTACCCCTTACTTTAGCGATACTTGATGGTCAGTTAGTTCGAGTTGGTAAGGAAGTTTATATTATTCCATTAATCACTATTGTTGAATCTTTACAACCACAAAAAGAGCTGATTAATCGTGTGTCAGGTGACATGCTACTGTACCGACTTAGAGAAGATAATGTACCGGTTATCCCAATTTATCAGCTGTTTAATATTCCTTGTGAATTTGAACATATTGAAAGTTGTTTATTAGTGGTTGTTGAAGCAGACGGACAAAAAATTGGTTTAATGGTTGATGATTTACTTGCCCAGCAGCAAGTTGTTATTAAAAGCTTAAATGACAATTATCAACAAGTTCAAGGTGTATCTGGTGCAACTATTCTCGGGGACGGCTCTGTTGCTATGATTCTTGATGTGGCAGGTATTATTGAAATGGCGCTAACAAAAGCACAAATTAATCAACAACATCAGTCGAGTGTTCAATCCCAAATTACCCGGTCAATATCGGCAGGAGTTAACGCTTAATGGATATTCAAATGTTAGCAGAAGATGTGCCCGTTGAGGGAGAGTTCTCCTTAGAGGGCATTGACTTTATCACCAGTGGCGATCAGTACCTGACTTTTTTATTAGCGGATGAACAATACGCGGTTGATATTTTATGTGTTGAAGAAATTCGTAGCTGGGGAAACCCAACCCGTATTCCTAATTCACCTTGCTATATTAAAGGGGTGATCAACATGCGTGGCATTATTGTCCCAATAGTTGATCTGCGAATGAAATTTAATATCGGTAGTGCTATTTATTGTGAAACAACTGTGGTGATTGTGTTGACGGTAGAAACAGAAAATAAAACCCGTACCATAGGGTTTGTTGTTGACGCCGTTTCAGATGTGCTGAATGTAGAAGCAAGTGATATAAAATCTGCTCCCGCTTTTGGTGGTTGTGTACCACAAAATTATCTGCAAGGTTTAGTCAATGTTGGCGAAAATGTTGTCACTTTACTTAACGTTAAAGTCTTACAAGAAATTGAAAAACATCAGTTAATATAAATAAAGGAAGATACCATGGAACAAGAGCAAGAATATCTCACCTTTATGTTAAATGGCGAAGAATATGGTGTTGATATTTTATGTGTACAAGAAATACGCGTGTGGAGTTCAGTTACTGAGTTACCCAACAAGCCAGACTATATAAAAGGGGTAATTAATTTACGTGGCATTATTGTACCAATAATCGATTTACGCCAACGTTTTGGTCAGCAGCCGTTGGCTTATAATGAGCAAACAGTGACCATTATTTTACGAAAGAAAAACAATCAAAAAAGCGATAAAACTATGGTGGTCGGTATTGTGGTTGACGCAGTATCTGAAGTGTATAAATTTGATAAAAAATCAATAAGGACACCTCCTACTTTTGGCAATAAAATTGACCGTTGTTTTTTACAAGGCCTAGCGTCAATTGACGATAAGCTGATTATTTTACTCGATAGTAATAGTCTATTAGATCAGGACGAACTCTACGACGTAGAAAGCCGGGTGAAAAGTTCTCAGCAATAATAGTCTATTAGATCAGGACGAACTATCCAACGTAGAAAACTGGGTACAAAGTTCGCCGTTATTGTTAATTGGTTCGAGCAATATGAGTTGGTTAGCTAAAGACCCATTATATAGTGTAGAAAGCCGCGCTACATGTTGATCGTTATTAAATAAGCGACGTTGACGATAAATAGAGCATTAAAATAATGACAGGTAAACAGATTAGTTTAGTCCAGCAAAGTTGGCAAAAGGTCGTGACACTTTCGCCCAATGTTGGCGATTTGTTTTATCAAGAGTTATTTATATTAAGACCCGAACTAGTGGCATTATTAAAAGATGTCAAAGTAGATAATAATCGCACTAACAAGTATTTTATTGATGTATTGACCCGGGAAATAAGTTTATTACAGCCAATTAAATTGACTGACAAAAAAGTTAACGTATCAATAAGTAGCAATGGTGTAAAAAATCACCAAGAAGATGTTGAAAATGCCTTGTTACAAGCATTAATACTGATATTAGATAAAGAGTTAAAAATTACGCTTAAAAGAGCGTGGATCTCAATAATTAAACGTTTAGTAGGGAGCATTATTATTGAGTTAGTGCTTAATCCTATGAAAATAAAAGATAACATTCAATCGATAGGGAATAATAATACCATGGGTAAAGATACCGAAATTTCAGTTGCACAAGCTAAAGAATTGCAATTTGCAGATATGTTAGCTCAAATAGAAGCGCTTAATAGAGTTCAAGCGGTTATTGAGTTTAATATGGACGGGACGATTATTACCGCCAACGAAAACTTCCTATCGACGTTAGGTTATAGCTTAGAAGAAGTGCAAGGCCAGCATCATAGTATGTTTGTCGAAGCAGACTTTAAAATAAGCTCAGAATATCGAGAATTTTGGGCAAGCTTAAATCGTGGTGAATTTGAATCAAAAGAATATAAACGCATAGGTAAAGGTGGTAAAGAAGTTTGGATCCAAGCCTCTTACAATCCTATGCTTGATTCAACAGGCGTGCCTTACAAAGTGGTAAAGTTTGCTACTGATGTTACCCAAGAAAAATTAGTCAATGCCAATTTTTTAGGTCAGATTGAAGCGATCAGTAAAGCACAAGCGGTGATAGAATTTAATATGGACGGTACTATTATTACCGCCAACGAAAACTTCCTATCGACGTTAGGTTATAGCTTAGAAGAAGTGCAAGGCCAGCACCATAGTATGTTTGTCGAAGCAGACTTTAAAATAAGCTCAGAATATCGGGAGTTTTGGGCCAGCTTAAGTCGTGGTGAGTATGAATCTAAAGAATATAAACGCTTCGGCAAAGGCGGTAAAGAAGTTTGGATACAAGCCTCTTACAATCCTATTTTAGACTTAAATGGTAAACCTTTCAAAGTGGTTAAATTTGCCACTGACGTCAGTCAACAAAAATTAGTAAACGCCGACTTCTCTGGGCAGATTGCAGCGATAAGTAAAGCACAAGCGGTGATAGAATTTAATATGGACGGTACTATTATTACCGCCAATGACAACTTTTTATCAACCTTAGGTTATAGCTTAGAAGAAGTGCAAGGCCAGCATCACAGTATGTTTGTCGAGCCAGAGCTTAAAGCGAGTGTCGAATATAGACTGTTTTGGGAAAGCTTAAATCGTGGTGAGTATGAATCTAAAGAATATAAACGTTTAGGCAAGGGTGGTAGAGAAATTTGGATACAAGCCTCATACAATCCTATTTTAGACTTAAATGGTAAACCTTTTAAAGTAGTGAAGTTTGCCGCAGATGTTACTGCACAAAAATTAGTATATGCCGACTTTTCTGGGCAAATTGCAGCGATAAGTAAATCACAAGCGGTGATTGAGTTTAATATGGACGGCACCATTATTACCGCCAATGACAACTTTTTATCGGCATTAGGTTATACGCTTAGCGAAATAAAGGGTCAACACCATAGCTTATTTGTCGAGCCTGGCCACAAATCTAGTATAGAATATCAGCAGTTTTGGCAAAAGCTGAATCGGGGCGAATTCGACACTGGCGAATATTTACGTATTGGCAAGGGGGGGAAAGAAGTTTGGATCCAAGCCTCTTACAACCCTATTTTAGACTTAAACGGAAAAACCATGAAAGTGGTTAAATATGCGGCAGATATCACCGAAAGAAAACTAGCGATTGCCCAAATTAAAGAAACGTTAATGACCCTATCCGAAGGTGACTTAACGCAATACATTGAAACAGAATTGGTGGGTGAATTTAGTATTATTGGCACTTCTATTAATGAATTTATCGATGTATTAAGTAATATGGTTGGTGATATTCGCAGTGCATCAACCAATGTTTTTGATTCAGCACGAGAACTTGCTGAAGGAAATAATGAACTGAGCCACAGAACAGAATCACAAGCCTCTAGTCTTGAAGAAACAGCGTCTGCTATGGAGGAGCTCACCAGTACCGTCCAGCAAAACGCAGAAAATGCATCAGAAGCGAGCAAGTTGTCAGCTTCGGTTATGGACAAAGCGAGCAATGGTGGTGCGGTTGTTAAAAATGCTATTACGGCGATGAGTGACATTAATAAGTCGAGTAAAAAGATTGCCGATATTATTAGTGTTATTGATGAAATTGCCTTTCAAACTAACCTACTAGCATTAAATGCTGCAGTTGAAGCGGCAAGAGCGGGTGAGCAAGGCCGAGGTTTTGCCGTTGTTGCTGCAGAAGTTCGTAACTTAGCTCAACGTTCAGCCGGTGCCGCTAAAGAAATTAAAGGCTTAATAAATGACAGCGTTGAAGCGGTAGGTCAAGGAACTAAATTAGTTGATGAAACCGGTCAAACCTTTACTGAGCTGGTTCATGCTATTGAAGAAGTCAGTAAAATGATCAGTGATATTGACAGTGCCGGTAAAGAGCAATCGGCAGGTATTGGCGAAGTTAGTGCCGCAGTTAGTCAAATGGACGAAATGACTCAACAAAATGCCGCATTAGTCGAAGAAGCAGCGGCGTCGAGTAAGTCAATGGAAGAACAGTCGCAAGCGCTGCTTGATCAAGTTGCCTTCTTTAATAATGGCGAAGATGATGAACAAGAGATTCACACACCCGTTCGTCGCTCACCACAAACAAGTAGAAGACCGGCAAGTAGACAACCAGCGAGTAGACAGCCTGCCAGTAGACAACCAACAAGAGCGGCGAGTAGACAACCAACCAGGCCAGCGCCAAGAGCAAGGGTGACTCGAAGCAAAACTGAATCTGATCAAGAATGGGAAGAGTTTTAGGACGTATTATAAATGACAGAGCGTGATAAAGCGTTTCAATTAAGTAGCGATAACTTTAACTTTCTTTGTCAATTTGTTTATGACACGGCTGGCATTGTGCTCAATGCCAGCAAAAAAGAGATGGTATATCGTCGGCTTACTCGTATTATTCGTGAACGTAAACTTGCCTCATTTACGGCTTATTGTGACTTATTAAAGGCAGATGCTGAAAAAGAGCAAGATTACTTTATTAATGCGATTACCACGAACTTAACCAGTTTTTTTCGTGAGCAACATCACTTTGATTACATGACGGAACATGAATTACCTACGTTACTCGGTAATCGTTTGTCGCATCATAAACGCTTACGAATTTGGTCCTCTGCAAGCTCTACCGGAGAAGAGCCTTACAGCATTGCTATTACTGTACTTGAAGCCATGAAAAGCCAATTAAGCCAATGGGATGTAAAAATACTCGCGACAGATATTGATAGTAACGTCTTAGCTGCGGGGAAAAAAGGGACTTATGATGAACGCCGTATAGAAGATGTGCCGAGGAAATTGAAAGAAAAATATTTTACCAAAGGTATTGGTATTAACGCCAGTAAAGTAAAAGTAGATAAACAGTTACAAGCACTTATTACCTTTAAAAAATTGAATTTATTACATGACTGGCCAATGAAAGGGCCGTTTGACATTATTTTTTGCCGAAACGTGATTATATATTTTGATAAAAAAACTCAGCAAGAATTATTTGCTCGTTATTATGAAATGTTAGCACCGGGCGGTTTACTTATTCTCGGGCACAGTGAAAATTTAGGTCAATATCAACAATATTTTGAAAGTGTTGGGCGTACCATCTTTAGAAAAGCATTTTAGCCGTTCTATAATAAGTGAATAAATAATTATGGTTTTAAATCGACAGGATAATATTTATGTTGAGCAATGCTTAAAGCAATGTTTACCTGAATTTGCCCATATAAACCATTATTGGGACACAAAAAGAGCACAAGTGATCGCTAAAATTCTCCCTGGTGAGTTTTATATGACCCGCGATAATGTTGCTATAGCGACTACACTAGGATCTTGTATTTCAGCCTGTATTTGGGATGAGCATAGTGGCATAGGTGGTATGAATCATTTTATGTTACCGCTAACCGATAAAGAAGCGCATGAGGTCGATTGGGGGCAACGAGGCATGGCATCTGATGCGACACGTTATGGCAACTTTGCTATGGAACATCTCATTAATATGATTTTAAAAAATGGCGGTCGAAAAGTAAATTTACGCGCTAAGGTGTTTGGTGGTGGTAAAGTCTTAAAACACATGTCTGATATTGGCGAGAGAAATATTAGCTTTGTGATGAAATATCTTGCTGACGAGGGGATCCCCGTCGAAGGTTCAGACTTAGGTTCTTTTTTCCCTCGCAAAGTTTTGTTTGAACCAATCAGTGGCCGAGCTTTTGTCAAGACTATTGATAATTTACATAACGATACTATTGCGCGTCGAGAAAGTGCGTACAGAAATCGTATTGACCAAGCCCCTGTTGAAGGTGATGTAGAATTATTTTAGTGTTATTAGCCATAACTATGGCGTTTAGGATGTTAGTTATAAGCAACCAATGAAAGCGTCGATTATTGAAATCGTATTGACCAAGCCCCTGTTGAAGGTGATGTAGAATTATTTTAGTGTTATTAGCCATAACTATGGCGTTTAGGATATTAGTTATAAGCAACCAATGAAAGCGTCGATTATTGAAATCGTATTGACCAAGCTGCCGTTGAAGGTGATGTAGAATTACTTTAGTTTTATTAGCCATAACTATGGCGTTTAGGATATTAGTTATAAGCAGCCAATGAAAGCGTCGATTATTGAAATCGTATTGACCAAGCCCCTGTTGAAGGTGATGTAGAATTATTTTAGTTTTATTAGCCATAACTATGGCGTTTAGGATATTAGTTATAAGCAACCAATGAAATCGTATTGACCAAGCCCCTGTTGAAGGTGATGTAGAATTATTTTAGTGTTATTAGCCATAACTATGGCGTTTAGGATGTTAGTTATATGAAACCAATTAAAGTGTTGATTATCGATGATTCTTCCGTTATTCGAGCGGTTGTTCATGAGGTTTTAAAATATGACCCTGAAATTGAAGTCGTTGGCGAAGCTAAAGATCCGATTGTTGCGCGCGAGCAAATTAAAAAACTAAACCCTGATGTACTCACTTTAGATATCGAAATGCCAAAGATGGACGGTATTACCTTTTTAAAAAATTTAATGCGACTACACCCTATGCCAGTGGTGATGTTATCAACATTAACCACTAAAGGAGCTGATATAACGCTACAAGCTTTGGAAATAGGGGCTATTGATTTTATTGCAAAACCTAGTTTTGAAGCCTTGATTGCCAATAAATCTAGCTTCAAAGAAACCTTGTTAAGAAAAATAAAATTTTCTGCAACAGTGGATAATAAAAATTACCAACTTAACAGCGCGCTAACAAAACCCTCAGCGGTTAGCCTTTTACCCTTTAAAGGTTGTCAACGCTCAAATCATTTAGTGGCTATCGGTGCATCAACAGGAGGCACTGAAGCCATAAAAGCTATTCTTACTACCTTGCCAAGTAATTCTCCCCCCGTGATTATTACTTTACATATTCCGAAAACATTCAGTGCAAGATATGCACAACGAATGGATGAATGCTGTGCTGTTCATGTGCAAGAAGCTAGACATGGGCAAAAAATTAAAGACGGTAATGTTTATATTGCACCAGGTAATCTTCATCTTAAAGTAGAAAGTAAAGGGGGAGCACTTTTTTGTCTCTTAGAAGACTCACCTGATGTCAACCGGCATAAGCCTGCGGTTGATGTTTTATTTAACTCATTAATCCCAGTAGCTAACAATGTCCAAGCGATATTATTAACGGGTATGGGCAAAGATGGCGCAAAAGGTTTATTAAATTTAAAAAATGCCGGTGCGATGACGATTATCCAAGATAAGGCGAGTAGTTTAATTTGGGGGATGCCAGGCAGTGCTCATGCGTTAAATGCTCAGGTAAAAGAGTGCTCATTAGTCAATATATCTAAGGAAGTTTTAGGTCATGCTGCACTTGATAGAAAGGCGATTAAAGAGGCTCTTTATGAAAAATAAGCCGATACTACTATTAAGGTCTGGACTTGTTATTGTTGGCGTAATACTGATTGATCTTTTATTTTTTCAAATGAGTTATTTATCAATTACGCTGGCGTTACTCCTGTCGATTGTCTTGACTATGTTATATCAAAATCATAACGCTTCTTTGATAACATTAATGGCAAATGATACTAAAAATAGTAAGGTACGAAATGAAAATAGCAACGAACAAGAAATTAAAATAACCCTGACAAAAATCGCTAGTTTACTTAGCCAGCAAATGACCATAGTTGATACCGAAGTTGATCGAGCGAGTACCTTAATACAAGAGGCTACAACAGGTATTGCAGATAGTTTTAAATATTTAAAAAGCTTAAGTGATGAACAACAAGTCATGCTCAATACGGCTATTGGTAATCATCGAGGTGCTGTCGATGAAGAAGGTACCACCATCGAATCTTTTGTTCATGACTCGAGTGAGACTTTAGATGACTTTGTACAGGTGATTATTACCACCAGTAAACAAAGTTTAGAGGCAATGTCATTTACCGATGAAATGAGTAAACAGCTCGACGGTATTTTCAACTTATTGGGACAAGTTGAAAGTTTAGCCAGTCAAACTAATTTATTAGCACTTAATGCTGCCATAGAAGCAGCGAGAGCCGGAGATGCAGGAAGAGGCTTTGCCGTAGTGGCCAATGAAGTCAGGGCATTATCAGTTAATTCCACTGAACTTAATAATAATATTAGAGAAGAAATATCTTCAGCACAAAATATTATTAATAAGCTAAGGAGCTCTGTACAGACAATGGCTTCAGCCGATATGACCGCCACACTGGAAGCTAAAAGTAGAGTCAGTGTTATGGTTGAACATGTCGGTGAGTCTAATTTACAAACTAATGTCATTGTTGAAGAACTCGCTGGTTTATCGCCAAAAATTGCTGAAACAGTGGCAATGGGGATACGGGCATTACAGTTTGAAGACTTAACGCGGCAAGCACTTTCAACACTTAAAAATAATACTGAAACTATTACAGCACTGAATCAAATTTTAATGGAATTTGAATCAGATAATAGTAATACTAACCAAGAGTTACAAACCTTACAACATCAATGCCAGCGGCTGATTGACCAATCTCACTATCAAAATGAGCAGCGCAGCGTTTCTCAATCATCTATGGATGAAGGTGATATTGAGTTGTTTTGATTTTTAAATACTAGGAACGATTATGAATGTTATAAAGCAAGTATCTGAAGATAAAAAAAATATAGAAATTAGTATTGATGGCAGATTTGATTTTTCTTTACATCAACACTTTCGAGATGCTTATATTAATTGTAAAGAAAAAAATTCGATGTTTACAATATGCTTATCAAAAACCACCTATATGGATAGCTCTGCTTTAGGTATGATCTTATTACTGAAAGACCATGCAGAAAATTATTCAGGAAAAGTGGTGATTAGTAAGCCAAGTGAGTCAGTCAATAAAATTTTAGAAATCGCACAATTTCATCGTCTATTAACAATAGAATTATAGGTTACAGTGGTGTTAGCTGAAAAAAATGATGTTAAATTAGCACTAGTTGTCGATGACTCTGCCATGCAGTGCAAGGTGTTAAGTGTCTTATTAAAAGAGCAAGGTTATCGGGTTTTTACGGCTAATGATGGCGCACGTGGCGTGGCAATGTATGTTAAATACAAGCCTGACTTAGTATTAATGGACATAAATATGCCCATTATGAACGGCTATGAAGCAGCAAGAAAAATTAAAAGTTTATCGCAAGATAATAGCCTGTGCCCACTGATTTTTATTACCAGCATGGACACGGATAAAGCCTTTATTGAGTGTGTCGATGCCGGTGGTGATGGCATTCTTGTCCGGCCATTTTCTCCCGAAGTTTTTAAAGCTAAAATAAAATCAATTCAACGAATTAGTGATTTATACGGCCAAGTTAAAATCTTGCAACAAGAGCAACAAAAAGACGCTGAGCTTGCTGAGCAATTAATGTCGGGTGTTATTGAAGCAAGAAATTTTTCGCTTGACCGCATTGGTATTATTAAGCGACCGGCAGCATTATTTAGTGGTGATATTCAACTTACCGCTTTATCGCCTAATGGCGATGTTAATGTCATGCTAGGTGATTTTACTGGTCACGGCTTACGCTCATCTATTGGTGCTATTCCCTTAGCTGAAACATTTCGCGCAATGACCAAAAAAGGTTTTTCATTATTTGAAATTATTAACCAAATTAACCAGAAACTTTATAACCTGCTACCTGCCGATTTGTTTTTAGCTGCAGGTTTTGCCAGTATTTCTAGTCACGATAAATCTGTTTATGTTTTTAATGCCGGTTTACCTGACGCTTATTTATTTTCAGAGCAAGGAAAAATAAAACATCAGATATCATCAAGCCATCCACCGATAGGTGTACTTCCTAAGCTGTTACCTGATAGCAAGTTAACCATATATGGTATTGAAGAAAGCGACCGTATGGTTTTGATCAGCGATGGTATTGTTGAAGCGAGAAATGAACAAGGTGAAATGTTTGATTTTGACCGATTCGAGCAGGCGGCGATCCATGGTGTTATTAATCATACGGTCAGTGAAAGTGTGCTTAAGGCGGTTAATGATTTTTGCCAAGCTATGCCACAAGAAGATGACATTTCCTTAATTGATATTCCTTGCGGTGGTTGGGAACACATTCTGGTTGCCAGTCAGGGCATAACTAATATTTCAGCTGATCAGCTCGACGATATTTATATTTCAAAAGATCCCGCCTGGCATTGGCAGTTAACACTAAGTGGTAAGCGTTTAGCCTCTATAAATCCAATCCCTATGGCAATGAACCAAATCAATGAAATAGAGGGTCATGCCGATCATTGGCAAAGTTTATACAGCATACTCACCGAATTATTTGTCAATGCTCTCGACCATGGTGTCCTAGGGTTAAGCTCAAACTTAAAAGCGAATGCGGACGGTTTTTCTCAATATTATAAAGAACGAGAACTGCGCTTGGGAAATTTAGAACATGGCTTTATTGACTTACAAATAAGTCATTACCCACTATTAAAAGGTGGACGAGTGATGATTAAAATACAAGATAGTGGTCAAGGATTTGATATAAAAAAATACTACGAGAAAAGAGTAAATAAGCCAACAAATAAACTAGAGCTAAGCGGTCGTGGTATAGAGTTAGTTGAGCAGCTGTGTGACAGCTTAGATTTTCAAGATAATGGTAAAGTGGTCGAAGCATCTTATGTATGGGCATCGTAAGAACATCAATATTTTAATTTATTACCAATGTATAAGGCATTAATGTGAACATTTTAGTTGTGGATGATAATAAGTTTATCAGAGAAGTCGTTAGTGCAATGATCATTGACAGTGGTCATATTGCCGTAGCCGCAAATGGTCATGTACAGGCAATGGCGGCATTAAATAAAGAAAGCATAGATTTGGTGCTCATGGATATAGAAATGCCAGAAGTAGATGGTTTTGCCTTAACAAAAATGATGAGAAAGGAATATCCGCAATGGTTTCCTATTATCTTTCTTAGCTCTAACGACAGTGAAGAGTATTTAACCAAAGGTATCGATGCCGGTGCCGATGATTATTTAACAAAACCAATAAAACAAGTGATTTTAAGCGCAAAATTAAGAGCGATGGAACGTATTGCCAAAATGAAAGGTGCACTTGAACGCGCAAATAAACAACTAGAAATACTCAGTAGTATCGACCCGCTAACGCATATACTTAACCGAAGAGGGTTAGAGGAAGTGCTCGCTAGCGCTTGGCAAAGTAATGAGCGCCAAGTAGGAGAATTATCAATATTGATGATAGATATTGATTTTTTTAAACCTTATAACGACAACTATGGCCACCCACAAGGCGATAAATTTTTAGTGCAGGTTGCCAATACGTTTAATGAAACCCTTAATCGAGCCACGGACTCATTAGCTCGCTATGGAGGTGAAGAGTTTATTGTTGTGTTGCCTTTTACGCCAGTTGAGGGCGCTAGATTTAAAGCAAAAGAGTTAAGTTTGGCGTTATTAAGTCAAAAAATAAAACATGAATATTCATCGGTATTTCCTTATGTGACGGTCAGTATTGGTATTGCTACAACAACCGCAGCTGATCAGGTCGCCAATGCAAGTGAACTAATAAAACAAGCGGATATCGCTTTGTATCAAGCAAAAAAGCAAGGGCGTAATCGCTCTAGTGTCTTTCAAGAAAATGCTTAACAACTGCCTTAATTAAGGTTGAAATCTCATAAAAAAAGGAATTATTATGCCTAAACCCCGTTTGTTAATTATTGATGATGACCAAGATTATCTTGAACTGCTTCATGAAGCATTAGCCGATGGTTTTGACGTGAAGTGCGCGACTAATCTTAACGACGCGGATAGGTTAGTCAGTGATAATGAACTTTTTGACATAGCCTTAGTTGATGAAAATATTGGTGCAGATAAAGGTTCGCAATGGATAAAACGTAACGTTGAACAACATACCGTTGCAACTTCTTTTGTCTTGTATTCTGGCCTCGCAACCGAAGATGCCGTACTTAAAGGTTTAGAATGTGGCGCAGATGATTTTCTTGCAAAACCTATTTCTTTATTAGCATTGGATAAAAAACTTAAAAAGCTTATTTCTTACCAAGATAAGATTCACAGCTTTGAAACAGAAATCAGTTCAAAAGACCGAGTGATCAATGTTTCTATGGCACAAGCCTCTAAATATGGTAGCTGTATGCAGCTAACCTCTCGGCTTAATCATTGTTTTACCTTAGAGAAAATTAGAGATGAAGTATTTTCGTTTCTTTACACAATGAATTTACACGGCTGTATTGCTTTTTATCCTATTAACGAAAAGCCGTTGTTCTTTAGTTCTAAAAACGGTTTTTGTTCTCCTGTCGAAATTGATGTCATGAAGCTATTAAAAGTAAAACCTAGGTTATACCGCTTTAGCTCTAGAACTATTTTTAATCATCCATTGTGCTCAATCCTTATTTTGAATCTAGAGGATGGCGCGATTGACACCGATATATATATTGATGCTTTAGCTTCTGTGATTGAATGTATTGGCGCCCGTATTGCTTTTATTACCTACAAAAACTCCTTGGTACAGGTACAAAGTAAAATTCAGCAAGCTGTTTCTACCACCAAGAATATGATTGCTATCTCTAAGCACCATCAACAAGAAGTGATGAATGAAATTGTCACCAACATCGGTATGAGCTTCCATGTCTTAGAAATGTCAGATGAACAAGAGCAATATTTAACTAACTTGGTTCATGGTGCCTTAAAAAAACATTCACAAGATGATATCAATTTTCTAGAAGTTACCGACTTACTTGATGGTGCCTTAGCCAGTGTCGATGAACTTGAAGTCCTTAATCAGCAACAAGCAGAAGAAACTGTTGTTTTTGATGATGAGGATGAACTCTTTTGAACGCTGACTCTGACGATTTAATGGTACCGATTAATAGTATTCCTTTTTCGGTTATTCAACTAGATCATCAAGGTATTATTACTGGTTGTAATGGTTGGGCAGAAAGGTTTTCTGGTTATTGCTTAGCGGAAATTAAAGGGCAACCCATAGAAATACTCTTGCCCGATAAATTTACTGATGCGCATGTGAAATTTCGTGATAACTACCAACGTGGTTCAGATGTTATGTCGGGCGTCAGAAATGTTGTTTTATTGAGTAAATCAAAAGAGCTGCTCAATTGTACGATAAAAATAAGCGAAGTTGCAGACGGTTATATCGCCTATCTTATGGATTCACTTTTAAAGATTAGTAACGACGATAAGACCATTAATGAGCAAGCGTACCTGCCACATAACATAGAATCTTTAACATTATCAAAGCATACCCATAAAATATTAAACAGCATAGAAGAAGCTTTTTGGGAATGGAATATCATGGAAGGAACCCTACTTTATTCCGCACAAGTTATGGCTATGCTGGGCTACCATGCAGAATCATTTTTAGGGCCGCTTTCTTTTTGTGAAAAATCGTTAAAACAAGAAGATTTAGCCAGTCTTAACCGTCAAGCTAAAGCACATTGTCTCGGAGAAATACCCTGTATAGATCTAACGCTGTCAATCACTACAGAGCAAGGCGCAACAAAGTGGTTAACTGTTTTTGGTAAAATTATGGAATATAAGGGTGAACTCGCCTATAAAATGTTTGGCTCGGTAAAAGATATTACCGCGCAACACCAATTAGTTGAAAAGCTAAAAGAAAGAAATAACTACCTATTGTTAGCTGAAAGTTTAAATAAATCAGGACATTGGCGACTAGATTGTATTGAGAATACCTTGTATTGGTCAACAGAGCTTTATAAAATTCATGGTGTAGACCCTACCAATTATCGACCAAAGGTAAATACGGCCTTAGATTTTTATCTTGTAGAAGAGCAGGCTAAGGTACGAAATTATGTAGATAATGCGATTGCCAATAAACAAGGCTTCTACTTTAAAAGTGCGATAAAAAATCAACAGGGCAAAAAAATCAAGGTGGAGTGTGTTGGTGAGGTCGAACTGAATACAGCGGGTGACGTTGTTGGTATTTTTGGCGTATTTAAAGATATTACTCAATCTGAAACTATTTTTGAAAAATTAAAATTACTCGCCATGGTCAATTACACGATAAAGGTGCCGGTTTTTTTTATTGATGACAAAGATAATGTTGTTTATCAAGATTTAACACCAAACACTGCCGATAGTAGTTCAGTGCTTTTTAATTATATTAATTTCAGTATTACCGACTATCTTGCTTTTAAACGTAAAGCGAAAGCGTGTGGTCAACTTAAAGAAACGCATATTAGTTTTGATCAATACAATAGTGTTTTTGATTTATCGGTAACGTATGAAGCTGATGAAGGCATCTTTATTTGGATTGTCGAAAACGTTACCGAGCAATTTCGTAAAGACCAACAACAACTGATCAGTAATCGACTCGCTTTACTGGGTAATACTTTTGGTAATGTTTCACATGACATCAATAATGTACTAGGCGTTGCGTTAGGGGCGACCGAAATGTTAGAGATTAAATTCGCCCAAGGTGAACGAGATATTTCAACCTATATTGAGCGAGTCAAAAATGCGATCGATAAAGGTAAAAGTGTTACCGAACGTTTATTAGCTTTTACCCGTAAACCCACCATTAAAATGGTCCGCTTTGACCCGATACAAGATATTATTGATAACCAATACCTTTTTAAACAATTGTTACTTTCGACCATAGATTTTCGCATCAACACCAATGAAGTATGCTGTGAAATAAAGTTTCCTCAAGGTGAATTTATTAATATATTGCTCAACTTAGTGTTAAATTCTCAAGATGCGATCCGCGAAAGAGGCTTGATTGGACAGATAGAAATATCTGCTAACCTTAATAAGGAGCAAAATTTAGAAATTCATGTAAAAGATAGCGGTGTAGGTATTGAGCAAAGTAATTTGACTAAAGTGTTTGATCCCTTTTATAGCAGTAAATCAGTTAATAAAGGTAACGGTATTGGTTTAGCGAATGTTTATAGCACGATATATAAACATAATGGTCATATACAAGTTGAAGGGCATGGCAGTTTAGGTGGCGCGCACTTCACTTTGGTCTTCAAGTGCCGGGTTTTAAAAAATCCACCAATAAAAGCTCCTATAGCGACTAAAAGCCAATTAAATATGAAAGGAAAGCGCGTACTTATTTTGGATGATGAGATAAGTATTGCTGAATTTGTCTCTTTGTATTTAGAAAATGAAGGCGTTAAAACTCAACATACTGACAATAAAGTTGATTTAATTAACATCTTAGCGACTGAGCAACCTTTTGATATTTTTATTACAGATATGATTTTACCCGACATTTCAGGTCGAGAGGCGGCAGAGTTGGTGAAAGCAAAGTTCCCCGATATTCGTATTTTCTCAATCAGTGGTTATATTGCCGAGGAAGATAAACAATGGAATTACCCGGTCTTACGAAAACCTTTTAACTCAAAAGAATTAGCGAATTTTTTAATTGAAAACAATTAAATTTGAGCTTAAATATATGCGATGACGTTTAGCTGCTTACTTGCCGGTTAGTTTTTTATTAGCGATATTTTTCATAAATCTTCAGTAATAACCTATGGTTTACTCATTATTCTTATTGTCGTTGCTGTATCACAATTGCATATAGGCTTTGGTTCTAGTATGTTATTTGATAGTCACTTGAATATTTAGCATTTTCTCAAAAAAAACATTGCTTCAGGCAATATTTTTATCAGGCATGAATTGATTCACCATAAAGAGAAGTAGCACTTATCAAAAATAATCATTTACATAATAATGGCGATAGTAAAGCACATCATCATACTGAGCAGCTATTCGCTAAAGACAAAAAAAACTTCTCTATCGGAAAAGTCTTTAGCTCATTAGCATTTAAAATTCCATTTGCCGGTTTTTCTTTATCACTCCTTATTGCTTTTGCGGTCGGTACGGTATTTTATATTGAAAGTCAGCAGTTAGTGAAAGAGCAAGCTTTTGATGAGCTCAACATTAAAAGTAAAATTGTAAGACCATTAATTGCCTATTTTTATCGAGAAAGTGCTAACGACTCAATCTTCCTCAGTAAGACCGCGTCAATACAGGGTATTATTGAATCAAGCAAGTCTGATGATGAACAGAACCTATTATGGCGGCAAAAATTACAGGGGATATTCAAAGAATTTATCAAGAATAAACCCATTTATAAAAATATAAGTTACCTAGCAACAGAGAATAATGTTCGCAGTATAATCAGTGTCGACAATAAAAACGAGCAAGTGAAGGTTATCCCCTTTGAGCAATCAAGTCAGAATATAACGCTAGATTCATTAAAGGCGGCCTTGTTAGTAGAACAAGGAGAGGTATACTTTTCAGAAATATCTTATCAAAAAGGTATTCAGGGCAGGCCGTTACAAAGTTCTTTGTTTATTGGTACTCCTATTTACACTGCCGATAACGAACTTTTTGGCTCAATAACCATAGAAGTTGATTTTTCATTATTTATTGAGCGGCTTAAGGAAAATGCCTTAGAAAAGGTTACTTTTTACCTTGCTAATTCAGCGGGAGATTTTATTTATTTTCCAGTTGATCAAAAAATTGATAAAAATAATATCAATATTATTGAAAAATTTCCGTCGCTGAGCGCTCTTTTTTCCTCAACAGCCACTATTGATGAATTTTTGCAGGATAAAGAGATAGAGGTTGACAATAAATTAGCCTATTACTCTACTGTGCAGTTTACCGGATTTGGCCAATTAAACCCTTTGCATTTGGTTATTGAAAACAAAAGTAATATTTATTTGCAATCATTAGAGCGAATGAGAACGCGAGCAATATTCTTTAGTTTTATACTCGCCGTGTTAAGTTTGGTTTTGTGTGTTATGGCATCAAAGCGGATAACACGTGCTCTGTTGTTGATGACTAACAGTGTCGCTCAATATGAAGAACAGGGCGTAATTGGTCAGTTACCGGTGCAAGAAAATGATGAAATTGGTGCTTTAGCGAGAAGCTTTCAAAATTTATTAATGCAAATAGAACAAAAATCGATTGTGCAAAAAAGTGAAACAATGCGTGCAGAAGATGCTTTAGCCAAGCTTTATTCTATTTTAAATTCAATCGCGGATGGTGTTATAAATATTGACGACAAAGGCTATATTATCGCTTTTAATCATGCTGCGGAAAAAATATTTGGTTATCAAACCAGTGAAGTTATTGGAAAGAACGCATTATTTTTGGTACCGATAGATAATACTATTAACCAAGCGGATGAATTTCAAAAGTTTTTACAACGTAGTTCAAGTGACGTTAAAGGCCGAGCACTTGAACTGACTGCGATGAGAAAAAATGGCGAAAAGTTCTTTATGCATTTAAGTGTCAGCAAAGTAAATGTCTCTGGTGATGTTGTTTTTACAGGACTGATACGTGATATCACTGAAAATAAGTTATTAGCAGCAGAAAGAGTACGTAGTGTTGAAAAAGCCGAAGATATGGCATGGCGTTTAAATTTTGCTTTATCAGCGCCCAAAATAGGTGTCTGGGATTATGATATTCAAAGCGGGGTAAGCCACTGGGACAGCCGAATGTACGAGTTATTTGGCTGTGATAAAGACTCAACAGTACCGACAGAAAAAATTTGGCGAGCAGCCATACACATTGACGACCTTAAATTTGTTGAAGAACAGTTTATCCGTGAAGTTAAGAAGGGTATTGCACTCAACTTTGAGTATAGAATTACTTTGCCCGATCTAACTACTCGATATATTGAAACACACACCCAAGTCGTTAGTGATAAAAACCAAAATAATTTCAGAGTGGTGGGAACCCATCGTGACATAACCGAGCAACGAAACTTACGTACTTTAAAGCAAAACGCTTTAGATATGGCTGAGCAGGCTCTGCTGTTGCGTTCGCAGTTTCTTGCCAGTATGAGTCATGAGATACGTACCCCGATGAATGGCGTTTTAGGGATGTTAGGTTTACTTCAACAAGGTAACATCGATAAACAACAAGCACATCATTTACAACTAGCCAGTTCAAGCGCGCAATCTTTATTATCCTTAATTAATGATATTTTGGACTTTTCAAAAATAGAAGCTGGAAAACTGGAGCTCGAAATACTTGATTTTGATATTCGTAGCCAACTTGGCGACTTTGCTGAGTCGATGGCGATAAAAGCGCAAGAAAAAGGCTTGGAACTGATACTGGATGTTTGTGGTGTAGAGCAATCATTAGTGAGAGGCGATCCTAGTCGTTTACGACAAATACTGTCAAATTTAGTCAGTAATTCAATAAAATTTACCGAGTCTGGTGAAGTCCTTATCAAGGCGTCGATTAAAAAACATCAACATCAGCTGCAATTAATATGCACTATTTCAGATACCGGGATTGGTATTCCCGAAAGTAAAATGACCGCCTTGTTTGACTCTTTCACGCAAGTAGATGCTTCTACGACACGTAAATATGGGGGGACGGGATTAGGACTGGCCATTGTTAAACAATTAGCCCAACTTATGTCAGGGGATATCACAGTAACAAGTACCGAAGGTCAGGGCAGTGCGTTTACCTTTACCATACTACTTAACGAAAGTGAAAATTCTCAAAAGGTAATGCCTCAGGTCGACATTAAAGGGAAGCAAATACTCATCGTTGATGATAATGCAACAAATTTAGCCGTGCTAAAAGGGCAGTTAGCTATTTGGGGCGCAGAGGTTACCGAAGCGCAAGATGGTTTTACTGCTCTTGAGCAGGTTGTTAATCACCCTGCAGGCTTTTTTGATGCGGCAATACTTGATATGCAAATGCCTGGCATGGACGGTGTTACTTTAGGTAAACGCTTAAAGGTGCATCGACATACTCAACAAACTAAACTTATTATGATGACATCAATGAGTGATAGTGGAGATACTAACTTTTTTGAACAACTTGGTTTTTCGGCGTACTTTCCAAAGCCAGCAACAACCGCAGATTTATTTGATACGTTAACCATTGTCTTAGACGACGAGGGATCTTTGAATTTGAATAAACCCTTTGTTACCCAACATAATGTGCATAAATTAAAACATCCGAGCGCTAATCGGGTAATTGCCAAAAATACCCGTATTTTATTGGTCGAAGACAACCGTATTAACCAAGTTGTTATTCTAGGTGTACTTGCTAATATCGGCTTATCAGCAGATGTTGCTGGCAATGGGATCGAAGCCCTGGCTGCTTTGAATATCTCACCAGAAGATGCTCCTTATCAAATTATTATTATGGACTGTCAAATGCCTGAAATGGATGGCTACGACGCGACAAGAGCAATACGAGCAGGAGAGGCTGGTGTTGTTCATCGTAATATTCCTATTATTGCGATGACGGCCAATGCAATGAAAGGTGATAAAGAAAAATGTTTAGCGGCAGGTATGAGTGATTATGCGAGCAAACCAGTAGATACTGATATTTTACTTAAAAAGATATCGACTTGGGTCGGGATAGATACTTTCGCAGCCGATTCTGATGATAACATTGTAGCGATTACAGAGCTTGTTACTGAGAGTGACACTGGCGATACTGCCGAGGATAGCCGTTCAAAGACAAATGAAGATATCATTTGGGATAAAGCTGGTTTTTTAAAGCGCATTAGAAATAATGACAAGTTAAGTAAACAACTCATCACTTTATTTATTGAGGATATGCCCGCCCTTAAAAATGAGTTGATTTCAGCGATGGAAAATGAGTTGTTTAATGATATTATTGCATTAGCACACAAGATTACCGGTTCCTCCAAAAACTTGGGCGGGATTAATCTTGGAAAATTAACACGCCATATTGAACAATCGGCTAGAATAGAAAGTAGCGGCGAGATGTTGTCGTTACAAAATGATTTAACAAGGGAATATGACTTGTTAATTGACACGTTACAAAAATTTTTAACTACTAAAATATGATCAATGAGCCTGTAAGGATGATAAGCGATGGATACTAAGAAAAAATATAACATTCTTGCTGTGGATGACGCTAAAGATACGCTCATGCTGTTAGAGTTTGATTTAGGCGAAGAAGGTTATCAGGTGTTTACCGCAGAATCAGGCGAACAAGCCTTAGAAGTTTTAGAAGAGCAATCGATAGATCTCATTTTATTAGATATGTATATGCCAGGTATTTCAGGTTTAGAGATGCTGCACAAATTAAAAGCTCATCCTATTATTTTCAATACGCCGGTGATTATGTTGTCGGCTTCAGATGATGAAGATCAAATCGTTGCTGCTTTAGAATTTGGCGCGGATGATTACGTCACTAAACCTTATATCCCAAAAGTATTGTTGGCGAGAATACGAACCTCTCTGCGGCTTTTAGAAAAAACTTTAGAGCTAGAGTCTCTGGCTAAAACAGATTTTTTAACTGGTATTCGTAATAGAGGCGCTTTTGAAGACTTAGCCAGTAAAGCGATTAGCCAAGCAAAGCGCAGCAATCATCCGCTTGCTGTGGCGATGCTCGATATAGATTTTTTTAAAGCCGTTAACGATAATTATGGCCATGATGCCGGAGATAAAGTCTTAGTTGAATTTGCTGATATCATCTGTGACTGTTTTCGAGATAATGATATTATTGGTCGCGTTGGTGGTGAAGAATTTGCGATATGTATGGCAAATACCTCAGCAGAAAATGCCCTTATTGCCTGTGAACGCTTAAGAGAGAGAGTCGCACGTAGTGAAATACAGGTTGATGATAGCAAAGATGCAAAGGTATCTGTGACGGTAAGTATCGGTTTGTCATTGGGCAGGGGCGATGAGATGAGCTTAGAGGGCTTGTTAAAAGAGGCGGATCTTAGCCTATATCAAGCAAAGCATAGTGGTCGAAATCAAGTGAAACTTTATCAAGAAATTAATGCTGTTATCGCTGATGATATTGTCGATGAATCACCCGAAATCAGTGAAGATGAATACCCAGGTATTGATGCTGATATTGGTATCGGTAATGTGCTCGGCGATGAAGACCTTTTCGCTGAAATATTGGTGATGTTTTATGAAGACCATTCAAAAGACAGCGAAAAGATTCAACAAGCGATCAGTAGTGATGATCAACCGGCCTGTAAGCACTTAGTACATACCTTAAAGGGCGTTTCTTGCTCTGTCGGTGCCATGCAGCTGTTTGAATTGACCAAAGCATTAGATGATGCAGTAAGTCTTGAAGACAAAGCGCGCTATCAGCAATTGTATCAACCGGTTGCTGCGGAGTTAGTTAAGGTTTTAGGCGGTATTGAAGTTAGATTAAGCGCACAATTATAAGTGTTATTGGTGTTGAGAGACCGGTGTATTTGTCGCTCAAAATCTAATCTGCGCTATTTAGGGATGTTTAAAAGCCAGTAAGAATCTTAACAGCAAGTCACTCAACAATAAGTGTAATGTCACTCCTAGGTACACAACAGCAAGAGAGTATTTCACCATCGCCAATAAAAGCCAGGGGCTCTCCTTGAGGGTAGTAAATTTCACCCTCAACTAAGGTGACTCGACACGCCCCACAAAAACCATCACGACAATGATAATGCACTTCTACATTAGCCTTCTCTAAACAGTCAAGCAAGTTTTTATCATTGGCTTGAAAAGTAATGGTCTTATTATCAACACAAATACGGTGAGGTTGATTATCCTCAGGCAATTTTTGCTGGCGAATAGCCATATCATTAGCACTTTTCATTTAAAAAGGCTTACTGGCAAAATGTGCTAATGATGTGATAAGAAAGCATGATAATAGGTTCTTTATTTAAAGGTTAAAACCATTAAAGGTCGAAGCCATCAAAGTCATCACTTGATACAGAGGAGTCAACTTGACCAACTAAGTAACTTGATATTTCAGTTTCTTGTGGCGCGACTTGAACATTGTCTGATACTAAGTAAGCATTCATCCATGGCAGAGGATTACTTTTTATATCAAAGGGGGCATCAAAACCAATAGCGGTTAAGCGTTGATTACTGATGTACTCAATATATTGATTTAATATTGCCGCATTTAAGCCAATCATAGAGCCGTCTTTGAATAGGTACTGGGCCCATTCTTTTTCTTGTTCAACAACATCAAGAAATATCTGTAAGCCTTGCTCTTTCATTTCTTGAGCAATGATTTTCATTTCAGGATCATCTCTGCCAGATAACCAGTTATTTAAAATATGTTGAGTACCGGTTAAATGCAAAGCTTCATCACGGGCAATAAGCTTAATAATCTTAGCATTACCTTCTAATAATTCACGCTCGGCAAAAGCAAATGAACAGGCAAAGCTGACATAAAATCGAATAGCTTCTAAGGCGTTAACTGAACAAACAGCAAGATATAAACGTTCTTTGAGCTTGCGTGTTGATACTTCAATCATCTCGCCGTCTACTTCGTATGAGCCTTCTCCCTGAGACTGAAGCAGTTGTGTGGTGATGATCACAGAATCAAAGTATTTAGCGATACTTGAGGCGCGTTTTAAAATAGCTGGATTAACTACGATATCATCAAAAATCTCACTCGGATCTGAAAACAAATTTCTCAAAATATGCGTGTAAGAGCGAGAATGAATGGTTTCACTAAAAGCCCATGTCTCGACCCATGTTTCTACTTCTGGCAATGAAACAAGAGGTAAAAACACAGCATTTACCGAGCGAGCCGCCATCGAATCAAGTAAGGTTTGATATTTTAGGTTGGAAATAAAGATATGTTTTTCTGAAGGCGTTAAACTCTGCCAGTCAGATCTATCTTTAGAGACATCAACTTCTTCAGGACGCCAGAAAAACGATAACTGTTTTTCAATGAGTTTTTCAAAAGCAATAAAACGTTGTTGATCATATCGCGAGACATTGACACTGTTACCTAGAAACATTGGCTCGAGTAACGCATTATTAGGAACTTGATTAAACGTGGTGTAGGACATCTATTTCTCCTTGATAACACGCATGATGGTCAGTGCCTGTTATCGAAATTTTTTTAAAATTATATTTATGACCGGTATGCTAGAAGCTCCATTGCTAAAAAAACAATGAAGCTTTGTTTGTGCGCACAATTAAATTTTACATGCGCCGCCTTCACAGTCTTCTTCTTCTAATCCGAGCATATTCTCAGACGCACCATCACGGGTGTTATGGTAATACATGGTTTTAACGCCTAATTTATAAGCGGTTAAAATATCTTTCAAAATTTGCTTTACGGGTACTTTTCCGCCGTCAAAGCGGGCAGGATCGTAGTTAGTATTTGCAGAAATCGTTTGGTCGATAAACTTCTGCATGATACCCACTAGTTGCAAGTAGCCTTCATTATTTGGAATATTCCAAAGTAACTCGTAGTTATCCTTTAATCTTTGATACTCAGGGACAACCTGCTTTAAAACACCATCTTTACTAGCCTTTATACTGATTAAACCTCGTGGTGGTTCAATTCCATTGGTGGCATTTGAAATTTGTGATGAAGTTTCAGATGGCATTAACGCTGAAACCGTTGAATTTCTTACGCCATGCTTCTTAATACTTTCGCGCAAACCTTCCCAGTCAAGATGCAGGGGTTCGCCGGTAATGTCGTCAATGGTCTTTTTATAAGTATCAATCGGTAAAATACCTTGCGATAAACGTGTCTCATTAAATTTCGGACAAGCGCCTTTTTCTTTTGCTAATTCATTTGATGCTTTTAATAAATTAAATTGAATGGCTTCAAAAGTACGGTGAGTTAAATTATTGGCACTTCCGTTTGAATAATATACGCCGTTTTTAGCTAAGTAATAAGCGTAGTTTATTACGCCTATACCCAATGTTCTTCTGCCTATAGTGGCATTATAAGCCGCTGGCATTGGGTAGTTTTGGTAATCGAGTAAACTATCAAGCGCTCGAACAGCAAGATCTGATAAACCTTCTAATTCATCTAAGCTTTCTATTGCGCCTAAGTTAAAGGCTGACAAGGTACAAAGGGCTATTTCGCCATTTGGATCATTAATATCATTCATTGGCTGGGTCGGTAGCGCAATCTCTAAACACAAATTACTTTGGCGTATCGGTGCTTGTTGAGGATCAAATGGGCTATGTGTATTACAGTGATCGACATTTTGTAAATAAATTCGACCTGTGCTGGCACGCTCTTGAGCAAATAAAGTAAATAACTCAATAGCTTTAATACATTTTTTACGAATTGAGTCATCAGCTTCATATTTCACATACAAAGCTTCAAATTTCTCTTGGTCTTCAAAAAATGCATCGTAAAGGCCAGGTACATCGCTTGGACTAAAGAGAGTAATAGACTCGCCTTTAATTAAACGTGTGTACATAAGCTTATTGAATTGCACACCGTAATCTAAATGACGGACACGGTTTTCTTCAACGCCTCGGTTATTTTTAAGGACCAGTAAGCTTTCAACTTCTAAATGCCAAAGTGGATAGAATAATGTCGCTGCGCCGCCTCGAACACCACCTTGTGAACAACTTTTAACAGCCGTTTGAAAATGCTTAAAAAACGGAATACAACCGGTATGAAAGGCTTCACCATTACGTATTGAACTACCTAAAGCGCGAATACGGCCAGCATTGATGCCAATACCTGCTCGTTGTGAAACATATTTAACAATAGAGCTAGAAGCGGCGTTTATTGAATCTAAGCTGTCACCACATTCAATTAATACACACGATGAAAACTGACGAGTAGGTGTACGTACCCCTGCCATAATCGGTGTAGGTAACGATATTTTGAAGGTTGAAATAGCGTTATAAAAACCTTCAACATATTTTAAGCGCGTTTCAACAGGGTATTTAGCAAATAAACAAGCGGCGACTAAAATATATAAAAACTGAGCACTTTCGTAAATCTCACCCGTTACCCGATTTTGAACAAGGTATTTACCTTCTAATTGTTTTACTGCGGCGTAACTAAAGTCTAAATCGCGAGAGTGAACAAGGAATTTTTCCATTTGTTCAAACTCGGCTTCGCTATAATCAGCTAAAAGGTGCTCATCGTATTTACCATTTTCTACCATACTAACAACGTGAGAAAATAGTTTAGGTGGCTCAAATTGGCCGTAGGCTTTTTTACGTAAGTGAAAAATAGCTAAGCGTGCTGATAAATACTGATAATCAGGTGTCTCTTCTGAAATAAGGTCAGCGGCAGCTTTAATGATAGTTTCATGAATATCAGCAGTCTTGATCCCGTCGTAGAATTGAATATGAGATTTCAACTCAACTTGTGACACCGAAACGTTATCAAGGTCTTTTGCAGCCCAAGTGATAACTTTATGAATTTTTTCTAAATCGATGAGTTCTTTTTTGCCATTACGCTTACTTACAAAAAGATTATTAGTCATGAAAAGCCTGTCATTTATTAATTATGCTGGTCGCTTTATTTACCTAACGTTGTTCATTAAAAACACGTTAAGTGAACACTTATCAGTATTATATCTCCCCTAAAACTTAGAACAGCACAAAAAATCGTCTGAACAACAAATACACTATATGTAGGGGTTTTCTAAAAACTGATCACAAGATAATGAGGTTTGGTTGTTTTTGCAAGTGATAAACTACACAGTTTTTAATAACTTTCTTTAGAGTAAAAGTTCAGTTAGTAACGACTAACTTAGTAGTGCTTTTTATTTTTGATATTACAAAAACGCAACGTTTATTTTAACTAATTTTAGCGGATAATTTATTTTAAAATAAAATTACCTGTTTATCGGCTGTTTTTGTTAGCTAAAATTTAATTTCTAATAAAAACAACATCTTGCTTTTTTTTGAGCAGGGCGAGCACTAATTGAACGATAATGCTGATATGACTGTTTGCTTTAGCGGAAATATGACAACTTGTCTAAACTTTATTCACCAGTCATGCCTAGGTATTAATAACGCTAAGTTCGTTAAGCAATATATTAGCTAATAAACTGGGTTATTGTTTTTTTATTATACTTTGGCTGGTGAAATACTCTTTCAAAAAGTTAAGTAATAAGCGTAGCTTTTTAGAATTGGCCGTACCTGGCGGGAAAACCCCAAAGACATTAATATCGCTAAAGGTATAATCATCTAGCACTGTTTCTAAGGTACCTGCTTTTATTTTTGGCCAAGCATCGTAAATAGGAATACGGCCCAGACCATGTCCTGCCTCAACAAAGGCGGTACGTGCAGCCGCGTTATTGGTACTAATACTACCTTTTGTGGTGACACTGAACGATCGACTGCCCTTAGTCAGGGTTAACACCCCTGAGGTTAATTTATAGATAACCCATTGGTGATCGCTTAAATCAGCCGGTTTAGTCGGGCGACCAAATTGCAGAAAATATTCAGGTGCGCCACACAGGCATGTTTGTAAGGTCGCCAGTTTAGTGGCTTGTAAACCAGAGTCAGGTAAGGGGGCACCGCGAATCGCTAAATCGATACCCTCTTTCATGATATTAACCACCTCGTCAGTTAACATGACATCGAGTGCTATTTTGGGGTAGATCTTTTTAAATTCGTTGAGCGCGGGCACAACCGTCTGTAAGCCAACATTTACCGGGCAGGTTATTTTCAGTAAGCCAATAGGTTCATTTTTGAAATTTTCAATTTGCTGATTAGCGGCACTGGCTTGCTCAGCAATAATTCGACAGCGTTCATAATAGGCTTGACCGGCTTCGGTAAGATTAATAGCACGTGTTGAACGATTAAGTAACTTTACTTCGAGCTGCGCTTCAAGCTTCTTCAAATGGTAGCTTACTACTGCTCTAGAGAGCCCTAAATGTTTAGCGGCTGCACTTAAGCTACCTTGTTCAATGACTTGAGCGAAAACAACCATACTTTTGAGTTGTTCAAATGAGATATCCATAACAGCACCTATTGAGGTAATAACCCGCTAATAATTTACTTTGTTAATCATTGTATCAATTATTGATACAATGATGTCAGTTTTATCTGCATTGTTCATGTTCTTTCTTAGGCATATACTAGCACCATAGAATAAACAAACACCTAAACTCACTTATATAACCAAATGGATGAATGATAATGACTAAACAAATATTAATGGTACTTACTTCACATGATGAGCTTGGTAACACCGGCCAAAAGACCGGTTTTTGGGTTGAAGAATTTGCCGCCCCTTATTATGCCTTTATCGATGCGGGTGTCGAAGTTACTTTAGCAACACCTAAAGGTGGACAAGCACCAATAGACCCAACCAGCACACTTGAAGACTTTCAAACAGCTGCGACAGACCGTTACGATGCAGACAGCGAAGCACAAGCTAAAATCGCTAATACACTAATATTAGCTACTGTTAATGAAGCTGATTTTGATGCAGTATTTTATCCTGGTGGTCACGGCCCATTATGGGACCTTACCGACAATACTGACTCAATTACCTTAATTGAAAACTTTCTAAACGCCGGAAAAGCTGTTGCAACAGTTTGTCATGCGAGTGCGGCTTTGTTAAATGTTAAACAACCATCTGGTGAATTTGCTGTTAAAGGCAAAGCCGTAACCGGTTTTACTAACAGTGAAGAAGAAGCTGTGCAATTAACAGAAGTTGTGCCATTTTTAGTAGAAGATGAACTGATCAAACGTGGTGGCGAATACCAAAAGGCTCAAGATTGGCATGCATTTGCAGTCCAAGATGGTCTTATTATTACTGGTCAAAACCCTGCTAGTTCGGCATTAGCCGCTGAAAAATTATTAACTCACCTTTCAGCATAGGTACTTAGAACAGACAATTCGATTAGCTAACCTGTTTAGCTAATCGATTTAACGCTTTACCTTTAAGGACATATAAATGTTAAATTTTAATTTTCAAAACCCAACTAAAATTAATTTTGGCCCGGGAGAAATTCAAACCATTTCAAAAGAAATACCAGTAGATGCAAGAGTACTGGTTGTTTACGGTGGTGGTTCAATCAAAGGTAATGGTGTTTATCAGCAAGTTATTGATGCGCTTAAAGAACATACTTACTTTGAATTTTCGGGCATTGAACCCAATCCAACTTACGACACTTTAATGAAAGCGCAAACGATCATTAAAGCTGAAAAGATTGATTATTTACTTGCCGTTGGTGGTGGCTCTGTTGTCGATGGCGCGAAATTTATTGCCGCAGCGGCATTATTTGAAGGTGATGACCCTTGGGATATTCTTGCTAAACAGCAAGCGTTCACTCAAGCATTACCGATTGGCGCGGTATTAACCTTGCCGGCCACAGGCTCAGAAAGTAATGGTAATTCTGTGGTAACACGAGACGGTAATAAACTGCCGTTTTCTAGCCCTTTAGTGCGTCCATTATTTGCGGTGTTAGACCCAAGTGTGACCTTCTCATTATCAGACCGTCAAATTGGTAATGGTGTTGTTGATGCTTTTATTCATACCATTGAACAGTATTTAACTTACAGCGTTAATGGCAAAGTACAAGACAGGTTCAGTGAAGGTTTATTACAAACTTTAATTGAAGAAGGACCCAAAGCCTTAGCCCCAGCAACTAAAGATGACTTAGATGTTAGAGCAAATATTATGTGGTCGGCGACTATGGCACTAAACGGCCTTATTGGCGCTGGTGTACCACAAGATTGGTCAACACATATGATAGGCCATGAATTAACAGGTGCCTTTGGTATTGACCACGCTCGCACCTTATCGATTGTTTTACCTGCCGTGATGAAAGTACGTCGTGAGCAAAAACGTGAAAAACTACTGCAATATGCAACACGTGTTTGGCAGATAACTGAAGGTGATGATAATGCTCGTATCGACCAAGCTATTCGTCTAACAGAAGAGTTTTTTCAAACAATGCAGGTACCAACGCGCTTATCTCACGTTGATCTTGGTAGTGCTGATATTGATTCCCTTGTCGCACGATTAGAGCAACATGGCATGACAGCACTGGGCGAAAACAGTGATATTACTTTAGCAATAAGCCGTGAAATATTAACGCAAGCATTGTAATATAAATAGAGCTAATCGCGTGTTAAAAGTTAACACGCGATGACTCTTATTGATAAAGGCAACGTTAATCGCCTAGCGCTTTATCGCTTGGTAACAACCTAGCCGTAGTTAGGGCTGCAAACGGTAATTTTTTTGAAAAAGACCACTACCTGATGAAAGATAAAACCTCTAATGGTGTTTCAGCGTGATAGTCAGCTTGCCAGCTTTTACAATCTTCACCGGCTAATATATAGCCCCACTTTGCGACAACAGTGCTTGCCTTGGCACTATTGCCGGCTGCAATATCACGTAAAGCGTCTCCGACATACAAACACTGCTCACTTGGAATTGATATTTCTTCACAAGCTTTGAGGATAGGCTCTGGGTGTGGTTTTCGGTTGGCGAAAGTATCACCACCAACCAGTGATAAACATTTTTCGAACTCAGCATAATGAGGTAATAATTGTCGTGTTAAACCTTCTGGTTTATTCGTTACAATGCCCCAAGGAATATTCTGTTCATCCAAGGTCAAGAGCAATTGAGCTACGCCAGGATAAAGACAGGTATGTACCGCAATATTTTCTTGGTAATAAGCGAGAAACTCTGCGCGTAACTGTTCGTAATCATACGCTTTTAAAGTATCGGCAAAACCCAGCGTTAATAGCCCTAATGCTCCATCAGATGCTATTGGACGGTAAGTTTCACGCGCCACTTCCGCTAAGTTATATTTTCGTAAAACGTAGTTAAGTGCTGCACCTAAATCATTGGCGGTATCTAATAAGGTGCCGTCAAGATCAAATAAGACCCCTGAAATTTTATTATTTATCAATGTACTGACCTTATTTAAATTTTTTGACAACAAAGAATATAATTCACATCAAGTGAAGAGATAAGTTTATGATTCTCTGTTAATGGATTGTAATGAATACCAGCGGCGTCAATGCATTTGAGATCAAATGATTCAGCCCAGCCAATTAAGGTCGACGGGCGAATAAAGCTGTTATGGTCGTGTGTACCATCTGGGACTATTTTAAGGACTTTTTCGGCGGCCACAATAGCCAATAAATATGACTTTATCGATTTGTTTAAAGTTGAAAAGAAAACATAACCACCGGGTTTTACCAGTTGAGCGCAAGCTTCTATAATTGAAGCGGGGTCGGGGACATGTTCAAGCATTTCCATACAAGTGACTAGGTCAAATGTTTCGGGTTGTAGGCTAGCTTTGTCTTCGGCGGGAATTTTTTGATAATCAACCGTTAAACCACTCTCCAACGCATGCAATCTCGCTACATTCAATGGCTCTTCGCCAAGATCAATGCCGGTAACATCGCCGCCAAGTTTGGCTAAACTCTCCGCTAAAATACCGCCACCACAACCGACATCAATAATTTTTTTACCAAAAATGTCGCCGACATGCTGACAAATAAACTGTCGGCGAATAGGGTTTATTTGATGTAATGGTTTGAAATCACCATCAAGGTCCCACCACTGGCTGGCAACTTTTTCAAATTTCGCGATTTCTTCTTCATTTACGTTAACAGCTTTAGCCTTGTTCGTTGTCGACATTACATTTTCATTATTTTAATCAATTATTGTCAGTAATTCTAAACTAAAGTAAATGCTTCGCCTAGTACTGAACGTTGAGTTTGTTATCCTAGTCAAAAGCGGTTAAGTTATATGCTGTTACAAATAACCCTACATTGAAAAAAACAGGGCATATTCAGATTTTTTTCAATAACTATTACCTGACTCATTGCTGATTTTATCAGCTAACCCCCCCCCTTGATTTACCAATTTCTCACTGAAGTTAAGCAAAGTAAATAAAATTTATTATCGTACGTTATTGTTTTATAAGCCATTCGCGCTTTTATTTTTGTCTTTTATATTTAACATTTAAATAACATCCTTGTAATATATAAAACCTTAATGTTATGGTTATTGCTGCTTCGATAATGATGAATAACTCTCATTTGAAATTCCCCCAGCAAAATAATAATAATTATAATTAACTTAATAGGTAGGAATATAGATGTCGAATAAGATAACAAAAAAATCATTAATATTGACCACTGCTAGCATATTGTCGGTATCAATATCGACAGCACTTTACGCTGCACAACCGCTTGGCATGCAAAACGCAGATAATGTATTATCTGAAGTGGCGAGTTCACCTTTACCCAAACGCTTTATTATCAAATACAAGCAAACAGCTAGTAACCAAGCAACCAGTAATCAAGCCGCGAGTAATCAAGCAGTCAGTGATCAAGCCGTCAGTTTCATCGGTAGCCAAAACGCTTTCGTTCGTCTTGCCGCTGTTAAGCAAAAATTAAAAAAATTGGGTGTTAAAGTTAAAGCCGAATTCCCAGATATCAATATGATCAGTGCTGAGCTTTCTTCATCAGAGGCGATGAATTTAGCGATGGATGACAATGTTGAATATGTAGAAGAAGATCTACCACGTCGCTTTATGGCACAAACGGTTCCTTATGGTATTGGCATGGTTCAAGCCGATCAAGTCGATGATATGATTGCTTCAGCGAACGCTGGTGGTAAAAAAATATGTATCATTGATTCAGGTTTAGACCTTCCACATGAAGATATGGGAGCACAAGGTGGCACAATAACGGGAACAAACAATAGTGGTACTGGCAACTGGTTCGATCAAGGTGGTCCACATGGTACTCACGTAGCTGGAACGATTGCCGCGCTTAATAATGGTATTGGCGTTCGTGGTGTTATTGGTACTGATCCTAACCTGCACATCATAAAAGTATTTAATGCAGCTGGCTGGGGATATTCCTCAACACTCGTCAGTGCTATTAACGATTGTGTCAGTAACGGTGCAGATGTTATTAACATGAGTTTAGGTGGTACGGGTTCAAGTACCAGCGAACAAAATGGTATTCAAGCGGCCTACGATGCAGGCGTTTTACTTATAGCTGCTGCCGGTAATGATGGTGTTGCTAGTGCAACGACCGATGTCGAAAGCTTTCCGGCTTCTTACGATGCAGTGATGTCAGTTGCAGCAGTTGACAGTAATAAAGCCTTAGCTGATTTTTCACAAAAAAATAGTCAGGTAGAAATATCTGGCCCTGGTGTTGATGTTTATTCTACTTACCCTGAAGGTTTAGGTTCAGTGGTTGAAGTATCTGTCGCTAATGTGGCTTATACCGCTAATGCGATGGAAAACCAAGGTCAAGCAACGGGTGCTCTCTATGACTTTGCTACGGGCGAATCCATAGATACAGGCGCCGCGGGTAGTGTTTGTTTAATTCAACGTGGCAATATTTCGTTTTACGATAAAGTTAAAGCTTGTCAAGACAGCGGAGGCGTAGGCGCAATTCTTTATAACAATGCACCGGGAAGCTTTGGCGGCACGTTAGGTGACGCAAACGCAACTTCTATCCCAAGTGTTACTGTATCTGATACAGATGGCGCCGCGATGAAAAATAATACTGGCTTAAGCGCCAGTATAAATATTGGCGCGGGTAATTACGGTAAAA
Source organism: Colwellia hornerae (assembly GCF_007954355.1). Lineage (GTDB taxonomy): Bacteria > Pseudomonadota > Gammaproteobacteria > Enterobacterales > Alteromonadaceae > Colwellia_A > Colwellia_A hornerae. The sequence goes on from NZ_VOLR01000013.1 coordinate 97,782, forward strand.
TGAGCGGTACTTCAATGGCATCTCCTCATGTTGCTGGTGTTGCTGCCTTGGTGTGGAGTCATCACCCGAGCTGTACTAACGTTGAAATTCGTAACGTATTAAATAGCAGTGCACAAGATCTAGGTGCGGCAGGTCGCGATGTTAAATTTGGTTACGGTTTAGCTCAAACTAAAGATGCGATTGATTACATTACCACTAATGGTTGTGATGGCTCTGGTGGTGACACTGGCGGCGGTGGCGGTACAACACCTGATACTGTCCTTGAAAATGGTCAGGTTAAAACTGAGCTAACAGCTGCAACGGGTAATGATTTAGTCTTTACTATGGAAGTACCTGCTGGCGCAACAGAGATTAATTTTACTATGACAGGTGGTAGCGGTGATGCCGATTTATATGTGAAGTTTGGCGCTGAGCCAACCGACAGTGTTTACGATTGTCGTCCTTATAAATCAGGTAATGTTGAATCATGTGCAAGTACGCAAGAAGGCGGCACTTACTACGTGAGAGTTAAAGCCTATAGTGATTTTTCCGGTGTTAGTTTAACAGGTAGTTATACTGAACCTTCTACGGGTGGTGGCATAACGGTTAATCCGATTGATACCACAGTGGATAACGTTAGTGTTGCCAGAAGATCATGGAAGCGTTATACCCTTGACTTAGCCGATGGTTATGCGGATTTAACGGTAACACTTTCTGGCGGTTCTGGTGATGCAGATTTATATGTAACCCAGGGTAAACAGTCAACAACGTCTGCTTATGATTGTCGTCCTTATAAAAATGGCAACAATGAAACGTGTAACTTTACCGACCCAGCTACAGGCGTATGGTATGTTGACATCTATGGCTACTCAGCAGCTTCAGGCGTAACCTTAAATCTACAAGCTACGCCCAAATAACCTAAAGAAAGGGGCAACCCGTTCACTTTATGTTGATAAATAAAACCCTGCTTCGGCAGGGTTTTTGTTATTGGCTACTGAATACATAGAACAATATAGCGACTTGACGTAAAATACGATGCAATTGCATCTTGATGTTGAGCAGCTATAGCGATAAATTATTGCTTAACAAGTACGATGAGATAAATTCTAAGAGGTCATGATGAAATCTGTAGTAGAACAACTATCCACTTATAAAAGTGTCCATTTAAATAGAAAAAATATTAATAGCCACTTTATCGGTGTGCCAATGATTATTTGGTCTATTGCCTTATTGCTGGCCAGTGTGTCCTTTGAAATAGATGCGTTATTTATTAATAATTACTTGGGCGTTGAACAAGTCAACTTTACTTTAGCGGCTATATTGTCGGTTACTGTACTGTTTTATTACTTATTGTTATCAGTGCCGCTGGCACTATTCGCGTTTATTTTGTTCGGGCCGTTAATGTGGAGTGTTCATGAAGTTGTTAACATGGAACACCATATTATAATCGCCATCAGTGTTTTCGTTATTGGTTGGATTATCCAATTTATTGGTCACTATTATGAAAAAGCCAAACCCGCTTTTCTCGATGATATTAATCAATTATTCATTGGGCCATTATTTGTTATCGCTGAAATTTACTTTTTACTCGGTCTTGGTAAAATTTTGGATAAATCCATTACCGAAAAAGCCGTTGCAAAGCGCCGTGTTTTTGAACAACAAAAAGCGCAATAATATCTGTGCAGTTAAAATGGTGAACAATAAATAACCACTTGGCTATTTATGACCTTTCTACACTACCATTTTAACTACTTCTTAGATGATAAAGCGGTATGGCATCTCATTAAAACTATGCTAGTATGCTGTGTTAATTAATAATTATAATTTCGAAAAAACTTTCAAAATTCTTGCTAAGTTAAGGGATACCATCGACTTATGACCGATTTGTCAAACAATGTTGTACCCGTCAATATTGAAGATGAGCTAAAAAATTCTTATCTAGATTACGCCATGAGCGTAATTGTAGGTCGTGCATTACCAGATGTACGAGACGGCTTAAAACCTGTTCATCGTCGCGTATTATTCGCGATGAATGTACTCGGTAACGACTTCAATAAACCTTACAAAAAATCAGCACGTGTTGTTGGTGATGTAATAGGTAAATACCACCCACATGGTGACACTGCTGTCTACGATACAATAGTACGTATGGCGCAACCATTTTCATTGCGCTACATGCTAGTAGATGGCCAAGGTAACTTTGGTTCAGTGGACGGTGATTCTGCAGCAGCAATGCGTTATACCGAAATCAGAATGTCAAAAATAGCACATTCTATTTTGGCCGATCTTGATAAAGAAACGGTAGATTTTGTACCTAACTATGACGGTACTGAACATATACCCGTTGTTATGCCAACGCGTATTCCTAATTTATTAGTGAATGGTACATCAGGTATCGCGGTGGGTATGGCAACCAATATACCACCTCACAATTTAACAGAAGTGATAAACGGTTGTTTAGCACTGATTGAAAATAGTGATTTGACCTTCGAAGAAATTTTGGAACATATACCGGGTCCTGATTTTCCGACAGCCGGCATTATCAGTGGCCGTGCCGGTATTGAAGAAGCTTACCGTACGGGTCGTGGCAAAATTAAAATTCGCGCCCGTGCTGATATCGAAGTGCATGAAACAACCGGTAAAGAAACCATTGTTGTTCATGAACTGCCTTATCAAGTGAACAAAGCGCGTCTTATTGAAAAAATGGCCGAGCTGGTAAAAGAAAAACGCCTTGAAGGTATCTCCGCACTACGCGATGAGTCTGATAAAGACGGTATGCGTATGGTTATTGAAATCAAACGCGGTGAAGTGGGTGAAGTTGTTTTAAATAACTTGTACAAACTTACCCAAATGCAGGTTTCTTTTGGTTTGAATATGGTGGCGCTAACAAACGGTCAACCTAAGTTATTCAATATCAAAGAAATGCTTGAAGAGTTTATTCTTCATCGCCGTGAAGTCGTCACTCGTCGTACTATCTTTGAATTACGTAAAGCGCGTGAACGCGCGCATTTACTTGAAGGTTTATCGATTGCTTTAGCGAATATTGACCCGATTATCGAGTTAATTAAAAACTCACCAACGCCAAGCGAAGCAAAAGATAAATTGCTGGCCCGTGGTTGGGACTTGGGTAATGTTGCTGAAATGCTCAGTGCTGCTGGTGATGATGCGGCACGTCCTGAATGGGTTGAAGAAGGCTTCGGCATCCAAGACGGTCAATACTTTTTAACCATGCAACAAGCACAAGCGATATTAGATCTTCGTTTGCACAAATTGACTGGCTTAGAACACGAAAAAATCTTATCTGAATACAAAGCATTACTCGATATTATTGCTGAGTTATTACATATTTTAGGTTCGCCTGAACGTTTAATGGAAATTATTCGTGAAGAATTAGAAACTATCCGTGATGATTTTGGTGATGAACGTCGTACTGAAATTACCAATGCTTCGCATGATTTATCGATGGAAGACTTGATCACAGAAGAAGATGTTGTGGTTACGTTATCGCATGAAGGTTATGTTAAATATCAAGTGTTAAGCGACTATCAAGCACAGCGTCGTGGCGGTAAAGGTAAAGCAGCAACTAAGATGAAAGAAGAAGATTTCATCGAACGGTTATTAATTGCTAATACCCACGATACTATTTTGTGTTTTTCAGATCGCGGAAAACTCTACTGGTTGAAAGTATTCCAGTTACCATTAGCGAGTCGTACTGCGCGTGGTCGACCTATTGTTAATATTTTACCACTTGATACCGGTGAACGTATTACCGCAATCTTACCGGTTCGTGAATACGCAGAAGACAAGTTTATTATCATGGCTACGGCTTCAGGTACTGTCAAGAAAACAGCACTTACCGCTTATAAAAACCAACGTGCTAACGGTATTATTGCCCTTAACTTACGCGATGATGACACCTTAATTGGTGTTGCTATTACTGACGGTTACAATGATATTATGTTGTTCTCGGATGCGGGTAAAGTTGTTCGTTTTAACGAAAAACTTCGTGACAGTGAAACCGGTGCAATCAAGTTAGACGCTGAAACAGGTGAAGAACGTTGGGCATTAAAACCTATCGGCCGAACGGGTACTGGTGTTCGTGGTATTAAGTTAGAAGGTGATCAAAAAGTTGTATCACTGATTGTGCCAGTTAATGACGGGCCAATATTAACGATAACCGAAAATGGCTTTGGTAAACGTACTGCGTTAACTGAATACCCAGCGAAGAGTCGTGCAACTAAAGGCGTTGTTTCTATCAAAGTCAGTGACCGAAATGGCCCAGTAGTTGGCGCTGTACAGGTTGAAGATTTAGATGAAATAATGATTATCACTGACAACGGTACTCTAGTTCGTACCCGTGTTAATGAAGTCAGTGTTATTGGCCGTAATACTCAAGGTGTTCGTATTATTAGAACCGTTGAAGGTGAACATGTTGTAGCATTGCAACGCATTGATGAAATAGCTGAAGAGGATATTCCTGAAGGTGAAGAGGGCGCTGCTGAACAGTTAACCGATGCATCAGCAGAAATAGAAGGAACAACAGCTGATAGTACTTCAACCGAGGTACCGCCAGAAGATGACAGTGATGAAGAACAACTCATTGACAGTGATAACGAATAGTTACCGCTAGTAAACTAAGTTTAAAGGGCGGCTAATCACCGCCCTTTTTATGTTCAGGAAGAACGGTATGTCACGTTCACATGGCTGTGAAAGAGTGACGATGTTCAGGAAGAACGTTATTAAGCAAACACATAAGTCTATTTCCATTTGATGAGCGTTCTTATTTTACTAAAGAGAATGCTGACCAAATTGATGTTACCAATAAAAATAATTAAAACAGTTTGACCAAGTGCATCGACAAACGTATTTAAAACTTTATAGAAGGTGTTGTGTTATATGTCTCAAGTATTTAACTTTTGTGCCGGTCCTGCGATGTTACCTGTCGAGGTAATGAAAAAAGCACAAGCTGAATTTGTTAACTGGCAAGATACGGGTAGTTCAGTGATGGAATTAAGCCATCGCAGTAAAGAATTTTTGGTAGTAGCGGCAAAAGCCGAAGCTGATTTACGCGATTTAATGGCAATACCAGAAAATTACAGTGTTTTGTTTTGCCATGGCGGCGGCCGTGGTCAATTTTCTGCTGTACCACTTAACTTTTTACCTGCGGGTAAATCAGCTGATTATATTATTTCTGGCTCTTGGTCGAAATTAGCAGCAATAGAAGCTGAACACTATGGTCAAGTTAACGCTATTGATGTTACAGATAAAGTTAACGGTCAAATACAGGTATTACCTAGTGAAGAATGGCGCTTGAACCCAAATGCTGCTTTTGTTCATTATTGTCCTAATGAAACAGTCGATGGTATTGAAATTTTTGATATCCCAGAAACTCATGGGGTACCGCTGGTTGCTGATATGTCATCGACTATTTTGTCTCGCGAAATAGATGTGGCAAAATTTGGACTTATTTATGCGGGAGCACAAAAGAATATTGGCCCATCGGGCCTAACCATCGTTATTGTTCGCAATGATTTATTAGGTAATGCTCAATTAACAACTCCAGCAATTATGAATTATCAGGTTTTAGCTAAGAGTGATTCAATGTATAATACGCCACCAACTTATGCGTGGTACTTAGCCGGCTTAGTGTTTGAATGGTTAAAAGAGCGCGGCGGTGTTAAAGAAATCTCAAAGATAAACAAACAAAAAGCTGAACTTTTATATGGTTATATTGATGAAAGCGCGTTTTATAAAAATCATATAGAAGCAAAGTATCGTAGTCTAATGAATGTGCCCTTTTGGTTAACCGATGATAGCTTCAATGATGAGTTTTTAAAACAAGCTGAGGCACAAGGTCTAATGGCTTTGCAGGGTCATCGCATGGTCGGTGGTATGCGTGCTAGCATTTATAATGCGATGCCGTTAGCGGGTATAACGGCATTAGTTGCTTTTATGAAAGAATTTTCCGCTAAAAACAGCAAGTCATAACAGGTAAAGCAATCACTTTATGTTTGTTTCATCGCTTGTTTATAGTGCGACAATCAACATGAATAATTATATTTAGTAATAGTGATTGGAAATTACCATAAAACAATATTAATTTAATGGAAAAAAAATGTCTCAAGTAAATAAAACATTAACTATCACCACAGGCCTTGCCGGAAAAGTATCCGGAGATATCATTGTACCGGGTGACAAGTCATGTTCGCATCGCTCTATTATGTTTGGCTCTTTAGCCGAGGGCACCACGCATGTTTCTGGTTTTTTACCGGGAGATGATTGTTTAGCGACAATGAATGCGTTTAAAGCGATGGGCATAAAAATAGAAGGTCCTGACGAGCAACAAAATGTTGTTATACATGGTAAAGGTTTGCGTGGTTTAACTGCGCCTCAAGAAGCTTTAAATATTGGTAATTCAGGGACAACTATCCGATTAATGTCGGGATTACTCGCCGGACAAAATTTTGCTTGGCAAATGGCTGGTGACAGTTCTTTAAATAAACGTCCTATGGCACGTGTTGTCGAGCCATTAAAATTAATGGGGGCAAATATCTCCGCGGCCGAAAACGGTACACCACCAGTTATTTCACAAGGTATTGATGAAGGTCAAACCTTAACCGCGATTCATTACGACTTACCAATGGCCAGTGCACAAGTGAAGTCTTGTGTGTTACTTGCCGGCATTTATGCCGACGGCGTTACCTCGGTAACCGAACCCGGTATTACACGCGATCACACTGAACGCATGTTGACCGCTTTTGGTTATCCGGTGAAGGTTGAAGATACCTCAAAGGGTAAAAAGGTTTCTATTGAAGGCGGCCATCAATTAACGGCTTGCGATATTCAAGTACCGGGCGATATTTCATCAGCAACATTTTTTATGGTTGCGGGTTTGATTGCTAAAGAAGGTCAGCTGACTATTCGTAATGTCGGTATGAACCCGACGCGTATTGGCGCTATTAATATTTTACAGCAGATGAATGGCGATTTAAGCATCATCAACGAACGCATGGCGGGTGGAGAGCCCGTTGCCGATGTTGTGGTTAAGTCATCACCATTGAAAGGTATTGATATTAACGAACGCGATGTACCGCTTGCCATTGATGAGTTTCCAGCGATATTTATTGCTGCGGCTTGTGCTAAAGGAACAACACGTTTACGTGGCGCAGAAGAATTAAGAGTGAAAGAAAGCGATCGTATTCAAGCAATGGCTGATGGCTTAAAAGAATTAGATATTAATTGTACCGTTTTTGACGACGGTATAGATATTGTTGGTGGGCAATTAACATCAGGGACTATTCATAGTCATGATGACCACCGTATTGCCATGTCTTTTGCGATTAGTTCATTAAGAGCTACTGGCGAAATTCAAATTTTAGAGTGTGACAACGTAGCGACTTCGTTCCCTAATTTTGTCACCTTAGCAAACCAAGTGGGACTAACACTCAATCAAAGCTAAATTAGGTTTCTGACTTAATTTAACTGGCTTTAGTGTAGATAAAAATATGATTGAACAAATACCGGTAATAACTATAGATGGACCTAGTGGAGCAGGTAAGGGCACAGCCGCACGTTTAGTTGCAGAGCAACTTGGCTGGCACTTACTTGACAGCGGAGCTATTTATCGTGTGCTTGCAGTGGCAACACTGCATCATCATTTAACTATCGAAGATGAAGAATCCTTGATCCCCATTGCTGCTCATTTAGACGTGCAATTTGAAATAACCAGTCAAGGTGAAGGAAAAGTTATTTTAGAAGGCGAAGATGTTAGTAATAGCATACGCACCGAAGAAGTTGGTGCTATTGCTTCTAAAATAGCCGCTTTCCCTCGAGTGCGTGAAGCGCTTTTACGTCGCCAACGTGCTTTTAAAGTCGCTCCAGGGCTTGTCGCTGATGGCAGAGACATGGGCACAATCGTTTTTAGCAACGCGCCGGTTAAAGTATTTTTAACCGCTTCTGCAGAAGAACGTGCACAACGTCGATTTAATCAGTTGAAAGAGAAAGGTTTTGATGTTAAAATCGGGCGCCTTTTGGATGACATACGTCAGCGAGATGAGCGAGATCAGACCCGTACGGTCGCTCCACTTATCCCAGCAGAAGGTGCGTTAATTGTTGATTCTACTGACCTTTCTATTGATGAAGTGGTTGCTAAAATTTTAACGTTTGCCAATGGCAAATTAGCGTAAACGAAGCTATATAGCTTCAAAAATCAACCTATAGCCTACTGTATGGATGCACTGGGCACTATTTAATAACCCCATGAAACATTGATGTTGACTGGATTAATAACTGAGTTTATATGCAAGTTATGACTGAAAATTTCGCACAACTATTTGAAGAAAGTTTAAAAGAAATCGAAACACGCCCTGGTTCAATTATCAAAGGTACGATTGTCGCTATTACTAAAGACAATGTTATCGTTGATGCTGGCCTTAAATCTGAAAGTGTTATTGACATCAACCAGTTTAAAAACAACGCTGGTGAAGTTGATGTAAGCGTTGGCGATGAAGTTGACGTATCTCTTAAAGCTACAGATGACGGTTTTGGTGAAACTATTCTTTCACGTGATGACGCTAAACGTCATGAAGCGTGGCAAGTGCTTGAAAAAGCATATGAAGAAAAAGAAACTGTTATCGGTGTTATCAACGGTAAAGTTAAAGGTGGTTTCACGGTTGAAGTTAGCGATATTCGTGCTTTCTTACCGGGTTCATTAGTAGATGTTCGCCCAATTCGCGATACAACTCACCTTGAAGGCAAAGAATTAGAATTTAAAGTTATTAAGCTTGATCAAAAGCGTAATAACGTTGTTGTTTCTCGTCGTGCCGTTATCGAATCTGAAAGCAGCGTAGAACGTGATGCATTGTTAGAGTCATTAGCAGAAGGCCTAGAAGTTAAAGGTATCGTTAAGAACCTTACTGACTACGGCGCATTCGTAGACTTAGGCGGCATTGACGGCTTACTACACATTACAGATATGGCTTGGAAGCGTGTTAAGCACCCAAGTGAAATCGTAAATGTTGGTGACGAAATACAAGTTAAAGTATTGAAATTTGACCGTGAGCGCACTCGTGTATCTCTAGGCATGAAGCAGTTAGGTGAAGATCCATGGGTAGCAATTGCTAAGCGTTACCCTGAAGGCGCTAAACTTACTGGTCGTGTAACTAACTTAACTGACTACGGTTGTTTTGTTGAAATCCAAGAAGGCGTTGAAGGTTTAGTTCACGTTTCTGAAATGGATTGGACTAACAAAAACATCCACCCATCTAAAGTTGTTAACTTAGGTGACACGGTTGAAGTTATGGTATTAGAAATTGACGAAGAACGTCGTCGTATTTCTTTAGGCCTTAAACAGTGTATTGCTAACCCTTGGGAAGAGTTCGCTAAGAACTTCAACAAAGGCGACAAAGTATCTGGTAAGATCAAGTCAATTACTGACTTTGGTATCTTTATTGGTCTTGACGGCGGCATTGATGGTCTTGTTCACTTATCTGATATTTCATGGGCTGGCGGCGAAGAAGCTGTTCGTGAATACAAGAAAGGTGATGAAATATCAGCTGTAGTATTACAAGTTGACCCTGAGCGCGAACGTATTTCTTTAGGTGTTAAGCAAACTGAAGATGATCCGTTTAATCAGTACCTTGCAGATACTAAGAAAGGTGCTATTGTTACAGGTAAGGTTATCGAAGTAGATGCTAAAGGCGCTAAAATTGAATTAGCCGAAGGCGTTGAAGGATACCTACGCGTATCTGATATTTCTAGTGAGCGTATCGAAGATGCGTCAACTGAATTATCTGTTGGTGATAGTGTTGAAACTAAGTTTATGGGTGTGGATCGTAAGAACCGTGCTATTAGCTTATCAATCAAAGCTAAAGACCAAGCAGAAGAACGTGAAGCTATGGATAACCTAAACCAAGTTGAAGAAACTGGTTTAAGTGCAATGGCTGCAGCGTTTAAAAACGCTAAAAACTAATTTAGACACTTGAAGGTGAGAAGTGTTTGAAATATAACACTTCTCTTCGTTTAAAATCCATTGGCGAGAAGGTACTATTAACTTCAAACTAGTGAACACAGGAGGTCAAATGACCAAATCTGAACTTATTGAAAGATTAGCCGATAAATTAAGTCATTTATCAGCGAGAGATGTTGAACAATCTATTAAAGAAATCTTAGAAATGATGGCACAAACCTTATCAAAAGGTGAGCGTATTGAAATTCGTGGTTTTGGTAGTTTTTCATTACATTTTCGTGCTCCTCGTGTTGGACGTAACCCTAAAACTGGCGAATCCGTTGAGTTGGCAGGTAAATACGTTCCTCATTTTAAACCTGGAAAAGAGTTACGTGAAAGAGTAAATCTTTCAATAGCGTAATTGATAAATTATCAATAAAACGGCATGCTATAATGGTATGCCGTTTTTTTTAACTTAATTTTCATCATAGGTAACTTATTTTGCGTATTTATATTACAGCGTTTTTACTTTTTAGCTTATTAGTCATCGCTTTTATTTTTGGTAGTCAAAATGAGCAGACCTTAACGTTGAATTATCTCATCGCCCGAACCGAATTATCAGTTGCCGCGGCGGTAAGTTTATTTACCACTTTAGGCTTTCTACTCGGCTTACTCTTCTGCCTATTATGGAAGTTTGTTCGAATGATAAAACCTAAAAAGTCATCCTCTAAAGAATCAGTGTAAATTATATGTTAGAACTATTGTTCTTATTACTCCCTGTTGCAATGGGCTATGGCTGGTTCATGGGCCGTAATAGTGTTAAGCAAAATGATCATTCAGCTAAACAAGCTTTATCGATAAAATATTCAACAGGTTTAAACTACCTGTTATCAAATCAACAAGATAAAGCTATCGACTATTTACTCGAAGCGCTTAAAGTTGAAGACGATACCGTAGAAGCACATTTTGCCATGGCCAATTTATTTCGTCGCCGTGGTGAGCTCGACCGCGCTTTAAAAGTGCATGAGCACTTAGTCAGACAAAAACATTTACCGGCCAAAGACAAGCAACAAGCCGCTTATGAGCTAGGTAAAGATTTTTTCAGTGCCGGCTTATACGATCGCGCTGAAACCATGTTTGAAAAACTCCTTAAATCAAAACACTATGGCTTAAAATCCCTTGATTATTTAATGCGAATTTACCAGTCTACTAAAGATTGGTCGAAAGGCATCAGTCATAAAAAGGCCATTGTTAAAACTAAAGATAAAAAACTTCTTCATAACTTAGCTAATTTTTATTGTGAATTAGCGACAACAGCCTTGGCAGAAGATAACTTTATTGAAGTCATCGAGTTATTAGAGTTGGCATTAATTTATGATGCTAATTCTTGTCGTGCTAATTGGTTATTAGCTCAAATTTATGAAAAGCATCAGCAGTACAATGAAGCTTGCCGATGCTATCAAGATATCTATCAGCAAGATAAAGAATTCTTCCCTGACGTTATTGATGAAATGCAAAATTGTTATCATCAGTTAGATGCTGACGATGAGTACTTTAAATTTATTAGAAAAGTTTACGATGAAACCGGTGGTTCGAGCGCGCTAATAAAATATTTAAGTCATCTTGAAGCTAAATATGGCAACGAAAAAGCGAAAGAGTTTATTCTACTTGCCTTGAAAAAGCGTCCGACCATTAAAGGATTTAAGCATTTTATTAAGATGCAAATGGTTAACTCTACTGAGCATGACAACACCGAAAATTTAGATATGATCAAAGAGTTGATTGGCGCTTATTTAAATTTAAAACCAAGGTACAGTTGTCGAACCTGTGGCTTTAATAGCAGTAAGCATTATTGGGCGTGTCCTTCATGCCATGATTGGGAACAATTGAAACCAGTGCGTGGCCTAGAAGGCGAATAATATCCAACTTCTTTGTTCTAAATTTCAATAGCTGTAGCTAAAGTACTCACTGACTAGACTCGCAGCGTGCTTTTTCTTTGCTTTAGAATCATAGAACGTCGAATGAGAATATTATCAAAGAATTAAGAATTAAGAATTGAGGATTGAGGATTTAGCATGAATGATGCAAAAGTAGTTGTTGCCCTAGATTTTGATAAAAAAGCAGATGCACTTGCATTTGTTGACAAGATTCAACCAAAGGATTGTCGCTTAAAAGTGGGCAAAGAGATGTTTACTCATTTTGGGCCTGAATTTGTTAAAGAGTTAACCCGTCGTGGTTTTGATGTTTTTTTAGATTTAAAGTTTCATGATATTCCCAATACCGTAGCAAAAGCGGTAAGCGCTGCTGCAGAAATGGGGGTATGGATGGTTAATGTCCATGCGAGTGGGGGGCGTGAGATGATGGTTAAGGCTAAACAAGCATTAGAAAAGTATGGAGATAAAGCCCCGTTACTTATTGCCGTTACTGTTTTAACCAGTATGAGTGAAGACGATTTACTGGGCTTAGGTATTACTCGAACGCCTGCCGAGCAGGTGATGTTACTAGCAAGGTTAACCAAAGAAGCTGGCCTCGATGGTGTTGTTTGTTCAGCACAGGAAGCGCAAAGCCTGAAAAAATCCTTAGGTAAAGACTTTAAACTTATCACGCCAGGTATTAGACCCGTGGGTGCTGCCAGTGATGATCAAAAACGCATCATGACACCAGAGCAGGCCATAGCTGTTGGCGTCGATTATTTAGTGATTGGCAGACCTATTACTCAAGCTGAAAACCCGCAGCAAGTTTTGCAATCGATTAATTTATCGCTTAATTAACGTCAATCAAAATAATATTAATAAGCGCTGTAAATTGACAATGTTAAGATTTTATCCTAAACCTATTAACGTCCCATTAATAATAAATTAACAATTTGTTGTTTGATGAGACGTAATGGAATTTACAATAAAAGGATATAATCATGATTAAGTTTTCAAAAATTTTACTTGTTTGCCTAACCTTTACTTTTGCTTCATTAAGCTTTGCTGAAAGTGCGGGTGGTAATGATCCCAATGCCAATGTTAACCAAGTTGACGAGCGTATTGACATAAACCATGCTGATATTAAGACCTTATCTTTATTAAAAGGCATAGGCATGAAAAAAGCTGCAGCCATTGTCAAATATCGAAATGAAAATGGTAAGTTTATCTCGGTCGAAGACTTGTTGAATGTTACAGGTATTGGTGAGCAAATTTTGGCATTAAATAAATCAAAATTGACGATATAGTTATCATTTAAGAACACAAAAAAGGCTAGATAACCAAGTTATCTAGCCTTTTCAATTTTACTTACGGGTAAAAATTATGATTATTGCTGTGTGGCTAATTTTTTTCTTGTGCAGAACAAACATCATTATGCTGACATATAATAGCCCAAACATTTTTATAACCTAAACGGATTAATTGTTCAGCAGCAAGACTTGCACGACCACCGGTTGCACAATGAAGATATATGCGCTGGTTTTCATCCGAAGTGCAGTTAGCAATATTCATCTCTAAAACACCACGTGGAATATTAACTGAGTTCACCACTGGGCTTGATGCGACTTCTTGTGCTTCACGCACATCAATAAATAAGCTTTTTTCTGTTTGTGCAAATAGATAAGCAGCTTGAGCCGATGTAGTTTGAATATTTTTTCTAATTTCAGCTATCAGTGTTGGTATCGTTTTTAACATTTAAATAGGCCTTAATATTTAATGACTAAAAAGTGTCATTATTATTTTTCTGTTAATAATTATATTAGATTGTTCTAATGTAGGTGTCAATAATGTAACATTTAAATGTCAGTCGGGGGTGTCATAAATTTTAGACATAAAAAAAGAGCCGAAGCTCTTTTAGATAAGAATGTAAAAAAATTAAATTTTTGGAATTCTTATTTTCTTTTCTGGTGACTGACGGTAAATAATTAATGTTTTACCAATTACTTGAACTTTTATTGACGCTGTTTCACGGCAAATAGCTTCAACAATTAATGCTTTACTGTCACGATCATCAGTTGGGATTTTAATTTTGATTAATTCATGATGATTTAATGAATAATCAATTTCGGCAACTACTGCCTCTGTTAAGCCGTTGTTACCCAATAAAACCACTGGTTTCAATGGGTGTGCAAGACCTTTTAAATACTGTATTTGTTTTTTATTTAGGCTCATTAACAATTTTCGTTACAAGTTAGCTTGAATTAATACTATTTTACCTCCATCTACTCTGTAATACTAATAAAACGTTAAATCGTTTTGCATTATTAACAAATTAATTAAGTTAAATTAATGAGTAAAAAAAAATTAAGCAATAGTAGTACCCGTTGGATGCAAGAACACTTTGATGATGAGTATGTAAAAAAAGCTCAGAAACTGGGTGTTCGTTCTAGAGCATATTTTAAAATTGAAGAAATAAACGCTAAAGATAAGCTAATTAAAAAAGGCATGAAAGTAGTCGACTTAGGTGCTGCACCGGGAGGTTGGTCAGAGTATGGGGTTAAAGCTGTTGGAGCTAGTGGGCAAATTATTGCTTGTGACATCCTGGCAATGGACCCTATTGCTGGTGTTGACTTTTTACAAGGCGACTTTAGAGAAGAACCGGTACTTAATGCATTGCTAACCCGTATTGGCGGTAAAGATATTGATGTTGTTATGTCTGACATGGCCGCTAATTTTACCGGTAATGATGGTGCCGATGCCGCAAGAAGTATGTATCTTGTTGAGTTAGCATTAGACATGTGTAATCAGGTATTAAAGAAAAATGGCGCATTTGTTGTTAAAGTCTTCCAAGGGGCAGGATTTGAGCAGTTTATGCAAGACTTAAGAGGAGCATTCAAAACAGTAAAAAGCCGTAAACCAGATTCGTCACGTGCACGGTCACGCGAAGTATATTTGGTTGCTACCGGATTTAAATAGCTCCGAGCGTTAAATTATAGTAAATTACGACACATCAGCTTAAAGGTTTAGGTTGATTTCAGAACTAGCCGTTTATCTGTGCTAGTTGACGGTTAAGTAAAAGTTCATTCAAGTACAAGAGGTCATTAAGTTGAGCGATATGGCAAAAAATCTTATTTTATGGTTGGTAATAGCGGTTGTTTTAATGTCGGTATTCCAAGGGTTCACTCCAAGCACCAATACTGAACAACAAGTTGATTACACTCGTTTCATTAAAGATGTTCGTCAAGGACAGATTCGTGACGCAAATGTTGATCGTAATGGTGTTATCAAAGGCACAAAACGTAGTGGTGAAGCCTTTGTTACTGTTATTCCTGGTGGTTTCGATCGTGATTTAATTAACGACTTAGTTAAACAAGGCGTTAATGCTTCTGGTGAACTACCAGAAGAAACTAGCTTTCTAACTACTATTTTTATCTCTTGGTTCCCAATGATTTTGCTGATAGGTGTGTGGATATTCTTCATGCGTCAGATGCAAGGCGGTGGCGGAAAAGGGGCGATGTCTTTTGGTAAATCTAAAGCGAAACTTTTAAGTGAAGATCAGATAAAAACAACTTTTGCCGATGTCGCTGGTTGCGATGAAGCAAAAGAAGAAGTATCTGAGCTTGTTGATTATTTAAAAGAGCCGACTAAATTCCAGAAGCTTGGTGGCCGTATTCCTTCAGGTGTCTTATTAGTAGGACAGCCGGGTACTGGTAAAACCTTACTGGCAAAAGCTATTGCTGGTGAAGCTAAAGTACCATTTTTCACTATCTCAGGTTCTGACTTTGTTGAAATGTTTGTTGGTGTTGGCGCATCTCGTGTGCGTGACATGTTTGAGCAAGCTAAAAAATCAGCCCCTTGTATCATCTTCATCGATGAAATCGATGCGGTAGGTCGCCAACGTGGCGCAGGTATGGGTGGCGGACACGACGAACGTGAACAAACACTTAACCAAATGTTGGTTGAAATGGATGGTTTTGAAGGTAATGAAGGCGTTATTGTTATTGCCGCAACTAACCGTCCCGACGTTTTAGATCCAGCACTACTTCGTCCTGGTCGTTTTGACCGCCAAGTAACGGTTGGTCTACCTGATATTCGTGGTCGCGAACAAATTCTTAAAGTGCATATGCGCAAAGTACCATTGGGTGACGATGTTAAAGCATCAGTTATTGCACGTGGTACACCGGGTATGTCAGGTGCAGATTTAGCTAACTTAGTTAATGAAGCCGCATTATTCGCTGCACGTTCGGCTCGCCGCACTGTATCGATGGATGAATTTGAAAAAGCGAAAGACAAAATATTAATGGGTGCTGAACGTCGTTCGATGGTTATGAGCGAAGAAGAAAAAGCCATGACAGCTTATCATGAAGCAGGGCACGCGATTGTTGGTCGTTTAGTGCCAGATCATGACCCCGTTTACAAGGTGAGTATTATTCCTCGTGGCCGCGCTTTAGGTGTCACTATGTATTTACCAGAACAAGACAGGTTTAGTCATAGTAAACAGCATCTAGAAAGTAATATTTCGTCACTTTACGGTGGTCGTATTGCTGAAGAAATGATTTACGGTTTTGAAAAAGTTTCTACCGGTGCATCTAACGATATTGAACGTGCTACTCAACTTGCTCGTAAAATGGTTACTCAGTGGGGTTTCTCACAAAAATTGGGTCCAATGTTATTTGCTGAAGAAGAAGGTGAAGTGTTTTTAGGTCGTTCATCATCTAAATCGTTGAACATGTCTGACGAAACTGCACAAGCGATTGATATTGAAATCAAAGCCTTTGTTGACCGTAACTATCAACGTGCAGAAAAAATATTGAACGAGAACCGTGATATTTTAGAGACAATGAAAGATGCGTTAATGCATTATGAAACTATTGATGCTAGGCAAATCGATGACTTGATGGAACGCAGAGAAGTTCGTCCACCAATGGCTGAGTGGGATAATCACTCTGACTCAAAGAAGCCACCTAAAGCTGATAACGACGCTTCTTCTGATACTAAAGAAGATAAAGCTGAGAAAAAAGAAGTAGCACCAGATCTAGATAAACCTAGTGACGTTCCTGCTGAGTAATAACCTTTAAATATAGCCTCGATTAACGAGGCTTTATTTTATAAAAACTAATTTGCTTTAGTAACAGTAAGTTGATTTTTATAAAATAAATTTCTACACAGAATAATCACAAAGAGCATTAGTTTTGTTGAAAAATCTACCTTGCGGTACACATTTCCTTAATCTTGAAACCCCGCAGGTGATGGGGATTTTAAATGTAACCCCTGACTCATTTTCTGATGGCGGACAATTCGCTCGTATTGACTCTGCATTAAGACAAGCTGAACAGATGATAGCCGATGGCGCCACCATTATTGATATCGGGGGCGAATCAACGCGCCCAGGCGCTAAAGAAGTTTCTGTTAACGATGAGTTAGCGCGTGTTATTCCGGTATTAAAAGCCATTAATTCGCGTTTTAATATCATTGTCTCTATTGATACCAGCAAAGCCACGGTAATGTCTGAGGGCATCACTTATGGGGCAGGTATCATCAATGATGTTCGAGCTCTGCAAAATGAAGGTTGTTTACCGGTATTAGCACAAGATCAAAGTGTTGGTATTTGTTTAATGCATATGCAAGGTTTACCTCGAACTATGCAGTATGATCCGCACTACGACAATTTAATTGACGACATTACCACTTTCTTTCAGCAAAGAATTTTAGCCTGTACACAAGCAGGTATTAACACTTCTCGACTTATTGTCGACCCTGGCTTTGGCTTTGGTAAATCGTTAGAACAAAATTATAGTTTGTTGGCGAATATGGCTAAATTTCAATGCCTAGATTTGCCGATATTGGCAGGTTTGTCGAGAAAGTCGATGATCGGTAATCTTCTTGACCGTGAGATTAATGAACGCTTAGCGGGTAGTTTAGCAACCGCCATTATAGCCGCTCAGCAAGGGGCAAGAATTATTCGTGTTCACGATGTAAAAGAAACAGTCGATGCCTTAAAAGTTTTACAAGCTACCAAGATAAATAGATAACTCATCATTAAATATACTAAAAAAGTAAATATAAAGGACAAATAAAATGTCAGAAAGAAGATATTTTGGAACCGATGGCATAAGAGGCCTAGTAGGACAATACCCAATCACCGCTGAATTTGTGATGAAATTAGGTTATGCCGCTGGCCGCGTGCTGGCCGCCCAGGGCACGAAAAAAGTACTTATCGGTAAAGACACTCGAATTTCAGGCTACATGCTTGAGTCAGCCCTAGAAGCTGGTTTTTCTGCTGCGGGTATAGATATTGGCTTATTGGGGCCAATGCCGACGCCAGGGATTGCTTATCTCACTAAAACTTTTCGCGCTGAAGCGGGTATCGTTATTAGTGCATCACATAATCCATTTTATGACAACGGCATTAAGTTTTTCTCACAAAATGGTGAGAAGTTACCCGATGATGTCGAACTGGCTATTGAAGCTCAATTAGATAAAGAAATGGGCTGTGTTGAATCGGCTAAATTAGGTAAAGCGACCCGAATTGAAGACGCGGCGGGACGTTATATTGAGTTTTGTAAAAGTAATTTTCCTAGTCAATATTCCTTAAAAAACTTTAAAATTGTTGTCGATTGCGCGCACGGTGCAACTTATCACATTGCACCTAACGTCTTTCGTGAATTAGGTGCACAAGTTATTGAAATTGGCACGTCGCCCAATGGTACCAATATTAATGACCAATGTGGTGCAACCTCAATGGATGCTATCAGTAAAGCTGTTGTTGAACATCAGGCTGATTTAGGTATAGCTCTAGATGGTGATGGCGACCGCTTGATGATGGTTGACCATACCGGTTATGTACTTGATGGTGATGAATGTGTCTACGTTATAGCCGCAAACGATTTACAAAGTGGCGTTATCAGTGGTGGTGTTGTTGGTACACTGATGAGTAATATGGGGCTTGAAATTGCACTTGCGGATATGGGTATACCTTTTGCTCGTAGCAAAGTAGGCGATCGTTATGTTACTGAAATGCTCAACAAAAAAGGTTGGCAGTTGGGCGCTGAAAATTCTGGCCATGTGATCAATTTAAAAAACACCTCTACTGGTGATGGTATTATTGCTGCGTTAAATGTATTAACCGCTGTTTGTAGTGGTGATAAAACCTTGCACGAACTCCGCCAAGGTATGACTAAATTACCGCAGGTGCTAGTTAATGTTAGGTTTACTGGTGACAATGACCCGTTAACGGCGCAGAATGTCGTCGCTGCTGTGCACACAGTTAATGAACAACTATCAGGACGTGGTCGCGTTTTATTACGTAAATCAGGTACCGAGCCTTTAATACGCGTTATGGTTGAAGGACCAGAATTAACAGAAGTTACCGAGCTAGCAAATGTAATTGCTGATGCTGTTAAAGCCGCTTGTTAACAAAAATAGACGTCAGACGGTTGAATAATAAGCAAATGAACAAGATATTAAGTTAAACACTTGTATCTTGTTCGCAGGTTAGTTAATATCTCGCCGCTTTAATTAGGAAAGATAAATGAAAAGACAAGCAATAGTTGCTGCAAACTGGAAAATGAATGGAAGTTTGTCGCTGATAAAAGAAATGATTTCAGCATTAAATAGTGTCAAGCTAGCTGAAAATGTCGACGTTGTCGTTTGCCCGCCTGCTCCTTTTCTATCAGCATTTGCAGTTTGTGCCCAAAGTGAAAGTTTACAAGCAAACATCCATTTGGGTGCTCAAAATGTAAGTGAGCATAAAAGTGGAGCATACACTGGTGAAATATCAACAGATATGCTCAATGAAGTTTCGGTAAATTATGTTATTGTAGGGCATTCTGAACGTAGAAGCGTTTACAAAGAAACAAGCACACAAGTTGCTCATAAAGTTAAAGCAACATTGAATGCCGGTTTAACACCTATATTATGTATTGGTGAAAGTGAAGATGAACGAACTGCTGAACAAACTGAGACAGTACTCGCTTCACAATTACAGCCAGTAATTGATGAGATAGGTATAGATAAATTTATTGATGTTGTTATTGCCTACGAGCCTGTTTGGGCTATTGGTACCGGTAAAACAGCATCACCTGAAATGGCACAAGCAACACACTTATTTATTCGTCAATTTTTAGCTAATGCTAATCAAATTGTCGCGGATAAAGTGCCATTATTATACGGTGGCAGCGTAAATGCTGCGAACTGTGAAGAATTATTTGCACAAACTGATATTGACGGTGGTCTTATCGGTGGTGCTAGTTTAAAAGTCGACGAATTCAAAATAATTTGCTCGTCAGCCAAAGGATCTTAAAATGTTGTATCAAACGTTAATTATCGCTTATTTAATTGTTTCAATTTGTTTAATTGGTTTAGTTCTAATCCAACAAGGTAAAGGCGCAGATATGGGCGCATCTTTTGGCGCTGGCTCTTCAGCAACAATATTTGGTTCAAGTGGCTCAGGTAACTTTTTAACGAAAGCGACTACATGGTTAGCTATTGCGTTCTTCGTTATCAGCTTAGTGTTAGGTAACTTAACAGCAAACAGAATTAAATCTACCGATGAGTGGAACAACTTAAACACTCCTGTAGAGCAAACTATACCAGGCGATGCATCAATCCCTAGTGAGAGTATAGAGCCAGGTCAGTCATCAGAGAATAGCGATATTCCTGCTGCGACTAAAAAAGCGAGTGATAACGACATTCCAAAGTAAAGTTTTAAAAATGCAGATGTGGCGGAATTGGTAGACGCGCCACCTTGAGGGGGTGGTGACTTAGGTCGTGAGAGTTCGAGTCTCTCCATCTGCACCAATACTATAAATAAGGCTTACAGCGATGTAGGCCTTTTTTAATTTTTTATAATTAATTTAATTCGTCCCACCTCCGTCCCATAATACAGTGTTCAAAATTCGTGCAATTTAAGCATCAAAATACCGCACTTAAGCGGTTTACCCCATGAGATTATCATTTAGATATTTAATTCTGCAGCTTGTGTTCTTACCCACTCAATATGATCCTTAAGGTATATTTTTGTGGACTCGGCATCTGTGTGAGCAGCTCGCTCTTGAGGGTCATATTAAACATACATTTATTTTTTGTGTGTTATTTACTGATACCGATTAAATCATCACTACGCTTAGTTAAGTGATGATTTGTAATCCTTTGTAAATTACTATCTGCGGGTGCAGTTATAGCTTGAGTCTCTGGAACACTGCCAATAATATGAGAGGGGCTTATTATTTTTTGTTTAATATTATATTTATCCTTATGACGTAAATTAGGTACTATAGCCTAGCTAAGCTAGGCTATAGGCATACCAAAACTTTAACTTTTAGCCTCCAACGGTCATAACTGCTTGGATATAATATGCTAATTTAGAGTTTACACTTTTTATCAATTTTAGTTTTATGGTATTTCTGTAATTAATAAAAAATTCTTTTCTCATTATTTGGAAGACGATATGAAAATATTATTGTTGTTTACTTTGCTTTTAGCGAGTCAGTTTTCTTTTGCTTCAAATGATTTATCATTCTGTTACCAATTAGAAGCAAGTCCACCTCATATATACAACAATAATTCGAACCCAGACACAGTGAGTGGCATTATTATAGACTTGCTTAAAGCAACGAGCTTAGAAGCAGGGATTAATATTAAATTATACCCAACACCCTGGAAGCGTTGTATATTTGATGTTCGAAATGGTTATGCAGATGGTGCTGTAGGAGCAATATGGCACAAAGAACGCGAAGAATGGGGACATTTCCCAAAGACTGAAGATGGAATTGTGGATAAAGAACTCAGTCTTTGGACAGTTAACTATCTTATATTTACTAATAGAGATAACCCGTTAACTTGGGATGGGCTGACAATCAGTGGTGTTACTACAGGTCTTTCTGCCCCGTTAGGGTACTTAGCATATGATAAGTTAAAAAAAGAAAAAATATTGTCTCCATATGGTTATGAGCCAAGTACAGGCTTTAAATTAGTCGCAAAAAATCGTTTAAATGGTTACATTATCAATGAATTGGTAGGAAATATTATTCTCAAAAAATTACAGTTAAACAATCTAGTTATACCTTTGAAAATCCCTTACATGGTTGAAGATTTACATCTAGTCTTATCAAAAAGTATTACTCATAAACAATCACAACTTATATGGCAGTCTCTGGCTAAAGTAAGAAAAAGGGATGAAGTTATGCTGAGATATAAATATGCAGTTGACTTGCAATCTGAACCAGTAAACTAAATAAACAAGCCTTGAGAACAACCACTATTTTGAAAGCGTTTTATTGATAGCGTGACTTTTATATGTTGCTATGCCATCAAAAGTGAATGTGCATAATTTTATTTAAAAAAAACTTAAAAATACAGTTTATATAAAAACCACTTCCAGTTAGGTGATTTTGCACAAATAGAAGTTTAATACAGTAAGCCTAAGTTGTATTGTATTCCCCGCGTTTTCTTTGTTGGTATAACTTTCACTACGGCAGGTTTAACAATTAGATTTGCTTTATTATCTAGTCATATAGATAAGCGTAGATAAGCGCACTGTTTACATACGTTATTTTACATTATTTATCTCTCGTTAATTAAAGTAGTTAACCTTTAAGCCATCACCCCATATAGCAATTATTAAATATAGGCGCATTATTTGGCAGACTGAAACCGTTGTGAAACTTTTTAATATTGATAATAACTAGATTTCATTGTCAGTTTTAGACTGTATTTTAGACACTTCAACGACCTTAGTTTCGTTAAGCTTTAACATCTTACTCACCCTCGAACGTAAGTCTTTTGCCCGATACGGTTTATACAATAGATTAACGTCATAAGTCGTTTTATACTGTAAATATTCATCTTCTTTGTGGTAGCCGCTGGTAAACAATATCGGTATGTTAGGGTAAAGTTCTTGCGTGCTATTTGCTAATTGATAGCCATTCATTATCGGCATTATTATGTCAGTAAACATCAAGTCTACTTGATGCGTTTCCAAAAATATAAGCGCTTCTCCAGCGCTGCTTACCGTCTCAATCTTATAGCCGTCGACTTCAAGAATACTTTTTGCTAGCACTCTTAATGCTTTTTCATCGTCAACAACCAAAATGATTTTTGGCTGAGCAGATAAATCTACCGCTGAAGGATTGTTAACAGACGTGCTGTTAATTACAGTTATGTCCTTTGGGAAATAGATCGTAAATTGAGGCCCAGTATTCATTCCAGACTTAAACCCTATGGCACCACCTCCTTGAAACACCAAATTATTAAGCTGAGTTAATCCCCATTTTTTGTTTTGTTCATCTTTAGTGGTAAAAAAAGGTTCAAATACTGTTTTTATCATCTTTTCACTCATACCCTTGAGGCTATCAGCAATACTTACGCTGATGTAATCACCTTGCTTTACGGACAAATGATTTGCTTGCTCACTGTTCAACGTTTCGTTAGCTGTGGTGATATTAAGTGAGCCACCATTGGGCATGGCATCTATTAAGTGAATACAAAAAAATAATAAAAGTTCTTCAAAGGCATGAACATTAATTTTTGTCGGTCCTAAGTTATCAGTCAGATTGACATTTAATTCGATATTAGCCGTCAATATTTTGCTGAGTATATTTCGAGTATCTTGGATGATTTGATTGATATCATATATTTCGTGTCCTAGCGGTTTATCTTGTGCTAAAGACAATAATTTACGGGTCAGCTTAGCCCATCGAAGTCCAGCGTGGTTAATTTCTAAGGCGTAGTCAATTATTTCTGTCGGGGCTCCTTCGTGCTCGACCAAAAGTTCACTGTATCCCAAAACAATACCGAGCATATTATTAAAGTCGTGAGCAATGGTACGAGTATACTCGTTTCGTACCGCTATCTTTTGTGATTGTTGTAATTGAACTGTTAGGTTTTTAATATCATCCAAATGAGTCCACGATCCAATAAATCTGCTTTGCCTCGGTGAAAGGGCAGGGATATCATTAATCCGGTGTTGCAGAGAAAAACGACTACTCTCATCACCCATAGTGTGCGCTTTATCTCTAACCGACAGCAGATGACTATTTTCCCAATCCCAAGTATTACTGGTCAGCGGCGGCTGCTTATCTATTTCAGTAAGATTGATTTTTACATTAGCTCGGTTCTTAGACCGTGGTAAGTAAATTTTAAAGATGGTGCCTAATCCTCGTTTAGAAGACACTGTGATGCTGCCGTTACACCTTTTGACAAAGCCAAATACCATGGATAGACCGAGACCAGTGCCTTTACTTTTATCTTTAGTCGTAAAAAATGGGTCAAAAATATTATTTATATCCTCTTTATAGATACCTTTCCCGGAATCACTTATCACTATTTCTACATACTCACCGGCTTCAAGCTCACTATTATTGCCGACCCTATTATCATTAAGGGTTTTATTACTCGCTTCAAAGAGTAATGTGCCTCCTGTTGGCATAGCATCACGTGCGTTGAGTGAAAGGTTAACGATAGCATCTTGGAATTCATTTTTATTCATATCCACTAGCCATATATCGTCGCTTATGTTTATTTCAAGAATGATGCTAGCAGTGACTGACTTTTGAATAAAATTTTTATATTCATTAAATATATCAATAATGTTAATTTGGCTATGGGTCGATCCAGTCTCCCTTGAAAAATTTAGAAGTCGACGCGTTATTTCAGCAGCATGAAGGGCCGCGACCAGCGTATCCTTGAGTTGTTTTTGAAAATGACTACCGGTCTCAACATTAAGTTCCATTAGATCAATATTACCAATAATGATAGCCAGCAAATTATTGAAGTCATGGGCAATACCACCAGATAACTCACCAATCGCTTCCAATTTTTGAGTTCGACGAAGTAATTCATCTGTTCGTTTAATCGATGTTATATCGGTGCTGATAGCGGTGTATTGAATTACTTTTCCACGGCTGTCAAAGTTTGGACCTAAAGTTGAAAACATCCAATATAGATCGCCATTTTTTGATTTATTACAGATTTCTCCTTGCCACAAATTACCACTGGCAATGGTTTGCCAAATTTCAGTAAAGAATTCGGCAGGGTGATGGCTAGAGTTTGTTATTTTGTGGTTTTTACCGATTAATTCTGCATTTGAGTATCCATAAATCTCTGAGAACTTATCATTTGCATAGGTGATTAAACCTGAAGTGTCTGTTGTACAGACTATTGCGTGAGAGTCTAAAATATATTGTTGTTCTTCGAGTCTTTTAAAGGTTTGGTGTACATTTTCTTGCATTCGATTGATGGCAATGACCAGCGTACTTATTGCGCCTTTTCCTGTTGATTCTACGCGTTTACCTATCGAAGAATGCCCCTTAGAAATGGCATCTGCCTGCACGGCTAAATGAGCGAGTTCTTGTCGGGCTAAAACAGTGAGCTTATTATTAAAGAAGACCACTGCGCGATAAGTTAAAAGCCCGGATAATAGTGCAATAACACTTCCAATAATAAACAAGATTCTTTTGACTGGCGCTGTGATGTAATGCAATGGTGTTATAGTAATAAGCCGCCAATCTAAAGTCTTATTCTCTCCAAATTTGGCCATGTCAGCATAACCAAGCATAACCTTATCACCAGAGTGGTTAGTATAATTAACATTACCTATTTCATCGCGCAATAATAGATTATTCAACCATTGTGGCTTTACTTGTAAACCAGCCAAACTATCTTGAAACTTTACCGCTGGATCACTTGATAGAATTATTTTGGCATCGTTATCGACAATATAGGCATGCTTATTACTTATATTCCCTTGAGAGAAAAGCGCAATAACATTGGTAATATGTTCAAAGTTTACTTGTATCGCCAACAGACCTATTAACGGTAGGCTTTCTTTACGGGTGATCGGGATGATAAAAAGTACGCTAACACCGCTGTCTCCTGTCATCACTTTTGATATATATACTTGTCCTTGTCTTGCTTTGCTTGCTGACACAAATAATGATTTTTGTATCGGGTATTTCGCCCAAATCAATGTACCTTTGTTATTTTTGATGCCTGAACTAGTGATGATTATTCCGGTTTTATCTATAACGTCTATATTATTAATCCATTGGCTTTGACGCATAACTCTAATGATATATTCATTACTAGCAGTAAGGTCTTGGCTTTCAAATATATCCGCTTGCGAAATTACCTTAGCGTCAGAAATACGCTCACTAATAAAATTATTAATATTATTGGTGAGGAGCGCTGACTTAACATTGTTTTCATTTTTTATACTGTCAGTTAAGGATGCTGAAAACAGATTAAAACTGAACAAAAAGAATATGATCAGTGGGGTAACTACAAATGCAATGGCAATCAATACCATAATGTTTTCACTAAATATTATTTTTTTGATTTTTTCGTTCATTGTATTTAAGGCCTATATACTTTACTCAGGTTCGACATCACAATGCACTTAGGTTGCCAATATTAATATTTGTCGAAATATTTTAATTATGAGGGTAGTGCTCTGCTAAAATTCTTTTCAGATCTTCAAGCTTTACGGGTTTTTTTATAAAACTATTCATACCCGCCTGGTAACAGAGAACATCATCACCAACCATTTCAGTTCCAGTAATAGCTATAATTTTAATAGCTTTACTGTTACTCGATGCCTCTAGTTGACGGATAGATTGTGCCATTTGATAGCCATCCACTTTTGGCATGTAGCAGTCAGTTAAAATAAGTTTATATTGGTTCTCTTGCCATTTTTTTAAACCATTGTGACCATTATTGGCATGGTCACAACTGTAACCCAAACTATTTAACTGTTTTATAATGAGTTTTTGATTAGCTAAGTTATCTTCGACAACAAGTATACTGGCTTTTTCGCTTAAGGTTGACCTAGGTACTTGCCCAATAGGCATAAACCATTTTTTCAGGTGACTACTCTTAATACTCTTGCTGTTATCAATACTTACTGAGCTGGGCTGACTATTAAACTCCTTCAGCTCGCTAATAAATAATAATACTTCTGCCGTGATGACTTTATTTAACCTAATCAGGCGTTGAATTAATACTAGCTGGTCTTTAATTTCCATTTTTTCATTATGTTCAAGTTGCTGGCAATATGTCGCAGCCTTATTTTCACCTAACATTTTAAAACTTATTTTTACTTTATGAGAGGTTGATTTTACTGACTGTTGTAAAGATGATGTCACTGCCTTTTGAATATCATCAATATCTTTGTCTATTTCTTGAACAAAACACTCCAGTACATCTATAATTACTTGGGTGTTTCTTGGGTATAAGCTCCTGATTATATTTGTATTTATGTAACTGTATTCAGGCATTGTCGTCTACTTCCTTTAGCTTTATTTGTAGCCATACTTTTTCCTTTAAAGGGCTATAGTTTGCTTTGTTACGCTGATCTGAACTCCAAAAATTGATGATGGTTTTATCGCAACTTTTTGCTAGTTCACAAATTTGTTTCCTATTCCTAGTTGTGGGCCAAGCATGGGACAATATTGTTAAAATTTTGAAAGATACCACGCCTAAATAAGGAGACAGCCTTAATGTAAATTCATAGCACTTTATCGCATTTTGCCAATCCTGTTGTTTTTCAAAGGCTAGGCCATCCTCAAAGGATTTTTGTACTTTGATATTACGTTTTTTAATTTTTTTCTGAAAATTACTTGCCATAACAATCTGACTTTGCAGAACCAGTTTGTTCTGCGTGTCAGCGCAAAGAGTTTTGCATCGCTCGATTGCCTCATTTGACTCTTTAGAAAGATCTAGTTCAGCAAATAATTCAGCTTTAAAAAACGAGCTATAAAAGTCATCGTCATGAGGTTTCGATAATGTACCTTTTAATAACGCTAGCGCTTGTGCTATATCACCCTCGAGTAACAAAAGTTTCACCATAATTAACTCAACGTGAATGTTTTCATTTGCTTCTTTTTCTAATAAAAGGAAAGTTTTTAATATTTCTTTTATATTACTTATTAATTGTCTGTTTTCTGCACTGTTCTTTTCGCTATAAGAGGCAATAATCCCCATAACTCTTGCTGGGTTTAAGATAGTGCTATGATTCTCTCGGTACATACCTTTTGATAGCTCAGCATAATTAAGGTAATAATTTAATGAGCTTTTATAGTCATTAACTGCGAAGCATAGATTGGCAATAATTAATACGCGGTCAGGATTAGTTGGTGATAAATCAGCAGCAAATTTGAAATATTTAATCGCTTTTGGGATATTATTTTGAGTTAAACTTGACTGCCCTAAATAATGAAGCACATCAACATTTTTATTGTTTGTCTTAAGCAACTTTTCAAAAATGTCGCTTGCTGCCTTATACTCGCCAATAGCGTTAAGACTATTGGCAAGACCAACTTTACACCAAGTTGAATTATCGGTGCGTAAAAGTTCTCTATACAGTTTTTCTGCTTCTTTTCCTCTATTAAGGTGAAGTAAAAATTCGCCTTTAAATTTATTAAGTTTATTTTTAAATTTAGGCTGTTGTGGTAATAACCGTTCACATTCTATTAAAGCTTTTTCTATATCATTTTTATTCAACAATTGATAAACAGTCTGTAAGGCACTCCTTCTCTCTATCGCAATGGTTACTTTTTCTTTTAATAAATTAAAAGTGAATGGCTTAAGTAAATATTCATCAGGGTAAAGCTCTGCAATGCCTCTAACAACATTTATATTAGATTCGCCGGTCAACATAACTAAACTAGTTGTTGGTGGAAATTTTTTTAAATGTTTAATTTCATCTATAAACTGTCGGCCGTTGAGACCTTCGCCAAAATTATAATCACAAAGTACAATGTCGTATATGTGTCGCCTACACAGGTATTTAGCTTTAGATATTGTCGCTGTGTGAGTTATGTTGGACTCGATAAACCCCATTTCTTTTAATGAACCGCGGACACTAATAAGGACCATGTTCGAATCATCAATGATAAGTGCCGTTATATCGTTAAAACGTGTAATAGCCATAAGATCCTTCTTTATTATATGTTGATATACATTTTGCACAGAGCGTATATCAGCATAAAAATTATTAACCGCAATAATCGCGGGAACTTATTGTCAAAAACCACTTTGGATACTTAATAAAATTCAATTTTACCAAGCACTTAAAGTACTAAGCTTATATGTTTTTTTTATTACCTTTTACATATTCACCCTAGTATATGTATGGATCATTTATCCTAATAAAACGGTATTATTAAGGCGATGGACCTAAGAATAGCCGTCATAAATAATTACATTAAGGTTATTATTACCATTGATTTTTATATGATATTCAACAATATCTACTGCCTATTCTTGTAAATCTATTAACCAATACAACGCATAACTATCATAAAGCCCGATAGATTTTTCTTTAAATTATTTAAGTGATTTATTCTAGCGCTAATGGTAACATGCAAATCGCAAAAAACGTTAAAAACATTTAATTCGCTTTTTTGGGGAAGGTGACATATTAAATAAGTTATACAGTTGATTTTAAAGGCGCTGTTGTTTTCTCAACTTATTAGCGGGTAACTGATACTTGTGTTGGCGATAAATGATTTAATATTAGCGGTTACTTTTCTTTATATACTTTTATATCTGAGGCTTTCGTAACGCAACAACTCACTTAAACAGCGGTCTCTAAAAAGAAATGCGTTTTATAAAATAGTGAATAATAATCTAGCTTTAATTAACAAATATGGAATTTAAATGCCGTTGATAAAAACAGTCAAGAGCTATCTAACACCTAAAGAGGTTGCTGAATTACTTATGGTTTCTACTGCAACCGTTCGTTTATGGGCAGAAAACGGTAACTTAAAAGCAAAAGTTACCGTTGGGGGGCATCGTCGCTTTAAACTTGATGATATAAAAGAGTTTGCCACCACAAAAAATATTCGACTTAACACAACAATGAGTGAAATCCCTAAAATTCTGATTGTTGATGATGATATTCATTTTGCTGAATTTCTAAAAACATTTCTTAAACTAGAGATAAAAAACGTTGACATTGAAATAAGTTTAGATGGTTTTGATGCAGCAAATAAGATACACGACTTTACACCAAGCATACTGTTGCTAGACCTTAAAATGCCTGGTCTTAATGGCTTTCAAGTATGCGAACGCGTAAAAGGTAATCCCTTGCAAAATCATATTCGTGTGATTGGTATTTCTGGAGATGTTAGCCAAAGTGATATTGACAAACTAAAAAGTCTTGGAGCAGAGGCTTGTTTTAAAAAGCCTCTAGATACTTCTGCTATACTAAAGCAACTGGCGTTAAATTAATCAAGTTTAATGGCTTATGCGAAGTCTCCGTTACGCGACTTTGCCAAGTCAGTAGACCCACTTAATAACAATGTTTATTAGATGTGTAAGAAAAAATAGGAATACCAGTGAAACAAAAATTAAATATACTTCTCTTTGTCAGTGTACTTAGTCTGGGTTTATTAGGCGGTATTTCATATCTACCTTTATTCGAATCTGGATTGAGTATTGATGACGGCTATATTCCAATGGCTCCAGCAACATCTATTTCATTTTTAGTTACTACTTTGATATTACTTGTTTGGGTTAAATATACCAAAAAATTTTATCGCAACAAAAAATATCTTGGGCTAATAATATTCGCTGTTGCTCTTTTTGGATTTTTAGAAGTTGTAAACTACTTGTTTGGCATTGAATATTCTTTTGAAAGTTATTTTTTTCCAGATTTTGGATACCTTGATAAAATACCTCTAGGGAGAATGTCACCGGTAACTGGCTTTTGTTTTTTGCTTAGCAGTGGTGCTTTACTCATCCTATTAAGTCAAAATAAAACGAGTAAGCGTAGTCACTTTGTTAATATTATTAAAAATATTTTTACTTCAACATTATGCTTTGTTTCATTCCTCTTTATTATCCCTTATTTTTATCAAGCTCCCTTACTTTATAATATAGAAAACATTATACCTATGGCTTTATCGACTAGTTTAAGTTTTTTATATCTCTCTGGCATACTTATAATAAACGATAATAGAAATCACTTAGTTGAACTTTTTACTCAGTCATCACCCTCGACAACCTTAATACGATTTATTACTCCATTTACAGTGTTAAGTGTATTTGTAACAGGGCTAATTCAACATTTTATGTTTACTGTTGGCTTTATTAATCATCCAACATTTATAACTGTTTCTATTTTGATATTACTTGCCATTACATGTGGTCTTATGACTATATTACTCACTAAAAAATTGATTGGTTTGCAAGAAAGGGTCAATATAAATCTACATCAATATAAATATATGGTGACCTCATCTTCAGACATGCAAGCATTACTTGATGCTGATTTCTTTTATTTAGCCGTCAATGAAGCTTATGTAGAAAAACTTCAGTTAACTATTGAGCAGGTTGTAGGCAAACATTTCAGTGACGTCTTAGGCAACGTTTATTTCGATACAGAGTTTATAGATTTCGCTGAACGAAGTTTAGCTGGCGAGGTTGTTGTTCAGGAAAAGTGGATAGCGTGTATTTCGGGACAGAGAACATTTATAGAGCTTAAAATAGCGCCCTATTACCAAGACGATGGCAATATTTATGGCATTACAATAAATGCGCGTGATAATACTCAATTAAAGCATCATCAAGATAACCTCGAAAAATCAAATCTTGTAATTGAAAATAGTCCTGTCGTTGCATTTCGCTGGCGAACTGACTTCTCAGTAGAGCACGTTTCAAGTAATGTAGAGTTTTTTGGTTATCAGGCAAGTGATTTACTGTCAGGAAAAATTAACTATCTAGATATAGTGCATCCTCAAGACATACCACGTTTGATAAAAGAGGTTAACTACTTTACTGAGAATGGCTTATTACAGTTTATAATTGATTATCGAATAGTCTCGCCCGCAGGCAGAGTGTTTTGGATCGATGCAAGATCAACCATTAAATTAGATGAATACGAAAATTTTTTATTTTATCAAGGCGTGATTATTGATATTACTGAAAGAAAACATGCCGAAATTAAATTAGAGCAATCAAACACTTTAATACATAATGTTATTAATGCAACACCCGATTTAATTTATGTTAAAAATATGGACCACCAATATATTTTAGCTAATAATGCTTTTGCCCAATCTTTAAAACACTCAGCAGGGTTTTTAATGGGAAAAACGGATCAACAGCTCGGTTTTACGGATACAAAAACAAAAAAAATTAAAATAAATGCTCAAAAGTTCTTTTATAGCAACATTAATTCCATTTCAAACTGCCGGTCTTTTTATGGTGATAAAAAAGTGATTGATGGCGCTAAATTCCCCTTAAGAAAAGACGACGGTGATACTATTGGCGTCATATATATCGGTCATGATGTAACTGAGCATATTAATAACCTTGCCAAAATATCAAAACAACAAAAAGAGTTAGCGCAAACTATTGATGCAATAAATGATGCTGTTATTGCTATTGATGACTTAGGATTGATACAAAATTGCAATAGAGCAACAGAGCGTATATTTGGTCATTCAGCAGAAGAGTTAATAGGAAGAAATGTAAGTTTACTTATGTCCGGAATTAACGGTTGGGGATATGATGGAGAAGTGATTGGAATAAATAAAAAAAAGCAAAATTTTCCTGTTCATCTAGCTATTGCTGCTCTACCGACTAATCGTCATGAGCGAAAACGTTTTGTTTGTGTTTGTCATGATTTATCAGAAAGTAAGCAGCATGAAAAACTCTTAAATCGAACACAAAAGATGGAAGCTCTTGGGCAATTAACAGGAGGCATTGCTCACGATTATAATAATATGCTGGGGGTTATTCTCGGCTATAGTGATATTTTAAAATCCCAACTAAAAGAACAACCACTACTCTTTAATTATGTTGATCAAATTAATCATGCAGGTAAGCGGGGTGCGAAACTGACCCGTAAATTGCTTTCATTTTCTCGTCAAACACCTGACTCCAGTCAAGAATCAGACATTAATGAACTTATTAGAAGGAATAAAGAACTCCTTTACAGAACCTTACTGTCTGTAGAGTTAAAATTTAACCTTAATGACGATATTAATAAGGTTCGTATCGATAAAAACTCTTTTGAAGATGTGTTATTAAATATAGCTATTAATGCCATGCACGCAATGCCAGAAGGTGGGGTATTAACGCTAACTACTTGTGAAGAGGAATTATCAAATGTACAAGCCACTAGTTTTAATATTGAACCAGGAAAATATGTAAAACTATTAATTGAAGATACCGGCATTGGCATGAGTAAAGCTATTCAAGATAAAATTTTTGAACCCTTTTATTCAACTAAAGGAGAGCAGGGCTCAGGCTTAGGTTTAGCACAAGTTTATGGTTTTATGAAGTCATCTATGGGAGCTATTAATGTTGATTCAGAGCTAGGGAAAGGGACTACTTTTTCACTTTATTTTCCTATACTTAAAGCTAGTGACAAAGCTAATGATAAAGCTAGTGATAAAGCCAGTGATAAAGCAGAAAAACTAAATGTACGAGGAAATGAAAGTATTCTCATTGTAGATGATGAACCTTCATTACGTAACTTAGCTAAAACAATATTAATGGCAAAAGGT
This sequence comes from Colwellia hornerae, assembly GCF_007954355.1. Classification (GTDB taxonomy): domain Bacteria; phylum Pseudomonadota; class Gammaproteobacteria; order Enterobacterales; family Alteromonadaceae; genus Colwellia_A; species Colwellia_A hornerae. Next base: position 131,132 of record NZ_VOLR01000013.1, read on the forward strand.
TACCACGTTTTAACGGCTGAAAATGGCGAAGATGCGCTTATTATTTTAGCTGAGCACACAGTAGATTTGATGTTGTCAGACATTATTATGCCAAAGATGAACGGTTATCTTTTGGCAGAGCAAGCGCAGAAACTTTATCCAACATTGAAGATACTACTGGCGAGTGGGTTTCGCGGTGATCAAGTCGGTAACAAGATAAAGTTAGATGAAGCTATTATAGAAAAACCTTATAAAAATGATTTTTTACTTCATAAAGTTAGAAATTGTTTAGATAAAAAAGACGCCAAAGCCTCCGACAATAAGAATCAAACGACGAATCAATACAGTGAACAGTTGCGCATTGAAAAAGTAACAAAAAGTTCGCAAGTAAACCAAATAATGTGGACGAATGAGATGAGTATCGATAACGGCGGTATAATAGATATTGAACATAAGTCATTACTTATGCTGATTAACCGCTGTCAAGTTCTGTTAGGTACCGAAGATTACCAGCAATCACTGCAAGAAACTATCAATGAGTTAATGCACCATATCCAGGATCATTTCGTTAGAGAAGAACTATTGATGAAGCGTTGTAATTACCCTTATGCAAAAAATCATAATAATGTTCACGAAATGATCACCAAACAAATCAATCAAAAACTGAACACCTGTTCAGAAAAAGAAATTTTATTGTGGTTGAGTACAGAAATGAGCGAGTGGTTAATTGAACATATTATGATAATGGATAAACATTTATATAATTATTCTATGAAAACCAAACCATTAAAAAGTAATAGTTTGAAAAGTAATATTGAAGGTGATGATAATGCTCAATAGATTGATTATTATTGATGATGATACGTTAACGTGTAATTTACTTAAAACAATTGCGGAGCCTATTTTTGCACAGATAGAAGTATTTCAAAATCCGCGTGATTTTTTTAGACTATCCATAAATGCTAAAGATATTATTATATTAGATTTAATGATGCCACGAATAGATGGTATTGAGGTTATTCGTTACTTAGCTAAGCATAAGTCGCCATCAAACCTAATTTTAATCAGTGGTTATGACAGCGGTGTTCTGCACTCAGCTGAAACTTTAGCCGTAAGTTGTGGCTTAAAAGTTACAGAGACATTTACTAAACCTATTAACATTAATCTATTAGCGAGTTTATTGACTTCATTATCGAGTAACCTGCCGCGAATAGAGTTTTTAAGCAAAGATAATGATGAACCTCATCAAGAGAAATTTGAGTTTACTCCAACAGCAACCGACTTAAGTTATGCTATTCACCATAAACAATTAGTTTTGTACTACCAACCACAAGTTAATATGAAAACAGGAGCGACCCATGGCGCTGAGGTTTTAGTCCGATGGTTGCATCCCAAATTTGGCCTTGTATATCCTGATAAATTTATTACTCTTGCCGAGCAAACAGGCCTAATAGGAGCGCTTACAGAAGAAGTGATTAACTTAGCAATAAAACAAAACGTACAATGGCAAAAAGTGAATAAATCAATTCGCTTGTCCATTAATATATCTGTACAAAATACAACCAGTTTGAAGTTTCCTGAGCAGTTAAGTAAGCTTGTTAATAAATATCAGCTTAATCCATCACTTATTGTTTTAGAACTTACCGAAAGTGTATTAATGCATAGCATAATTACTTCTTTAGATACTTTGACACGTCTTAGATTGAAGGGATTTCAATTATCTATTGATGACTTTGGTACGGGATATTCGTCGTTATCGCAATTACATAAAATACCTTTTACCGAATTAAAAATAGATAAGTCTTTTATTGCTAAAATGGGTCAAGAAAATGAAAGTAAGGCGATTGTTGAAACCTGCATTATGTTAGCCCATAAGCTTAATATGGAGGCGGTTGCGGAGGGAATTGAAGATAAAGCAACATGGGATTTATTACTAGCAGCTGGTTGTAATATAGCTCAAGGGTATTACATTGCCAAACCTATGCCAGCTAATGAGTTTGATCAATGGCAATTTAAGCAGCACATTTTACTAGGGGATTAGCACCTTAAAATTTAGGAATGTTAACTGTCAATGTTATTTAATGGCAGTAGTGAATGTTAATAACCAGCAGTTCTAATGCAATTGGGTGGCATAACTTATGTAATTATCCATGCTCATCGTTGGGAAATCGAATTAGGGTATCGAGAAATGAAGCAGTATAAGCTTGAAAGTCGCTTTACGCTTAGAAGCAATTTACCAGAGCTTATCCATCAGGAATTATGGGGGTATTACTGGCTTACAATCTTATACGATACAAATTGATATTAATGGGCAAGTCTCTGAAAAGCGTATTTCCGAACCAATTGAGCTTCAGGGATGCGTCTTCGAATATTATACATACACTGACAATGATGCCAATTTACGCACCAGGCAATGTCCCTAGAATAGTCTTAGATATTGAACGTAATGCCGCACAATATAAACTTGAAGGGAAGCGAGAACGAAGCTATCCACGATGTTTAAAGTTTCGAAAAATAGGTATCCGGTGGCTAAAGGTAAATATGCCGTTCATCTTAAGTGAACGGCATTATCTTAGTGGGGCGTTATATGCCCGTAATAGCAAAGTCGATCGCTGCAATAATCTCATCTCTTAATGACTGAACTGATCCTACAGGGTCTTTGTGTAGTGGCATAGTTAATTTGGCCACTACAGACCATGGACCCAAAGCATTGGGTAATGTTTCATCTCTATAATATCTTGCTCGAGATTTGATGCGTACGCTGGAGAAAGTTCACTCATTTCATAACCTATTGGTATCGACTTTTTCGAGGGTGCATGATGGGTAATAACAACTGATTTTGAATGCGCTTTTTCAATTAACTCCGTTTTAATAAACTGCAAACTTTGGATGTGCATTCGTGTTGTATCAGGAGGTGTTAATTTTCGATATTTTCCTCCCTGATTATATCTAATGGATTTATAATCGCTCATATCAAATTGTGCCGCTAACTGGCTATTGTATTGCGTGTCATATAGCTTGAAATCAGTCCACAGCGTTGCACCCACAAATAAAACATCGTCAATAATTATAGAGTTATCCATCAGTAAATGAATGTTTAGTTCATTGGCTTTCTCTTTTAATTGTTTATTCAGTTTTTGATAGTTATTTCTATAATACTCATGATTCCCTGGCACATAAATAATCGGTTGCTTAAAATGCGCACGAGCCCAAATTAAGCCTTTTGTACCGATATGAATATCACCCGCTAAAATAACAACGTCTGCATGAGAAGCTTGTAGTGGGGGTGCCCAGGTTTCAAATTCACAATGTAAGTCAGAATAAATAGCCAGCTTCATTTTGGGTATAGCTCTTTATGTTTGGCTAAACGATTTAACCAAAGCTGTTTAGTGAAACCAGTGGATTGATGAAGCTTATCAATAAGCATGTCGCTAATATCAAACTCATCATTTTTGAATTGACAAAATTCATCAGAAGTTAAATCGAGCATCTCTTGTGCACGTATATCTGATATTTGATGGGTTCTTTGCCATTTCACAAACTAATTAGCAAAGCTATACCTAAAAGTTTTCATGCTATCGTCGGTTGTTTTTAAGGTATAAAAATATGCACTACGCCCTTGGTCAATACGAAATGGCTTCGCATTTTTATCAAGGAATAACTCTCCCTCATCAATCATCGCTAAGGCACAAACGTTAATCTCAGCCAAATAGGATTCAATAGGGGCGCAATTGATGTTGTTCATCCCACCGTTTACAGCTATGTATAGCTGACTTTCATCTTGAGTATCCACACCCACATGTAACCAACTCGGGCTATTAGGTTGCTTTATTCGCTTTATAAAACTTTCTTGGGTTAACATAAAATTGATGACCATTTATCTAAGTTACTTAATCAAAATATCGATAAAATTTGTTCTCTTTATCGTTATTTTGATTAATTTATTTGTGTGAATATTGAAAAGTATTGGTGAACTATCTTGAATGAAAAAACAATAAAAGCAAATCATACCTCTTTGTAATAAAAGGAAAATCTTAGCATATTGCGGCACTTTCTTAGCATATGACATCACTTTCTTAGCATAACGCGGCACTTTTTAAATATATGATTAACTAACTCATTGAAATGTAATGAACAGTCAATTTAGTTGATAAATATTAAGATTATTTGGTTATTTATTTTTAGTTTTTTATATAAATAATGAATATATGGGGAGTGTTTCACAGATTCTGGTTGGTAATATCATTAAGTAGTGTTGGTTACATGTGACCGTAGCACTGGTGAATTTTTATAAAACCGTAAAAAGGCGCTAAAAATGTAATAACTATACATTACCGAGATGGTGTGGGTGTTTTATTTTGCGAGTGTTTTAGACAAATTGGTTGAATCCTAATGTACATCAAAAGTGTTAGTAGTGTGAGCATGTACACGTCCTATAAAATTTAAATGCTACTATAGTAGCTAATATGTTTGTTTAGTGTCGTTTATTGCTAGAATAACAGCAATATTTGATGTTTTGATTACAGCCCAAATGCGACATTCGATGCTCTTCAAAGACCCTGTAACAAAATCTGTGTAACTGCCTATCATTAATACCCATATAGGGTTTAGGATAGGCAGACTATGAATAAGAAAGAACTAGAAGTATTTGCTAAGCAAGCAGCCAAAGGTATTAAGTCCGA
>NZ_VOLR01000014.1 GCF_007954355.1 Colwellia hornerae
AGAGCCAGAGCCAGAGCCAGAGCCAGAGCCAGAGCCAGAGCCAGAGCCAGAGCCAGAGCCAGAGCCAGAGCCAGAGCCAGAGCCAGAGCCAGAGCCAGAGCCAGAGCCAGAGCCAGAGCCAGAGCCAACAGCTAAGGCTGGTTTTTTTGCTCGATTAAAGCAAGGACTTACTAAAACACGCGAAAATATTGGTGGTGGAATATTTACCTTATTCAGCGGTAAAAAAATTGATGATGAGTTATTTGAAGAACTCGAAACACATTTACTGTTAGCTGATGTGGGTATTGAAACCACCACGAAAATTATTAAATCACTTACCGAAAGTGCATCGCGTAAACAGCTTAAAAATGCTGAAGCTTTGTATGATTTACTCAAAGAAGAATTAAAGAAAATTATTGAGCCAGCAAGTGTACCGCTAGAGATTAATAATGATTCAGGTCCTTTTGTCATTTTAATGGTTGGCGTAAATGGCGTCGGGAAAACTACCACTATTGGTAAATTAGCGAAAAAATTTCAAGCGGAAGGTAAATCGGTCATGCTAGCAGCTGGTGACACGTTTAGAGCGGCGGCGGTCGAGCAATTACAAGTTTGGGGCGAGCGCAACGATATTCCTGTCATTGCCCAGCATACTGGCGCAGACAGTGCTTCAGTTATTTTTGACGCGATTAGTGCGGCAAAAGCCCGTGGTGTAGATGTACTCATTGCCGATACGGCTGGGCGACTGCAAAACAAAAGTCACTTAATGGATGAATTGAAAAAAGTCGTTCGTGTTATGAAAAAAATTGATGATAAAGCACCTCATGAAGTAATGTTAACCCTAGATGCAGGCACTGGACAAAATGCTTTAAGTCAAACAAAGCTATTTGATGAGGCTGTTGGTTTGACTGGACTAACACTAACCAAGCTTGATGGTACCGCTAAAGGTGGTGTTGTTTTTGCTATTGCCGATAAAAATGCGATTCCGATCCGCTATTTAGGTGTCGGTGAAGGCATCGATGATTTGCGGCCATTTAATGGTGATGACTTTATTGATGCATTGTTCACTCAAGATAGTTAATACTTACGGCATAGTTTTGATGCCCGACTGCACTATGTAAAAACTAATAAAAATAAGAGTATGGCCATTTTATGATCCATTTTAATAATGTCAGTAAAACCTATCCTGGTGGCTTTTTAGCACTTAAGAATGTCAGCTTTGAGTTAGCTGCAGGTGAAATGGCATTTTTAACCGGACACTCAGGAGCGGGGAAAAGCACACTCTTAAAGCTGATGAGCTTAATGGAAAAACCGACCAGTGGTAAAATCCAAATTAATGGTAGTGAAATATCAAATATCAAATATAAAGATATTCCTTATGCTCGTCGAAAAATAGGAATGATTTTTCAAAATCATAACCTATTAATGGACAGAACTATTTTTGACAATGTTGCGCTACCTTTAGTTATTGAAGGGTATAGCCACAAAGAAACCCGCAAACGTGTTGAAGCGGCACTAGATAAAGTCCATTTAAGTGATAAATTACGCTGTTTTCCTAATATGTTGTCAGGTGGCGAGCAACAACGGGTCGGTATTGCCCGAGCATTGGTAAATAAGCCATTAATCTTGCTTGCTGATGAGCCTACGGGGAACTTAGATCCTAAACTCTCCTTAGATATTATTCGCTTGTTTGAAGAGTTTAATGATTTTGGCGTTACCGTACTCATTGCCACACACGATCTGGGTCTGATTGCTAGAATGAAATACAGAACGTTGACGCTAAAGCAAGGCTCTATGATCACCGATGGTATTGTTGAAGGTTTACAAGTTAGGCATGAAAACAATGAATAAATCTTCCCGCTTTGGCCAACCTGCACAGAAATTAAGTTTTGCAGCAAAAATAACTGCACGATTAATTCGACATGTCCAACAAGCGGTTGGTAGTTTAGGTGATTTATGGCGCACCCCTTTCACCTCAATCATGACAGTTTTAGTGTTAGGTATCAGTTTGACCTTACCTGCCACATTACATTTATTTGTCAAAAATGCTAAGGCGATCAGTGAACAGTGGGATACCGCCTCAGAAATTAGCTTGTTTTTGAAGTTGTCTGTTACTGATAAAGCGGCACAAAATTTAGTCCATAGAATTGAACTTTATCCTGAGGTCGCCAAGGTTACTTACATTTCGGCAGACAAAGCTTTAGAAGAGTTTAAAACGTTATCTGGTTTTGGACAGGCGCTAGAATATTTAGATAAAAATCCTCTACCGGCAACACTGTTAGTGACCCCAACAACACGTGCTAGTCAAACACAAGCGGCCGGTGAGTTGTTATTAAAATTAGAAAAAGAACGAGAGGTTCAGCAAGGAAAGTTAGATCTTGAATGGCTTTCTCGACTAGAGGCTATTGCTAAACTCATTGAAGATATCGTGGTGGGTATTGGTGCCTTGCTATGTTTGTCTGTAGTGCTTATTATCGGCAACACCATACGGTTAGCTATTTTAAATCAAAAAGACGCGATTGCGGTGATGAAACTTGTTGGTGCAACTGATAGCTTCATTCAACGGCCTTTTTTATATGCGGGTCTCTGGTATGGTGTCTTGGGTGGTGTGGTTTCCTGCATATGTGTGGCTATACTCGCTAAATACTTATCGGGAGCTCTCTCTGAATTAACAAATTTATACCAGAGCAATTTTACCATTAGCGGCTTAAGCTTTGTAGAAGCGATGACACTGATATTATTGGCCGTTATACTTGGCTTGTCAGGAAGTTATATTTCAGTGCGTAAACATATTCGTGCGATAGAGCCTACTGCAGATTAATAAAGTCTACTTACTATAGGTTTAAGTGCCACTGCTAAGCATTTCGTCTGCCCATGACAGTGAGTCTTTATAAGCTTGAAAACAAATCTCACTATCTAAGGTAATTGTGTTGGCAATTTTTTCAGCTTCTGCCCATAAGCCTTGTTCTATCTTTCTCACTAACGACAGATAATCGCCAAGGTCGCACTGCTCGCTTCTTAATGCTGACTTTATACCTTCATGAATAGGTAACACCCCCAGTACATATTCTAATTCATGATCTAAAATACCATCGATTAACGATAATATTCCGGTGAGAAAAGCTTTAGGGGGATTTTCATTTTCAAAGCGAGAAAGGGCTATTTTTTCACAGAACTTAGCTCTAACTAAAGAAAGACGCATAATCTCTGGGTTTTTATCTGAGCTCAAATCTGACAGCGCAAGCAAAGCAATGAATTTTTTCAGTTCAACTTGTCCGATGTATGCAAGAGCATGTTTTAATGATGTTATTTCTTGGCTACTGCCATAGGTAGGGCTATTGATAAAACGCAGTAATTTATAGGTTAAGCCGGGGTCAATGGCAAAAATTTCACTGATTTTGTCAATGTTTAACTCTATTTGACTCGCTTGGCTGATCAGTTCGAGGATATTTTGTTTTGCGGTAGTAATTTTACGCTGTTTAAGCATTTCTGGCCTAGCAAAAAAATAACCTTGAAAAAGTGTAAAACCGAGCATTTTTAATCGTTCAAATTGTTGTGAGGTTTCTACTTTTTCCGCTAATAGCGTTACATTTAGTCCGGCAAGCTTTCTGACCAGCTTGCTAATTTCTATAATAGAAAACTGCAGGACATCAATTTTGATAATATCAATGATTGGGTAAAATGGAGCCCATTTTTCATCAAAATCAAAATCGTCTAAGGCGAGTTTATAACCTTTCTCATAAAGTGATTGGCAAGCGGCTAATAGTTGAGGGGTTACTGGAACGTCTTCTAAAATTTCTAATACCACGTTTTTGGGATCGAGGAAGCTGGGAAAGTGAAAAATCAAGGTATCGGCATGAAAGTTAATATAAGCGGGTAAATCACCAGTAATTTGCTCTATTCCTAAGGTTAAATGGTTGTTAGTCAGTATGTTAGATGTTGCTTGATTGGGATCAATGTCAGGAAAACTGTTACTTTTTCCATCGCGAAAAAGCAACTCATAGGCCACAACATTCTGTTTAATATCTAAGATTGGCTGACGAGCAACATATGAGTACAAATTGTAACCCTCTAAAATTCATTTATAAGCTAATTAAATAGGTAAAGTCATAGCCACATCCTTGTTGAACTACTTGTTGATAAAAAATAAGTTATTGTTTTTTATATTATAAGTGTTTATTTCTGCTTTTATGTTAACAAATATACACAAAAAAAGCAGATAAATTTACAGGACTGAGTTGTTTCGTCTTGTGTTGTAAGGTAATGTGTGATGCGTTGCTCGCCTACACGGTTGATGTATGCTATTATAGCGGGCTAGAAAGTTAAGAATTTTTTAAGAGTTATTAAAGAGCGATAAAGAGGGGTTTTAAAATGAGTAAACCGATACAATCAATGGCGCTAACGGTTCCACGTAGCGGTAGTATTGAATCTTACATGCAGTCTGCTTACGGCATTCCAATGCTTACTGCACAGCGTGAGAATGAACTCGCCACTCGTTTATATTCAGAAAATGATTTACAAGCGGCACAAGAGCTTATTATGTCGCATTTACGTTTTGTTATTCATGTAGCAAAAGGTTATGCAGGTTATGGTTTACCTCAAGCAGATTTAATTCAAGAAGGTAACGTTGGTTTAATGAAAGCTGTTAAGCGTTTTAATCCAGAAGTGGGTGTTCGCTTGGTTTCGTTTGCTGTTCATTGGATAAAAGCTGAAATTCATGAGTTCGTGTTACGTAATTGGCGTATTGTTAAAGTGGCAACGACCAAAGCACAACGCAAATTGTTTTTTAACCTACGTAAAAATAAAAAGCGTTTAGGTTGGTTTAGTAACGACGAAATTAATAATGTTGCAGAGACACTGGGTGTTACACCTAAAGACGTTTTAGAGATGGAATCTAGAATGAGTAATCAAGATCAGGCTTTTGAGCTGTCATCTGATGATGTTGATAACTCTGCCGGTGGAGGTTACTCGCCTGCATTGTATCTTGAAGATCATCAGTCAGATCTCGCTGTTCAGGTTGAAGACGAAGATCACTCTGCTCATGCTAATAAACGTTTATCTAATGCCTTAGTGATTCTTGATGAGCGCAGTCAAGATATTATAAGAACTCGTTGGTTAACTGAAGATAAAACGACACTACAAGATTTAGCCAATAAATATCATATTTCGGCAGAACGTGTCAGACAGCTAGAAAAAAATGCCCTTAATAAACTTAAAGGCTCAATGGCTGCTTAGTTATTAAATATCGTCTGTCATAATAAAAAAACCGACGACAGTCGGTTTTTTTATGGCTGTTTTTGTCGATTTGACCTTTTGATTATTGGTATTAGTTTGTTTTAGTTAATTGAACCGTTATTGCCTCTATTTTCGATCAAATTAGCGTAATTCCTCAACTGTGGTGTATAAAAAGCATACATATACTGTATTGATCTTAACAATTCAAATAAGGTACTAGCCAAGTGATATTAATTTGGTAGACTAAACGCTTAAAAATAATACTAATAACTAAATATGGAATCGCCTTGATGGAATCAAAGGCAAAGGAAGATATTCTGGCATTACGTCAGCTTCCAAAATTAAAGTCTCTACTTAAAAAGTATCGGCAAGTTAAAACCATGCAATCGGGGTTGTTGCAGTTGTCTGAATTGGCAAGCACAGTTACCGATATGGCAGCGTTTTATGCTGAGCTTAAATCGGTGATTAAAACCTTATTAATTACCGATAGTTTTCATATCACCTTGATCAACTCAAAGCATAATCTCGAACTTGCCCATTGCCACAACCCTGAAGAAATTCGTTTACATGATCATTTAAAAGTTGCTGATTGGCGAAAATGCCTAACAGGTATGGTTTTTGAAAATGAAAAACCTATGCACTGTTCTGCCAAAGAACGTATGGCATTAGCAAAATCAGGTAATATTTTTCTCTATGGTTCATCGTGTATTGATTGGCTTGGTGTACCTCTTAGGCGTGGCAGTCAAGTTATTGGTGTTTTAGCCTTACAAAGTTACGATGATAAACTTTATTTTGATGAATCTGACTGTCAGTTGCTTGAGTTTATTGGCCTACACTTAGTGACAGCGATCGATCGTGTTCGTAGTCGTGAGTTATTAGAGCAAAGTATTTTACAGCGTACAGAAAAGCTGACCGAAACGAATAAGCAGTTACAAATTGAAATTGCCGAGCGAAAAAAAGCGGTAAAAATGCATAAAGCCTTATTATCAATTTCAGAAATTACCGCTAATTCACAAGATATTGACTGCTTCTATCGAGCTATTCATCAAGAAATAAACACCCTATTACCGGCAAAAAACTTATATATTGCCCTGTTAGATAATAGTGATAGCAAAGATCACTCTATAGTGACCTTTCCCTATTATGACGATGAAAAAGTACATTCTCCTCTACCAAGAATGCTAGGTTACGGTTTAACCGAATTGGCAATTAAAGCTGCCGCGCCGACTTTAATTGCGGAAGGTGAAGTATTTTATTTATCCGAACAAGGTAAGATAACAAGTGAACCACTGACCTTAGATTATCCTGAACATAAAATGCCACAAGCATGGCTTGCTGCGCCATTAATGGAAGATGGAAAAATATTTGGCATTTTAGCTATTCAGCATTACCAAGATTCGCAAGCCTATCAACAGAGTGATTTAAAACTTATTCGTTTTATTAGCCAGCATGTTGATACCGCTATTTTGCGCAAACGCTCACAAGCTGAAATTAAAAAGCATCACGAAAAATTAGAGAAAACGGTTAATCAACGCACTCAAGAACTACAAGCAAGTAATTTAAATTTGCGTATGCAAATTGATGAAAGACGTAAAGCTGAAGCGCAACTTTACTATCAAGCACACCACGATGGGCTGACGAAATTGCCCAATAGAGCGATGTTTTCAGACCGATTGAGCTACGCACTGCGACATTTAAAGCGCCATCCAGAACAAGGGTTTGCGGTGTTATTTATCGACTTAGATCGCTTCAAAATGATCAACGATACACTGGGACACCATGCTGGAGACGAATTTCTTATTGAGATTGCGTTAAGGTTGCAAGACTGTGTCAGAGATAACGATATTTTGGCGCGTTTAGGTGGAGATGAATTTGTTATTTTGCTCGATTCACTGCAATGCCAAGGTGACATTGAAGAAGTCGCCTCACGCATTATTACCGCTATTGCCAAACCCTTTAGTTTAGGTGGCCATACACTTTACTCTAATGCCAGTATAGGTATTGCACAATGCAGTGATCATTATAAAGATTCTCATGAGATTTTACGTGATGCTGATGCTGCCATGTATCAAGCAAAAAACTTGGGTCGCGGTCGTTATGTTTTTTTCGATGAAAGTATGCGAGAACAACTTATGGCAAGTATGACTTTAGAGCAAGAGTTGCGTGTTGCGATTATTGAGAGCCAGTTTGAACTGCATTATCAGCAAATATCAAACTTAACGCTAACTAATACTATTGGTTTTGAAGCCTTATTACGTTGGCAGCACCCAACTAAAGGCCTATTAACACCAAGCGAATTTTTATACATGGCTGAAGAAACGGGCATGATATTAGACATTGAAGCTTGGGTTATTAAAGAAGTGAGTGAACAATTAAAAAGCTGGCGACAAAGTAGCGAGTATTTTAATGCTTTTATCGGTATTAACTTATCGGGACGTCACTTAGTTCAGGCCAATCAGCTCAATAAATTGATCAAGCAAATTAAAGACGCTGGCATAGAGCCACATCGCTTAATTCTCGAATTTAACGAGTCCGCATTTGCGCAACAAAGTGAGTTAGCCCTGAAAAATTTACGTCGATTAAAAGATTTTGGCGTTAAACTTGCCCTTGATGACTACGGTGCTGGTTCATCGTCATTAAATTTCTTGCACAACTACCCTTTTGAATTTATCAAACTCGACAGAAGCTTTGTCCGTACACTGAATACTAATAATAAAAATTTATCGTTAGTAAAGGCTTTGCATGATCTCGGCAGTAATTTTGGTTATCATTTAGTCGCTGAAGGGATAGAGTCAGAAGAAATGTTGAAAAAGCTGCAGAACGCTGGTTGTGAGTTTGGTCAGGGTTTTCATATTAGTCGACCAGTAAAAATGCCGCGAATCATGGCTGAAAATGAAGCCATACTTGAAGTGAACGGCTAACTATCAGTTATATTTTACTGAAAAAACCTTCTATGCGTAAAGCAATTCCGGGTGTAGTGGTATAGTTATCCTCTTGGGACCATTCTAAAAAAGGTTCAACTTCAAAAAATAACCATTTTTCTAACGCATTGAATCGGTAACGATAACTTAGCGTATACTTGTCGGTAAAAAAACCATATTGACCATTACGCTCACCTTCAACTTGCAAACCAACAACTGATGCCGTTGTTGAATTTAATTGGTTTAATTGATAAAAGCCGTGTTTCCATCGAATACCACTAAATGATTCAGAGCCACGAATAGTATAGTTGATTCTATATTGTGATTTTTCATTATATTGATAATTATATTCAAGAAATAATTTTGCACCAAGACCATCACCTAAAAAGTAATAGGTTGAAGGTTCAACTTTAAAACCGTGCTTTTCATTGTAAGTATACAACTGGCGCTGGCGTACCTTTATAAAGATATCACCGCCTGAAATTCCTAATCGAGTATCAACTAAGCTATCGCTCTTCTTTTTGACTACATAACGCAATGCTGCAGCGAAGCTCTCTTCATTTATTTCTGGGCGAGTACCAATGCCATCGAGCGGCAACTGGCCATCTTCAACATCATCTTCATCAGAAAGGATCAAGCTCATTTTGTCTTTAAAGTGGGGTAACTTTACTTTTAATCGAAAACGAGAATCAAGCTCTGCCAAATGACGGGCTTTTGGGATCCAGCCAAAACGTATTTTTGCTGTTGCTTTAGGTTCAATTTGTTGACTATCAATATCGGTAAAAAAACTATCAAACCAAGTCGCTGATTGATAAACAGAGTTAGCGATGGTGTCGTGTACTTCTTGACCCCAGTGATCGGGCACAAGCGTAGGCACGACATGCCTTTCTGGCTGTTTGATTGGTTTTACTATTTGCTTCTCAGTGTCACTGTCCATGTTTTGATCTTGTCTAGCATTACTTTGAAAAGTAGTGAAGGTAATGCTGATCATCAACAAGCAACTCAGATAAATAAGGTGCTTTTTCTGCAAAGTTTGTCCTATCGCATTATTTTGTCTATCAAAGGATGATTTTTCATTTTAAAACTTTATAATGAATCCATTCTAAATAATAGGGGTTTATCATGGGAAATATGGGAATTTGGCAATTATTAATTGTTGCGGTTATTATAGTGTTGTTATTTGGCACAAAAAAATTACGTAATCTAGGTGGGGATTTAGGTTCTGCCGTAAAAGGGTTTAAAAATGCTATGACTGATAGCAGCGCCAAAAAGGAAGAAGAAAGTGCAGAAAATATTGCTGATAAGTCTACTGCTGTCGATGCCGAAGAGAAAGTAAAAACAAAAGAAAAAGATCAGGCATAAGCGATGTTTGATATTGGCTTTTGGGAGCTGTCGCTGATTGCGATAATAGGTATGATCGTTTTAGGTCCAGAGCGTTTACCTGTTGCTATTCGTACGGTTCGCAGCTGGATAAGTGGTGTTCGTAAGTTTAGTGACAGTGTGAAAACTGAGCTTACTGAAGAATTACGTATTCAAGAATTACATGCTAATTTGAAAAAAGCAGAACAAGCGGATATGAAAAATCTCTCACCTGAGATTGCAGAATCATTAAAAACCTTACAAGAAGCTGCTGAGATGGTCAATCGTCCTTATCAACTAGATAAAGGGCCTGAAAAAGTTGACTCACCAAGCATTGTCTCAGAAAATATTGAAAAGAGTGATAAGGTGACTGAAGAAACAACGGTCACTGCGAACCTTTCATCTTCACAAGAAAATAAAAAGTAACACCATGAATTCATCTTCAGCCAGTAGCTATACTTTATTTGATCATTTACTCGAATTACGCAGCCGATTATTGAACGTTGTAGTGGGAGTATTGATTGTCTTTTTAGGTTTGTTTTATTTCGCTAATGAGATTTATGAATATGTTTCCAAACCCTTAATGGAAACCTTACCTGAAGGGGGGCAAATGATCGCAACAGATGTTGCCTCGTCATTCTTTGCTCCGTTTAAATTAACCATGGTGCTTTCTATATTTATCGCCATGCCATTTATTCTTTATCAAATTTGGGCTTTTGTCGCGCCTGGTCTATATAAAAATGAAAAACGCTTAGTTATTCCGTTGATGTTTGGCAGTACCTTGTTATTTTATAGTGGTATTGCTTTTGTTTATTATGTGGTCTTTCCAATAATTTTTGCTTTTTTTACTTCTGTCGCGCCTGAAGGGGTAAATATTGCAACGGACATTACCAGTTATTTAGATTTTGTTCTAAAATTATTCTTTGCCTTTGGAGTTGTTTTTGAAATACCCATTGTCATTATTTTACTGTGTTGGACCGGTTTTACCGATCCCGCCAGTTTACGTGCAAAAAGGCCCTATGTTGTCGTTGGTGCCTTTGTGGTTGGCATGTTATTAACACCGCCTGATATTATTTCACAAACATTACTGGCAGTACCTATGCTGTTATTATTTGAATTAGGCGTTTTTATAGCGTCTATATACCAGAAAAAAAACGAATCTGAAGAAGCTTAGTTTGATGAAATTGGATAGCTAATGATAGATGTTGGCGTTAATTTAACAAATACGCGTTTTGATAAAGACCGTGATGAATTAATCGCGCGGGCTAAATCTGTTGGAATTACTGCTATGTTGGTCACGGGTACCAATATAGCTGAAAGCCATAAAGCTTTACAATTGTCTGCACAATATCCTGATTATCTTTATAGCACAGCAGGTGTGCATCCTCATGATGCCGATAATGTCAGTGATGATTATTTACACGATATTAGAAGGTTAGCCAAACATAAAGCGGTAAAAGCGATTGGCGAATGTGGTTTAGATTTCAACCGTAATTTTTCAACGCCAAAGCAACAAGAAAAAGTATTTGCCGAACAAATCTCGTTAGCGGCAGAACTCCAGTTGCCACTTTTTCTTCACCAGCGAGATGCTTTTCCTGCTTGGTTTCAATTACTTTCTCCTTACTTAACCGCTGTGCCCGCTATGGTTTCTCATTGTTTTACTGGTAATGCTGATGAGTTAGACCAATGCTTATCAGCAGGAATGTATATTGGTATTACTGGCTGGGTTTGCGACGAGCGTCGCGGAAAACCATTACAAGCGCTTATACCATCAATTCCATTAGATAAGTTGATGATTGAAACCGATGCGCCATACTTAACGCCAAGAAGCATTAAGCCTAAACCTAAAAGCAGCCGAAACGAACCGGCCTATTTGCCATACGTTATAGAAAAACTTGCTGAATTATACCAGTGCAATAATAACGATATTATTAATGCTACCAGTGAAAATGCACGAAAAGTTTTTAATTTAGGTGAGTTTCAATGATTTCACTATTTAATCGTTCGATTTCCTACCTTTTTATCGTCACAATATTAGTGTTGATGTTCACGACAATTCAGTTGGTTTTGCAATTTTCATCGCTAACCTTATTAATATTATTAACGGCTCTGTTAATGACACTATTAGTCTGTCTACAAGAAAAAAACACTACTAAATTTCATGATAATGTTACTGAAAATCAGCATGTTGAAAATGAAGTTCAAGATAACGATGAGCTCGAAAGTAAAGTGCAAGAGCGTACTTTAGAACTCAACATTGCCTTGCAAGAACTCGAAGAAGTTAATAAAGAGTTGGAAGAAAAGAATACGTTAGACGAGCTGACCGGTTTATATAACCGCAGATTCTATGATCAAAAAATACTGGCTGAATATCGACGTAGTCGCCGTAATTTAACGCCCTTGAGCTTATTGGTTATTGATATCGATCATTTCAAAACAGTGAATGATAATTATGGTCATTTAGCTGGTGACGAATGTTTAGTCGCGGTTGCTGCTTGCATTAAAAGTTGCTTGCGGCGCAGTGCTGATATTAGTTGTCGTTATGGTGGTGAAGAGTTTTGTTTAATATTACCCGAAACCGACAGCAAGGGCGCAATGGCGCTTGCTGAGGAATTAAGGGAAAGTATTGCCAGCTGCCAAGTTAGCTATAACGACATCATCATAAATTTAACCATTAGCTGTGGCATTAGCACTTATTTACAACAAAAAGATGTTCAAGCTGAGCATCTCTTTGTCGTAGCAGATCAAGCCTTATATCAAGCAAAACATAATGGCCGCAATCAAGTGATTCAACAAGATTTTGTAAAAGTTAGTGATATTTAACCACTAATCTATCAACTTTATTTATATAGGAATATTTTTATGAGTAACGCTTTTGGGCAATTTCCTGCCCGCAGAATGCGCCGCATGCGCCGTGATAATTTTTCGCGTCGCCTAATGTCAGAAAATCAATTAACCGTTAATGATTTAATTTATCCCGTTTTTGTCCTCGATGGCGAAAATCAGCGCGAAGCTATTGCCTCTATGCCTGGCGTGGAACGTAAAAGTATTGATTTATTATTAGAAGAAGCGCAAGAACTGGTTGATTTAGGTATTCCTGCCATCGCTATATTTCCTGTCACCCCGGCAAATAAAAAGTCATTAATGGCTGAAGAAGCTTATAACCCTGAGGGACTAGCACAACGCACTGTTCGTGCACTTAAAGCTAAGTTCCCAGAATTAGGGGTAATAACCGATGTTGCTCTCGACCCTTTTACGACCCATGGACAAGATGGCATTCTTGGCATTAAGGGTAAAGATGAAGGTTATGTATTAAATGATATTACCAAAGAAATTCTAGTTAAGCAGGCCTTATCTCATGCCCAAGCTGGCGCGGATGTCGTTGCTCCTTCTGATATGATGGATGGTCGTGTTGGCGCTATTCGTCAAGAATTAGAAAAACATGGTTTTGTAAACACACGAATTTTAGCTTATTCAGCAAAATATGCCTCTAATTATTATGGCCCCTTCCGTGATGCTGTTGGCTCTGCGAGTAATATCAAAGGCGGTAATAAATTCTCATATCAAATGGACCCAGCAAACAGCGATGAAGCATTACATGAAGTTGCTCAAGACATTGCTGAAGGTGCAGATATGGTGATGGTAAAACCGGGTATGCCTTATTTAGATATTGTACGCCGGGTAAAAGATACCTTTCAAGTGCCAACATATGCTTACCAAGTGAGTGGCGAATATGCAATGCACATGGCAGCTATTCAAAATGGCTGGTTAGCTGAAAAACCTTGTGTAATGGAGGGTTTACTGGCTTTTAAACGCGCAGGCGCTGATGGTATTTTAACTTACTTTGCCAAAAAAGTGGCTTGCTGGTTAAAAGAGCAGTAACTTTATCACTTAGCCTTAAAGGTGCTAAGCGTAAAAATCGTACTTTGCAATGGCATAAGTAGATAGTAAAAATATATAGGCAAACGACTTATTCTATTAGCTGATGTGTTTTAGCTGATAGAATGACTTGTTTAATTTTACTAAATCGAGCATTAATGCCCAGTCACAAACAGTCATTATTTTCACTGCATAGTGCGGTGTTACTTTTCGCTATATCGGGTCTTTTTGCTAAGTGGCTAAATATGCCAGCCAGCCATATTGTTTTTGGCCGTGCTGCTTTTGCCGCGGCGACTATCGCACTCTTTGTTTTGCTGATAAGAAAACAATCACTAAGGGTTGAAAAGTCACTGCTACTGCCGCTTGCTTTTACCGGTTTAGTTTTAGCTTTTCATTGGGGCAGCTTCTTTTATGCTATTCAGGTATCAAGTGTCGCAATTGGCTTGATCACTTTTGCAACTTTTCCTGTTTTTGTTAGCTTTTTAGAGCCGATGTTTTTCAAAGAAAAATTTCATTATCAGGCATTATTACAGGCCTTACTCACTGTTGTTGGTATCCTATTTATTTTACCACTTAACCATTTAAGTGCCGGTGATATCGAAGGGGTGATATGGGGAATGACATCGGCAATGAGTTTTGCTTTGTTAACACTGTTAAATCGAAAATTTGTTGCTAAAACCTCGGCTAAAAAAGTGGCATTTTATCAAAATGCGTGTGCTACGGTATGCTTATTACCCCTGATGTTTTTATATCCGATCACCATATCTTACCAACAGTTGTCGGTATTAATTATTTTAGGTGTTCTTTTTACGGCTGTTGCTCATACATTATTTAATCATTCTCTAAAAGTTGTTAAAGCGCAAACAGCAAGTATCGCGGTAAGTTTAGAGCCTATCTACGGTTCTATAGCGGCATATTTTCTTTTAGGCGAACAAATAACTGTAATGATGGTAATAGGTGGTAGTATTGTTATTTTTACCAATCTTTGGGCATCTAAAACCAATAGCTAATGGTCACTAAAGATCGATATTTAAGTGTGTTATTGACCTTTGCAGAGCAGATACCAAACGATAAATAAATTGTTATTTAGGGGCTTATTGAGTCTCACAAAAGATGTTAAGTGATAAATGAAGCTGTGTTAAATGGGCACTTTCTTGGAGCAGTTCGTCAGCGATAAGGGGGTGTGTAGCAAGCCAAGTCGTTGGTAAACATAAATTGATAATGTCATCAGACTTACTTTTAATAATAGCGGTTTGATAATCGGGTAAAGCATCATCTTTGCGGCGTCGACATAAAATGATGGCTAAACGTAAAATAACTAACAGGTAGCTTGCTTGCTGAAAATTTACTGCCGTTTGATTTCGTAGCAAATCGACATCAATGTCACCTTTGTGTAATAAAACTAAGCTGACTAGCAATTGTCGTTCTATTTGGTTAAAGCCAGGTAAATCTGCGTGTTGTAATATGTAAGCACCATGGCGTTGATGCTGCTTAAACTCTAATAACAAACCAATTTCATGTAAATCACAGGCAGCATTTAATAATGCCAAGCTGTTTTCTTCATCTAATGACCAAGACTTTTTGTAGGTATGAAATAAGCTCGTCGCTTGCTTTTGTATCCGCTTAGCATGTTGGTTATCAATATGAAATTTTTCAGTGAGAGAATTAATCGTACCCTGTCGAATACTCATATCTATATTTTCAGGTAGCATGCTGTAAAGTAAACCTTCACGTAAAGCACCGCTTGATAACTGAATATTCTCAATGGTGAAACATTCAATGACGGCAATTAAAATAGCGACGCCACTGGCTATAACCGGCGATCTTTCCTGGCTAAGCCCAGCAATCTTAATTTCACTTATTGTTTTACATTGCATTAACTGTTGTTGAATGGTCTGTAAGAAAAGCAGATTAACGCCAGTACTTTTATGGGTAAATTGTTGCATTTCGGTGAGGGCTTGCATAGTGCCAGAGCCACTTAATACTAACTTCCAACCTGTCTCTTTAAAACGCTCAACTAAAGGAAGGATTACTTTTTTTGCTGCAGCTGTAGCAAGAGCAAAATTTTCAGCCGTTAATTTATTATCAGAGAAATAACGGCTATTAAAAGTGACACAGCCAATATTTAAGCTTTCAACTTGTTTAGTGACAAAGCCATCACCTAAAATAAGCTCAGTACTTGCGCCGCCAATATCAATAACAAAGCGTTGTTTAGCACCACAACTGGTATGTGCTACTCCTAAATAAATATTTTTAGCTTCTTGTTTGCCACTGAGTAGCTTTATTGGTTGTCCTAAAATCTTATTGGCTTGCGTTAAAAACTCTTCACGATTTTTAGCAAGACGTAGGGTTGCTGTCGCAACAATACGGACATTTTTTTGAGGAATATCTTGCAGCCGTTCAGCGAAGAAGCTTAAACATTCAAGCCCTCGGGCAATAGCGGCTTGGCTAAGTTGGTTGTCTGAATTTAAACCGGAGGCTAAACGCACTTTACGTTTAACTTTATCAACCACCTGAACACTATTTGCTAGCTGTCGGGTGATCAACATATGAAAGCTGTTTGAACCTAAATCGATCACCGCATAAAGAGGTGTTGAAATCTCAGTATGGGTGATCGTCATAGCTGCCTAGTAGCGACGCTGGTTGTTACCACCCGTTCTACCACGATTTTGTCCACCATTTTGAGGCTTATGGCGACGAGGACGAGGTTTAGGGGTAGGGAAGTCTGTTAATAACGCATCTTGATTATATTTACTTACTGGTAAGGCATGTTCAATATAAGTTTCGATAGGAGGTAAGTTAAAAACGTAACCTTCACAGGCAAAACTAATGGCATGACCGGTTGCACCAGCACGACCAGTACGGCCTATGCGATGAACATAATCTTCACAATCATCGGGTAAATCATAATTAAATACATGACTAACGCTAGGAATATGTAAACCACGTGCAGCAACATCGGTTGCAACAAGAATATCTAATTCTCCGGCACTGAATTGCTCAAGAATTTTTAAACGTTTCTTTTGTGGTACATCGCCAGTTAATAAACCAACGCGAATGTTATCTATTTCTAAATGTGAATATACCTTTTCACAAACATGTTTAGTATTGGCAAAAATGATCGCTTTTTCAGGCCACTCTTCTTCAATTAATGTTTGTAATAAAGCCATTTTATCTTCGTTTGAAGGATAAAATAATTCTTCAGAAATTCGAGTGTTTGTTTTTTGTTCTGGCGCGATTTCAACACTTTCAGGCTCATTCATGTGTTCAAATGCAAGTTCTTTTACACGAAAAGACAAGGTCGCTGAAAACAACATACTTAAACGTGCTGTTGCAGCAGGCATGCGATTAAACATGTATCGAATGTCTTTAATAAAACCCAAGTCGAACATACGATCGGCTTCATCAAGTACAACAACTTCAATGTTATTAAGGTTATAGATGCCTTGTTTCATGTAATCGAGTAAACGACCACAAGTACCAATAAGAATGTCAACGCCAGCTTCAAGCTCTAAACGTTGGCTTTCATAGCCTTCACCACCATAAACTACGCCTAAACGTAAGCCGGTGCTTTTTGCCATTTCTTTAGCATCGCGGTGAATTTGAACCGCTAATTCACGTGTTGGTGCCATAATCAGCGCACGTGGTTGATTATGCTTAGGATCTGGTTTTTGTAATAAGTGATGAAAGGTTGCAGCTAAAAAGGCGATTGTTTTACCTTCGCCAGTTTGTGCTTGGCCTGCAATATCAGTACCTTTCAATAAAATGGGCAAAGATTGCTCTTGAATTGAAGTGCAATACTCAAAGCCCATAGCGTCAAGACCTGCGACAACTTTTGCGTCGAGGTTAAGTTCTGAGAACTTAGTTTCAGTTAAGTGTGTTTTATTCATGCGCACAGCTTAACAGGTTATATTGTTAATAAAAAACGGTATCGAGCAAATGTATTCATAAATACTTAATTAATGTTAGAAATAGCCAACAGTTATAAGATCAAAGTTGGTAATTCATTATGATGGCGTTATAATCCCCAGCAATTGGCAAAATGCCACCATTTAACGGAGATACAAATGAGCGATAGAATTGTTCAGTTAACAGATGACAGTTTTGATACTGACGTAATTACCGCCTCAGGCCTTATATTAGTCGATTTTTGGGCTGAATGGTGTGGTCCTTGTAAAATGATTGCACCTTTATTAAATGACATTGCAGAAGAATATGCAGGTCAAGTAACTGTTGGTAAATTAAATATCGATCAAAATTCAATTACTCCACCTAAATATGGTATTCGTGGTATTCCTACGTTATTGCTATTTAAAGATGGCGCAGTCGCTGATACTAAGGTCGGCGCATTATCTAAAACTCAATTAAAAGAGTTTATTGATAATAATTTATAAGTTTTCATAAAAAGGTTCGTATTTACGAGCCTTTTTTGTATATATTAGCTTAATAATTAAAGAAGAAAGCCATAGATCAAATTTTGATCCTTTACCTGATTAAATTTTAGTGCTAAATTTAGCTTTCTAATGAACCACATTTCAAACCAAACTCCAATTTCAATGATGCCAACAGGCAAACTCACTTCAATATAAATAGTTAAAGAACCCCACTATGAACCTGATCGAACTTAAAGAAAAACCAATAAGCGAACTTGTCGAGCTTGCCGCATCTATGAAGCTTGATAATTTAGGCCGCAATCGTAAACAAGACATAATTTTTGCTATATTAAATGCCCATGCCGAAAACGATAATGATATTTTTGGTGGCGGTGTTTTAGAAATTTTACAAGACGGCTTTGGTTTTTTGCGTTCTTCAGATTCCTCATACTTAGCGGGACCTGATGATATTTATGTTTCACCGAGTCAAATTCGCCGTTTTAGTATGCGTACTGGTGATACTATTCACGGAAAAATTCGTCCACCTAAAAAAGGTGAACGTTATTTTGCGCTATTAAAAGTCGCAGAAGTCAATTTTGACAAGCCAGAAAATGTTCGCAACAAAATACTCTTTGAAAATTTAACGCCTATTCATCCTGATCAGCGTTTAATCATGGAACGTGGTAACGGCTCAACCGAAGATATTACCGCACGTGTTTTAGATTTAGCTTCTCCAATTGGTAAAGGACAACGTGGTTTAATTGTTGCCCCACCAAAAGCCGGTAAAACCTTATTACTTCAAAACATTGCGCAAAGTATTGCTCATAACCATCCTGATGCCGAGTTAATGGTCTTGCTTATTGATGAGCGTCCGGAAGAAGTGACAGAAATGCAGCGCTTGGTAAAAGGCGAAGTCATTGCATCAACGTTTGATGAACCAGCAAACCGTCATGTACAAGTAGCTGAAATGGTTATTGAAAAAGCGAAGCGTTTAGTTGAACATAAAAAAGATGTTGTTATTTTACTCGACTCAATCACGCGATTAGCTCGAGCTTATAATACGGTTATTCCATCATCAGGTAAAATTCTTACTGGTGGTGTTGATGCTAATGCTTTACATCGTCCAAAACGCTTTTTTGGTGCAGCACGTAACATTGAACACGGTGGTAGTTTAACGATTATCGCCACAGCGCTAGTAGAAACTGGCTCTAAGATGGATGAAGTTATTTACGAAGAGTTTAAAGGTACCGGTAACATGGAACTACACCTTTCTCGTAAAGTGTCTGAAAAACGTGTTTTCCCAGCGATTAATATTAATCGCAGTGGTACTCGCCGTGAAGAACTCATCACTAAACCTGCTGAATTACAGAAAATGTGGATTTTACGTAAAATCGTTCATGAAATGGATGAAGTTGGCGCGATTGAGTTTCTTATCGATAAACTAGCGATGACTAAAACGAATAACGAATTTTTTGACTCTATGAAACGTAAATAGTTTATTGGTCGCTCATTCACATTCGTGAGATTGCGACAAACCGTACATCCTGTACATAAACGCCAGCGTTAGCAATAACGACTGGCGTTTTTGCTTAAAACACTGTCAAATTATTAAGTGGGTAAGTGATTTAAATTTATGAAATATAGTGACTTAAGAGACTTTATTAAGCAGTTAGAAAAAATAGGCCAGCTCAAGCGTATTTCTCAGCCTATTTCTACAGACTTAACGATGACCGAAATCAGTGACCGTACCTTGCGCGCAGAGGGGCCAGCGTTACTGTTTGAAAACCCCGTTGATAAAAATGGTGTTCCACACGGCATGCCAGTACTAACCAACTTGTTTGGTACCCCTGATCGGGTTGCCTTGGCTATGGGGCAACCCGATGTACGAGCCTTGCGTGATGTTGGCAAATTACTGGCTATGTTAAAAGAGCCAGAGCCTCCGAAAGGATTTCGTGACGCGATAAGTAAAATTCCGGTCTATAAGCAAGTCTTAAATATGCCGGTAAAGGTCATTAAAAAGCCATTATGCCAGCAAGTTATTATTGAGGGTGCTGATGTAGATTTAACTAAGCTACCTATTCAAAAGTGTTGGCCAGGTGATGTTGCTCCTTTAATTACTTGGGGATTAACCGTGACACGCGGCCCTCATAAAGAACGTCAAAATTTAGGTATTTATCGCCAGCAATTAATCAGTAAAAATAAAATTATTATGCGTTGGCTATCACATCGTGGTGGCGCATTAGATTTTCAAGAATTTAAGCAAACTAATCCCGGTGAGAAATACCCTATTTCTGTCGCTTTAGGGGCAGACCCTGCCACTATTTTAGGTGCGGTAACGCCCGTTCCTGATACCTTGTCAGAGTATGCTTTTGCCGGTTTACTCCGTGGCGCTAAAACAGAAGTGGCAAAATGTATTAGTAACGATTTAGAAGTACCTGCGACCGCTGAGATTATTTTAGAGGGGTACTTAGACCCTGCTGAGGTTGCTCCAGAGGGGCCATATGGCGATCATACCGGTTATTATAATGAAGTTGATAACTTCCCTGTGATGACAGTTACCCATATCACCCATCGTAAAGACCCTATTTATCACAGTACTTATACCGGACGTCCACCCGATGAGCCAGCTATTTTAGGTGTGGCATTAAATGAAGTGTTTGTGCCTATTTTACAGAAACAATTTCCTGAAATTCAGGATTTCTATTTACCACCAGAAGGTTGCTCATATCGCTTGGCGATTGTTACCATTAAAAAGCAATATGCAGGACATGCAAAACGCGTAATGATGGGGGTTTGGTCTTTTTTACGGCAATTTATGTATACTAAGTTCGTAATTGTTTGTGATGATGATATTAATGCCCGTGATTGGAAAGACGTAATTTGGGCAATGACTACACGGATGGATCCAAGTCGTGATACGGTATTAATTGAAAATACACCCATAGATTATTTAGATTTTGCCTCACCGGTTTCTGGTTTAGGTTCAAAAATGGGCATGGATGCAACAAACAAATGGCCAGGTGAAACAAATCGCGAATGGGGTGAGCCCATTGTAATGACCGAAGAAATTAAAGCAGATGTTGATAATATTTGGGATGAACTTAATATTTTTCCAGCAACTGATAAAAAGAGCTAGTAACTGTTATCCTAAACCCGCTTTAGGATCTGAATAATGAAAGGTTTAAATAAATGAATAAAATTAAGTGTCAGGTAGAATCATTAACATCACTGACAGAGTTTGTTTATAAAGTGCTATTAAAGCCAAGTGAGCAAATCGATTTTCAAGCCGGCCAATACTTAAACTTTGTGATGAGTGAGGAGGATAAACGTCCATTCTCTATAGCCAGTGCACCAAATGCTGAATTAATTGAACTACAAATCGGTGCTTCTGGTGCTGACAGTTATCCAATGCAAGTTATTGAGCATATTAAAGCCAATAATACCGTTACTGTTGAGATGCCACTAGGTAATGCGCAGCTGCGCAGTGAAAGTGAACGTCCGCTTTTGCTCTTGGCGGGCGGAACAGGCTTTTCTTATATAAAATCTATGTACGAATTATTAGCGTCACAAAACTCATCACGAAAAGTTGTTGTTTATTGGGGATTACGTGATCAAAATGCTTGTTATGAACTAGAAAAAACAGCTAAAATTATTGCTGGTTTAGAAAATGGTGCTTTTCATCCCGTCGTAGAGAACCCTGATGACAATTGGCAAGGGCAAGTTGGCATGGTTCACCACGTTGTGATGAAGGATATTAAAAATTTAGCAGATTATGATATTTATCTGGCGGGTCGTTTTGATATGGTGGGAGCAGTTCGTACTGACTTTTTAGCGCAAGGTGCCTTAGTTGAACATATGTTCGCTGATGCTTTTGCCTATATTTAATATTAGATAAAGTTTTAGATGAATTACCGATAAAGCCATCATACCGATGGCTTTTATGATTAAAGAGTAAAGTTAATGAGTAAAAATAAACAGGGTCAAGTATTGCAAAATGCTATAGCAACAGACTTAGGACGAGGGAAAATCAAAGATAATTTTTTTGCGGCTATTGTCACATCGAAAATTTATAAACTGCAGGTTGTGCAGGCTAAAAAAGGTAAAGGGTCATTCAAACGTAGCAACAAACATCAAGGTAGAGAACCTTATTTAATAAATGCTTAGTGCGTGAGTATTTATTAAATAAGGCTTTGTGAAGATAGTCATCAGGGTAGGAGTGATGATGGCTATTTTATTTTTTATAATGACTTACGATATCAAGTAGCTATGTATTCGCTATTTGATTGATGCTTAAACTATCAACAAAAAAACCATGACTCGCTAACCAGACCGACGCATCTTCAGTATTGGTAAACACTTGTCGTTCATAAGACTCATCAGTATGCGGTATTAACCTTTCTAATTGCATTTCTTTGGCGGCACTGACCGTGTAAATATGACAATCTTTGCTGCAACCATTGTCCTTAAACCACTGGCAATGTTCTTCAATATGTTTATCAATTGCAGGAACACCGAACTCCCAATCCTCAAAAGAAGAAACAATAGCCCAAGGACTACCTTTAAGCGGGCTTGCTTTAGCACGAAACTCTTTAACATAAGCAATAATAGCTTCTTCGTTCCAAGTGCCCGAAAACCATTGCACAACAACATTGCCACAAACTTCAATTCTCCATTCTCCGTGAATGCTAAACATAGTGGGCCTCTTTTATTTGTTTTTGATATAAGCTACTTAAGCTCAAAATATTTTTAGATTGAGTCTTTTAATATACTCTGTGGGCTAGCAACAAATATTTGATAGGGTAAAGGCTCAGCGAGTAAACTTTCGTCGACAGTAAACTCAACGAAGCCACTTTTAGTAAAAAAGTGAGTCAAATCCCCTATCGCTACTTTTTCAGTTTGTAAATCAGCGGCTTGATAATAAGCTTTAATAGCATCATCTTCACATTCATCGGCATCAACAAATTGGTGCATTGGCATGCTTAATACCGTGATAGATTGAGCCTTTTGATGATGCTTAACAATCTCTTTAAGCAGGTATTGACCAACAGCTTGTTGACGATATTGTGGCAAAACACTAATCGCTTCAAGTAAAATATGTGTCTTAGCTTTTTTTGTCTCAGCGGTAATACTTAACTGTTCACACAAGCCTTGCTCAAGGTTTTGGCCTTTAAAATAAAGATTGAGTGGAATTTCCCAATCAGTATCTTCATTGGCTAATAAAGTATAAGAGCCAATCGCATCGCGGTGTTTGTTGAGGGTGATCAGCTCAATTTCGGCTTTAGCAATAATATCGCCTTGCTCGTTTTTTACATTGATTTCTTGGCACAATTGCCAATCAAAAGCACCAGCAATTTCAGGTTTTTTAAAGTCGATTGTTAAATTCATTTTTGTTCATTTCCGTTATTTATAGCTAAGATATTATTTTTAAAACCGTCAATTTGACCTAAGGCTTTATTTAATACTTGATTCGCTTTTTTATAGTCGCCTTGCTGCTCTAATACTTGAGAAAAAGTCAGTAAATCAATAACGTCATATTGTCTGCCGGCTAAATTAACCAGGCTATTAAAGGCTTTTTCTGCCATTGGCAGTTGCTGAGATTTAGCGGCTAAATTAGCTAAACAACTTAACCATTTAGCGCTATGAGGATCATTATGTAATTGTTTTTGTACTGCACTGATTAATTCATCAGCAGCAAAAATAGGTAGCTGGCGAATCTTCTGTAAAAATTTATCATCGGCGCCCTTTTTAATTACAGGCAATAATATTTTATTGAGCGGCTCAGTGATTTTGTGCTCGGCTAATACTTGACAATAAGCCCATAGAATAGCTTCACTTTGCTTTAATTTACGGGCAAGTTTTTGCCAACGTAGTGCTAACGAATCCTTGCTTTCTTTGCTTATTGTTTCATTAAAAGCCCCGTAAAAAGCGCTGGTTTCCCATAGTGCTATTTTTTCACCACTAATGGTTTTTTGTTTACGGGCTGAAACGAGTTGTTCTATCACATAATCAAAGCGCTTTTCTTGCAAGCTTAAGGTGATTTCTAAGCTTAATAGCCGTGCATCATGACCAATATGTTTGTGGTGTTCATCAATAAGACCACGTGCTTGTGCAAAGTCTTCTTGAGAGATTAATAACTTAATGGTCACTAAGGTTGACTCTAACCCCGAACCTTTAAAATCACTGCCTTCTCGCGCTAATAAGGCCAAGTAATGATTAGTATTTGATCGTAGCGATTGTTTTGACGATGCCGCTGCTGCCAATAGGTAAGCGATATGAGTAAACGTCGATGGTTCAGCCGCTTTAGCTAATAAATGCTCTGCTTGTTGATGGTCTTCAAGAATAAACGCCGCAATACCGCGCTTAAAGTCTTTTAAAGCACGGCGACGGTTAGCAAAAGCAATCTTGTTCCAACCGCCAAACCCCAAACGTAGACTGCCACGCACAAGTGTCATTGACAACGCTAAGGCGATAAATAATAGCGTTAACATAATAGCTGCCGTTACTACGGTTGATTCTATGGTTAAATCGCCGATCGCAATTAAGATATAACCTTTTTCGTTGATTAACAGTGGGCTAATAGCAACCGCAGCAAAAAATATTAATATCAACAGTATTAATTTTTTCATTATAACGCCTCACTGATACGACTAGCCGGTACTTTTGACTCTTTTGGTGCAACTTCTTCAGGTAATGCTTTGGCTGAGCTATCAAGCGACTGCTCTTTGCTATCGAGTAATTTATCTGGCATCGCATGCGGCACTAATTGCTCAAGTGTTGGTTTTAAAGTAGGTTCTGCGAGCATTTTGCTAATCGCTTTTAGTGATAAAAGCGTGCTTGGGTAGTCATAAGTGATAATTTTACTTTTTAGTTGTTGAATGCCTTGATAAAAATTTTGGTTTTCAACTTTTGTCATATTAAAATATTCAGTTAACCATAATTGAATGTCATTTAAGCTTTGATTATAAACTTTTTGTTTTTTCTCTGTCACTGCCCACTGAGCTAATTGTATTTTTAAGCTGAGGTTTTCAATAAGGTTTTGTTGATGTTGTGGCGACATTAATGGTGTTACATTACCACTACTTCTGCGGACGGTGATAAAATCAGCAAGAATCTTTTGCCATGTTTTAGCTAAGTTTGCTCGCCAATCATTGGTATTATCAGACAAAGTTAAATCAGTGCCCTTACTGTCATTGTTGGGGATTTTGACCATAGCTAAGGGTAAATTTGTTAATTGTTGACTCATCGCCATTAAGGTCATAACGGTATCTTCGCTGTCTACAATCGGTATCAATGTTAATTGGGCGATGTCTTGACGAATTAATTGACGAATAGGTAAAAACTGCGGATCTTCAAGTTCTTTGAGGCGCATATCAGCATCTTGCAACAAAGCAATAGCGGCCTTTGTATCCTGCTCTAGCCACATCGTGCGAGTAGCAATACGAATAAGGTACTCTGCTTCGTGTAACAACCAATCACTGGGTTGATTTTGTGATAATCGTTCAACAGTCTTTTCAAGCTGAGCGATTTTAACTTGGCTGTCTGTTGTTATTGTTGCAATCTCACTGCTTAAACGCTGTGA
This sequence comes from Colwellia hornerae, assembly GCF_007954355.1. GTDB lineage: Bacteria > Pseudomonadota > Gammaproteobacteria > Enterobacterales > Alteromonadaceae > Colwellia_A > Colwellia_A hornerae. The sequence goes on from NZ_VOLR01000014.1 coordinate 25,323, forward strand.
AAACATGGTTTGTTGCTGAGCGAATAATTGTTTAATTTTTTGTTCACTACTAGCCAAGCTTTGTTGGGTTTTTTGTTCACTACTGGCTAAGCTTTGCTGAGTTATTTGAAAGAAGTCGTCTTTGTTCTGTGCTTGCTGCTGCATTCCCCAATAATATAAACCGCCGACACTAGCACTTGTTGCTAAAGCTATGATTAAAGAAACTACGGCAGTCTTAGATAATTTTTGTTTATTCACCTTAGCATCGTTAGCTGTGGTTGGTTCAGTTGTTTTTCCTGAGCTTTTAATGGCTGGTTTTTTTTCATCAACCACAGCTGATGTATTATTCTTTTCGGCCGGCTTCTTTTCTTCACTCGAGGATGCTTTTTTCGCTGATGTCAGTGAAATAGAAGTTGAAAAACCTTGCTCTGACTTTTCGTCAATTGCTTTGTTTTCTGGCGTATTTGACTCGTTTAGCTTTTTATCAGTCATTATTTTTTCCATATGAAGTGATTGCACTAAGCATGGCTTGATCATTAGCACCGTTAGCATTAATGATATTGAGTAACCCTAGTTGTTTTGCTTGTGCGGCTATACGCTTGCTAGCGACAACCCATAAACAATTGGTTTGCCAGTAACTCTCTGAATTCTTTATTAAGTGTACTATGCTTTCTAGCAAAGCGTTACTGGTTATAACAATACAATTTATTCGCTGATTTCGCCATTGCTGAACATGTTTTTGTGTGATGGGTTGCCATACTTTTTTATAGCTTTCTAAATAGCAAACCTTGGCGCTACGTAAACTCAGTTGCTCGGCAATATGCTCTCGGCCACCATCACCTCGAACAATAATAATGGTTTCGCCACTTATCATTTCTTCATCGAGTATATTAAGTGTTAATAAACCTTCACTGGTATGAAGCTCAGGAGAAACAGCGTTAAGCCCTCTTGATTTTAAAGCAGCTAAAGTGGCGCTACCAATGGCAATGACACGTTTTTGTTGCCATTGAGAAAAATGAACGGCGCGATGGGCAAACTCGACCGCAGCGACACTGACGAAAATAACGGTGGCTTGTGGATATTGCTTAACGAGCTTTTCGGTAGTGGTTTTACTGGCAAGTGCTTGGTAATCAAAAAAAGGTTGGCAGTGACTGTCAATGCCAATGCTTTTTAACTGTTGTGCTAAAGCACGCCCTGCTTTTTCAGGACGTGTAATTAAAACTTGCGTATTACTGCTCAGCATATACCTGACGCAATATTCTATCAGCGCCTTTTTCAAGGAGTTGTTCCGCTAGTGTATGACCTAATTGTTCAGCATTTTCACTATCACCGGTTATTTCACTGGTCAGTATCTCACTACCGTCAGTTGCGCCGACTAAACCACGTAAAAATATTTCGCCATTTTCTTGAATTACAGCATAGCTACCAATAGGGACCTGACAGCCACCTTCTAATGCACGATTCATTGCTCGTTCGGCTAACACCCGAATACGGGTGGTTTCACAGCCTAATGGTGCGAGTAAAGCTTTAAGGGTTTCATCGTTCGTTCTACATTCAATCCCAACAGCACCCTGTCCATTTGCTGGTAGCATAACTTCGGGTTCAATAAATTCTTGAATGCGTTCTGGCATTGCTAAACGTATTAAACCGGCCGCAGCAAGAATAATGGCATCATATTCGCCGTTATCTAATTTTTTTAAGCGGGTATTCACGTTACCGCGTAAATCACGAATGTCTAAATCTGGGCGCATGGCTTTAATTTGACATTGGCGACGTAAACTTGAGGTACCAACAACGGCACCCTGTGGCAGTTCGGCTAAACTGTTAATGGTATTAGAGACAAAGGCATCACGAGGGTCTTCACGTGGACAAATCACTTCTAAGCCCAGTCCTTCAGGGAACTCTACTGGTACATCTTTCATTGAGTGAACGGCGATGTCGGCGCGATCTTCTAGCATGGCAACTTCAAGTTCTTTAACAAATAAACCTTTACCACCAACTTTAGCCAAAGGCGTATCTAAAATAATATCGCCTTTGGTGGTCATGGGGACAAGTTCAACAATAATGCCAGCATGGAAATGCTCTAATTGTGCTTTTACATATTCGGCTTGCCATAAGGCGAGTGCACTTTTACGTGTGGCTATGCGTACGGTTGTTGTGCTCATTAAATTATCCTGCGCTAATAGTTATTTCGGTGTCGGCCTGAATACTGATCGCTTTTGATAAGAACTGCCAAAGTTCGCCGCCACCACGTTTGTCTGTCCATTGGCCATTCTCACACTGAAAATGATGGCCATTAAATTTAGTTGCCACCCATATTTCCTTTAAAGGTGCTTGTTTATTAATGATGACTTTACTACCACTTTTAAAGGTGAGTGTTAACATGCCGCCCACACCCTCATAATCAATGTCGGTACCACAATCTTCAATGGCTTCTTCTATTTGAAGAATAATTTCATCGGCGAGTAAATTGTATTGGCTGTCGTTCATTAATGCTTCCTTTTCTAGCGCAATGAAATTTATTCATCTTTGCTAGCTATTTGTTGGTCATGAGATTATAAAACGTCTATCATGAGAAAAAAATCGAATAAATCAAGTATGCGTAAACAAAATTCAATTATTTTAGCGTTTTTCATTATATCAGTGCTTTTAAGTGGATGTGGAATTAAAGGTCCACTAACGCAAAAATCTGTGCAAGTAAAAGCACAACAGCAAACTGACTACGCTAATACTGAGCAAAAACAACACTCACCAGCACCAAAATCGCAGGAAAATTAATCGTGGATTTTTTCAATTACAAAAATACTTCACTCTATGCTGAAGATTGTGCCGTTACTAAACTTGCTAAACAACATGGTACGCCATTATACGTATATTCGCGCGCGACTATTGAGCGTCACTGGCATGCGTTTGACCAAGCGGCTGGCGATAAACCCCATTTAGTGTGTTATGCAGTGAAAGCCAATAGTAACATTGCCGTGTTAAATGTAATGGCACGTTTAGGTAGTGGTTTTGATATTGTTTCAAAAGGTGAGCTTGCACGTGTACTACAAGCCGGCGGTGATGCCCGTAAAGTGGTGTTTTCCGGTGTAGGTAAAAAGTCAGATGAGATTGCCTTTGCTTTAGAAAAAGGTATTTACTGCTTCAATGTTGAATCAGCAGCAGAACTAACGCGCATTCAGCAGGTAGCTGAGCGCATGAAAATGATTGCCCCTATTTCTTTAAGAGTAAACCCTGATGTCGATGCCGGTACCCATCCTTATATATCGACGGGCTTAAAAGAAAATAAATTTGGTATTAGCATCGATGATGCTTTTGAGCTTTACCAACACGCCAACGGCTTATCAAATATTGCTGTAAAGGGCATTGATTGTCATATTGGTTCGCAGTTAACTGAAGTACAACCCTTTTTAGATGCACTTGATCGAGTATTAGCACTTGTTGACCGGCTGGCAGAGGTAAATATTACCTTGTCGCATATCGATGTTGGTGGTGGTTTAGGCGTTTGTTATAACAACGAAACGCCACCTCATCCAAACGAATATGCTAAAGCAATTGCTGATAAATTAGCTGATCGTGATATTACGCTGATTTATGAGCCCGGTCGTGCCATTATGGCTAATGCTGGAATTTTAGTGACCGAAGTTGAATTGCTAAAAACAAATCAAGACAGACATTTTGCGATTGTTGATGCCGCGATGAATGACTTAATTCGTCCGTCGCTTTATCAAGCATGGCAAGCGATTATCGAAGTTGAAAAAAATGAAGTTGCTGATAAAAAAACTTACGACATTGTTGGGCCGATTTGTGAAACCGGTGATTTTTTAGGTAAAGCTCGAGAACTGAGTATTGTTGCCGGTGATCTATTAGCGATTCGCTCATCAGGTGCCTATGGTTTTTCGATGAGTTCAAATTACAATAGTCGTCCAAAAGCGGCTGAAATTATGGTCGATGGTAAAGAAAACCACTTGATCCGTGCTCGGGAAACACTTGAGCAATTATGGCAAGGCGAGTCTTTGTTACCAAAGTAAGTATAAAATTGAATATGGGAAGTAAATGTTAGTTAATTTTTCAAAAATGCACGGTTTAGGTAACGACTTCCTAGTACTAGACAATGTTACCCAGAATGTTTATTTGTCTAATGAACAAATAAAGCAGTTATCCGACCGAAATTTTGGTGTCGGTTTTGATCAAGTATTAGTGGTTGAGCCACCGTACGATCCCGATTTAGACTTTCATTATCGTATCTTTAATGCCGACGGTAGTGAAGTAGGGCAATGTGGCAACGGTGCTCGTTGTTTTGCTAAATTTGTGCGTTTAAAAGGCTTAACGAATAAAAATAAAATTAAGGTGTCGACGCAGTCAGGCAAGATGACCTTGTTTGTTGAGCGTGATGGTAACGTTTCAGTGAATATGCCAACGCCTAAATTTGAACCCAGCCAAATTCCTTTTACCGCCCAAAAAGTAGAAGGTACTTATATTCTCCGTAGTGATGAAGACACCGTATTATGTGGCGTCGTTTCTTTAGGCAACCCACATTGTGTATTGACAGTTGACTCGGTTGATGAGGCTCCTGTTGCTACATTAGGTAAAGCTTTGTCGCATCACGAACGATTTCCCCAGCAAGTGAATGTTGGCTTTATGGAAATTGTTGCCCCTGACTATATTAAACTTCGTGTTTATGAGCGTGGTACGGCTGAAACGTTAGCCTGTGGTAGTGGTGCTTGTGCAGCAGTAGTTATTGGCCAAATACAAAATAAATTAGGTCGAGATGTTACGGTGGAATTACCGGGTGGTAAGTTAAAAGTTTATTGGAAAGGACCAGGTAACTCAGTAAAAATGACCGGTCCAGCCGTACATGTATTTGACGGGCAATTAAATTTATAATTAGTATAAAATTAGCTTATAACCATTCAAGATATAGAGAATTAATTTGAACGACTCAACCCCAATGCAGTTAGATGAAATAAGTTTAACGGATGATCTCATTGTTGATTACTTACACGATAATCCTGAATTTTTTAATCGTAATCCTGAACTGATCACTAGCCTACGTTTATCCGATGTTAATCGTGGTACGGTCTCGTTAGTGCAAAGGCAGCAAAGCCAGCAACGTCAAAAAATTCATAGTTTAGAAGAAGAAATTACTGAACTCATGGCGATAGCTAACCACAATGAGCAGCTTTTTGCTTTGTACAGTGATTTGTATTTACGCTTATTAGATTGCAGTTCTGCGCCTGAGTTACTTGATTGTTTGTATCAAGCAACAACAGAATTATTGTCGTTATCGGGTTTAAAAGTCTGGTTAAAAGAGAGCACCGTGGTTGACCATGCCAGCATTGTTAAAAATGACTGTGCTGGGGTGATGAATAATCGTTTATCCAAGGATGACTATTATTTTGGACGTTTACAAAAAAGTGAGCAAGAACTGATTTTTTCACAACATCAAGAAGGTTCTGTGGTCTTAATTAAGCTAAACCATATTAATGATGACATTGGTTTTATAGCAATAAGCAGTGCCGATGCCGACCATTTTGATCCACGCATGGATACTTTATTGCTCAGTCAATTTAGAAAGCTGGTGGCAAAATTACTTTTTCAACAACTGCATAAATAACACAGCCAATGAAATTTTATCGTCGCTTAGCCCCCTTTCAAGCCATTAGTTTTGATCTTGATGATACCTTGTATAGTAATTATCCGGTGATGATGGCAACAGATGCGAAAATGGTTGCTTATTTTTCGACACTTTTCTCACTAGAGATAAGCCCAACTCAGGCGATAAGAAGTACTACTTTTGATTACCGCTTTTGGTCACCCTTTAGCCAACAAGCCGTCACAGCCGATCCGCAATTAATTCACCATGTTGGCGATATGCGTTTAGCCACTTACACGCTGGGTATGAAAGCATTGGGTTTAACTGATGACATAGCGAGTGAGCAAGCACAAAAAGCGTTAGATTATTTTGTTCAACAACGCAGCGATTTTGTTGTACCTGCAGCTGTTCATCAATTATTGCAAAGCTTACAACAAAAATATCCTTTGGTGGCGATCAGCAACGGCAATGTTGATACTGACAAAATAGGTATTTCAGCTTACTTTCAGTATCGTTTTCATGCCGGCGATTTATCAACAACCACTTTACATAAAAATCAACGACTTCGACAAAAGCCTGCTGCAGATATGTTTGCTGAGGCCTGTGAAAAATTATTAATAAAGCCTTCACAATTACTACATGTTGGTGATTGCGGACGCTCTGATATTCAAGGTGCTATCAATGCCGGCTGCCAAACCGCATGGATTTCTTGCTATGATGTCGGCAAACCACTGACTGTTTTACCTAATATTGAGCTAGCTGATATTAGTGAATTGTGTCACTTGTTATAATTTTATCTATACTTACTTTCTACTTTTCTAAGGTTATTTTTCCGTTATGGACGTTTCTGAACTACTTGAGTCACTCAATGAAAAACAACGAGATGTTGTCGCCGCTCCACTACAAAATATGTTGGTATTAGCTGGCGCAGGAAGTGGTAAAACTCGGGTGTTAGTGCAACGTATTGCCTGGTTAATGCAAGTTGAAAATGCTTCTTCTCATAGTATTTTAGCGGTTACCTTCACCAATAAGGCGGCAGCAGAGATGCGGGTGCGTGTTGAAAAAACCGTTGAAGGTAATGTTCATGGCATGTGGGTCGGTACTTTCCATGGTTTAGCCCATCGCTTACTTCGTATGCATTTTCAAGAAGCTAAATTACCACAAAATTTTCAAGTGCTTGATTCTGATGATCAGCTGCGCTTAGTTAAGCGTATCGTACGTTCGTTAGGTATTGACGAAAAACGTTGGCCGCCCAAGCAAATGCAGTGGTATATCAATGGTAAAAAAGATGAAGGCATTCGTCCACAACATATAGAGGTTTATGACGATCCCACCGAACAAACGTTTGTTAAAGTTTATCAAGGGTATCAAGAAGCCTGTGATCGAGCTGGTTTAGTCGATTTTGCCGAGTTATTATTGCGTGCTCATGAACTTTGGTTGAATAACCCGGTTTTGCTTGCCCATTATCAGCAACGCTTTAAGCATATTTTAGTGGACGAATTTCAAGATACCAATGCCATTCAGTACGCCTGGTTAAATATTTTGGGTAACGCATCGAGTAAGGTAATGATTGTTGGTGATGATGACCAATCAATTTACGGCTGGCGTGGCGCAAAAATTGAAAATATTCAGCGTTTTCTTAATGAATTCGAGGATACGAAAACCATACGTTTAGAGCAAAATTATCGCTCAACGGCTAACATTCTTAATGCGGCCAATAAACTTATCGCCAATAATAATAACCGTTTAGGTAAAAAATTATGGACTGAAGATGAAGCAGGCGAAAAAATATCTATTTACACGGCATTCAACGAAATAGACGAAGCCCGCTTTATTGCGGGTCGAATTGCTGATTGGCGTAAGGAAGGCAGCTTAGATGATGTCGCTATTTTATATCGTAGTAATGCGCAATCACGTTTACTCGAAGAGGCGTTATTACAAAGTCGTTTACCTTATCGAATTTATGGTGGCCAACGCTTCTTTGAACGTTTAGAAATTAAAGATGCACTTGCCTATTTACGTTTATTAAATAACCGTGATGACGATGCGGCTTTTGAACGCATTATTAATACGCCAACACGTGGTGTTGGTAATACCAGCCTGTCGTTAATACGTGATGCTGCGCGCAGTTTAGAAATGACATTATGGCAAGCATGTCAATTCATGTTAAAAAATGATGAATTGAAAGGACGAAGTGCTAAAGTCATTCAAAACTTTGTTAATATTATTGACACACTCGAAGACGACTCTAGCCACTTAGACTTAGACCAACAAGCCAACTACGTTATTCAACACAGTGGTTTAAAAGCCATGTATCAAGCTGAAAAAGGTGAGCGTGCTGAAGCAAGAATAGAAAACTTAAATGAGCTTGTTACTGCTTGTCAGACCTTCGAAGCTGACCCAGAATTAATAGAAGAACAAACAAAACTCACTTCATTTTTAACCCATGCCGCCCTTGAAGCGGGTGAGTCGCAAGCCGATGATTATGAACCGGCGGTGCAATTAATGACTATGCACTCTGCGAAAGGCCTAGAGTTTCCATTAGTGTTTATTGCCGGTTTAGAGGAAGGAATGTTTCCTTCACAAAAGTCAGTAGAAGAAATAGGACGTTTAGAAGAAGAGCGGCGTTTATGTTACGTCGGCATGACACGAGCGATGAATAAGTTATACTTGTGTCACGCAGAAAGCCGCCGACTTTACGGACAAGAAAAGTTTCATAAAGCCAGTCGCTTTTTACGTGAATTACCGCCTGAGTGTACTGAAGAAATAAGGTTACAAAACCAAGTCACTCGTCCGTCTACTAAAGGCAAGTTTTCTTCGACTTTTACACTGGAAACCTTTGAAAATAGTGGCTTTAGTTTAGGGCAATCTGTGGTTCATGCTAAATTTGGTGAAGGTGTGGTCTTGAATTATGAAGGTTCAGGAGCGCAAAGCCGTATTCAAGTTAATTTTGCTGATGTAGGTAGTAAATGGCTGGTGGTTGCCTATGCTAACTTACAAGCTATCGTTTAATATCAGGTGAAAATGATTGGTTTTTTCATTTAATACCATTATAAAAATAAGGTAAAAATATATGTCAAAGCAATTACTCGTAGTAGAAGATAGTAAACCTATTGCTCGTGTTATTCGGCAGATTGGCGAGGCATTAAATTATCAGGTAACTATTGCGACCACTCTTGCTGAAGTAGAAGGTATTTTACAGGGTAAAACTGATTTTTTTGCTGCCACTATAGATTATGCCTTACCCGACGCTCCTAATGGCGAGGCAATAGCCTGTGTGCTCTCACATGGTATTCCAAGTGTCGTTATGACAGGTAAAATGGATGAAGCTACCCGACAGCAAATACTTGCTCAGCCGGTTGTTGATTATATTCCCAAAGAGAATAGTCAAGCTTTCCTTTATTTAAAACGTATTTTACATTGGCAAATAACCAACAGTAGCACAGGTATTCTTGTTGTTGATGATTCCCTAGCGGCACGAAATTATGTTTCTCAGCTTTTAAAACGTCGCAATTTCAATGTCTATTTAGCCAATGATGGTGTGCAAGCGCTAGAACGCTTAAAGCAGCACAAAGACATTAAATTGGTGATCACCGATCTTGAAATGCCAATCATGGACGGTATCGAATTAACCAATGAAATCCGTAAAATTTATAGTCGCGATCAACTCGCTATTATCGGTATATCTGGAGCAGACAACGGTATGCATTCGGCACGCTTCATTAAAAATGGGGCAGATGATTTCTTACGCAAACCTTTTTGCCCAGAAGAATTTTATTGTCGAATTACTCAAAATATTGAGAATTTAAACAATATTGAACAAATCCAAAAAGCAGCGAATATAGACTATTTAACAGACTTACCCAATAGACGAGCCTTTTTCTCTAAGGCCGAACAACTTGTGCCACAATACACTAAAAGAAATATGCCTTATTGTGTTGCTATGCTCGACATTGATTTTTTAAAAAAAATCAATGATAACTATGGAAATGACGCTGGCGATCATGTTTTAAAAGTAATGGCATTATATATGCGTAAACATTTAGGGTCAGGTTTGTTGGCTCGCTTAGGTGGTGAAGAGTTTGCGGTCTTAATGTATGGTACTGATGAGGACCAACTTTACACTAAATTAGACGATCTTCGCCGAGATATTTCAGTCTCTCAGCTAACCTTTGAAGAACACCATATTGTCTTTAATATCAGTGTAGGCTTAGTTTGTAATAGTACTGAAAAGTTTGCTAAACAACTTAATCAGGCAGAAAGTGCTCTGTATAACGCTAAAGAAAATGGCCGTAATCAAATGAGTGTTTTTGGTGTTGATGATTAGCTATTTAGCTGAAATTAACATCTCAAAACAATGTCAATTTCCGATTAACTTATAGGTGCTTTTTTCTAGAAAAAAAAGTAAAGTGGCTAAATTATTTTAACAATAAGGTGCATTAAATGAAGAAAAAAATAATGCTCATGAGCAAACCTTTGCTGATGTGGTTTTGTTTTTTTATTTGTTCCTCGAGCTCAATCCTTGCTCAGCAACTTGATAGCGAGCAAGTCAAAGCCGCTTATATTTATAATTTTATTAAACATGTCAGCTGGCAAAATGAAAATAAGAAACAACAATTTGTTATCGGTGTTTATGGCGATGATATTTTTGCTGATTTGCTTAATAAAACACTGGCAAAACGTGTTATCAGAAACAAGACAATTAAAGTTATCGCCATAAAAAATATTAGAGAAGGTAAAAACACCGACTTACTTTTCTCTGCTGCCAATCGTAATACAGAAATTGCCAATATCGCTGCCACTCTTCGCCGTAGTAACACTCTTTTTATCACAGATAACAGTATTGATAAGCATAGCGTCATGATCAATCTGGTGAATGATGCTAAAAATTCGGCGATAAGTTTTGAAGTGAACAAATCAAATATTGTTTTTGAAGGTTTAGTGATGTCTGCTGAATTATTACTGCTAGGAGGCACTGAGCTTGATGTAGCGACCCTGTATCGAGAAACAGAGTTGGCGTTACAAGCCATTAGATCGCGCGAAGCCAGATTAAACCAAAAGCTTACCGACCAAGAAAATCAAATAACCTCAGCAAAAGAAAAATTAAATACCTTAAATGAGAATCTAACACAGCAAGAAAAAGTTGCGGGTAAGCGTCAACAAGAGCTTAATGTTTTAAAAATAGATACTGAACAACAGCAACACTCGATAAGAACCAAAGAGCTGCAACTACAGCAAGTAGCAACACAGTTAAAAGTAGCAAAAACTAATTTAGAAAACCAGCAGAGCTCAGTTGACAATAAGGAACAAGAAAATATTGTTATGGCTGAAAAAATATCGACCAATAAAGATATATTGCAACAGCAACAGCAACAAATAAGTTTTCAAGGTGTGCAATTAAATAAAAAAAATGAAGAGTTAGAGAATCGCGAAGAACACATTGATAAACAAAGATTTTATCTTATTGTGATGGCTTTTTTTATTACCCTATTAGTGTTGATTTCAGGATTAGTGGTCTTACTTTTTGTTAAAAATCGACAGACAACACGAACATTAAGTCGTACGCTCGAAAATTTAAAAAATATGCAAAAACAATTAATTCAATCTGAAAAAATGGCGTCGCTAGGCACGTTAACCGCAGGTGTTGCTCATGAAATTAATACCCCGCTAGGTATCGCGGTAACATCAACAAGTTCGGCTTTAGAAAGTACTTTGAAAATTCGTAAAAATTTTGAAACAGGCAATTTGACCCGTACAGCAATGCAACACTATTTTAACGGCATTGAGAAGGCTTCAAATTTGAATACTAACGCTTTAGAGCGTGTTATTGAGTTGTTGAATAACTTCAAGCAAGTCGCAGCAGATCAAATGGTGGGTGAAGAGCGAGAAATTGATTTAGTCAGTTATATTGAAGAGGTCATGTCTACGTTATCGGCAGAAATGAAGCGCTTTAGGGTGAGTTATCAATATAGTGGTGAAAGTGAATTGAAAATAACGACTATTCCTGGAGCGTTAGCGCAGGTGCTAACAAATTTAGTGACGAATGCGTTAAAGCATGCTTTTGAAAATAAAGCACAGGGCAATATTGCTATAGCCTTAACGAAAACCAAAGACGATCATGTTGTTATCGTCTTTAAAGATGATGGCCATGGCATGACTCAACATGTGCTAGATAATATTTTTGAACCTTTCTTCACTACCAAAAGAAATTCTGGCGGTACTGGCTTAGGCATGAATATTGTTTATAATATTATCTGTCAAAAACTACAAGGCAATATTAAGATAGAAAGTAAGTTAGAACACGGCGCAAGCTTTCAGATTACTTTGCCAATGAAACTGAAGGCTAACACCTAACCAATCTTAGCTAATATCTTTAGCTAGTGTCCACAGCATTGCGATCTGTCAAAAACTACAAGGCAATATTAAGATAGAAAGTAAGTTAGAACACGGCGCAAGCTTTCAGATTACTTTGCCAATGAAACTGAAGGCTAACACCTAACCAATCTTAGCTAATATCTTTAGCTAGTGTCTACAGCATTGCGATCTGCCAAAAACTACAAGGCAATATTAAGATAGAAAGTAAGTTAGAACACGGCGCAAGCTTTCACATTACCTTGCCAATTACTTTGCCAATGAAACTAAAGGCTAACACCTAACCAATCTTAGCTATAATCCCAGTAATAAAATTAACTGTTTAATCGCTTATCTAACGCTAATTTGCGTTTTTCATTTCTGGCTTTTAGTGAGTCAAGGCTATAAACAACTAATGCCAACCAAATAGCAGCAAAGGTGACTAATTTAGCGGGTTGCAATGCTTCTTGATAATAGAAGGTTGCTAAGAAAAACATAATACTGGGTCCTATGTATTGAAAAAATCCCAGCGTTGATAACGTTAATCTCTTTGCCGCAGCAGTAAAACATAGCAGCGGTGCTGTAGTAACTACGCCTGCAGCGATCAATAATAGGTTTAAATTTGAGCTGTTTTCAAACATGTTAGCGGTATTACTATTAACAAATAATAACCAATAAACAATGGCGAGTGGCAGCATCATGCTTGATTCAATTAATAAACCAACAAAAGAATCGAGGTGCATTTTTTTACGCAACAAGCCATAAATACCAAATGTTCCAGCAAGTGCTAATGAAATCACGGGTAATGAACCTAACGCAACCAGTTGAATTAATACCCCACATAACGCCAGTGCAACGGCAAACTTCTGCATTGTTCGCAAACGTTCACCTAAAAAAATAACACCGAGTGCGACACTAAATAAAGGATTGATAAAATAACCTAAACTCGCGTCTAGCAGATGATCATTATTTATCGCCCAGATAAATAAAAACCAATTTACTAATAAAAAAGTAGCAGATAAGGCAAGTTTAGCCAACAACTTAGGTTGTTTAAGAGTGTCGAGTAATACGCGAGATCTTTTACTGATGATAACAATTAAAAATAACAGTAGGCTCGACCAAATAATACGATGAACCATAATTTCATCAGAGCTGATGGAAGAAATTAATTTAAAATAAATGGGCGCTAAACCCCAAAGGAGATAAGCACTAATCGCGTTAATTACACCATTACGGTCTTTGTTATCAGTTACAGTCATGATTGTCAGTAAACTTTAGCAGCAAAAATAAAGAGCCGAATTATAGCACAATGATTTTAATTTCAGCGCTTTACTTGCTCTATAACAGCATACTTTTCGGCTGGATCTTTAGCATACTTTAGCTGGCGTTATTCACTTTAATTAGGCAACTATTATTCATTTCCAATAAATAATAGTTTAACGTTTTTAAACGGACACTGAGTCTTGAAATGGCCCAGCCATAGAATTAAAGCCGACACTTTAAAAACTGATCGGCTTAAATTAACCGACTAAATAAGTACCGGTGCCAAAAGCAATGTGGTCACCTTTTTCGTTATGCAATTCCATACGAGCGACCGCGACTTTATTGCCGCTGCGAATAATATGGGCAGTGGCGATAAACTCTTCTCCGCGACCGGGTCGTAAATAATCGGTACGAAGATCTATCGTTCCTAAGCAGCTTAAACTTTGCTGAATCGTTGTTGGCGTTTTGTGTTCAAGTTGTTGAATCATATTTGCTGCGACGACGACACCACCGGCAAAATCAAGGGCTGATGCGGTAACACCACCATGGAGAGTTTTTTGTAATGGGTTGCCCATTAATTTATCTTGCCATAAAAAACGCACTTCAGAAGTATTACAATCGAACTTACTCACGGTGAGACCTAGTAATTTATTAAAGGGAAGGTTGTTTGACCAAAAATGAGTAAGTTGCTCAATCATTTGTTTTTCATCTAAATTATTTGTCATAATACTTCCAATTCAGCCGGTAGATTTTTCTAACTGGTCTAATGTCTTCATTGTAGCTTAGCACTTATCTTTCTAGGCATTCAAGAAATACTAAAATAGTGCTCTCGACTTTTTTGTGGCTGAGGTAAAATAACAGTAATTGTCGTTTAATAAAGTTTATTCCGTTGCTAAAAGCTCCCCCTACAGTCTCACAAGCTCAGCTTGAAGATGCGTTAAAACATCATTTTGGTTATCAAACGTTTCGAAGTGGACAATTAGAAATTATTCAGCAATTATTTCAGGGTCGAGACAGTTTAGTGCTTATGCCAACAGGTGGCGGAAAATCAATGTGTTATCAACTACCTGCGGTATTATTACCCGGAATAACCATAGTTGTTTCACCCTTAATTGCGTTAATGAAAGATCAAGTCGATGGTTTAACTCGACAAGGTATTTCAGCGGCTTTTGTTAATTCGAGTTTAGATCAAGAAACAATTAATGATATTTTTGAGCGTTTATCCCGTGGTGAGCTTAAGTTGTTATACATAGCTCCAGAGCGCTTAAAAAATTATTATTTTATGCAACGCTTGGCGAATATACAGATAAGTTTATTTGCTATTGACGAAGCGCATTGTATTTCACAATGGGGACATGATTTTCGACCTGCCTACACACAACTTCATACAATCAAACAGCGGTTTCCATCGGTACCCGTTATGGCGTTAACAGCAACAGCCGACGTTACAACCCGTAGAGATATTCTTCTTCAACTCGCATTGAATGATCCTTATATTCATCTTGATAGCTTTGACCGACCAAATATTCGTTTTACCCTCGCCGACAAATATAAGGGCGATCACCAGGTATTACGCTACATTAAAAAGCGTGGTGATGATTGTGGTATTGTTTACTGTAGTAGCCGCTGGCAAGTTGAGAAATTATCAAAAATGTTAGCAAGTGCGGGTATCAATTGTTCTGCCTATCATGCAGGCATGGAAACAGAAATGCGCAATATTGTCCAAGATGGTTTTGCCAAAGATAATATTCAAGTGGTGATTGCCACCGTAGCTTTTGGATTGGGTATCAATAAATCAAACATTCGCTTTGTGATCCATTTTGAACCTCCGAGAACATTAGAGTCATATTATCAAGAGATTGGCCGTGCCGGGCGAGACGGTTTAGCGGCAGAAGCGTTATTTTTGTATGATGAAAAAGATGTTGAACGCATTACCAAGTATATAGCTGATGGCGATAATGAAGAAAGAGTAAATGTTGAACAACAGCGTTTTCAAGCGTTAAAAGGCTTTATTGAAGCTCAAACCTGCCGTCGACAAGTTGTGCTTAATTACTTTGCGGAATTTACCACTAAAAAATGTGGTAACTGTGATATTTGTTTAGATCCACCCACTCAATTTGACGCCACTGAAGCTGCACAAAAAGTATTATCTTGTGTGTTTCGTATTCAGCAACAAGGTGATATTGAGCATGTTGTGCAAGTGCTCAGAGGGGAATTAACCGAAAAAGTTAGGCAACTGCAGCATGAAAAAGTGTCAACTTTCGCTATTGGTAAAAGTAAAACGCCGGGTTATTGGTTTGCTATTATTAGGCAATTGATTCATTTGGGTTTTTTACAGCAAGACATTTCTCAACAATCTGCGTTATGTTTAACACAAGCATCACGTTCGGTGTTGAAAGGTGAAGAACCCTTAATGTTAGCCTCGCCAAGGTTGCAAAAAGCGAGTTACTGGCAACAAGATAAAACGGATAAACGCTATGACCGTGTCTTATTTGTTAAATTAAGAAGTTTGCGCAAAACAATTGCAGATGCGGAGGATATTGCGCCTTTTATTGTTTTTAATGATGCAACGTTATCAGAGCTTGCCCGTGTAAAACCAAAGACATCACAGCAAATGCTAAATATTAATGGAATTGGTGATACTAAACTTGCGCGTTATGGGCATGAATTTTTACAAATTATCCAACAGCATAGTGCTTAAAATAAAAAACGCTCAATTGAGCGTTTTTTAATATTAATTTTTGATGAACGAGGTTCAACAAAAATTATTGAGGTTATTTTAAACTAGCGTAATAAGCCGCAATATTTGCGATATCTTCATCACTTAAACCCATAGCCATAGGTGCCATAACAGGATCTTTACGTTTGCCAGCTTTAAAGTCTTTTAACTGTTTAGCAATGTAAGCTTCTTTTTGGCCAGCAAGGTTTGGGTACATAGGTACAGCAGAGATACCAGCAGCTCCATGACAAGCAGCACACATACCAGTTTTTGCTTTACCAGCAGCAGCATCACCAGCAAAAACAGGAGACGCCATCATTAAAGTAGCAGCAACAGCTAAAGTAATTTTTTTCATAAATTATTTCTCTCTTAGTCGTTAGGAATTTTACACTGCATTCAGTATATGAGAAAAGAAGGAGGCTGTCGTCGACTTTTTTTAGCTAAACCGTAGCAATGTAACCTTCTTTGATTTGTCACCAGAAATATAAGGATTATCACGGGTTATATTGACTCAAAGAGGGGAATACCTGACTGATGTTATTTACTGAAGTATGAATATCATGCGTTTGAGAACTTTAACCTAGTAAAAGGTATTATGTTGAATTATTAAGAACTTAATGTATTATTTTTTTGGTGTAAATCGGGTATTAACTGGCGAGATTTTTTTAAAATACTGTTGGCATTTTCAGCAACATCAAAGGTATCTACGCCAATAGATAATGTCATTTGAGGTAATCTAACACCAGACTTACTACTAACAAAGCGCAACTTTTCAACGCCCTGCGTTATTTTATCAGCAATCTCTTGGGCACTTACTTTGTTTACATCCGGTAAAAGAATTAAAAACTCATCGCCACCAGAACGAATCGGCAAACCGCTACCATCAACATAGCTACTTACTTTACTCGCTATTTTTGATAAGAGAACATCACTAATTAAATGACCAAACTGTAGATTAACTTCAGAAATTTGGTCAACACTGACGACAATCGCAGCAACTTGTCTGCTTGGATCTTCTGTTAGCCATAAATCTAAATGCTTAGACATCGCCTTACAATTATAAAGACCAGTGAGTGGGTCCATGTAAATTTCTTTACGCACTTCTTTTAATTCAACTTTTAATGCTCGTGTTTTTTTACGGGTAAATAAAATATGTTCAGCAAATTTTTGTTGATGTAGTTTAAATGCTTTAGATGCATGGCAAATACTATTTACCGCAGCGACTATTTTTTCTTTATCAGTCGATTGTAGATCAGAAATATTGCTGTCTAGCGTGGTAATAAGCTTATTTATACTCAAAGATGATTTTTGGCTATTTTTTTCGACATGGGTGACAACATCATCAAGGTCGTCAATAAGTTCATCTCTGAATTTACTTTGGCCTAAAATGAATTGACGGTAGTTTTCTTCAATAAAAAAATTATCGAGCTTTTTACCTGTGGCAAGTTTGTTTTCAATAGCGGTATTGAGGGGAATATTTTTTTTATTAATATATTCGTAGCTTACAGAATAATTAATTGGGCTGACAGGTAAAAACCACCGCTGTAATTGTTTTACAGCCATGTTCATTTTTAGTTCAGCTTGTTCTATGGAATCATGATATTTCATTGTTCCATCTCAATTTGCACACCCAATTAAAATCTTAATAGACCATTTTCTAGTAAAAACAAGTAAAGTACCACATATATTTTTTATCTATAAAAAACAGTTAATTAATTACGTAGTATTCGAGTTCAAGGTTATTAAAAATATATAAAGAAGAAAATATTAAAAAGAAGAGAAGGACCGCAAAGTATACCGAAAGCAAACTGTTCAAAATAAAGACAAGCCCCCACTATATCTAAATTTGGCAGCTCCGCTATCTTAGGTTTCCCCTTAGACCGGTAACTTTGCGTCTCTAGCTTTCACTAGATTTGCCCTTTTCGAGTTTTAGAAACTCTAATTTCATTATAAGCGTTGAACTATGCTTGTAAACCTTTATTATGAATAATTTGTTGTACTATAATTTGTTGTACTATAATTTAAGGCTATAAATAATAGATCAATTTATAGGCTATGGCTGATCACTCTACAGATCATTAGATAAAGGATTTTAGTTAATAATGCCATGTAAACTCTTGTTGATCCTTTTTTTATTTATCGCTCCTTCATTCTGTTTCGCCAATGATGCTTTAAACGTTGAGCAAAACATTAAAGATGTTGAACGCTATTTTTTACAAGACGCTGAAAATCTTCCTTATGAAGATGTTATTGCCTTATCAAAAAAAATTTTGGAATATCAAGAAAATTATACCGTTCAAACCCGTGGCAAAACCTTCATTATCCTTGCTGATGTTGCCAATAATAAGGGTGAAGATAGCGAAGCTTTTCAATTTGCTCAAGATGGACTTTCTTTACAAGGACTTGAGCAGGCAATAAAGTTTAATTTATTACTTAAAGTTGCGGATGGTTATTACTTACAGGAGAAGTACGAACAAACTGAAAATATGGCAACCAATGTCATTTTAATGGCAGACTCCCCCCAAGTGTTAAAATATCGTTTAATTGCTTTAAGTTATCGGGCCGTTACCTATGCTTTGCAAAATAAAAACGATTTAGCGATGAACGACCTTAAACAAGTAGAGATACTTATATCGGTGAACCCTCAGTATGAGGATCATCTTTGTCTTTTAGAAATATTATCAACGGCACATTATTACTTAAGCGATTACCAAACGTCGCTAACCATGCAAAATAAGTTACTGACGTTAAAATTTGATTTAAATAAATTAGCTAATATTGATCAAACTTATTTACATTTAGGCCGTGCTTATTTTCAGTTAAATTTATTTGATGACGCTTACAATGCTTTTTGGGAAGCACAAAAATACAGTAAAAATAAAAATGCTCCAATTAGTGTTGCCTATGCCGAATTAGGATTAGCAGAGGTGTTATTAAAACAGGGAGAGTTTCGTAATTCACATAATTGGCTGTTATCAGCCAGTGCGAAATTTAATGAAAAGACTCTAAGTAAGCCTTATTTAACCTCGTTAATTTTATTAGCCGAGACCGCAAGTCTATTAAACAACAAAGCTTTATATCAACATTATCTCCAGCTAGCTGAATTAATAGCTAAAAATATAAAATTATCAAAAAAACAAGCTAAATTGCTGCTCTTATTGAGCGATATGTATCAGCAAAATGGCGATTATAAAAATGCCTTGATGGTACATAAAAATTATCTCAAACTCCTCCAACAATTTCAGAAAAAGGTTGAACCATCATTAATTACAAATCCCAGTCATATGTTAAGTGCCAATGACAAGAGTCGAAATTTAATATTGAACTTGGCTGAGCAGAGTAAACTACAGGCTCAATTTAATGCTAAATATATAGCACAAGAACAAATAATATACTTACTGGTTGTTATTGTTATTTTATTATTAATTACCTTAGTATTTTTTGGATTAAGGCAAAGAACATTGCGCTTAAACCAGGTCTACGATGAAGTGGAACAGCCATTATCTTATTTAGTAACGCCCTCTCAAACTAAAAAAAATTATCAACTAAACTATAAAATGGCGAGAAAATATGACTACCCCTTAGCGATTGGCTATTTATCAGTGGTTAATTGGCAGGAACTCTCCTTTCATTTTAATGATAAAATAATGCTTGAGGTTTCGAAAACATTAGCGACCTTACTTAATGGCTCAAAAGGTGAGTTTGATGAAGCGGGCACTATTAACGATGGTGAATATTTACTGATAGGTCCTCACCAAACAGAAAGTGAAATAGCGATTAAACTAAATAGTTTAGCTAACGCAATTAAGCTCAGGTTCTTTGCTAATTTAGGGGATTATTCAGTTAAAATTGGCTACGCTTATGGTTCACCAACAGCACAAGATATTGACCCTTATATCTTTTTGTCGCGTTTAAGTGAAGCCACTAAAGCTTAAGAAAAAATTATTTTTTATCTTAATAGGTATACATGATTGTTGCGTTGAGGATTTATTTTTGAGCGGATGGCGTATGTTATAGAGCAAGAGTTTGGCGGAGTATATTTCTCCAATAGCCGCTTTATTACTGACTAAAACTAAAAAAGATGCCTAGTAATAGTCACCTTTTTTAATGGAGCTTTGAAAATAGGGTGGCAATCAGCCTATTATTAAGGGCGAATAATAATACTAGGTGTTGAGTCTACTTCACCCTCACCATTAATGGTTGCTGTTTTACCATTGCATTGCAATATGGCTAAGCTACCACTATTACTGTTTCTAATAAAAGATAAGTCGTAACCAAACTGAGTCATGCTGCTGGCGGCAAACTTTTGTGCAAGAGAAAGCCTATCCCATAGAGATTGTTCCTCATGAGAATATTGCCTTCTTTCTAATAACACTTCTCTTTCTAATAATGCTTCCATTAAAATCTCTTCGTGTTTTTGATCATTAATGCTATCTGTTAACAGATACTACCCTGCACCGTATGAATTTTCAACAATTTTAAAATGTCGTTAAAGATATAAATTATAACTATGCTATAGTCAAAATTTTATATCAGTGAGTGCTAAATATTATGAGTCAAGTGTTGGATGATTTATCTTCATTATTGGAATTAGAGGTAATCGAACAAGGAATCTATCGGGGTCAAAGTCAAGATTTAGGCTTTCGGGCACTGTTTGGTGGCCAAGTAATGGGGCAAGCCGTTTCTGCCGCACAAGAAACCGTTGATTCAGCACGTAATGTTCACTCTCTTCATTCTTATTTTTTACGTCCAGGTGATGCGAGTAAGCCCGTTGTCTATGAAGTAGAAAATATCCGCGATGGTAAAAGTTTTAGCACTCGTCGTGTTAAAGCTATTCAAAATGGTAAAGATATTTTCTATATGACCGCTTCTTTTCAACAGCATGAGAAAGGCATCGAGCATCAAGATATTATGCCCGATGTTCCGGCACCAGAAGACTTAGCGTCCTATACTGATTTTATTTTCGATCACCAAGATAAAATACCTGAAGAAATTAGAGGTAAATTTTTAGCAGAAAAGCCTATCGAGATGCGTCCTGTTAAACCTTATAATTGGCTGCAACCTGAAAAAACCGCAGCTAAATCTCAAATGTGGATAAAAGCAAACGGTACTTTGTCTGATGACTTACGTATTCACACCTACATGTTGGCCTATACTTCTGATTTCCTTTTTTTACCAACAGCGTTATTTCCACACGGCTTGAGTCATTGGCAGCCAAATTTACAAATTGCCACTATTGATCATGCCATGTGGTTTCATCGCCCATTCCGTTTTGATGATTGGCTGCTTTATGTAATGGACAGTCCGTCTGCTAGTGGCGGTCGAGGTTTAGTCAAAGGGCAAATATTTAATCGTCAAGGACAGCTTGTTGCCTCGACGATGCAAGAAGGTGTGGTTCGCCAACGTTAGGGTTAACAGACTTTACTTTTTTTGCCAGTCATAACCGGTAGGATGTTGAAATACGCGTAAGCTGAATATCGGTGCCATGGCAAATAAATGATCAAAAATGTCGGCTTGAATAGCTTCATAATTTTTCCAGTTCTGATCATTACTGAAACAATAAATTTCCAGCGGTAAGCCTGATTCGGTTGCCGCTAACTGTCTGACCATACATGTCATTTCATGGTGTATTTTGTCATGTGTAGATAAGTAAGCGGTAATATAAGCGCGAAATGTGCCGACATTGGTTAATTGTCGGCTATTAACATTATTACCAGATAAATTAGCTGTCTTTAAACTTATCGCTATATCATCAGACTTTTGCTGCAAATAATCTTTTAATAAACTGATTTCTTTAAGCTTTTCAATCTGTTCATTTTGATAAAACAAAATACTATTGATATCTATAATAATGCTACGCTTAATTCGTCTTCCGCCTGAATTGAGCATGCCTCGCCAATTCTTAAACGAGCCGTTTATTAAGGCGTACGTAGGAACGGTCGTCACGGTATTATCAAAGTTTTTTACTTTAACGGTATTTAAACCAATATCGATGACATCGCCATCCGCCCCATAATTAGGAATTTCAATCCAGTCACCAGGTGCGACCATTTTGTTCGCTGAGATTTGAATACTCGCGACTAAGCCTTTAATGGTGTCTTGAAACACTAATAATAAAACAGCAGTTAATGCGCCTAAGCCACTGAGTAAATAAATAGGTGATTTATCTAATACAAATGAAACGGCTAAAATAGTGGCAACTAAATAAATAATCAGTTTTATGACTTGGATAGTTGAGCTTAATGGCAAGTAACGTTCACGAGCGGTATTTTGATATAGACTTCTAATGACGTTCAAAACAGCACTGATAGACCGGGCAATTTGAAAGCTTAGCGCTATTTTTACAAAAACCACTAAAACGGTGCCGAGCAATGCTTGTTCAGGAAGTAAAATAGGCGTTAAAAATAGTAGTACTAATAATGGAATTAAAAAGGCAAAGCGAGAAAAAACATTGTGCTCTAGTAAAGCATCATCCCAAGTGTTCTTTGTTTTACTGACAATTTTATTTACAAAAGCTAATACCTGATACTTTGCTAGGTAATAGCCCAATGCAGAGATGATGAAAATAAGCATGCAACCAACAAATATCGTGGTCATCGCTAAATAAGCTTGAGCGATACCTTGGTTAGTTAACCATGTACTAATGAGTTCACTCATTTAAATTTCCTTTTTACATTTCAATGTTATTTTGCACGGGGTTCATTATTGAACTCGATAAGTTTTTGGTCTTTATCAAGCCATAATTGATTAACCCATTTTTGAAATTTAATTTTAAAATGTCGATCGCGAACATAGTCGCCAACAAGTTCATCACCAATGTTAGAAACTTCTACATCGACATTAACCTGTTTAATCTGACCCGCCAAAAAGTCACTAAAAGTTGGAATACCTTCGGGGTAATGAATGGTAATGTTGACTATTTTATGTAAGTTGCCACCCATGGCTTCTAACACAAAACCTATACCACCCGCTTTGGGTTTAAGGAGATGTTTAAAAGTAGAATTTTGCTTATCGTGTTTTACATCGGTAAAACGCGTTCCTTCAATAAAATTCATTATACTGACAGGTTTATGTTTGAACTTAGCACAAGCTTTACGCGTAGTTTCAACGTCTTTACCTTTTAAATGAGGGTTCTTTTTAATGAAAGATTGGCTATAACGCTTCATAAATGGGAAGTCGAGTGCCCACCAAGCCAAGCCTAAAAAGGGCACAAAAATAAGTTCTTTCTTTAAAAAAAACTTCAAAAAAGGAATTTTGCCATGCATTACTCGCTGCAATATAACAATATCAACCCAGCTTTGGTGATTACAGACCACTAAATACCATTCTTTCATGGTTAGTTGATCTAAGCCGGTCACCTTGATTTCTGTTTTATTAAAGAGCTTTTGAATGAAAGTATTAACGCCGACCCAATTGCTTGCCATTTGGTCTAATAAATAGCTGAATATTTTTTTAGTAAAGGCTAAGGGAATAATAGCCTTACAAAATGAAAACAAAATAATGGGTATTAACCAAAAAAGCGTATTGGCGGTATAAATCGTTAGCGAAAGAATGTGAATAAGCAGACGAGGTAAAAAGTTCAACATGGAATACTTGCTCAATGAAACGAAAATAAATAGATGTCCGATCATAAGCTGATTTGAAGTTATTTTCAGCAAAAACAGTGAAATAAATTAATCACGATTAACAACTGTTTGAAAACGATTATTCATCAAGTTGTTGAAATGAGTGAAAGTTAACGGGAATTTACCCAACAATCCCTAGAGAATGGCATTTTAGGCGTCTATCATTGATATTTTAAAATGAGTTAAAAAGCACCATCTTGTTATTTCAAGGTAGGTAACTCGCTATATTTTCAACTTTAACAAAGATAAACACCGAATTAATTAGATATAACCAGGCAACAGCCTGAAAAGAACAAACTCTTCTATATTATGGTAAAAAGTTGATTGCAAACCACCCGCATATCGAGGCATGCTAGGGCTTGGAACATAGAGGAATAACAATGAATTTTAATCGTGCGGTTATTAAAGTAGGCAGTGCTTTAGTTGCACCAGACAATAACGGTTGTAGCGGTAAGTATATTCTCGCTATTGCCCGTTTTATTACCGAATGCCAACAAGCAGGTAAAGAAATTATTATCGTTTCATCAGGCAGTGTTGCTGCCGGACGGCAATTGATTAAGCACGGTTCGCCCATTCCCTCTATTCCCACTAAACAAGCGATGGCATCTGTTGGACAAATGAAAATGATGGCCAACTGGCAGCGATTTTTTGATGTTCCCTGTAGCCAGTTGCTTATTACCCACGGTGATTTAAAAGATCGGCAGCGTTACATCAATATTAAAAACACCCTACGTATCTTATTGGAAAATGGTGTTATCCCTATTGTTAATGAAAATGACACGGTCGCGACCGATGAATTAAAGGTCGGTGACAACGATAATTTAGCCGCTTTAGTGGCTTTAGTAAGCGAGGCTGATTGCTTATTTATTCTAAGTGATATCGATGGGCTTTATGATCAAGATCCTCGTGAAAATCCTAAGGCAAATTTACTTCCTGAAATTCATGAAATTACCGCTGAAATTTATGCCATGGCAGGGACAACAAATAATGTTATTGCCACTGGTGGCATGAGAACAAAAATTCAAGCGGCTGACAAAGCGGTTGAAAATGGCATAGAGACTTATATTTTAAATGGTAGCCGTAGTGAAGTTTTTCAACAGATTTTAAAAGGTGAAAACCCTGGTACACATTTTAGTGCTAAGCAAGCGGCTACCAAAGCACGCAAACACTGGTTAAAACATACTTTAAAAAGCAGTGGCAAAGTCTATCTTGATAAGGGGGCGGTGCATGCTGTGATTCATCAAGGTGCTTCGCTATTACCCTCAGGTGTTAGTCAAGTAGACGGTGACTTTGTCGCTGGAGAGTCTGTTGATATTATTGACGCGCATTCTAAAAAAGCGATTGCTAAAGGTATTTGCCAATACAGTCAACGAGATTTGTTGCGTATTATGGGCTGTAATAGTGATGACATCATCACTTTATTAGGCTGTTGCCCCAGTAAAGTGATTATTCATCGTGATGATATGGTGGTTTTATAAGGCTAGGTAACGGGGTGACTACCTGAGGCTCTAGCGACCAAACTGTTTACTTTGTGTCGGCTTTTGCTTAGTAACCCTGAGCTTTAGCCGTTCAGGCCATTGGCCGTTATGGTCACGTAAACAAGACTCTTCACTATCTAAATGTACATTATGACGAACGTTTTTTAAGACAATACCCACTTTGAGCAACTGCTTTTGAATAACGTCACGCAAGTGGTCATCAACTTTTTGTTCTTTGGCTGCAAGCACTTCTGCATCGATATCAAAAACACAAGTCACCACTAAACTCGCTGGAAAATTAGTGTAATTAGCGCGGTGGGTTAACCAACAAAAGCCATCAACTTCACTAGTGAAGTCTTCGCAGGCTAATTTAAGTGCTTTACAAACATTATTATCGATTTTTTGCGTGGTTTTATTGAGTTTCATTATTTAGATTCAGCAATGATTAATGAGGACAATTTTTTCATTAAATGAGTAATATTGATAGTAAATCATTAATATTTTTAGTGGTGAGGTGTTAAAGAGTTTTTCAGCGGTTCTTGGCAAAAGCAAGTTCAACTATAGTGATAATAGAGTTGAATGGCCATGCCCGTTTTAAGGCATCGGTAGCTTCAAGGTATAAGTGCTTCTTGGTCTGTTATTTCTAAGGTAGTTATAATTACCTCCACTATCCATGGAGGTACTAGTTAAGCGCGCCAATATGGCTTTATGCTGCGATATAAGAACAACAATAATCAGCTAAGCTTTTTACTTTGATATCAAATTTAGCATCGCCGTCGACATAAAAGTGTCCACCTGCAGAAATGCTTTGCCATTGTGTCTCATTAGGTAATAATATTTCAACCTCACCCGCGATAATTTCCATCAATTCTTTTTCTGCAGTAGCAAAAGTATACTCACCGGGCATCATAATACCTAAGGTTACTACCGAACCATCTGCTAGCGTTACTTTTCTACTGGTTACCTTGCCGTCGAAATAAACATTAGCGGCCTTGGTCAGTGTCACATTCTTGAATTCTGTCATGATAATCTTCCTCTTTATATAAAGTAAAGCGTTGCAGTTTAGCACTTGTTGGCCAGAAAATAATATCAACAGAGTATCTGGCCTAAGTGTTTACCTTCAGTGTACTACAAGGCTATTCTTATTTTACTTATTGATTTGACTCTACAATGCGTTTCATATCTGTCATGTAACCACGCAATTTTTTACCTACGCTTTCAACACCATGGCTGCGAATTGCTTCGTTAACTTCAATCAAACGTACGTTATCAACACCATTTGAACTTTCTTTTATGCCTTCACCCAATTCTTCAAGTGACAATTTGCTAGCGAAATCACTAAGTAAAGGTTGTGCAGCATGAGTAAATAGGTAGTTACCGTATTCAGCGGTATCTGAAATAACCACGTTCATTTCGTATAATTTGTTACGGGCAATACAGTTAGCAATTAATGGTGTTTCGTGTAATGACTCGTAATAGGCTGACTCTTCAATAATACCGGCAGCAACCATAGCTTCAAATGCTAGTTCAACACCCGCTTTTACCATAGCAACCACAAAGATGCCTTTGTCGTAGTATTCTTGTTCGGTAATTTCAATGTCGCAATCAGCTGCTTTTTCAAAAGAAGACTCAGCTGTTTCTTCACGCCATTTTAATAAATTCACATCATCATTCGCCCAATCTTCCATCATAGTAGCAGAGAAGCGACCTTCGATAATGTCGTCCATATGCTTTTCAAACAACGGACGTAAGATGACTTTTAAGGCTTCAGACATATCAAACGCTTTAACTTTTGCAGGGTTTGATAAACGGTCCATCATATTAGTGATGCCGCCATGCTTTAAGCCTTCGGTCGTTGTTTCAATGCCGTATTGTAATAATTTACGTGCATACGCAGCATCCATACCTTGCGCAACTAGCTGCTTATGGCCAAGTACCGCTGCAGTTTGCAACATGCCACATAAAATAGTTTGCTCGCCCATTAAGTCAGACTTCACTTCAGCAATAAATGATGATTCAAGTACGCCAGCACGATCGCCACCGGTAGCTGATGCGTAAGCCTTAGCTATTGCTAAGCCATTACCCTGTGGATCATTCTCAGGGTGAACAGCAATTAAAGTAGGAACACCAAAACCACGTTTGTATTCTTCTCGTACTTCAGTACCCGGACATTTAGGTGCAACCATGACTACTGTAATATCTTCACGAATTTTCATACCTTCTTCAACGATATTAAAACCGTGTGAGTAGGCTAAAGTTGAACCCTGTTTCATATGAGGCATAACGGCAGTCACTGCAGAAGTATGTTGCTTGTCTGGTGTTAAATTAAGCACTAAGTCAGCTTGTGGAATTAATTCTGCGTATGTACCTACGGTAAAACCGTTTTCTGTCGCCCATTGCCAAGATTGACGTTTTGATGAAATGGCAGCTTCGCGTAATGCGTAAGAGATATTTAAACCCGAATCACGCATGTTCAAACCTTGATTTAGCCCTTGGGCGCCACAACCAACAATGACAATATTCCAGTCTTTAATAAAATTACAGCCATCGCTGAACTCTTCACGCTGCATAAAACGACATTTGCCTAACTGGCCTAATTTTTCGCGTAAACTTAAAGTGTTAAAATAATTGCTCATTGGGTTGTCCTCTTGGTCTCAAATCTGCTCAGGGCTATGCTGGCGATTTGATAAATTAAATGGCTTTATCGGTCTTTCCGACGATGGAGACATCATAGCGCAAGATTAATGTTGCTTAAAATGATATATTCGCAAGGTGGCGTTGCATAAAATGCAACGATTAGTGAGAAAACAAGTCACCAATGAATGATAAGAGTAAATAATGGATCTTAAATCGTTAAAAATGTTTGTGCATTTAACCCACAGCCTCCACTTTGGGAAAACCGCTGAAGCCCACCATGTCAGTACTTCTACCTTAAGTCGAATTATTCAAAGGCTGGAAGATCAGTTAGGCTGTTTGCTATTACATCGTGATAATCGCTCTGTCGTGTTAACTGAGGCAGGCGTGTTATTTTACAAATATGCTGAGCAACAACTTGAACAATGGCAATTATTGCAATTGTCGCTCGACCAGAAGCAGGCTGAGTTGCAGGGTAAACTTCATATTTATTGTTCGGTAACTGCCGCCTATAGTCATTTACCGCCGTTATTGGAACGCTTTCGCCAGCAACACCCGCTAGTTGAGATTGTATTAACGACTGGTGATGCTGCTGATGCCTTTGACCAAGTGCAGCAAAAATTGGTAGATTTCGCCTTTGGTGTAAAACCTGAAAGCTTATCAAGAATGTTCTATTTTCAGCATATTGCCAATGTGCCGTTAGCCGTAATTGCGCCAACGATGGCTTGTCGGGTTCAGCAACAATTACAAGATGAAACGATTACTTGGTCTGAAGTACCGATTATTTTAGCTGAGCATGGTGCGGCACGTAAGCGTTTTGAGTTTTGGTATCGTAAAAAGCAACAAGGTAAGCCCAACATTTATGCGACCGTTTCGGGACATGAAGCGCTTGTTAGTATGGTTGCTTTAGGTTGTGGCGTTGGCATGGCGCCAAAAGTTGTTGTTGAAAATAGCCCAGTAAAAGACCGGGTGCAATATTTACAAAATGTTGGCGACATTGAACCATTCGACCTCGGGATTTGTTGCTTAAATCAAAGTCGAGAACAAACCTTAGTCAAAGCCTTTTTTGAGGCGATTAAATAGCCTCAGCAATCCATTTATGCCAGATATATGCAATATTACTGCTCCAATATAATGACTGTAATCTTATTGATTGTGCTGTCCGGCTAAAGAGAAACAGCATCGGTTAGGTGTCTCAGTTATTGCTCCATTGCTGGGTAATTATTAGCACTATGCTTGAATACTACTGCTTGAATACTACTGCTTTGATACTACTGCTCCAATATAATGGTTTAAATCTTATTGATTGTGCTGTCCGGCTAAAGAGAAACAGCATCGGTTAGGTGTCTCAGTTATTGCTCCATTGCTGGGTAATTATTAGCACTATGCTTGAATACTACTGCTTGAATACTACTGCTTGAATACTACTGCTCCAATATAATGGTTTAAATCTTATTGATTGTGCTGTCCGGCTAAAGAGAAACAGCATCGGTTAGGTGTCTCAGTAAACGGTCCATTGCTCGGTAAGACAAGGCTTCAATGATATGTTCATGCAGAATATCTTCAATACCATTCATGTCTGCCAAGGTACGGGCTATTTTCAATATCTTATGGTGGGCTCGGGTCGACAAACCAAGTTTTTCAACCGCTAGCTCTAAAAACTCATGTTCATCATTGCTGAGTTTGCAAAACACCCGTGTTTCAGCACTTCCTAAGTGAGCATTAGCTTTACCCTGTCGCGCTAATTGCACTTCTCTACAGATTGCGACCCTTTGCTGTATTTGCACGGAACTTTCATTGTGATGATCATTCTTGGCCCACATACCTTTTGGTAAACGGGTCACCTCAATTTGAATATCAATACGGTCAAGAAAAGGTCCCGATAGGCGATTCAAATAACGTAAAATCTGCTCGGGTGTACTGCGGTTGTCATTGTAAAATCCAGTTGGGCTAGGATTCATCGCAGCCACTAATTGAAACTTTGCCGGAAAGGTTTGCTTGTACATCGCTCTAGAAATGGTGACTTCGGCTGATTCCATAGGTTCACGTAAAACATCGAGCACTTTACGAGCAAATTCCGGTAATTCATCTAGGAACAACACGCCATTGTGCGCTAACGAAATCTCCCCCGCTTGCGGCTGGCTACCGCCGCCAACCAGGGCTGCAGAAGAAGCAGTATGATGGGGAGCACGAAACGGACGAGTTAACCAAGATTTATGATTGATTTTTTGATGGCTAATGGAAGCAATAGCCGCAGCCTCTAACGCCTCACTTTCGCTCATCGGTGGTAATATGCCGGGTAAGCGGCTCGCTAGCATGGTTTTTCCTGTGCCGGGTGGACCAATAAAAAGTAGATTGTGTGCGCCACAAGCGGCAATTTCTAGCGCTCTTTTTGCCAGAGGTTGACCAATAACATCAGCAATGTCTTTACTGGTAGGCACTTGATAATGTTCTACTGCTTGTGCTGATACTAAGGGTAGCGAGCGTTGCTTTAAAAAGTGTGGGTATAATTGACTTAAATGTTCTATTGATAAAATATTGGCTTGTTTAACCCAACTGGCTTGTTCAGCATTTTGCTTAGGAATCACTAAGGTTCTTTTAGCGTTAGCGCAAGCAATCGCCATCGGAATTTCACCAATGATTTCACGCAATTCACCTGAAAGTGCGAGTTCGCCGGCAAACTCATATTGGCTTAAATCTGTATTCGGCAGCTGCTCACTCGCCACCAAAATACCGAGCGCTATTGGTAAGTCGAAGCGACCGCCCTCTTTAGGTAAATCAGCGGGGGCTAAATTTATGGTAATACGCTTCGCTGGGAATTGATAACCACAATTGATGATAGCGCTGCGCACCCGATCTTTTGATTCACGTACCGAGGTTTCTGGTAAACCGACAATATTAAATACTGGCAGTCCATTGGCTAAATGCACTTCGACTGTGACAAGGGGAGATTCAAGCCCAACCCGGGCTCTGCTATAAATACAAGCTAGGCTCATAAAAATCCATTTAATTAGCAATCCTGTAAGTTACAGTTTAGGCAGGATTTATCTAAAGTGCTAACACAGCATATAACTAAATTATTTATTTCAATTAAAAAACGCTAGTAAAAAAACTTGCACTTAATATTAGAGCTATGGTACTAATTTAAATAGGCAGTGCAATAGCCAACAAATTTAAAAGTTTTTCATTGTGTTTTTATAAAGAATCAAGGTAATTGAATAAACATGCAAAAATTTAGTTCAGTGATTATTAACATTCTCGTCGTGGTGATTATTAAATCATCGCGGGGTTGTTTGTTGAGCTAAGAAAAACTAAAGCAAAAAACAAACCCTCGCTCCGAAAGGAACGGGGGTTTTTTTATAGATAAAGATGAAAGTAATGATGGCTTGTTTTTAAATCAATATTTTATATCAATTAATCATACCAACTCAGCGCAAAGGAGAAAGCTCAAACTAACGGTTATGCAAAATGTATTCAGTTGGGTGGGTTAAAAAAAAGATGACAAGTGAAAAGAAACAAACAGGCGGTTCATTACTTTTTGACGTACTTCAACAGCACGGTGTTGAGCATGTTTTTGGTTATCCTGGTGGCGCTATTATGCCAATTTATGATGCACTTACCGATAGCGACATCCAACATTTTTTGTGTCGTCATGAGCAAGGTGCGGCATTTTCAGCGGTTGGTTATGCAAGAGCTGCCGGTAAAGTAGGGGTTTGTTTTGCGACTTCTGGTCCGGGGGCAACTAATTTAATTACTGGCCTCGCTGACGCTCTTGCCGATTCAATACCTATTGTTGCCATAACCGGGCAAGTTGCCACCTCGGTGATGGGCTCAGATGCTTTTCAGGAAATTGATATTTTTGGTTTATCACTCGCCTGTACTAAGCATTCTTTTCAGGTAACCGATATTAATGATCTGGAAAAAGTTTTACATCAAGCTTTTGCTATAGCACTTGAAGGGAGACAAGGTCCTGTTCTTGTCGATATCCCAAAAGACATTCAAATTGCGCATGTGGTTAGTCAAGGCAGTGTGGTTTCAACCTTGAAAAATAAAGTTAATTTACCGCCTGCTAATGTTGGTTCTGCTATCGCTATGCTTTGTCATGCAAAACAGCCCATTTTATATGTGGGTGGCGGTGTTGGTATGGCAAATGCGGTCGATGAATTACGCGACTTTATTGATATTACCCATATACCGAGTGTTTCAACACTAAAAGGTTTAGGTGCAATTTCGCCCGATAATGAAAACTATCTTGGCATGTTAGGTATGCACGGCACCAAAGCGGCAAACTTGGCGGTACAAGAAAGTGATTTATTAGTCGTTGTTGGTGCTCGTTTTGATGACCGGGTTACCGGGAAGTTAACTGAATTTGCGCCCAATGCGAAAGTTATTCATTTTGATATTGATACCGCTGAAATTAATAAACGCCGAGCCGCTGATTCAGCGATTTTAGGTGATTTAAAAACTAATCTTCCCGCCTTAGCGATCCCTTTAGAAATCAAAGGTTGGCAACAAAAATGTCAGCAAATGAAAGCTGACTTTGCTTGGGATTATAATCATCCAGGCAGCACTATTTTTGCACCAGCGGTATTAAAAGAGTTGAGTGATAAAATGCCGTTAAACAGTTGTGTTACCACTGATGTTGGTCAACATCAAATGTGGGCGGCACAGCATATGTCATTTGATCATCCCAGTAACTTTCTAACCAGTGCTGGTATGGGCACCATGGGCTTTGGTTTACCGGCAGCGATTGGCGCGCAAGTGAGCCGTCCAACAGATTGCATTATTACTGTTTCAGGGGATGGTTCTATTATGATGAATGTTCAAGAGCTATCAACCATTAAGCGTTTTCAGTTACCGGTAAAAATTGTTCTCATTGATAATGCCAAGCTAGGTATGGTTCGCCAATGGCAAGATTTATTCTTTGAAGGACGCTTGAGCGAAACGGATCTTTCTGATAACCCCGATTTTGTCATGCTTGCTAATGCGTTTGATATAAAAGCCAAACAAATAAGCTCTAAAGCAGAGGTTTCGGGGGCGATTGAAGAGATGTTAGCACATAACGGTCCTTACCTTTTACAAGTGAAAATAGATGCAGCAGACAATGTTTGGCCACTAGTTCCACCCAATACAGCCAATGATAAAATGATGGAGAGTACTTAAGATGAATCATTATCAATTACTTATAAAGGCTGATGATAAGCAAGTGGTGCTAGAACGTATTTTACAAGTTGCCCGCTACCGAGGCTTTCTCATTGAAGGCATTAAGGCGCGAGTTAATACCGGTACAAATATTGGCACAATAGAATTGATGGTGCGAAGTGAGCGACCTATTTCTCTTTTGGTTGATCAAATTAATAAACTGATTGATATCAAAGACGTCAAGGTAGACAAAAATACCACGCAGTAATATTGCTCATAACCAGTTATAATAATTACGTAACAAGCACTCATAAAAATTCAGAGTTGGTTGGGTCATTAAACTACAGCTAACTCGTTAAAAATATTATAAATTAGGAAGAAAAATGGCTAAAGTAAATGCAGAACTAATTTGGTTTAATGGTGAACTCATGCCGTGGAAAAATGCCACTGTGCACGTAATGAGTCACGCTTTGCATTATGGTTCTTCAGTATTTGAAGGTATCCGTGCTTATGATACTCATAAAGGTACGTGTATTTTTCGTTTAGAAGAACACATCAAACGTTTATTTGATTCAGCAAAAATTTATCGAATGAATATCCCTTTTACCCAAGAAGAAATTGTACAAGCCTGTAAAGATGCTGTTGCTGAAAATGGTTTAGCTTCTGCGTACTTACGTCCGTTGGCTTTTCTGGGTGATATCGGTATGGGCTTACGCCCACCAATTGATGCAAAAGCTGATGTAATGATTGCCGCATTTAGCTGGGAAGCATACTTAGGTGCTGATGCTATTGAGAATGGGGTAGAAGTTGGAGTGTCAAGTTGGAATCGATTAGCACCTAACACTATGCCAACAGCAGCAAAAGCTGGAGGGAATTACCTTTCATCACAATTAATTTCAGCCGAAGCTGCTCGTCATGGTTATGCAGAAGGTGTTGCACTTGATATCAATAACATGGTTAGTGAAGGAGCCGGTCAAAACTTATTCTTGATCCGCAAAGGTATTCTTTATACGCCTCCAGGAACCGCTTCTATTTTACAAGGGTTAACGCGTGACACCGTATTCTTCCTTGCAGAACAACTCGGTTATGAAGTACGTGAAGAGCCTATTTCTCGTGAGTCATTATACTTAGTTGACGAGTTCTTTATGTGTGGCACGGCAACGGAAGTTGTACCGGTAAAATCAGTGGATGGAATGCTGGTCGGTAATGGTTCTCGTGGACCAATTACTAAAGCGATTCAAGAAGCCTTTTTTGGTATTTTTAACGGAACAACCACTGTCCCA
Source organism: Colwellia hornerae (assembly GCF_007954355.1). Classification (GTDB taxonomy): domain Bacteria; phylum Pseudomonadota; class Gammaproteobacteria; order Enterobacterales; family Alteromonadaceae; genus Colwellia_A; species Colwellia_A hornerae. Next base: position 59,393 of record NZ_VOLR01000014.1, read on the forward strand.
GACAATTGGTTAGATCCGGTTAAATAGCGGTAATAATTCAACTCGTTGTTATTTTTACTTTATCGGCAATACTTACTTATAGCGATAAGTTAAGTATTCCTTCTTTGTTAAAGTGGCAAATCTTGGCGAGTTGCGTCATCACCGTAAACTATAAATAAAACCGATAAGGTTTTATTTTAAAAGCTTATTGATTCAGTGGCTTTCAAAATAAAATTTTTCACCAATATTAATCAATACTATCAATTGGAATGTAAATATCATGCCTAAATTAAGATCTGCAACTTCTACTCAAGGCCGCAATATGGCTGGTGCTCGTGCATTATGGCGCGCAACAGGAATGACGGATAATGATTTTGGCAAACCAATTATTGCGGTTGTTAACTCCTTTACTCAGTTTGTACCCGGTCATGTACATTTAAAAGATATGGGGCAGCTTGTTGCTGGCGCTATCGAAAAAGCTGGCGGTGTCGCTAAAGAATTCAATACCATTGCGGTTGACGATGGTATTGCCATGGGTCACAGCGGTATGCTTTACAGCCTACCTTCGCGTGATTTAATTGCCGACTCGGTTGAATATATGGTTAATGCGCATTGTGCTGATGCTATGGTCTGTATTTCAAACTGTGACAAAATTACGCCGGGCATGTTAATGGCGGCTATGCGCTTAAATATCCCGGTAATTTTTGTTTCGGGTGGCCCAATGGAAGCCGGTAAAACCAAGCTTTCAAACCAAATTATCAAGCTTGACCTCGTTGATGCAATGATCCAAGGCGCTGATCCAAAAGTGTCTGACGCGCAAAGCGACCAAGTTGAACGCTCAGCGTGTCCTACTTGTGGTTCATGTTCGGGCATGTTCACCGCTAACTCAATGAACTGTTTAGCAGAAGCGTTAGGTTTAGCACAACCGGGTAATGGTTCCATGCTCGCCACCCATGCCGACCGTGAGCAGTTATTCTTAAACGCCGGTAAAGAAATTGTTAAATTAACTAAGCGCTACTATCAAGAAAATGACGAGTCGGCATTGCCACGTAATATCGCTAACAAAGCGGCGTTCGAAAATGCCACGTGTTTAGATATCGCTATGGGTGGTTCAACAAATACCGTGTTGCATTTAATCGCCGCTGCGCAAGAAGCGGATATCGATTTCACCATGAAAGACATGGACCGGTTATCTAGAATTGTGCCGCAGTTATGTAAAGTTGCCCCTTCTACGCCTAAATACCATATGGAAGATGTGCATCGCGCCGGTGGTGTTATTGCAATCTTAGGCGAATTAGCTCGTGCTAACTTATTAACCATGGACATCAAAAACGTGCTTGGTTTAACACTTGATGAAATGCTAGAAAAATATGATATAACGTTAACTAAAGACCCAAGCGTCATCGACTTTTTCCGTGCCGGCCCCGCTGGCATTCGCACCACTAAAGCCTTTAGCCAAGATTGTCGTTGGGATACGGTTGATGACGATCGTGAAAACGGCTGTATACGTTCACTTGAACACGCGTATTCATTGGAGGGTGGCTTAGCGGTATTAGCCGGTAATATTGCCCCTGACGGTTGTGTTGTTAAAACGGCTGGTGTAGCCGATGATAATCTAGTCTTTACTGGTCCGGCTCATGTTTTTGAAAGCCAAGATGATGCAGTTTCAGGTATTTTAGCGGGCAAGGTTGTTGCTGGCGAAGTAGTTGTTATTCGTTACGAAGGCCCTAAAGGGGGGCCAGGTATGCAAGAAATGCTTTACCCAACTACTTACTTAAAATCTATGGGGTTAGGTAAAGAATGTGCCTTGTTAACCGATGGCCGTTTCTCTGGTGGCACTTCTGGTTTATCTATTGGTCATGTTTCTCCTGAAGCCGGCAGTGGCGGTACGATTGCCTTAGTCGAGCAAGGTGACATTATTCATATTGATATTCCTAATCGTGATATTACCTTAAACGTCAGCGAAGCAGTATTAACTGAACGTCGCGCTAACATGGAAGCAAAAGGCAAAGATGCTTGGAAACCACTTGATCGTGTACGCCCGATTAGCTATGCCTTGAAAAATTACGCGATGTTGGCGACAAGTGCAGATAAAGGTGCAGTACGTAACCGTGATTTACTTGACGGTTTAGTTGGGGCGTAATGTGAATTTCTTGATGGCCTTTTGGAACAAATATAATGACTGAAGCTGAACAGCAAGCTTTAGTGCTTGCGAAAGAAACTCAAGAACAAGGGCTCGATTATTTACGAAAAATTCTATTGGCGCCAGTTTATGATGTTGCTATTGAAAGTGAATTAACACCATTAACTAAGTTATCATCACGTTTAGGTAATCAAATCTTCCTTAAACGTGAAGACCAACAACCAGTTCATTCTTTTAAGATCCGCGGTGCCTATAATAAGCTCGTTAATTTAACCGAAGAGCAGTGTATTCATGGGGTGATTGCCGCTTCTGCCGGTAATCATGCTCAAGGCTTGGCACTTGCGGCAAATAAGCTTGGTATTAAAGCCACGATTGTTATGCCCATAACAACACCGGATATCAAGGTTGATAACGTGCGCCGTTTTGGCGCCGAAGTACGTTTAGTTGGTAAAAGCTTTAATGAAGCGCAAGTTGCTGCATTAGATTTTTCCCGTGATGAAAATAAAACCATAGTTCCTCCATTTGACGATATTGATGTTATCGCTGGACAAGGAACGGTTGCCAAAGAACTTTTACAGCAACACCCAAAAGTTGAAGTGGTTTTTATTCCTGTCGGTGGCGGTGGTTTACTGGCAGGTATGTCGGTTTATTTAAAGCAACTACGACCCAATATAAAAGTCATCGGTGTTGAAGCAGAAGATTCTGCTTGCTTGAAGGCCGCGATGGAAGCTGGTAAACCGGTCGACTTAGCACAAGTGGGACTCTTTGCAGACGGGGTTGCCGTAAAGAGGATTGGTGAAAACACCTTCAATGTCATTAAACATTATTGTGATGACGTGATCACAGTAACAACTGATGAAATTTGTACCTCTATCAAAGATATATTTGAACAGACGCGCGTGATTTCTGAACCGGCCGGTGCATTGTCATTGGCGGGCTTACAAAAGTATTGTAAAACCAGTGTCGGAGATGAAGCATTAGTTGCCATCTTGTCTGGCGCTAATATGAACTTTCATACTTTACGATATATTTCAGAGCGATGTGAATTAGGTGAGCAAAAAGAAGCGGTATTGGCAGTAAAAATTCCAGAAAAGAAAGGTAGTTTTAGAACATTTTGCCATGCCTTAGACGGACGTGTGATCACTGAATTTAATTATCGTTATGCAACAAAAGCTGATGGTAGCCATAAAAAGGCTAATATTTTTGTTGGAGTGAGAACCAGTGGTGAAGACGATCGAAATCACTTACTTTCACTGTTAACTGAAAAAGATTATCAAGCAACAGATCTTACTGATAACGAATTAGCCAAACTTCATGTCCGCTATATGATTGGTGGCCAAAATTCTTTACCAACTCGCGAACGTATTTTTCGTTTTCAGTTTCCTGAATACCCAGGCGCATTGGAAAAATTCTTAGATACCTTAGGAGAGCATTGGAATATTACCTTATTTCATTATCGTAATCATGGTGCCGCTTTTGGTCAAGTATTAGCCGGTTTTGAAGTGAAAAATGATGACCAGCTCGCCTTTTTTAATCATCTAAAAGATTTAGGTTATGAATGGCAAGAAGAAACCGAAAATAAAGCTTATCAAGCATTTCTAAATTAAGCAGATAGATTATTTAAATAACCTTTACTGATCAAATACTAAAGCCACTTTAATTGAAGTGGCTTCTTACATTTTATACTTTTCAATTGCAGGTGAATTAGTTTATTCTATATCGATAAAAATTATATGGACAATTCATGATGCAAGTAAGCCAAGAAGATGAATCAGTAATACCCCCCCCTGAGTTAAAACCCTTAGATAAAAATAAACGTGTTGATGCCTTAGATATTTTACGTGGCCTAGCCCTCGTAGGTATTTTATTGATGAATATTGAATGGTTTAACCGTGCAATTATTTCTTTAGGCGGCCACGATACAACATTAACCGGCATTGACCATGCGGTTGGTTGGTTAATTCGTTGTTTTGTTGAAGGTAAATTTTATAAATTATTTGCCCTTATCTTTGGAATGGGCTTTGCTGTTATGTTGTTACGTGCCAAAGATGCAGGTCGACCTTTTGGTGCTTGGTTTGTTCGTCGCATGCTGGTATTGCTGCTCATCGGTATAGCTCATATGATTTTTTTATGGGGTGGTGATATTTTACACGACTACGCTATAGCGGGTTTAATTTTGTTAGCTTGGGTTACTTATAAAAAAACAGAAGACCCAAAAGCTTACCTAAAATTAGCCTTAATGTGGCTAGCAATCCCTATTTTTCTGGTTAGTTTTGGTGGCTCTATATTTGGTATGATGTTCAATGAATCTAAGTATCAAGAAATGTGGCAAAACGAACTTGATATATATACGGCTGTAGAACAGCAATTAGCTATTAATACTGACGCTATATTAGAAAATAATGATGCCATTGATGGTGTAGCATCTAGCGTGGAAGACACTTCATTTATTATGCCTACCGATGAAGAAATAAGAGAGATCACTATTGCTGAAACTATCGAGCAACGTAAAAAATTACTGGTCGATATTGCTGAAGAAGATAGTGCATTTATGCAGAATAGTTATTGGCAAGCAACCGAATATCGTTTTGGTTTTATGGGGTTCATGTTGATGTTCACGCCTATTATGTCGTTGGTCGTTTTAATGCCAATATTTATCTTAGGTTTTTGGCTGGTGGTAACAGAAAAAATAACCAAACACCAAGAGCATCATAAGTTTTTTAGTCTTTTGGCTAAAGTCGGCTTAGCCGTCGGTATTCCATTAAATGTTGCTAGTGTCTTAATTATTCAACACCCTGCGGCAGGTATTTCAGGAATACTGCAAGGTGTCGGGCAAATGCTCTTTTACATTGCTCAATATTTATTATCGGCAGGATATTTAGGTCTTGTCGTTTGTGCGTTGAATAAACAAAAGTGGCAACAATTTTTTGCCGCATTTTCACCTATGGGGCAAATGGCATTAACCAATTACTTGATGCACTCTGTTATTTTAACCAGCATTTTTTATGGTTATGCCGGTGGACAATACGGAGAGATATCAAGAGCACCGCAAATGCTCATTGTTATAGCGATTATTGTTGCACAAATAATATTCTCTAAATGGTGGTTAAATCGCTACCGTTTTGGCCCTATGGAATGGTTATGGCGTAGTCTAACCTATAAACAAAGGCAGCCAATGAAGCTGTAACGGGCTGTAGGTTTAATTGAGTTTATTTCTAAAAGTAAAAAGCAGTCATTGGCTGCTTTTTACATAAATGAAAGAGATTAACTGGTTTTATTGTTTACTTTAATGATGCCGGTTACCTCTGCTTAGCAGCAACAAATAAGCAAAGTACAGCTATCAGGTAATATAAGTTTACTTAGTGAAAGTCTCAGGTATAGTAATTTATAATTAAGTTATAATAATTCGAGTGAGTTTGATATGACAAAAAAAAGGTTACTCGTTGTTGAGGACAGTAAATCAATTGCGTTAGTTATTGAAAAAATTGCTGTTTCTTTAGGGTACTCTGTGACCATCGCGCATACCTTTGCTCATGTTAAAGTGTTGCTCGCCCAAGAGCATAGTTTTTTCTTAGCGACGCTGGACTATGGTTTGCCTGACGCACCTAATGGTGAAGTTGTCCCCTATATTGTTCAGCACAATATCCCTAGCATCATCATGACTGGCCGAATTGATGACACCACACACAAGAAATTACTTAACCAACCCATTATTGATTACATTACAAAAACGAATGCTCAGGCTTATCATTACTTACTTAGAATTCTTCATGGTCAACTTCACAACCCAAAAATTGGCGTTTTAGTCGTTGATGACTCTTTAGCTTCAAGAAATCATGTTTGTCAGTTACTCAAACGAAGAAATTTTACCGTATATGATGTTGAAGATGGTACCAAAGCGATTAAAAAGCTTGAGGAACAACCCGATATAAAAATTGTGATCCTTGAGCAAGATTTAACGGGGGTAAGTGGTTTAGAATTAGTGCATAAAATTAGAGCGAAACACCCGATTAATGAATTAATCATTATAGCGGTAGCGAGTTCAGAAAAGAGTTTTCAATCAGCACGATTCATTAAAAATGGTGCCGATGATTTTCTACGAAAACCTTTTTGTCCCGAAGAATTCTATTGCCGCGTTATGCTAAATATTGAGAAGCTACAATATATTGAGAAACTAAAAGATATCAATTAAATTAAGTTTATCTTTAAAATAAAAAAGCAGCCAATGGCTGCTTTTTTATTGGTAAGCAATGACAATAAACATAGATGTCAAATAAGCCTAACAACATTTCTATATTCAACAATATTCTTAAATATTCACCTTTATATTATTACAGGAATAACCAAGAATAAGCTTGCTGTCGACGGCATTTTAAAACTTAATCTAAAAAGGAAAAGCAAATGACGCTTGGTGAACAGTTAAAAAAACTTAGAAATGAAAAAGCATTAAGTCAGCCTGATTTAGCTGATTTAACAGGAATAGAGCAATCTTATTTATCAAAGTTAGAAAATGATAAATCAATGCCATCAAATGATATTTTTAGAAAGTTATTAACCGCTTATGGTTTATCTTTAGCTGATTTTATAGCTTTATTTGACCGGCGTTACGCTGAGACTCAGCTCAAGCAAATACCTGATATAGAGCATTGGTTAAAGCAGCAACAACAATCACAAATGTTAAATCAAAGGCGTTATCTTTATATCTGCAGTACACTGATTGTCCTTGCGCTTACTTTATTTTATGTCGGGCAAAGTAAAATATTGTTTCCAGAGGTACAGTTTGGATACTATTCTCAAGGCGTTGTTTTAGCGGGAGAGCCAAAAGATATATTTGATGATTGGGACAAAATGATCCCGCGAGAAGATGTAAACAACCAGCTTTATTATAAAAAGAAGATGGAGATGACACAGCGTAAGGATGAAAAATTCATCTTGTCTGAGAAATTCTTAGGGAAAAACTATGTAGTAACATTACCAAAAGGGCTGCGACTTTATCGTGCTGACAGTGAAAAAATGATTGCTCAGCCAATAAATGCCTGGCTATGCATAGCGGGTGTATTCTTTTTTGTCATGGGAATTATGGGCTTTATTTTAGAACGACGTGTGTATAAAACCGTCACTTAGTAATACTCTTCGAAGCGATAAGTTAATTGGATCGATAATAACTTATCGCTATTTATGACGTTATTCAGCTAACTTAGCTTCGATTTCAGCGAGCTTATTTTCTAATTCAGCCAGTTTCTGACGCGTTTTTAATAATACTTGTGTTTGAACATCAAACTCTTCACGCGAAACTACGTCAAGTTGTGCTAATTTTCGTTGTAACACTACTTTGGTTTTTTCTTCAATATCTGTAGCTATATCTTTGAATTTAGGTGGAATTGCATCGGAAACTTGTTTGGCGATTTCTTCAATCTTTTTAGCGTTAAACATTATTATTATCCATAGTTCATCAATGAGCTTATTGTAATGTATTTAATGATTTTGCCAATGGCTAATTTATTAACTCAATGATATTTAAAATGTAGGATTTTAGCCGCATTTTGCCGATTCATGGGTATATACGGTATAGGACAAACAAGGTAAAATTAGCGCCCTGAAAATATAATTATCTGAAAAACTGATCACTATGAAACTTAACCCTGGACAAAATGAAGCGGTAAAATATGTTACTGGCCCCTGCTTAGTATTAGCCGGCGCGGGTAGTGGTAAAACAGGGGTTATCTGTAAAAAAATTGCTTATCTTATTGAAAAATGTGACTACAAAGCGCGTAATATTGCCGCAGTAACCTTTACCAATAAAGCTGCACGAGAAATGAAAGATCGTGTAATTAAAATGATGGACAAAAGTTTAACGCGAGGTCTAACCGTTTCTACTTTCCACTCGCTGGGTCTTGATATTATCCGTAAAGAAATTAAAACCTTAGGCTATAAACCTGGTTTTACTTTATTTGATGACCAAGACACTTTGTCTTTATTGAAAGAATTAACCCATGATGAGCTTGATGGTGATAAAGATTTACTGAGTAAATTACAGAGCATGATTTCCAATTGGAAAAATGACTTAATGTTACCCGATGCCGCAATAAAAATGGCTGGCGATGCAGATACCACCATGTTTGCTGAATTCTATCAGCTCTATCAGAAGCATATGAAAGCCTATAACGCGCTTGATTTCGATGACTTAATTTTAATCCCTACCTTGTTGCTAAAAAACTTTCCTGACGTTAAAGCTCGCTGGCAGAAAAAAATTCAATACTTACTGGTTGATGAATATCAAGATACCAATGCCAGCCAATATGAGTTAGTAAAATTAATTGCCGGTGAACGGGGCTTGTTAACGGTTGTTGGTGATGACGATCAATCTATATATTCATGGCGTGGTGCCAAACCACAAAACCTTGTTTTACTCGGTGAAGATTTCCCTCAGCTCAAGCTGATTAAGTTAGAGCAAAATTACCGCTCAAGTGGCCGTATTCTTAAGTGTGCCAATACTTTAATCGCTAATAACCCTCATGTTTACGACAAAGCGTTATTCAGTGAGCTGGCTTACGGCGTTGAACTGCGCGTTATTCAAGCGAAAAATGAAGAGCATGAAATTGAGCGAGTGGTCGGTGAATTAATTGGTCATAAGTTCTTAAACAAAAGTAAATTTAAAAATTATGCGATCTTATATCGTGGTAATCATCAATCGCGCTTATTAGAGAAAGCATTAATGCTTAACCGTATTCCTTATAAGATCAGCGGTGGAACGTCATTCTTCTCACGCAGCGAAATTAAAGACATGATGGCATTTCTACGTGTTTTGGTGAACCCTGATGATGACAATGCCTTTCTAAGAATAGTCAATGTACCACGCAGAGAGATTGGACCCACGACTCTAGAAAAGCTGGGTAATTACGCCAATATGCGGCAAATAAGCATGTTCGCCGCTAGTTTTGAGTTGGGGCTTGAGCAGCACTTAACGGGGCGTGGTTTAGTGCACGTACAACGATTTACGCGTTGGTTAGTTGAAACCGGCGACCACGCTGAGCGAGGTGACACCCCAGCCGTGCTTAGAGCGATGATCCGTGAAATAAATTATGAAGACTGGTTGTACGATACTTCGCCCAGCCCAAAAGCGGCAGAAATGCGCATGAAGAACGTTACGCAACTTTTTAGTTGGGTAACCAATATGCTTGAGGGTGATGACGAAGAAGAGCCTATGTTATTGCCAGCCATTGTCACCCGCTTAACCTTGCGCGATATGATGGAACGTGGCGAAGATGAAGATGATGCTGACCAAGTGCAATTAATGACACTGCACGCTTCTAAGGGGCTAGAATTTCCTTATGTCTTCTTGATTGGCATGGAAGAAGGTTTATTACCACACCAAACAAGTATGGACGAAGGTAACGTTGAAGAAGAGCGCCGCTTAGCTTATGTGGGTATTACTCGTGCGCAACGAGAATTGATCTTTACTTATGCCAAAGAGCGCCGACAATATGGTGAAGTTTCTCGCACTGAAGCGAGTCGATTTTTACACGAATTACCGCAAGACGATTTAAGTTGGGAGCTTACAGAAACTAAGAAAAGCCAAGAGCACAAAGACAAAACAACTAAAATGGGTGTGGCGAATTTACGTGATATGCTCAAGAATAAAAATAAGTAAGTACTTTTTTATTAAAAAATTAGCCATAAAAATTAAAATAATCTTACAAAGTTAAACAAATGAAATACAAAAACTGAACAGTTAACGTTTTGTATTTCATTATAATTAATTTACAAAAAGCTGGACCTTAGCTTAATGAAGGGTGATGAGTCGTTTGTTGGCCTTACTTTTAATGAAAAATTAATTATATGGATATCGCCGTTGATGAGTTTAAAGAAAGTGCTGTTGAGTTGTTTTATTTGTCTTTCCGTCACTTCATGTGCATTCGTTCCCTCTTCTTCACCTGATCAGCCTTACTATTATGACTGTGACATGGTGACTAAAAAACTAACCTTAAAACCAACTCAAATGGGCGAATTAGGAGATTGCGACGATGGCGGTATAGCGGAATGTATCATTATGACGGGCATTTTAAGTACAGCAATTTTGATTGTTTCTGGCAGTATCGTTTTGTTAGGGAATACTTTGCATTGGTCAGAATATAAGTTGAAATGTTAGACAGACAATAAGGTCATCTAAAATTAAAACAGCCCAACAGATATAATTTATTGCTGGTAGTTTTCCTATTCATTATCTTAGGGTTTGTAAAAATAACTTATGCGCTTTATGAAAGCGAGTAACGCACAAATTACAAAGTCTGCTTCAAGTTCAAAGCGGTCTGAAATCACAAGTAATAATCACCTCAATTAATGGTAACTAAGATACGAAAGCTGACATTAAAATAAATTGCTTTTTGAGCTGTTTTTAGTGTTCATCAGGCATTGAGCTACCTTCATCTTGATAGTCAACAAAGCAGTCATAGATACTTTAAATCAAAGCGGAAACTGATCCGGCAGAGCATAGATTAGTAATACTAAATTAAATCTAATTAAGTTATTTATTCAACCATTTTTAATACTAATCTAGACCACACATTACCAATGTTCAATAAATGGTTAAATAAGCTCTAGTCTATTATTTAAATTTCAATAATGAGATTTATATGCTTAAACTTTAGCGTTAAAGCGAACACTTGTATTTTGTACTATATCTAGTACATTGAAATAGACATCTTCACTGAACATGGATCTTGCATCATAAGGTTTCATAACAACATTCTCTTCAGTGATTCTGACTCTTTCAGCAGACCTTTTTTCAGCTTGTTCAATTACGTCCCTGACATGAATTCGGCCAACAACGTCTTCTTTGGTGTATATTGTATTGCTTCTTGATGTCTGTGTTTTTTCTCTAGCTAGGTCAGTATTTAAAAAATCAGTGGCTTCAATCAATTTATCACTAGCGTTAAGTTTGGCTTTTAAGTAGTTATATTCTCTTTTTGTTAGATCATGATCAATGATGTCTATTTCATCGCCTGTGTTGGTAAAATCAAATTTTTTTTTAGTAGGTTGGGTTGCTCTTTTGCCACCTCCGCTAAAATACGCTGAGTTTCAGAGACCATGTCATCAGCATATTTTTTTTGTTCCTTTTCAATAGCTACTAAGTCTAGAAGACCCTCTTTTAATTCAGCTGCTGTTGGTTTAGTTACTACCTTAATTGTTACCGTATTTTGTTGTGATGATGTTGCTATCGTGTTATTGGAAGTGCGGGTGTCATAGTGTGTTTTAGACTGGCTCACTTCCATGCTATTAATTTTTTGCGCTTGTGCAGAGGAGTTAGCTGAAACAGATATTGGCGTGGGTGTTGACGTAATAGCTTTCATGTTCTATTCCTTTTGAACGTTATTTATAAACTTGACAGAAAAGGTTATCGGCTACTTTTTTATTAACTTAAGCCATCCCATAAATGAGACCATACTTTAATGACACATCAATGAGTAGTTTAAGCTCATTATTAGCATTCATAGGCCAATTATTAACGGCAGCAATGAGCTTACAGCAGACCCATAGGTATGCAGTAAATTTTGATTAAAATTATCCTTAATATGTTCATGACTTCACAAAAGCTAATGTCAGCTTATGGCTATCAGTTGACCTGAAGAATAATCAGCAGAGAACGTCAGGAATGTGCGCAGAGTGATCGTTAATGTTGGTTAGCGGCCTTTATAACACTAGTAGTTAAGACCTCAAATAGGCACAAAATAATAAGGCTTTGTCGTCTCAAAAAATTTATTTCGTCTTAAGCCGATAACGTTAACTTAGATTTAGTCCTCGAACGGATAACTCCATTACTGATATCTACTCAGACAGTTGAAGCAGATATCAATGAAATATAATGGCTGCACAAATACATAAGGTACTAAAGAGCAAAGTACCAATAATAATTTTATGGTTTTTGTGCTGCTGCGCTTTTAATTCAGTGAATAAGTGCATTTGCTTTTGACGGGTTACTTGGGTCGTTTTTAAATAATCATAAAGCAAGTCTGGCATTTCAGGCAATTTCTCATTCCAAAAAGGCAGATTCTCTTTTATCTTTTTGAATACGGCTTTAACACCCATTTGCTGTTTTACCCAATTCTCTAAGAAAGGTTTAGCTGTTTGCCATAAGTCGAGTTGCGGGTATAGTTGTCGGCCTAAACCTTCAATATAGAGCAAGGTTTTCTGTAATAAAACCAATTGCGGTTGTACTTCCATATTGAATCGTCTGGCGGTGTTAAAAAGACTGACCAGCACTTGTCCGAAAGATATTTCTGATAAGGGTTTGTTAAATATTGGTTCGCAAACGGTGCGAATAGCAAATTCAAATTCATCAACACTGGTCTCGCTTGGTACCCAGCCAGAGTCAACATGAAGCTCGGCAACTTTGCGATAATCTCTATTAAAAAACGCGACAAAATTTTCGGCCAAGTAGCGTTTATCTTCACGGTTTAACGTGCCACAAATACCACAATCTATCGCTATCCATGTTGGATCTGCAGGGTGTGTTGCATCGACAAAAACATTGCCTGGATGCATATCGGCATGAAAAAAACTGTCACGAAATACTTGGGTAAAAAATACTTCAACACCACGCTCAGCCAGTAATTTCATATCTACGCCAAGCCCTTGAAGTGTTGCTATTTCTCCAACGCCAATACCATAAATACGCTCCATAACCATCACGTTTTCATGGCTAAAATCACTATAAACCTTGGGGACATATAATACGCTATCGCTGGCATTACCTTGGGAGAAATTATGCTTTAATAAGGTTGCATTCGCAGCTTCACGGTTGAGATCTAGTTCGTCAATAATTGTTTTTCGATATTCATTAACGACTTCTTTTGGGCGTAGTCGTTTACCATCAGGTAAAAATTTAGCGACAACACCCGCAAATAACGACATGACTTTTACGTCAGCTAAAATTGTCTCGGTAATATTGGGCCGTAAAACTTTAAGGACCACTTCAAAAGATTGTCCGTCTTGCAGCAAAGTGGCGGTATGCACTTGGGCAATTGACGCCGAAGCAAGGGGTTGAATATCAAAATCACTAAAATGCTGATTAAATGTTTCTTCACCTATGGCTTTTAAAATAATAGCCTTGGCTAATTCACCGTCAAAAGCAGGTACTTGATCTTGCAGTAATGCCAGTTCGTTGGCAAAATCTTCAGGGAGTAAGTCACGACGGGTTGATAGCATCTGGCCAAATTTTACAAACACCGGACCTAAAGATTCAATCGCTAGACGAAGGCGCAAGGCTGAAGGTTTATCTTGGTGTTTATTGCGTAACCAGAATAATGTGAAGCGAATAAGTTTCGCATACCAAGGTAGCATATGGCTTGGGATCAGTTCATCAAGACCAAATTGAAGAAATGTTTTAATGATGCGATAAAGTCGAAAACTGCTCACAATGTTCCTTGAGAATTAAGTTAAGAGAGTTATTTTTTCAGCAAGTCGCTGAATACGTTCCGCTACTGTATTTGTTTGCTTAGTTATTTCAGTGACTTGCTCACTAAAACTACCGAGTTGACTGGCTGTCACCACTAAGCGTTTTTCATGTACTAACCATTCGCTGGCGTCTGCTTGTATCTGTTGTGTGGCAAAATTAATTTTTTTTGCCCAACTCTTACCTAACTGCGACAACTTATACGTAGGAATATCACCAATATGCTGAGCAAGCTCGCTTTGCCAATCTATTTCTAATGATTGGGCAATATTAGCAAATTGTTGAGCCACTTTAATATCGCCTTGAACATCGAGTTTTTCTTGTTTGATCAACTCAGTAATTTGTTGTTCTTTCTTTAGTTCTCGTAAAGTTTTTATGCTGGTATTTATTGTACAGTCGCTGCGCTCAGTTAAGCTGGTCACTAAAACTTTGTTGCCATCAATAGAAAAACTTAGCGGAAAACCTAACTCAGTTAATAAAACGGTTAATGTTTTTTGCTCTAAGACCTGTAAAACTCCAGCACCCTTAATATTGAGTGCCAGTGCTTGGTTAAAGGCAAACTCTACTGTCGAACAGAGCGTTTGCTGAAACATTAACTGACTATTGAGGTTTGTCACGATTAAAACTTATAACCTTTGTGCAAGGCAACAACACCGCCGGTGAGGTTTTTGAAACTTGTTTGTTCAAAACCCGCTGAGTCCATCATCTCTTTTAATGTTTCTTGATCTGGGTGCATGCGAATTGATTCGGCTAAATATTGATAGCTATCGCCATCTTTAGCGACTAACTCGCCCATTTTAGGGAGAATATTAAAAGAATAAAAGTCGTAAGCCTTACTAATTAACTCGTGCTCGGGTTTTGAAAACTCTAGCACCAATAAACGACCTCCGGGTTTTAATACGCGGTAAATAGAGCGTAGCGCCATGTCTTTATCAGTAACGTTACGTAAACCAAAAGCGATAGTGACAATATCAAAGGTATTATCTTCAAAGGGTAAGTATTGTGCATTAGCTTGTACGTATTCAATATTTTGTACTAAACCTTTGTCACGTAACTTATCTCGGCCAACATTGAGCATAGAGCTATTAATATCAGCAAGAATAACCTTACCTTCTCGGCCAACTAGTTGTGAAAACTTTGCGGTTAAATCACCGGTACCACCAGCGAGATCTAGTACTTTATTACCAGGACGTACACCACTAGCATCAATGGTAAAGCGTTTCCATAAGCGGTGAATACCAAAAGACATCAAGTCATTCATCACATCATATTGTGCGGCGACAGAGTGAAACACACTGGCAACCTTCGACTCTTTATCGTTTTTATCTACCGTTTGGTAGCCAAAATGCGTAGTGTTGTCACTTGCAGAGCTTGAGCTATTTTCTTGATGATTATCTTGTTGAGCAGCCATCTAACATTCACTTATCACTAAAATTACTAACAGTTTACCGCATTTTTTAGCAATTATTAACACTTGAAATCAAGTGGCAGTGTTTTTTATTAAATGGACTGTGCTGGTTAAACTTTATCCGCTAATTAATATACGTTATTATGGTTAATATTATGTTTACCCTTATTGTTGCAGGTGGCGATATTATGAAATTTTATTTAGTAGTGTTGATGTTTTTATTGCAGGGCTGTCAGCAAAATTCAGCAGCAGTGGCAGCAAAAAATAGTAGTGAAAAAGTAGGTATAAATAAAATTATTTGTCAGCAGTCAACGACACCACCACTTAAAAACACGCTGAAGTTAAAAGAGTTGTTAATTGCCAACGGGAAAATTGACGCTTCATTATCTGACCAAGAAGTAGAGCATGCAGTTAATGCGTATATCCGTAAGAAGAATGCGGCCTTGAAAAACTGTGCTAAATAATAAGTCACACCGAGGAAAATTGATGAAGATACCCTATTTATTAGCGTTGTTGGTCTTGATAATCCAGCTGCCTTTACGAGCCGAAAACATTGACAACACAAAACGTTTTTCTAAAAGTGCACCAGCAGATGCCGGTGTTATTAATAAAGAGCGTATCCTCTATTGGTTAGAAAAAAGAGGTGAATTGTCAATAAACGCCACCGAAGAACAAAAAAAACAAGCACTGACTGACTATCTGATAAAAAAATCATTTAAACCTAAAGCTTTGCCGTTGGCACTATCAAAAAAAGTTGTTGCGGCTGAACGTTTTAGTAGTGGTGAGTTTCGTCAAAAGATGAGCTTCAATCATGAGTTGAAAAAAACTCAAATCGCCCATTATTTATTACAAGAAACTGCTGCTGCCGACGTTGAAACCACGGTTAAAGTTTTAGCGATACTGATCGATTTTAATGATTTAAAGCATAATGATAATGGTTTGTCAGCGAATGATACCGATATGTTTTATTCAAGCTATTCGGTTGCTCATTACAATGATCTTTTATTCTCTGCGAAGGGCTTTGATGGCCCTTCAGGACAAAATATTGAATCGGCTTTTCAATATTATCAACATGAGTCTGGTCAGCAATTCTTTTTTACTGGTCAAGTTAAGGGGTGGGTGACTGCAGAAAACAATGCCAGTTACTATGGTAGCAACGACGAAGAAACTGAAAATGATCAAAATGTTAAGGAGCTTGTTGTTGAGGCAGTTACACAACTTGTTGCTGAAGGTATAGATTTATCAGCTTACGACAAAACTGATTTATTTGATTTTGACGGAGACGGTAATGTTAATGAACCCGACGGTATTATTGATCATATTATGCTTTTCCATGCCAGTATCGGTGAGGAAGCGGGCGGTGGTAACTTAGCCGAAGATGCTATTTGGTCGCATCGAAGTTTTGTGCTCAATGAAACGGGTGATCAACCAGCCACTATTCCGGGCTCTGAGATAAAAGCGTTTGGTTATACCATTAACCCCATCGATGCGGCTCCTGGTGTTGTTGTCCATGAATTTGGTCATGATTTAGGTTTGCTTGACGAATATGATATCGATAGTAGTGATATCGGTGCGCCTGTTTCAGAGTGGTCAGTCATGGCTTCTGGCACTTGGCTCGGTTCTCCAGCAGGAACGCGTCCTTCTGCCTTTAGTCCTCTTGCGCGTGATTATCTACAAGAGCGTTATCAAGGCAACTGGATAACTCAACGCGAAGTTGATTTTGCAAGCTTAAGCACTGAAAGTATTTCCTTGGTTAGTACTGTCGATCATACTGCGATTAACCAAATCAAGGTGAACTTACCGCCGTTAGCATTAGACTTTCCTGCGGCTTACGCAGGCACATATCAGTTTTATTCTAATAAAGGCGACATGATGGAAAACAGTATGTCGTTTTCTGCCAATTTACCTACGGGTACCTCAATATTATCGATGAAGGCGCGTTGGGAAATAGAACAAGACTACGACTACGTGCAAGTATTGGTAAATAACACCGCGATTAAGGGAAATTACAGCCAAAATAGTAATCCTTATTACCCGAGTATAGGCGAGTATATCAGTGGAAATTCAGCAGATATTGTTAGTGGCGAAGGTGATTTAAAATGGGCTGATTTAACTTTTGACCTCGCTAGCTTTGCCGGACAAAGTGTCGTTATTAAAATTAATTATGTTACTGACCAAGCAGAAGGTGGTTATGGTTTTGTCGCGGATGAAATAAAGGTAACCAATGGTGTCAGTGAGGTTATTGCGATTAACGGTGAAACTGAAAATCAGGCAACATTGGCGGGCTTTAGTCGTTTATCGGATAAAATTGCTGGTTTAGCTCATTATTATTATGTACAGCTACGTAGCCATACCAGTGTCGATAGTCGCTTGAACAGCATTGGTTATGATGCCGGTGTTTTACTTTGGTATCGTAATGACAATGTTGCTGATAACAAAGTCGATGAGCATGCCGGGCAGTTATTTATTGGTGTGGTTGACGCGGATCAAAACCTAGTAAAAGCAGGTGATGGCAGTAGCAAAAATTCGGCATATCAGATACACGACGCAGCATTTAGTTTATACGACCAACAACCCTTTAATGGTGATGTTAATAATGTCGCGACGAGTTTCTTTAGTGATGCCGATGATCACTCCTCGCCAGGTCAGCCTGAATCTGGTGTGATCCTACCCAAACTCGACTTTAGCATGAAGGTCGACTTGCAAAGCTCTGATAGCACATCGGCAACGGTAACACTTTCAAGCTCCTCGGAAGCGTCCGATTTAAGCGTTTCATTTTCTTATTCAGCCAATGATTTAGTGGTGAACTTTACTTCAGTGCCAGTTGGGGGCGATTCGCAATATAGCTATGCTTGGGATTTTGATGATAATAGCAGCAGTAACATACAAAACCCGAGTCATACTTATACTCAGGCTGGCAGCTATAGTGTTGAATTAACGGTAATGGACAGCACAGGTCTTAGTGTTAAAACGACCAAAAGCATTACGGTCAGTAAAACAGCTGCTGTTGTTGTTATAGCGCCATCAAAAGTGAAAAGTTCAGATGGAGGAGCAATAAGCTTTGCTCTATTATTGGGCTTATGTTTATTGAGAATAATAAGAAAGTAATTTTGGCTATTCGCCTTTGCTTAGGTGCTTTTATTTTTATAAAGCAGTCTAAGCATTGGTAAAGTGTTCGCGCTCTCCCATCCAACGCTCAATAATAGCTTGGGCATTTTGTGGGTACTTTTTCCAAATAAGATAAGCATGTTGCTGAACTTCTGGAATTAAATGAGCATCTCTGAGCAAGTCTGCAATTTTCAGATCGGCGAGACCGGTTTGCTTGGTACCTAAAAATTCACCTGGGCCTCGTATTTCTAAGTCTTTTTGTGCAATGACAAAACCGTCATTACTTTCACGCAATACCGCTAAGCGTTTGGTTGCGGTTTTAGAGAGTGGGCTTTTATACATTAAGACACAATGTGAAGCGACGGTGCCTCGTCCTACACGCCCACGTAGCTGATGGAGTTGCGCTAAGCCTAACCGTTCCGGATTTTCAATGACCATTAAACTCGAGTTGGGTACATCAACACCGACCTCAATAACGGTTGTCGCAACCAATAAGTCTAGTTCGCCTTTTTTAAACGTTTCCATTACCGACTGTTTTTCAGCGGCTTTCATTCTTCCGTGTATCAAACCAATTTTTAATTCTGTTAATTGCTCTTGTAAATACACCGCGGTATCTTCTGCTGCTTGGCATTGTAATACCTCAGACTCTTCAATTAATGTACACACCCAATAAGCTTGTCGGTTGTCTTCTACACAGCCTTTTCGAATGCGTTCAACTACGTCGTCACGGCGTGTATCAGGTAAGGCAATAGTATTTATTGGGGTTCTTCCTGGGGGAAGTTCATCAATAATCGAGGTGTCTAAATCGGCATAAGCAGTCATGGCTAATGTGCGAGGGATTGGGGTTGCTGTCATAATCAATTGATGTGGATAATTCCCCTCAAAAGCGCCTTTCTCACGCAGTGATAAACGCTGATGTACACCAAAGCGATGTTGTTCATCAATAATAATCAGTGTTAAATTATGAAAGATAACTTTATCTTGAAATAAAGCATGGGTACCAACAATCATCTGCATAGTGCCATTTTCGATATGCTCTAGTGCGCTACGTCTTGCTTTTGCTTTCGTTTTTCCAGCTAGCCAGCCAACGCTGATATCGAGTGGTTCAAACCAGTTTTTAAAATTAAGGGCATGTTGTTCTGCTAATATTTCTGTTGGCGCCATTAAGGCAACCTGAAAGCCTTTACTGATAGCGGTGAGTGCCGCAAGTGCTGCAACTAAGGTTTTTCCTGAACCAACATCACCTTGTACTAAGCGCATCATTGGCTGAGTTTTCATTAGGTCGTGACGAATTTCTTTTACCACTCTCGCTTGAGCATTGGTGGGTGAAAAAGGTAATGAGGCTAAAAATTTATCACTGAGCGCTTTATCATCGATTAAAGAGATTGAACGATGAGCATCACTAGACTGGCGCAATTTCAGCATACTAAGATTATGCGCCAACAATTCTTCTTTTATTAATCGCAACTGTGCTGGGTGCTTACCCTCTTCTAATTGTATAACCGATGTTTCAGGGGGCGGACGATGAATAAGTGCCAAAGCTTGTGCGAGTGAGTAGTTTTGTAAATTAAATTCATCCGGTAATAACTCTTCAACTTGACCACGTTCCAATCTAATTAACGCTTGCTCTGTTAGATTGCGTAAGGTTATTTGTCGTAAGCCTTCAGTGGTTGGGTAAACGGGTGTCAGCGTTTCTTCTACCTCGGTTAAAGGCTGGTCTTGGTCAAGAGGTTTATACTCAGGATGGATTATTTCAAAACCACGAGCGCCACGCTTAATTTCACCATAACAGCGAATGCTCAGCCCCAATGCTAAGCTATTTTTTTGTGCAGCGCTAAAGCGGAAAAAACGTAAATTTACTGTTCCTGAGCCATCTTGAACGGTAACCAATAACATACGCCCCTTGCCATTAATGATTTGGCTACCGGTGATTTCACCAATAATATTAGTGAAAACACCAGGGAAACAGTCTCGTATTGCGGTAACACGAGTCCGGTCTTCATAACGATTGGGTAAATGAAAAAGTAAATCTTGTAGTGAGCGCAAGCCAACTTTTTCAAGTTTTTCTGCCATGCTTGGACCAACACCTTTTAAGCTGGTGATGGCTATTTGTGCGAGTTTGGCTAGCCCTTTTGACACTAAGTTATTGTCCTTTTATCATGTAGTCAAATCACCTAAACGGCATCTTTAAGGGCTTAGCTATAAAATTCAGCAATGCTGTCGATTAATTATCTAATGCTTTCCAAGCCGCTTGAGTCATTTGCATCTGTTCCCACCATGGTTCAGAGGCAATGATTTGTCCCTCTTCATCAATTACAGGGTAAGGTAGCCCTTTACGTTTACATGCCTCAGCAAAAATTGGGTGCCCGCCTTCAAATAAGAAACGCTGACGACGGTTATCATCAATACGAGCCGTGTCATACATTCCCGCTATTTGACGCTGACGTTGTGCTTCATACAAGACCACAGACGAGGCAACAGAAACGTTTAACGATTGCACCATGCCAACCATAGGAATAACAATATCTTGATCGGCCATTGCCAGTGCAACATCCGAAGCACCAAATTTTTCTTGGCCTAAAATAATAGCGGTTGGTTTGGTGTAATCGATCTCGCGAAAATCTACAGCGCTATCAGAAAGGTTGGTCACTAAAATTTGCATGCCTTGCTTTTTTAATTCATCAATAGCAGCTTTAGTTGTCGTGTAATTGTGCACATCAATCCAGTTTTGACTACCGGCAGCACTGCCGCCACGGACTTCCATTTCGTCACTTTTCCAGATGGCATGCACATCACTAACGCCAACTGCATCGGCGGTGCGAACAACCGCGGCCAGGTTATGTGACTTATGAACACCTTCCATACAAACCGTTAAATCTGGTTGGCGTTTATCGAGCATCGCGTTTATTCTTTTTAATCTTTCAGGAGTCATTACACTTCACATCTACACTTTATAGTTCATGGTCTAAAAATACCTAAAAAATCACTTATAAGAGATAAGTTCATTGTTCATATATTTTTGACGGTTTCCCCTTAAAGTTACCTGTAACACTGCTCTTTAAGGAGGGGTAATATACTTTACAGCTTACGGCGGGAGTTAGCCGACGTTAGGTAATTCCATCACGCCATCTATTTCAATTAATACATCTTTGGGTAAACGAGAAACTTGTACGGCAGCGCGTGCTGGGTAGGGTTGTTGAAAATATTGACTCATCACCTCGTTTACGGTTGCGAAGTTGGCAAGATCCATCATAAAAATGTTTACCTTGACCATATCGTTAATATTACCACCTGCGGCTTCGCATACCGCAACTAAGTTCTTAAATACCTGGTGGGTTTGCTCGGTAAAGTCTTCAGAAACAACGACCATGGTCTCTGGAATTAGAGGGATTTGACCTGAAAGGTAAACGGTATTATTCACTTTTACGGCTTGACTGTATGTGCCGATTGCACTGGGTGCGTTATCTGTACTGATAATTGTTTTCATCATATTTCCTACATGGTAATTTTGTTAAAGATGATTGATTACTTATTGCGCACAACACGCTGCACATCAATCATCACTTTTATTTTTCGAATAATATCGGCTAAATGAACGCGGTCACGACAGGTTATTTCCATGTCAATCGCATATAGCCCCGAGTCTTTTTCACCAGAATTTAGCGCATGAACATTGGATTCACATTTAGCAATAACATTGGTCAGCGCTGCGAGTGCACCTTGATGATTCATTATTTCAATACGTAATTTTGCAATGAAGTCTCGGTTGATGTCACTGTCCCATTTTACTGGGAATAAGCTACCTTGCTCATGGTTTTTAATGTTACGACAACCTTGTTGATGCACCATTAAACCTTTGCCAGGGCTCAAGTAAGCTAAGATAGCATCGCCAGGAATAGGACGGCAACATTTGCCGTAACTGACCAACATACCTTCGCTGCCTTTTATTGGCATTTTGGTTTTACTGTTCGGATCGGCGAAGCCACTCTCTGCACTGTCTATCGTAAATTCATCGGTTAAGCGTCTCGCAATACCAATACTTAACGCATTACCTAAGCCAATATTCACCAGCAGGCCATCAAGACTGGTATTACCGGTTTCTTTAACGACCTGATCAATTTTTTCTTGGTCAATATCTTCAATACGGACTTTACCTAAGGCATGACTCAGTAAACGTCGCCCTAAACCATAAGATTCTGTTTGCTCTTGTGAACGTAAATAAGTTCGAATTTGTAAACGTGCTTTAGCCGTGACAACAAAATTTAACCAGGTGGCATTGGGTCGAGCGGCAGAAGAGGTAATTACCTCAATGGTTTGCCCAGAATCAATAGCGCGACTTAATGGATAAGGTTTACGATCGACTTTAACCCCGACACATGAATTACCCACATCGGTATGAACAGCATAAGCAAAATCGACAGCCGTTGCGCCCATCGGTAATTCAATAATGCGTCCGTCTGGGGTAAAGACATAAATTTCTTCAGGAAATAAGTCTGATTTTACATTTTCAATAAATTCAAATGAACTACCGGCACTTTGTTGTAATTCTAATAAACTTTGCATCCAACGACGGGCTTTCATTTGAGCTGTGGTACCGCTCTTGTCGCCGTCTTGTTTGTACAACCAGTGAGCGGCTACCCCTTTGTCTGCCATTTGATCCATATCTTGTGTACGAATTTGAATTTCAACAGGGATGCCATGTGGGCCAATCAATGAAGTATGCAGCGATTGATAACCATTGGTTTTCGGAATAGCGATATAATCTTTAAAGCGGCTTTCAATCGGTTTGAATAAGTTATGCACAGCGCCGAGTGTTCGATAACAATTATCAATTTTATTCTCTACGATGACACGAAAAGCGTAAATATCCATGACTTCATTGAACATTAATTCTTTATTGAGCATTTTACGGTAGATAGAATAAAGGTGCTTTTCTCGACCAATAACTTGCGCTTCAATACCACTTTCTTTGAGGCGAGCCGCAATTTCTTCTTGAATGTTATTAATAATTTCTTTGCGATTACCACGGGCTTTTTTTACCGCTGACTTTAACGCACGTGCGCGCATCGGGTAAAGGGCTTCAAAACCTAAAACTTCTAATTCACTTTTAATATCGTGAATACCCAAACGGTTAGCAATCGGTGCGTAAATTTCTAATGTTTCACGGGCAATACGTCGACGTTTATCTGGGCGTAAAGATTCGAGCGTGCGCATGTTGTGTGTGCGGTCGGCAAGTTTAATTAGAATTACGCGAATGTCTTGCACCATGGCAAGTATCATTTTACGGAAGTTTTCCGCTTGCATTTCTTCTTTGTTATCAAACTTTAGTTTATCAAGCTTACTGACCCCTTCAACTAATTCAGCAACGGTATAGCCAAATAATTCGGCTAACTCGTCTTTGGTTACCGGGGTATCCTCAATCACATCATGAAGCAATGCCGCCATTAAGGTTTCGTGGTCAAGGTGCATTTTTGCTAAGTTTAAAGCAACAGCCACTGGATGAGTGATATAAGGCTCACCGCTTGAACGCATT
Source organism: Colwellia hornerae (assembly GCF_007954355.1). GTDB lineage: Bacteria > Pseudomonadota > Gammaproteobacteria > Enterobacterales > Alteromonadaceae > Colwellia_A > Colwellia_A hornerae. Next base: position 83,016 of record NZ_VOLR01000014.1, read on the forward strand.
TGTCCTTCATGCGCTTCACGCGCAACGAGGTAAGCTTGCTTTAATAAGTCAATTTGTACTTTAGAAAGATAGCTTGAAACAAGTTCTTTTAATGGTTCAAAAAGGTACACGCATTGAATCCTTGATGATTAAGCTGAACGGTCTTATTACCGCCAGTCAAAGCTTTAAGTCAGCATAACACAATACGTTATTCGTTAAATACTGACAATAAAAAACGCGTATCATTAGCAATGATTACGCGTTTAGTTTATATCTCGTCGCTATAAGGCGACAAAAGATTTTATAGCTGTGGCTGAGCGCCACCAACAATGGCTGCAACAGCAGCAAGTTCTGCAGAATCTTGCTGAACTTGTTCATGACGGTCGCTATTGTTCATTACTTCAGTAGTGATTAAACCGGCTTCAATTTCACGTAAAGCGATAACGGTAGGCTTGTCATTTTCAGGGTCAACTAAAGGATCTTTACCGCCTGTGGCAATTTGACGAGCACGACGTGATGCGATTAACACCAAGTCAAAACGATTGCCTACTTTTTCTACAGCACCTTCAACAGTTACGCGAGCCATTTGGTCACTCCAACTTAAAATTTATAAAATAGTGCCGTAGTTTACTGAGCTACAGGGGATTAAGCAAGGTATATAGCGATACTAGTTCAAAATACAGCAGAAATATTAGCCTTTTAATAATTCATCGAACATCACTTGGTGCGTTATTGCTTGTTGTTGACATCTTAGGCGTTGGTTATTAACGATGGTGGTTAATTCGCTCAGTGCTTGAGAGAAGTCGTTATTAACAATAATGTAGTCAAACTCAGTGTAGTGCGAGCATTCTGCTTTTGCTTGTGCCATACGAGATTTAATGGTGGCTTCGCTATCTTGCCCACGTTTTTTTAAACGGTCTTCAAGTTCTGCTTTTGAAGGTGGACTAATAAAAATAGTGGTAACACTGGGTTGTTTTATCCGCACTTGCTTGGCACCTTGCCAGTCGATATCGAGAAACACATCAATACCTTGTGCGAGTTGTTTATCAATCGCAGATGCTGAGGTGCCATAATAATTACCAAAAACTTCAGCATACTCATAAAATTCATTTTGTTTAATCTGCTTTTGAAATTGCTCAACATTAATAAAATGGTAATGTTCAGCGTTATTTTCACCCGGACGAGGTGCTCGAGTGGTGTGAGAAACCGACACTTGCATCGGTCTGGCCGACTCTTGAGATAATAAGGCTTTAATTAAACTAGATTTTCCTGCACCACTAGGTGCGGAAAGAATAAATAAATTACCGGGAGTTGTCACAATATTGCCTTATAAAAGAGGTGAAAAATAAATAATGCTTATTATAACGAATTGATGGGGTATTTCATCTCTAAACTTGCTTACCGATAGCAAGAGCAACATTGTTAATAAAAAAAGCCAGCTTTTTAGCTGGCTTCATATCTTTATTAACAGGTTAGTTTATTAAGCCAAAAGGTTTAACTTTCCCAGTTTAAGATAACTTTACCTGAAAGGCCTGAACGCATGGTATCAAAGCCTTTTTGAAAATCATCAATATCAAAATGATGAGTAATAATAGGTGATAAGTCTAAACCTGACTGAATTAAGCTCGCCATTTTGTACCAAGTCTCAAACATTTCACGACCGTAAATACCTTTAATTGTTAAACCTTTAAAAATAACTTGGCTCCAATCAATGGCCATATCTTGACCAGGAATACCGAGCATGGCGATTTTACCGCCGTTATTCATGTTTTCTAACATAGCCGTAAAGGCCATAGGTACGCCCGACATTTCCATGCCAACGTCAAAGCCTTCAGTCATGCCTAGTTCGGACATTACATCCGTTAAACTTTCTTTGCTGACATTAACCGCTCGAGTGGCGCCCATTTTTCGGGCCAAATCTAAGCGATATTCATTAATATCGGTAATAACAACATGGCGCGCACCAACATGTTTAGCGACGGCTGCTGCCATAATACCAATAGGACCTGCGCCAGTAATAAGTACATCTTCACCGACTAAGTCAAAAGACAAAGCCGTATGAACAGCATTACCAAAAGGGTCGAATATTGCGGCTAAATCGTCAGATATTTCATCGGGTAATTTAAAAGCGTTATAAGCAGGGATCACTAAATATTCAGCAAAGGAGCCTTCACGGTTAACACCGACACCAACAGTATTTCGGCATAAATGTGTACGTCCACCGCGACAATTTCGGCAATGACCACAGGTAATATGCCCTTCGCCAGATACCCGGTCACCTAAAGTAAAACCTTTGACTTCTTGACCAATACCGACCACTTCGCCAGCATATTCATGACCAACCACCATAGGAACCGGAATAGTTTTTTGCGCCCATTCGTCCCAGTTGTAAATATGAATATCGGTGCCACAAATAGCGGTTTTTTTAATTTTAATTAATAAATCATTATGACCGAGTTGTGGCTTTTCACTGTCGGTCATCCAAATGCCGGGTTCGGCTTTTAACTTTGCTAATGCTTTCATGGTATTTCCTTTAATCCTAACCTTAGCCAATAATGTTCATTGCTTTGCCGATACGAATAAAGGCAGAAATGGCTTTATCAAGTTGCTCTTTGGTATGAGCTGCTGAGATTTGAGTACGAATACGTGCTTGCCCTTTAGGGACGACCGGGAATGAAAAACCAATTACGTAGATGCCTTCCGCTAGTAAACGGCTTGCCATTTCGCTGGCTACTTTTGCATCACCTAACATTACTGGGATTATCGCGTGATCAGCACCCGCACAGGTAAAACCGGCCGCTTCCATGTTCGTGCGAAAGTAACGGGCATTATCTTTTAATGTTGTACGTAATTTGCCACCTTTAGCTAATAAATCAATCACGGTAATTGAAGCATTAACAATAGCCGGTGCTAACGAATTAGAAAATAAATAAGGGCGTGAACGTTGACGCAACCATTCAATGGTTTCTTTTTTACCTGAGGTGTAGCCGCCTGAAGCGCCACCCATAGCTTTACCTAGTGTGCCGGTAATAATATCAACACGGCCCATTACATCGCAATACTCGTGGCTCCCACGACCTTCTTCACCGACAAACCCGACGGCGTGAGAATCATCAACCATCACCAAAGCATTGTATTTATCGGCTAAGTCGCAAACGGCTTTTAAGTTAGCAATAACGCCGTCCATTGAAAATACGCCATCGGTGGCAATTAATTTAAAACGTGCACCAGCAGCATCAGCAGCAATAAGTTGTTGCTCTAAATCGTTGGCGTCATTGTTAGCGTAACGATAACGTTTTGCTTTACATAAACGTACACCATCAATAATTGAAGCATGGTTTAAGGAATCACTGATAATCGCATCTTCAGCGCCCAATAAAGTTTCGAATAATCCAGCATTAGCATCAAAACATGAAGAATAAAGAATAGTATCTTCCATGCCTAAAAAGGTACTTAATTTCGCTTCTAGTGTTTTGTGAATATCTTGGGTTCCACAAATAAAACGGACCGATGCCATACCAAAACCGTGCTCGTCTAAGCCAGCTTTTGCTGCGGCAATAAGTTCAGGATGATTTGCTAAGCCTAAGTAATTGTTGGCGCAGAAGTTTACCACTGCTTCACCACTAGCCACCGCAATGTTTGGCTGTTGTGCTGTGGTAATAATACGTTCGGCTTTATATAAACCGTCTTCTTTAACTTGCTCAATTTGATCATTTAAATGTGCATAAAAACTTGCGTTGTTTGAAGAGTCGCTCACAACAATTCCTTATTAATAGGTTTGAATAATAATAGTATTATTATCCTAGACGAAGATTGAAAAAAGTGACACTAGTTAATTTTATGGTTATTTGATTAGTTAAAGTGACATGTGACACTATCAAAATGACTATTGTTAGTGTCTAATTGGTTTTATTAACCGTTAACGGGCATAACAGATGATCACAGAAAAAGATGAAGAGTTACTCGCTATTTTACGATGCAACGCCCGGGCAAGTGTTTCCGACATAGCTAGAGCGACCGGAGTTTCTCGCACCGCGATACAAAATCGCCTGACTAAGTTAGAGAATAGTGGTGTGATAAAAGCCTATAGTATTGTCTTGGGCAGTGAATATAGCAATCAGCTAATTTCGGCTAATGTTTCACTGAAAGTAAATCCTAACCTTAGGCGAAATATTTGTATCGCGTTAAGAAAAATACACAATATTAGTCATATTTACTCTATTAGCGGTCAATATGATTTGTTAGCGACGATTCAGGCACAAACATTAAAAAAATTAAATGAAATTCTTAATATCGTTTGTTCGCTAGAAGGGGTGGAGCGGACAAACTCCTCGATTATTCTCGATACGGTTTTTGAGAAATAAAGCGTATGTACTTATCACTTCAACGTGGTGCTTAGCCATGAGGCAAGATTTATTGCTAGGAACTTATTACGACGTAATAAGTTATGCCCCTGATCAACGCCTTGAAAGACTTGGGTGGTAGAACGACGATCGCCATTCCATGAAAATAATTCTTGGGCGGTTAAAAAACTATCGGCATGATGCGCTGAACTAACGAAGTAAACAGGAATATCAATTAAGTTTTTATAATGCTCTTTTTCCATATGATCCATAATAGGCGAAAGTATAACAAAGCTACTAATACGAATTTTTTCAGCTAATTGCACCGCTTCATTGACTGAGCAGCCACTGGCGACAAGAGATATCGGTTGTTGATCGCCAATTTTACTGCGTAAATAATTATAAGCCGCCAGGACATCTTTTTCCCAATACGAGGTCAGCATGGCGACTTCAGCTTGGTAGCTAACAATGTTTTTTACTTGGTGTTTTATCGTTTGGTGGGAAAAATCCTCGGATGCGCTTGCGCCATAACCTCTAAAGTCAATGGCCAGTGCATTAATGCCTTGCTCGGCAAGTAATCCACCCAGTACAGCATAACTTTGACTACTGTGAGAGCAGTCGTGTAGTAATAATACACCGCCAGTAAGGGGATCACCGAGATAATAATCAGCCGATAAAACAACGTCGTCTTCGGCGATAAATTTTACTTTTTCTGGTATGTTTATTTTGTTGACTTGGCTAACATCGGCTTGATTATATGTTGGCGCTGAATATTCTTGTGCAGATAATAAAGGCGCTATTAGCATAAAACTTACTATGGCGAAGCCATGATTGAATATGTTCTTGATGAAATAAAGCTTACTCATTTTCCTAGGCTACTATTTTAGTTCCTTTAATACCAAGACGATAACAAACTCCATCAGCTTTGGGTATTTTTATTGTTTGCTTTAGTCGCTATACTGCGCTTATCAACAACTAAAGAGTTTTTTCTGTGCGTTATCAATTATCTTTGATGTTATATCGACTTGTTTTTCTTGGCTTACTCCCGATTGCTTGGTTGTTACTTCAGTTGCGCTCAATAAAACAAAAAGCTTATCGACAACGTATTGGCGAACGTTTTGGTTTTTTGCCTCGACAATTTAAAGCCGGCGGTATTATTGTTCATGCGGCGAGTGTCGGTGAAGTTATTGCCCTAAAAAGCTTTATTAGCCAATTACTTGAAACAAAACCTAACCGTGTTATCACCGTCACTACTTTTACCCCAACCGGTTCAGAGCAAGTTAAAAAGCTCTTTGGCGAACGTGTTCAACATTGTTATTTACCCCTAGATAGTACCTTCTGCGTAGCGGCATTTTTAAATAAATTGAAACCACAGGCGATGGTTTTTATGGAAACTGAGTTATGGCCAAATTTAATTGCCCAAAGTGCCGAGCAAGGTATAAAATTGTTATTGATTAATGGCCGTTTATCACAAAAGTCGATGGACAGTTATCGCAAGCTAGCTTGGTTGATCACACCTACCATTAATCGTTTTGATAAAGTACTGTGTCAAAGCCAAGTGAACTATGAGCACTTTTTAGCGTTAGGTGCTGATGTTGCTCGCTGCAAGGTTTCTGGCAATGTGAAGTTTGACATCAGTGTTAATCAAACGATAGAAGATAAACAGCAAGAACTGGCTGAATTTGTGGTAACAGAGCGATTGATTTGGGTTGTAGCCAGTACCCATAAAGGTGATGAAAGCATTGCGTTAAATGCGTTTACTGAATTACTGAAAAGCTTGCCACAATTATTACTTATTATTGTACCGCGCCATCCAGAGCGCTTTAATGATGTTGCATCATTATGTTTAGCGCAAGGTTATAATCTTGCCCGTCGTAGCACGCAAGAAAAAGTCACCAGTGATAAACAAGTTTGGTTACTCGATAGTTTAGGGGAGTTATTACCAACGTGTGCTTTAGCTAGCGTGGTAACTATGGGCGGCAGTTTTTCAGATATCGGAGGGCATAATCCGCTTGAGCCGGCGCTATTTAAAAAACCAATTGTCGTTGGTCCTAATATGAGTAATTTTGTCGAGGTGATGCAGCAACTGATTGCGGAACAAGGCATTATTCAGCTCACCGACCAAGACAATGTGGATATGACTGATGAGCTTAGTAAAGTCATTACTGATATTTTGTTGTCAGAGAAAACGCAGCAAACACTGGGAGAAAATGCTTACCGCGTCGTGACACAGAACCAAGGGGCTAGTGCCCGAAGTGTGAAACAATTATTGAAGTTACTTTAGTTTATTTTAATTAAGCTGTGCTTCAAACGTTAAAAACACACTGCCCATTTGCTGGTCTGCTAAAGGAGAGTTTGGTGTGTCTTCTTGGTACTCAGCAACCAATAAATATCGACCAGCAACACTAGGTGTGAAGGTGATTTCACCTTTTTCATTTGACCGTAAGGTTAATGTTTGCGGGTTATTGCGATAACGTACGCCGTCGGCTGTTATTTCCACGGCAACATCTTTTTGCGCTTTACCATTAAATAAAAATTTGAAAGTCACTTTTTCATGTTCAACAATATCTGATGGGTGAGTAACCGGCAGCAATTCTAATAATTTACCCTGGATTTTAAAGTTATCACTCGGGGCATTTAAAGTGACATAACTCTCTATTCTTGCATAACGATAAGTGGTTTTGATCGCGGTAGCTTGGGTTGGTAATTTACCAACTAATTCTGTCTTATTGGCTGATAGTCTTTTATGGTCGCCGTCGATAGTATAATAGGTGATAAAGCTAGCCTCACTGTTATTGGTGATTTTATAGGTTCCCGAACCTTTTAAGAAGTAATCTACCACACTTTTTCGATGACCTTTATAGCTTGACGAAGCTCTTGATGGCTCACCATCAGGGGTAATAATTCTCACTAAATCTGCCCCCATCGCTTTATCCACATTAAAAGTTTCATTGGATGCAGTTATATCAACCATGATCCATTCGCCTTGTTCAGCAGACAAATTGAAATGGCTCGGTAAAACCCAGCGAGAATGTCCGAATGTTTGTGTGCTAATGGCACAGGTTAAGGTAAAGGCGATTATTTGTTTTAAAGTCATTTTATATTCCAAGTCTAGTGGTTAAGTTGTGCGTTAAGGCAGTGAATAAATTTATTGCGGTAGCACAGCAAACTGTATTTCATCAGTTTCATGGCTTGGCGCTAAGGTAAATGTTGATTTTATGTTGTTTAATACAAATGGTTGGCGAAGAATAGCCCGTCCACCATTTTCTCTGACCACTTCAATAAACAAAGTATATTGTCCTTTTTTTAGTGATTTTTTCTGATCATCTTCGGCCAAGAAAGTCAGAGGATACTTGCCTGCAGCCCGAGTCGCAGAAGTTATGCCGTCAACAAAGTCAGCATCTTTTTTACCGACCTTACGCCACCAGCGTCGAATATCCTTTAACCATTTAGCTTTTTCTCGCCAAAGTAATAAGGTGCGTACGGGTTTTCCTTGTGAGTTTTCAATCCAGCTCGCAACATAGGGCGGATGATACTCACCGAGTTGCTGCTTTAACGTAAGCTCAAGCTGTAATTGTGCTGGCGCTGAGTTGCTCGGATTGGCAACGGCATTAAAATTTATCCAGCTTAATAAAATAAGCAATAATCCAATTTTTTTTATCTTCATCTAAGTTCCTTTTGTGCTCACTCAAGCAGAGAGCGTTGCTTATGCTCATTGATTTAAACCCACCATATCGCGGTGAAAATCATGGCGACGGTCACGGTTAAACTCAGTGTTAAGGTACGATTAAACCGTCTTTGTGGCATGGCTAAAATAAAACCACTTAGGGCAAATAAGATGCAAAGCAAACTGGTTATATCAATAATCCAGCCCCAAAAAACACTGGTATTTCTTCCCTTATGTAAATCGTTCATTAGCGCCCACCAACCGTAGTCAGTTTCTTCAAAAAACAGCTCGCCGCTAACTAAATCTAGGGTTATAGCGGTATTTTTTCCTGCGCGTTTTATACTGAAAAATAATTCGTCTTGGCTACTTTCGAGAATCGTGTTGTTTAACGATATCGACAATTTTTGCTCAATAGCTGTTGAGACCTTAACAATTTGTTGTGGTGTCAACGGCGGATTTTCAATCATAGATAAATCAATCATTAATGCTCTTTCTACGACGTCAGCTTTGCTGTCACGAAACCATTCGGGATGATTAAGGGTAATGCCGGTTACTGAAAAAAACAGCAGTAAACTCAACAATGCCATCGACACATAGATATGAATCAATCGAGAAAAACTTAAGGTACTTTTATTAATTTGCATAACAGCTTTAGCGTCTTTAATTGACTAAGGAGCAACAAATACCTATTTATCACTCCTCATTTTTAATGAATTTAGAATGACATTTGTGCCGCTAATCGATAGCTAGTGCTTTCTCCTGCGGTAACGCTAGATATACCACCACCAGCAAGATAATCAGTAGCGAGTAAGTTTTGTATGTTGAAGCGAAAGCTAACATCTTGGCCACTAATTGTGGTTTTATAGGTCGCGCCAACATCAATACGGGTATAAGCATCTTTGCTTATAGTGTTATCACTATCAGCAAAGCGTTCACCTTGATAAAATGCACCGGCATTAACAGCAAGTTGGTCAGTTAATTCATAACGAGACCAAATTGATGCTGACCACTGTGGAGCGTCAACAGGGGTTTTTCCTTGATAATTTTCATCTTTGTCGTATTGTGCCGCTAAGTTCATTAACGATGCCATAACAAAGAGCTTATCGTTTATTGCGCCTTGTGCAGCAACTTCGACACCTTTGTGGCGCTGCTCACCTGCCTGTTCAGTTTGCGTATCAAAATTCGGATCGCCGTTGATCGTTTCAGTGATTAACTTTCCTGTTTTGGTAATATCAAAAATAGCCGTAGTGAGTAATAAACGTTCAGCAAATAATTGCCACTTAGCGCCGATTTCAACTTGTTTAGATGTCATGGCTTCGAGCTTCATGCCATGATTAATATCTCGATCTTTTTCGAGTGTTTCGCTGCTTTGTGGTTCAAACCCTTCAGAATAACTCGCGTAGAAAGTGGTTTGGGCATCAGGATGAAATAAAAGCCCAGCTTTAGGTAAGAAGGATTCATTGTTTGCGCCTTCTTTACTTTGCTTGTCGTAACGTCCACCAACCGAGACTTGCCATTGATCATTTAAGGTGATTAAGTCTTGTAAATAAATGCCATAGTAATCATAGGCACTGCTGTAAAGTGAATCGTCAGTTGTGTAGCTGATCTCAGGTCTTGTTGGCTCTTGTTGGTCGCTAGCGTAGTTAATTGACTCGCCGTTTACTTTACGTTGCCCATAGTAATAATCTAAAGAATTAGCGCCAATTAATAACTGATGATCGAGACCAGCGAGGGTAAATTCGCCAGTGAAATCGATAAAAGCAGTTTTAAACTGCCAGTCATCAAAACGGTCATAGGGTTTAGAGGTATAGCTATCACCCTCTAAAAAAATTGCGGGTTTTTTTGGTGATGACTCAAAACGTTGGCGTTTAAAGCTTTGTTCATTGTAGCCGAGGGCAACCTGCCAGTGATTATTTAGTATGTAGTTGACATCAACTCCGATATTTTCAACGGTAATGTCAGTAAATGCCCAAGACATATCACGAATGGTTTTATTATGACCGATGACATTGCCTTTTTCATCTAACCAAGAACCGGTATCTAATCCGGCTTCATCATCCGTTCGGTCATAATGAACGCGTACCATGGCATCGTCTGAAATATCATAGTCAATGACTAACGCACCAAGAAAACGATCGCGCTGACGTTGTTCATTGTTTTGGTACTGATGCTGATATTTAGCATCTTGTTTAACAAGTACGCCTCTGTAACGTAATGACTCATCATCAGTTAACGAGCCACCAGCATCTAACGATAATCGGCTTGAACCTTCTTGGTCAACATCAACACCTAGCGTAAATAATGTTTTAGCGGTTGGCTTTTTTGTCACCATATTCACTAATCCACCAGGGCCTGATTGACCATATAAAATACTTGAAGGACCTTTAATCACTTCGATATTTTCTAAGATTTCGATAGGTTGTTGATAGTGTGACCAATGTTGGTGACCATCTCTAAGGTAGCCATTTGAAGAGCTTAGTTCAAAGCCACGGAGATTGAATACTTCACGATTACGTTGTTTAGAGCCAGCAGTTAAACTTGCGTCATTAGTTAATACTTCACCTAATGTTGTCGCTAGTTGTTCTGTGATTACCGAGTTTGGAATAACGGTGACGGACTGAGAAGTTTCTAATAAAGAAACATGAGTACGCATTGCGCCATGTGCTTGGTCAACTTTATAGTTATTAAAATAACTACCTTTAACTTCGATAACTTCAACAGAGGTATTATGGGTAGCGCCTTGATTGGCACTTGATGAAAAAGGCGTTAAGCCAACGAAAATTGCTAAGCAGACAGGTGAATACTTCATTGTTATTCCTAAGAGAAAAGAGAGCGATAATTTACTTGGTGCGAATACTAATGATAGTGATTATCATTTGCAACAAGTAAATTTACTTTATTGTCTTTTTTCTGATGAGAGATATTCGGTTGATGTTATTCGTCAGGTGAAATACCGGGCAAGGAGCGCCGACCTTGCTAACAGCATGCAAGGCTCTGTGTTGAATTTATAGTTGATACGGGAAAAGTTTAGCTGTCGAAATTATTTAATGATGAGCTCAGGGTAATGTTCATCAATAAGTAAGTGTAGTTTTTCCTGTACTTGGGTGAAAGTAATGCCGTTCATTAAGTCACTACCCTTGGCACGAATACCCCAAGGTAGCTGCTCTAGTGGCTGTTTATATTGCTCTTGTGCGGTATGCTGATAACAGCTAACCACATAGTTTTGATATAAATATGGACCCGTACGACAAGGATTACTGTGTGCGTACAAACCAATGACCGGTGTGCCAACAGTGACGGCCATATGTGCTGGTCCCGTGTCTGGAGCTATCACCAAATGTGCTAATTTAAGTACGCCTAGCAGCTGTTTCAAGTTGGTTTGACCAACAAGATTAACAATCTCGCATTGGCTCAAGGTAATAATCTCAGTGGCTAATAATGTTTCTAACAAGGTTGGTCCGCCACAAACAACGACTTGAAACCCTAGCTGTGTTAAATAATCGGCTGTTTTTGCATAACCTTCGGCATGCCAATTGCGCTCTGCTTTACTTGCCGCCGGCGAAATAACAGCAATGGCTTTATCAGATGCTAACGACAGTCGCTCGCTGGCCCAAAGTTCGTTTTCGTCACCAATTGGCATTTGCCAGCTAGGACTTTCGCTGGGAACACCGATAGCTGCTGCAAAACCAATAAAACCATCAAGTACATGCGGTTGATGTTGTGGCGCTATCTGCTGATTAGTAAAAAGCCATTGGCCTTCTTTAGCTCGTTTGCGGTCGAAACCTATTTTTACTTTTGCTTTAATACACCAACTCGCTAAACTGGCACGCAAGGCAACTTGCATATGTAATAACACATCAAATTTTTGATCTGCTAACTCAGTACGTAAATCCCGATAGCCTTTTAAGCCTGCTTTCTTATCAAAGATGACAAATTTTACCTGTGGCAATCCTTGTAATAGGTTCGCCTCTACTTTGCCTATCACCCAAGTTATTTTTGTTTGAGGATAAAAACGTTGAATTTGTTGCACCATAGCTACGGCGTGACAAACGTCTCCGATAGCAGATAAGCGTAATAAACATAAATTTTTTGGCGCTGTTAATTGACCCAGCATAAAGGAATCACCACAATAGAGCATATAAAGTATTTGAATTGAGTCTATTATCTTGAAACAGTCAGCAATTGTAAAACCTTACCAAGAAAAAATTTACCAACAAGCTAATATTTATTGTTGTTATAACGCCAATGCAATCGATGACTTTTCTCCCGAAATGCTTAATAGTGATTTTTGGCATGAAAATAATGCCATTACCGGCAGTGCTCAAGGGCGTGGTACTACTTGGTTTGTTCAGTACGACTCTCCACAAGTAAACACCATGGAAAAACAACAGTGGGTGTTACGTCATTATTTTCGTGGCGGTTTAATTGGCAAAATAATTAACGATAAATATTTTTTTACTGGACAAAATAGTACTCGAGCCGCCCAAGAATACCGTTTATTAAATACGCTTCAGGTTTTAGCATTGCCAGCGCCAAAGCCCGTTGCTTTTCGAGTGACTAAGTTGGGGCTTTTTTATCAAGCGGATTTGTTATCTTCTCGAATTGAACATGCTCAAGATTTAGTGGCGGTTTTATCCAAAGCACCATTAGTCGAGCAAGTTTGGCGAGAAGTGGGCAAGGTTATTCGTCGTTTTCATGAAGCTGGTATTTATCATCATGATTTAAATAGCCACAATATTTTACTCGATGAAAACAACAAGGTTTGGTTGATTGATTTTGATCGCGGCGAACAACGAGCGGTTGCTTCATCATGGCAGCAGGCTAATATGGCAAGATTATTACGTTCTTTTGAGAAAGAAAAAGTAAAATTGCCAAATTTTTATTGGCAAAAATCAGACTGGCAATTTTTATTAGCGGGATATACAGACAAATGAGTGATTAACGGCATTAGTAAGCGACATTTTAATTGAGTAAAAGGTCAATCTTTTAACTCACTAAGAGAATTGACGATTAAGCGACGTCAGCGACTTCCATGCAACGTTTACGATACATGGTACGTGCTTCTATAAACTCAGGCATTGCAGACTCAGTGATATAGGGCTGAATAATGACCAATATTTTCAAGACACCTTCATAAAAAACGGCGTCAGTAATTTCAATATTCTTATTTTGGGTTTGATAAAAGCTTAACCAGAAAGTGTTCACTAAACGCAAAATACTGACTATATCGGGTAAGTCTTCGTCAGCAAACTTCATCATATCAGTACTACGCAATGACAACAGCATCTCACTGACACGTGTCGCTATTGATGATTGCACATCAACATATTTTTCATGTAATAAAGGGTTTTTTGCTAACAATACCGGTAGGTTGCTGTAGAAAAATCGAAATTTCATGAGTGCTTGAAAAACCGCATCCATATATAAAATGATGGTGTCGAGGGGCTTTACTTCGGGAGAGACAAAGGGAACGGTTTCTAATAATAGGTTACGTGCATATTCTTCGTAAATAGAAAGAATAATGTCTTCTTTATTGCGGAAATGATAATACAAGTTACCCGGACTGATGCTTAAATGCGCTGCAATATGATTGGTTGTTACGTTGCGCTCGCCTTGATCATTGAAAAGCTCAATGCTGGCCTGAATTATTTTATCACGGGTTTTCATGTCAGTTACTTCTGTTTTTATCATTGTATTATTTTCCATCATACTATCAAAATTGAACTGACGGAAAGGCTTTTCGAGTAAATACTTTAACAAATTCGTCTTTGTAAGTTTCCATTCACTAAAAATAGCCTTTACAATGTTTTTAAGTTTATAAAGAAGATACCACTAATGACAATAAAAGCGATTTACCCAGGAACCTTTGATCCGGTCACTAATGGCCACACAGATTTAATTGAACGTGCAAGTGCTTTGTTTTCTGAAGTTATTGTTGGTGTTGCTGCCAGCCCAAGTAAAAAACCTCGTTTCGATCTAGCGCAACGTGTTGCTATGATTGAAGAAGTAAGTCGACATTTGCCCAATATTACGGTGGTCGGTTTTAGTGGTTTATTAGTCGACTTTGCTAAAAAGAATCAAGCCAAAGTACTGATCCGCGGCTTACGTGCGGTGTCTGATTTTGATTATGAATTTCAATTGGCCAATATGAATAGACGTTTAGCCCCTGAACTTGAAAGTGTATTTTTGACACCATCAGAAGGAAATTCTTTTATCTCGTCAACCTTAGTAAAAGAAGTTTCCTTGCATAATGGTGATGTCAGCCAATTTGTTCATCCTATTGTAAAAGCCGCACTCGACGATAATTAATCAGTTTGGCAGCTTGGACAAAAAACTGAGCTGCGATTCGACTGCCTAACCTCTTCTAGAATTGTTTGGCAGCGGTAACATTGCTTTCCTGCTCGACCATAAACGAATAGTTCTTGTGCAAAATATCCAGGGCGACCATCCGCTTGAGTAAAATCTTTTAAAGTTGTGCCACCTTGGGCAATGGCCGCAGTTAATACTTGTTTGATAATATCGGTAAGCTGGTCAAAACGTGCGACAGAAATAGTGCCGGCTAAGGTCGTTGGTAAAATACCGGCTTTAAATAACGCTTCGTTGGCGTAAATATTACCGACACCGACCACAACTGGATTTGACATTAAAAAGGTTTTAATCGGTACCTTGCGATTCTGTGCCTTATTAAATAAATAACCGTAAGTGAAGTCATCACTTAATGGCTCGGGTCCTAATTTACTTAATAAACCTCGTTCGTCAATATTGTCTTTAAACCATAATACGGCGCCAAAACGTCGAGGGTCATTCAAACGTAACGCTTTGCCGTGCGAGAAGACTAAATCAAAATGATCATGTTTTGCGACAGGGGTATTTTTTTCAATAACTCTAATGGTTCCGGACATGCCTAAATGCAAAACTAAGGTACCGTGCGAAAATTTGATTAACAAATATTTTGAACGTCGTTCAACGGCATGAACACTATGACCAACCATACTTTGTACTGTTTCAGGAATAGGCCAACGTAATTTTGCATTACGTACCACAACTTGTGAAACGGTTTGCTCTAAAATGTGTGGACTAATGCCTTGTCGGCAAACTTCTACTTCAGGTAATTCAGGCATAGTAACTCTATATCGGGTTTATTTTAAAATTACAGCGTTAATGCTTGCATGCGATGAACAAAAGCATCGGCAAAACGTGTTGCTGATTGCTCATCCATATTAAAATACAATGAAGGCTCAATCAGTTCAGCTTCCATAAGCGCAAAGCCTTGTTCACAGCGTACAAAATCAATACGTGCATACAAAGGCATGCCTATTTGTGCTTTTATCGCTTTAAGGGCTTGTTCTGCATGCTCAGTTAAGCCTGCTTCGGGTATTATTGACCTTAAACGGCCACCATGTTCTTCTTGAACACGAAAATCATCGTTTTTTGGTGTTTTTAAAATGGCATGACTGTAGTGGCCATTAAAATAAAATAGTGAAAATTCTCCTTCATCAATGACACTTTCCATAAAGGGTTGAACTAAAAACTCACTGGCTGAAAATGCTTGGGCAAGTTGTGGGTAAAATGTTTGATGATTTTCTTTTGTTAGCCAAAAAGTATTGTCAGCATTGGCACTTATACGAGGCTTAATGACTAATTGATCAACATTTAATTCAGCAAAGTATTGATCTAGCTGTTGCCGCGTTAGATTTTCCCGCCACAATGTTTTAACAATATGCACCCCAATGCTGGCGAGTTCACCTAAATACTTTTTATCAATGTTCCATTTTACCGTCTGTAAACTATTTTCAAGGTGCGCACTAGATTGCTCAATAACAGTTAATACTTTTAAAAAATCGGCAGCGTCGTCTTGATAATCCCATGGCGAACGTATAATAACAGCGGCGTAATTATTCCAATCAACACTTTTATCGCGCCATGACACCATGTGCATTTGCCAACCTAAGTCGAGTAGTGGTTGTGCAAGTAAATGGTCGTATGCCTCAAAATTTTCAAGGTTGTCCATGGTCAATATCGCGCAGTGTTGTCTTTTGTGATGAGTCATTGGCATGATCTTCTTTATAGTTTCAGTGAAAGGGGGACGTTAACTGGCTAATACTTCATTGGGAATGAGTTGTGAAAATATTACTAGAGGAAAAGTTAGCCACCTTTTTTGCTGACGATTAAAGACCAGCAATTCATTATCAGTAATAAACAAATTTAGTAATTGAACGGGTGTTTCACCGGCCAGCTCAACCGTAATAACCAACGCCATTTGGTGGTCAAGCTCGGGTGGGTCAATAACAATATTACCTGCTATCTCATGCCAGGTTAGCATCATTTGTTCTAATGCTTGTCCTGATATTTTTGCTGGCGTTGCTCGCCAAGTGCGTCCGATACGCTCTATCACCACTTGCTGGTTAACCGCTAGCGATAGAATAACAGCATGCTCGGCAAATAAAGTCTGTTGTTCATTATCTTGTTGGTCAGTTGATGAATATAATTTTTTATTGGTCACGTTAATCACCAGAATAAAAATCATCACTGAAAAAATGATAACGTTGTTCCAACCGGTACGAGAGAGCTTCATAAAAGACTCATTGTTTAATAAGATAATAGTGATGATACTAAATTTTAGGCAATAAAAAACCCAGCAATTGCCGGGTTTTTAAAAACTTGAATCAAATTACTTAATTTTAGCTTCTTTGTACATTACGTGCTGACGGATGCGTGGATCAAATTTCTTGATCTCCATCTTTTCAGGCATAGTCTTTTTATTCTTATCAGTAGTATAAAAATGACCAGTACCGGCACTAGAAACTAAACGAATTTTATCGCGCATAATAATTTCCTCTAAAAGTAGTTGTTAAACTTTTCCGCCACGGGCACGGATGTCAGTTAATACTACATCAATACCTTTCTTATCGATAATACGCATTCCTTTCGGAGTTAAACGTAATTTAACGAAACGATTTTCACTCTCCACCCAAAAACGGTGAGATTGAAGGTTTGGTAAAAAACGACGACGAGTCGCGTTTCTTGCATGTGAACGGTTGTTTCCAACCATTGGCACTTTGCCTGTTACTTGGCAAACTTTAGACATTCTGAGTACTCCAAAAATTAATTCCAGGTCGAACTATTATTCCCCAAGACCGTCGCCTCGGGATCCTGAAAAAGGTGGCATATTATAGTGAAACTGAAAAATGAAAGCCAGCTTTAATAAGAAAAAACTATGTTAACCTAACATTGCATTACTTTACAATGGTTTAGGTGCCTTTTGTGGCAGTAGAATGCAATGATTGAATAATAATTACACAGATAAATATCAAATTGTTGCTAATTTATCCCTGAGTCGAGCAATTTTTTCAATTTTTTATGCTGTTCTTCATCACAAAGTTCGTTAATTAAAATACGAATAATATGTGATTTGGCTAATTTAGTTTCTTTGGCTAGATTCTGTAATTGAATAATCGCTTGTTCACTGAGAGTGAAAGTGGCGTGACGAAAGGGTTTATTACCTTTCATTTTTTTACTTGCCAATTGCTTTTTTGCAGCAAGAATGGCTTGTTCAATAGAAACATTTTTGGTGTTGTCGCTATTAACAATTTCAGGGTGACCTAACGCGTAATTTTCTGCGTCAGCAATAAATTCGTCAACAGTAAATTCCCTTTTCTTTTTATTTCCTTGTGTGGTTTTCTTTAGGTCAGTTAAACTCATGTGAGTTGTCCGGTTTCATTGCTAATAATTCTTCAGCTATGGCAGTCATTTCTATTGCTGCTTTACCCTGAGGTTCTATTTCGAGTACTGAAGAGCCTTGTTCTTCGCTATCATCATATACATTACGGCTAAAGGTTACCGCGTTTAATACGTTAATACCATATGAGCGGCAAACATCTTTTGCTTCTAAGATTCGTTTACCTTGGTTGGGTAGTGACGGGCATTGGGTAATAACAAAAGAGGCGAGCATTTTGGGATTAACCATTTTACAGGTACTGAGCATATCTTCCATGTGAGGCACCGTTTTTAAATCTCGGCGTTTAGGGCGCAGCGGAATAATAACATGGTCGGCAACCGACATTGCAGCACGAAGCGCTAAGTTATCTTGGCCACCACAGTCAACAATCACATAATCATAATGCTGTACTAAACTGAGTAAATCGTTACGAATTTTACCATACAATTGGATACAGTTTATTGCCGGCAACGACGGATCAGAATTTCTTGCTTGTATCCAGTCAGAGGTTGTTCTTTGTGGATCACAGTCAACCATCAACACGATAGCTTTTTTATCTCGGGCAAAATAAACGGCTAAATTCTGTGCTAAACAGCTTTTACCACTACCACCTTTTTCGCCACCTACTAAAATCATCATAATATAAAATGTCCTTACCTCTTGTTGTAACATTTGCGTCGAGCATTAATTATAGTGCAACTATTTTATTTTGCTTTTTCATTTTCTAAGCGAAGTGCTAATTCAAAATAACCGTTCGATTGTTCAAGACAGCGAATTACCGTGCCATATAAATTTTGGCTATTGGGGGTGGCTACTTTAAAAACGACGGTCACTTTAGTTTGTAGTGGAATGACATGGTCACAATCGAGCTTTAGGCCGCCGCGTGAAAAGTCTAAACAAGTAATTTTTCGTTGCACAGTTTTTTGTTGGTCATTTACCCAACGTATATCAACCAACTCCTTCTCCATATCCAAACGAAAAGACCGTCGTCGTTCGTCGTCGCTACTCTGATTTAATTCAGACTCATTCATTTAACGCTCCTCTTGTTGTTTATCGTTTATAATTCACCGTGTTCAGCAAACGAGTAACACTGGTTACCGGCCACAATGATGTGATCTAGCACTCGTATATCAATTAAGCTTAGCGCTTGTTCTAATCTTTTGGTAATTTGTTTATCAGCGATGCTCGCTTCGGCAATACCCGAAGGATGATTATGCGCCAATATTACCGCGACAGCTTTTTGTTTTAAGGCTTGCTCAACCACTATTCTTGGGTAAACAGCTGCCGCATTGATGGTGCCAAAAAATAAGCGTTCAAAAGTTAATACTTGATGCTGGCTATCAAGAAACATGACCGCAAACACTTCTCTGCTTTCGCCACGTAATTCACTGATTAAATAGTCTCGTGTCGCTTGTGAAGACGTTAATGCACTACCTGTTTGTAATTGTTCACTAAGATAACGTTTTGACATCTCCAAACAAGCCTGTAACTGTACATATTTCGCCACACCTAAACCATGATGTTGGCAAAACTCTTGCTCAGTTGCGCGATAAATAGCGGCAATGCTGCCAAAACTTTTTAAAAGCTGTTGAGCTAGCTTAACAACATGGCATCCCTTTACACCCGTGCGTAAAAATATGGCCAATAATTCCGCGTCACTTAAACTACTAGGCCCTTTGTGGAGTAACTTTTCCCTAGGTTTTTCATTTTCTAACCAATCTTTTAACATCACAGCATCCTTGCAAAGCAAATTTGTAAATAGACCAATTAATGGTATCTTATCGCCACTTACCGTTATTAAGACTAGCAGTTTATGCAAATTTTACAGGGGAAAAAAATAGTTCTGGGTATTACTGGCGGTATTGCTGCCTATAAAACCCCAGAATTAGTGCGTCGTTTAAAAGATAATGGCGCAGATGTTCGTGTGGTGATGACAACAGCAGCGAAAGCTTTTATCACCCCATTAACATTACAGGCCGTTTCTGCCAATGCGGTTTCAGACAGTTTGCTTGATAGCCAAGCAGAATTAGCGATGGGGCATATTGAACTAGCAAAATGGGCAGATTTTATCCTAATTGCACCAGCGACTGCCGACGCCATTGCCCGTATTACCTGCGGTATGGCGAATGATTTATTGACGACATTATGTTTGGCAACAAGTGCGCCAATTGCTATTGCGCCGGCGATGAATCAACAAATGTGGCATGCTGAAATCACTCAAGAAAATATTGCTAAACTTATTTTACGAAAAATTGCCGTATTTGGTCCCGGCTCTGGAGCACAAGCTTGTGGTGATGTTGGTTTAGGGCGAATGTTAGATGTTGACCCTTTAGTTAGCCATGTCTGTCAATTTTTCCAGCCAGCGTCGAAGACTGCTCAATTAGATTTGTCGGGTCAACGTTGGGTGATCACAGCAGGACCAACGCGTGAAGCGATTGATCCGGTGCGTTATATTTCAAATCACAGCTCAGGAAAAATGGGCTATGCCATAGCACAAGCCGCACAATTGGCGGGCGCAGAAGTACAAATAATATCAGGACCGGTCAGTATTGGCGTCCCCGATGGTTGTAAAAAAATAGCGGTGGAAAGTGCATTGCAAATGCACCAGCAAGCGCTTGAACTCGCCAATAAAGCTGATGTTTTTGTTGCTTGTGCTGCAGTTGCTGATTATCGAGTCAGTGATGTAGCAACGCAAAAAATTAAAAAATCAGCCGATGAAATGCAACTTAATTTAGTGAAAAATCCGGATATTGTTGCCGATGTTGCGGCTTTACCAGCAAAACCTTTTACCGTCGGTTTTGCTGCTGAAACACAAGATGTAGCGCATTATGCGCTTGATAAATTAAAAAGAAAAAATCTTGATATGATTGCCGCCAACAATGTTGCGCTGTTAGGGCAAGGCTTTAATAGTGATGATAATGCTTTAACGGTTTTTTCTAGTAAAAATAAAACTGAGCTACCGTTAGCATCAAAAAAAATACTTGCCGAGCAATTAGTGCAACTAATTTCGCAACATTATATTGAAAAAAAATAAGAGAACGATTTATGACCGCAGCGCAAAAACCTAATCGCAAACAACAAATTTTAGAGTGTTTGGCAAAAATGCTAGAAACTTGTCCTGGCCAGAGAATAACGACCGCCAAACTTGCCGCAGAAGTCGGCGTATCGGAAGCTGCGCTTTATCGCCATTTCCCTTCAAAAGCGCGTATGTTTGAAGGTTTAATTGATTTTATTGAAGAATCAACGTTTTCACGGGTGAATTTAATTCTTAGTGATCACAAAGAAGCCTTGGTGCGTTGTCATCATATTTTGCATGTTTTGTTGGTTTTTTCAGAGCGTAATCCTGGGATGTGCCGCATCTTGGCTGGCGATGCGTTAATGGGCGAAAACGAAAGATTACGGACGCGTGTTAATCAGTATTTTGAAAAATTAGAAACGCAATTTAAACAAGTTTTACGTGAACGAAAATTACGTGAAGGTAAAGGCTTTAGTATTTCAGAGCAAGCATTAGCCAATATTTTAGGCGCCTATGTTGAAGGAAAAATTAGTCAGTATGTGCGTTCAGGTTTTACCAAAAAACCCAGTGAAGACTTCAATGACCAATGGCAATTTTTAATGGCGGGTAAATAAATTTCGCGCAAAAATGCTATAAGGCAACCCTGAGCAATGCAGATTTCAGTAAGTCGATAAACTAATAAGTCTTACAATAAAATTAAGGAAACAATGTGAGTAATTTATCACAGCTTCAACCGACACATTTATGGCAGTTATTTGAAA
This sequence comes from Colwellia hornerae, assembly GCF_007954355.1. Lineage (GTDB taxonomy): Bacteria > Pseudomonadota > Gammaproteobacteria > Enterobacterales > Alteromonadaceae > Colwellia_A > Colwellia_A hornerae. The sequence continues at coordinate 104,500 of NZ_VOLR01000014.1, forward strand.
AAATATGCAGTATTCCACACCCTTCAAAGCATGAGCAAAAAATATCGGCTTGGATCCAAACTTGGGCAAAAGAGCAAGGTTTAGCGGTAAAAGAAGACGCCGTTGGTAACATCTTTATTAAGAAACCAGCCACAGCCGGTATGGAAAATTGCCAAGGGGTCATTCTTCAAGCACATATGGATATGGTGCCACAAAAAAACGCGGATACCGTTCATGATTTTTTAACCGATGCTATTAAACCTTATACGGTTGAAGAAGCTGATGGGCAATGGGTTACAGCCGAGGGCACGACATTAGGCGCTGATAATGGTATTGGCTTATGTTCAGCGTTAGCGGTTTTAGCAAGCGATGACATCGCTCATGGCCCTTTAGAAGTTTTAGTGACCATAGATGAAGAAGCCGGCATGACCGGGGCTTTTGGCTTGGAGGCGGGCTGGTTAGAGGGTGATATTTTAATTAATACCGATTCTGAACAAGAAGGCGAAATCTATATGGGTTGCGCCGGTGGTATTGACGCTGAAGCGACCTTTAAACTGATTTTTGAAGATGTTGCCCAAGACTTTACTTCATTTACCTTGTCTCTTTCGGGTTTAAAAGGTGGGCATTCTGGGGTAGATATAGATACGGGTCGTGCTAATGCAAATAAACTTTTAGTACGATTTTTGCTCGATGCGAGCCAGCAGTTTGATTTGCGCTTAGTCGATTTAAATGGCGGGAGCCTGCGTAACGCTATTCCTCGTGAAGCTGATGCCAGTTTCGTTATTGCAGCAAAAGATGTCAGCGCCTTTAAACTTAGCCTAGCCGATTATTTAGCAACGCTGCGCGCGACATTGGGCAGTATTGAAAGCAATATGGATATGTTACTTATTTCACCCGAGGTTTTCGACCAGTGTTGGAGTATTAAAACACAATCATCAATTTTAAATGCCCTTAACGCTTGCCCCAATGGTGTTATTCGCATGAGTGACGATATCGAAGGTATTGTCGAAACATCGCTTAATTTAGGTGTTGTTCGCTGTAAAGGACGTAAGTTTGTGGCGATGTCTCTTATTCGTAGTTTACATGACGATGGCCGTTTAATGGCCGAATCTATGGTGCAATCAGTCTTTACATTGGCAGGAGCCAAGGTTGCATTTTCTGGTGCTTATCCAGGCTGGAAGCCTGATACCAGTTCAAATATTATGAAAACTGTCCGTGATACTTACCAGTCACTTTTCAATAAAGTGCCTGAGATTATGGTTATCCATGCCGGTTTAGAGTGTGGTTTATTTAAAACCGCTTACCCAAACTGGGACATGGTATCGTTTGGACCGACTATTAAATTTCCTCATTCGCCTGATGAAAAAGTTAATGTCGAAGCGGTTGGGCTTTATTGGCAGTTATTGGTTGAAGTCTTGAAGAATATTCCAGAAAAAGCTTAATTTCTCCGTTGTTATCTTGCATGTGCTAGCTTACTATTTAGCCAAGTAGAGCAGATAATTTCAACATAACACGGTTTAAATCAAAACAAGGTTTGTTAGGCTAAGGTCTAATAAACTTTTTCTGGTAACACCGTATACTCGAAGAAGGAAGTTTTAAGGATTACATTATGTTCCAGCCAGAAAAAATAATAGTTGCTGACGATCACCCTTTATTTAGACAAGCGTTATTGGCCGCGCTCGACGTTAAGTTTAATAAAACCCAGTGGTTAGAAGCACAGACAATCGAGCAACTTGAACAACAACTCTCTAATAATACGGACAGTGATTTAGTCTTGTTAGATTTAAATATTCCTGGCGCTCATGGTTTTAATACCTTAATTCATGTGCGTAATCATTTCCCGCAAATACCGGTAGTGATGATCTCAGCTCATGAAGATAACGATACCATTCGTAAAGCGATGGAATATGGCGCAGCTGGTTTTGTACCTAAATCGACCCCAGTTGACACTATTATTTACGCGATTCAACAAATCTTAGCGGGAGAAGTATGGGTACCCGAAAGTTTTTCCCAGGCGAGCAAAGGTGATGGTGAAAGTAACATTGCTGAGCGTGTGGCGAGTTTAACTCAGCAACAATATCGAATTTTAATGATGTTTGCCCAAGGCTTATTAAACAAACAAATTGCTTACGATCTTAATGTTTCAGAAGCGACCATTAAAGCGCATGCTACCGCTATTTTTCGTAAGCTCAATGTCCGTAATAGAACGCAAGCCGTTATTGCTATTGCGCCATTGAATGTTGCTGAGCCAAATATTAACCACTAACCGAAATTATTAACAATAATGAGTAATAGCAACGGTTTATTGCTCACCAAAGGCTTGTTAGTGCCCCACCCACTAATTAATCACTCATAACGGCTTGTAAAAGCAATCATCAACAATCGTTGGTGATAACGATTACTCAGAATAATTATCTTGTAACTTCTTCGCTAGCAGTGCACTCATCATTGCGCGCAGCGCTGCTGGTTTAACCAGCTTTCTCATAAAACCAACATCGGCTTGCTGGGTTTTTTCTTCAATGTCACTATCGGTAGTCGCAGTAATTAATATTGCTGGAATATAATGACTACTGCTTGCACGTAACGCTTTAATAAGGGTTAAGCCATCTTGATTGTTATTGAGTTGGTAGTCGACTAATAAAATTTCAACTTCATTTTGGTGCTGTGCAAATATCGCGATTGCCTGCTCAAAAGACTCAGCCGATAGCACATTACACTGCCAAGCACTGAGCAGTTCGGTCATGCCATTAAGTACATCAGGGTCGTTATCAATGCACATTACTGTCACGTCTTTTAGGCCTATTTTAGCAACTGGCTGCTCAATTTTAATATTAAATTGTCGATGTGCTTTGGTAATGGCGAGTGAAAATTTACAACCTTGCTGTTCTTTTGATGTTAACGACAGTGGGTGTCCTAATAAGTGTGCAAAACTTTGGGTAATATTAAGACCCAGTCCCAAACCTCTACTGGCATGACTTGGGTTGTTTTCTAATTGAGTAAATTGCTCGAAAACAAGTTCTTGTTTTTCAAGTGGAATACCGGGACCATTATCTAATACTTGTAGAATAACTTGCTGACCGACAGTGCGCGCTCCTAATAAAATTTTACCAGGACTGGCGTAGCGAAAAGCATTGCCAATTAAGTTCTGTAAAATACGGCGCAATAAATTACGGTCAGAAGTGATCCAGGCTTTACAACGAGCAACTCTAAATTCAACTTGATACTCTGCAGCAGAAGCTGAGAATTCTTGTGCTAAATCCTTAAATAAATCATTAACAGCAAAGGTAGTATAATGAGCAGTAATATTGCCACTTTCGATGCGGGCTATTTCACCTAAATCAGCCAGTAAATCGTTAGCAACTTTTAAAGAATGATCAATGTTTTTCACTTGCCTGAGCTGACTTTCGCTTAAACTTCCTTGGCTACTTAACGCCGAAGTAAACAACCTTGCGGCCTCCAACGGCTGCATTAAATCATGGCTACAGGCTTTCAAATAGAGACTTTTCTTAACATGTGCCTGCTCAGCTTTCTTTCGAGCCGCATCTAAATCCTCATTGGTTTTTGCCAATTTTTTAGTGCGCTCGCTAATAATGGCTTCTAAATCAACATTGGTATCTTTTAATACTCTTTCTGCATCTTTATAGGCGGTAACGTCAGAAAATAACATTACAAAGCCCCCGCCAGGTAAAGGGTTCCCTTGAATTCTGATCACTTGGCCGTCAGGGTGTTCACGTTCAGAGCTATGAGGACTGCCATTTCGTAAATACTCTAAACGCTTTTCAACTTGTCGGCTAATTTCACCTTCGCCACACAAGCCTCTTGAGGCGTTGTAACGAATAAGGTGTTTTATCGGACAACCTTTGTAAATTAGCTCTTTAGGGTAAGAAAACAAGTCAATATATTTATTGTTCCAAGCGACGAGTTTCAGTTCATTATCGACAATTGAAATACCGTCACTGGCATTTTCTATGGCACTTTGTAGTAAATTTTGGCTGAATTTACGCTGCTGGCTTGAAGCATCTTCAACTAACACCGCAATTTCGTCGAGGGCAATATCGCGTCCATCTAAAGCTGAAGATAAGACTAAACGTGCTGAAGAGGCGCCCATAACACTTGCCAGTGTATTTTCAGTATGCAGTAATAGCTGTTGATTATAATCGTGATGAGTGACCTCTTTTTTAACGATACTCTGCTTAAAGTGCTTAAAACTAATTTTTGCTTTTCCTTCGCCAACAAAGCGTGAGACGAGTACTTCTAAATCACGTTCATCGATATGACGCTTTTTCTGTGAATTGAGTAATTTAGGTGCTTGCCACTCTAAAAATAACGATGCCTGTACCCGCTCTTGTACACTCTGGCGACTAACTTGTGATAATGCCCACATGACAAAAATATTAACTGTTAAACTCAGTAGGCTAACGGTGGTATTAGCCGATAATAAGCCGCCAGTAAAAGGCTGCTCGTACAAGCCAAATTGTGGAATAAAATTAAGTAATAACCACAATGAAAAACCAATTAAAATACCAGCATATACCCCCGTTAAGCTTGCTCTTCGCCAGTAAAATGCAGCGACAAGTGCTGGCGTTAATTGTGCAAAAGCTCCAAAAGCAATTTCACCTAACGAGCTTAGGGTATCGGGAGAGGTCATTAAAAACACCCCGTAACCCAGTAAAATAACAAGAAAAACGAGTGCTTTACGAATATTGAGTAAACGAATTCTAAACTCATCGAAATCGGTGTTTTTAGTTTTGCTAGCACGAAAAATATAAGGGAAAACTATTTCATTACTTAGCATAGTGCTCAGCGCAATCGAAGAAATAATTACCATAGAGCTGGCGGCAGAAATTGCACCCAGAAAAGCAAACAGCGTTAACCAAGTTTGTTGTTGATGCCAAGGTAAAAATAAAACATAGGCATCTGAGGGTACACTATCACCCAACAGCATTTGACCGGCAATGCCCAGCGGAGCAGCAAAAACCGCAAAAACTAATAAATAAAGCGGAAATATTTTTCGACTCAGTTTAGTATCTTTAGGATTTTTAAGTTCAACGACCATAACTTGGAATTGTCGTGGTAACGATAAAAATGCCGCCATGACAATAACTAACATCGCTAACATCGACATCATATTGGGGAAGTTAAGTTGTTGCTCTAATTGTAAACTTGCTCCTGACTTGTGCCAAATGTCCATAGGTGAGTCGAAGACAAAAAAAGTCACGAAAATACCGACTGCAAGAAAGGCAAAAAGTTTGACTAAAGATTCAAAAGCAATGGCGAGCATAACACCGGGGTGGCGCTCGGTAACATCGATGTGACGAATACCAAAGATCACCGTGAAGCCAGCAAGTACTATGCTTGAAATCAGTCCAAAGCGCCAAGTCACTAATGTTTGTTCAGCTTGAAGTTGTTGAAAAGAATAGACAATCGCTTTTAATTGCAGGGCGATATAGGGCATGGTGCCGATTAAGGCGACGATGGTCACCATAATTGCTAGCTTATGTGACTTGCCATAACGTGAGGCAAGTAAGTCGGCAAGTGAAGTTAAGTTTAACTTTAAGCTAACACGTACAATACGTTGGATAAAAGGCCAAGCAAAAACGAATAATAAAATTGGCCCTAGATAAATAGGAATATGAGAAAGAAAATTGGTTGAGGCCTGGCCGGTAGTGCCTAAAAAGCTCCAGGACGTACAATAGACCCCCAACGTTAGCGCATAAATAATGCCCTGACTTTTACGGACAATTTTATGGCGGTATTTATTTCCTAAATAGGCAATGAGAAAAAGCAGGCCAATATAACCGATACTCAATACAGATAATTGCCAGTTAGGAAACATAATAAATCTCAATTTTTATTTTTATACTTCTACAATACCAAGCCTGTAAGCTAATTTATACAAAACTTAACGGGTAATTAAACGAAGTTTTTTTGGCAATTAACTTTCGGACATTGCAGTTCAGTAATATTACTATACAATCGCATTCGAATATCATTCGAATTTATAAATCAAAGAGATTTTTATGGCACCAGCGCCAAAGTTTAGCCTTGAAGAACAAGAGAAGTTAATTCTGTTTGCTGCGGTTGCCGCAATAGAAAAAAGTAACTTATTAGATTTTTCTATGTCATCAATTGCCAAGTCTGCTGGCTTATCTATGGGGTCGGTCTATAAATTTGTGCAATGTAAAGAAGACTTACTTATTGTCTTAGCAACAAAAATGTATCAAGAAAAACATCGGGTTTTTAGTCAAGTGCTAGCGTTGCCGCTAACCACACCCGAACGAATTATCGCTTTGAGCTTACTCGATTTTTCTAAAGTACAAATGTTTAGTTTTGATGACCAACTAGAAAGTATCGTTAATACGCGTTCTATTATCAAGCGATGTTCACAACGTTGGCTTGATTATATGATTAACTGTAGTCGCGTCTGTGAGGATTCTTTTAAAGTATTGTTGCAAACGGCGGTAGATACTAACGAACTACAGTCGGACGTTAATGACATGGAACAAATAAACATCGGCGCATGGTCTTTAACGGTTGGTTATTTTCAAACGGTAAGACTACATCACGATAGAAACAGCAAACAAGATAATGAGTCTCAAGCGTGTATCGCCTCTTTATCAACAGACAATGTGCACATTCTTAATTTACAACGCTTTATCAACACCTTTAATTGGCGACAAAAAGTCAGTAAAGAAGATCTTGAAAAAATAGTTCAACAGCTCACTACATCAGAGCTTAGATAACAATATGAGAAATAATAAAGGAAGTACTATGAAAACCCGTCAATGGATCCTGATCATTATAATTTTAGCTGTCGTGGTCACTAGCTTGTATTTTTATAAGTCATCATTACAAGCCGAAGCATCGCAGAGCGCCAATATGCCTGAACCTTCAGCAACGGTCAATGCGACTGAAGCGGTTCGTGTCGATTATCAAAAGATGCTTAAAGTCAGTGGTGAAGTACAAGCCTTTAAATCATTATCATTAAATAATGAATTTGCTGGGCAAATTACCCTGTTAAACGCACAGTCAGGGCGCTTGGTAAAAAAAGGTCAGGTGCTTATTGAAATTGACCACCGTGATGAAGACTCGAAGTTGGTTGCTGCACAAGCACAGCTAACCCTAACGAAAAAGACCTATAGCCGCTATCTTGTACTAAAGAAAAATAATGAAATTAGCGCCGAACTTGTCGACCAAGCTGAAGCTGAAGTTGCATTGGCTAAGTCTAATGTAGCTTTATTAGAAACCATGATTGCCAAGAAAAAACTGAGCGCGCCTTTTGATGCAAAAGTGGCTATTCATAATCTTGAAATAGGACAATATTTAGATAAAAACAGTCAAGTATTGACCTTGATTGGCGTCAATGAATTTACTTGGGTTGATTTTTACTTACCACAAGTTTATCAAGAACTCGTGGTGGGCTCTGCAGTTAACGTGCAACCGATGAATCAGCTTAAGTCATATGAAGCGACGATCATTGCCATCGACCCGCAATTAAAACGGGCTTCACGTAGCTTAAAATACCGCGCACAAATAAAATCTTCACTATTAGCATTGAAGCCTAATACCTTAGTCAGTGTTTACTCACCGATTGCCGCCAATACTTCGCTAATATCAGTACCTGATCTCGCCATAACGCGAGACCCACTAGGCAGTTATGTCTTTATACTTGACGCTGAAGCGGATGGTGCTTATCGGGCTAAAAAAGTTAAAGTGATTTTGGGTGACCGTAATGATGACCGGGTGTTGGTGTTGTCAGGCCTTAATGAAGGGCAATTAATTGCTACAAAAGGCGCATTTAAATTGTTCCCACAAATGAAAGTTTACCTCGCTGAGTCTTTGTCAGCGAGCACTGCTGATAAGAAATAGCGAGTTATGATGAAAAAAACTTCAAATCCAATTTCACACAGCAAAGCATCGGTAATGGATATTTTTGTTCGCCGTCCCGTGGTCGCGTTAGTTTTGTCTATTATTATTTGTTTAGCGGGACTCTGGTCAATCAGTAAGATCCCGGTCTTGCAGTTTCCAAAAATAGAGAGTGCTTCGTTAGTTATTGACACCTATTACATTGGCGCTTCAGCTGAAGTGGTGCAAGGTTTTGTTACTGAACCGATAGAACGAGCCGCGGCAACGGTGCCTGGTGTTGAGTATGTCGAGTCTAAAACGACTTCAGGCAGTAGTAAAGTTACCGCGTGGCTCAACTTAAATGAAAATAGTACGTTAGCATTAGCTGAATTAACCGCACGTTTAAGCCAAATTCGCTATGAATTACCCACCGGGGCGCAAGATCCGATAGTCTCAGTAAGTCGAGCAGATCGACCTTTTGCGGTGTTCTATTTGAACGTTAATGCCAATGGTAATGATTTATCAAAAGTCACTGATTATTTAACTCGACAAGTTAATCCCGTTTTAAATGCCATAGAAGGTGTACAGCGTGTTGGTATTGAAGGTGCAAGAACACCAGCAATGCGTATCTGGTTGGATACCCAAGCACTGGCAGTTTTTAACTTAAGTTCGACAGAGGTTTACCAAGCATTAGCAACCAATAACAGTATTGCCACTATGGGTTATGCTGAAAATAGCCGACAGCGCATTGATATTGTTGCTAACAGTCAATTAACCTCAGTGACTGAGTTTGAACAATTAGTGGTGGCAAATATCGACGGAGCTACCATTCATTTAATTGATATTGCTCGTGTTGAAATAGCTGCAGAAGATGCCAGTGTTACGGCAAGGTTAAATGATAGTGACACTGTTTATATTTCTATTTGGCCCTTACCTGGTGCCAATGAAATTGATATTGGCGATAGTCTTTATAGTAAGATTGCCGAATTAAATAAAACATTACCCTTAGGCATGACGATGGATTTTGCCTTCGACGGTACACTTTATATGCGTGATGCGTTAAGTGAAATTTTTATTACTTTAATGGAAACTGTTATTTTAGTGGGCTTGGTAGTTGTTTTATTAATGGGTTCCTTTAGAAGTGCCATGGTACCACTTATTACCATACCTATTTCTATACTTGGCGCGGTCGCAGCGATGTCATTTATGGGTTTTTCACTTAACTTATTAACCGTGTTAGCGATTGTATTATCGGTAGGTTTAGTGGTTGATGATGCGATTGTGGTGGTGGAAAACGTTGCCCGTTTAATGCGTAAAGGTTATTCAAAATTTGACGCGGCTTTAGAAAGTTCACGTCAGCTACTCGTTCCCATTATTTCGATGACCTTAACTTTAGCCGCAGTTTATGCCCCGATTGGATTTTTATCTGGGTTAACTGGGGTTTTATTTAAAGAATTTGCTTTTACCTTGGCTATTGCGGTCATTATTTCAGGGATTGTCGCGATTACCTTATCATCGGTGATGAGCGCACATATCTTGCCTAAAGGAGGAGAAGAAGGGTGGTTAACACGAAAAGTAAACCAACTTTTTGATAATATTCAACAGGCCTATGGAAAACTACTGCAACGTATCTTTAAATGGCAAGGGCAGGTTTTCTTAATTGCGGCGGTGGTTTCTTTGCTTTCAGTACCTTTTTACCTGCAATCAAAGAAAGAGTTAGCGCCTGTTGAAGATCAAGCGAGCGTTATGTTTGTTGTTATGTCACCACCAGACTCTTCATTAGCGTATAACGTTGCTCAAATGGGGCCTGTGGTGAAGACCTTACAAGAAATTGAAGGTGGCTTGAAAGTTTGGCAATTACTGTTTACTTCTGGTGGCTTTGGTGGCTTAGAGTTAGTTGGTGCTGACGACCGTGATTATTCTACACAAGAACTTATTCCACAAATGTATGGTAAGTTGGCGCAAATTCCGGGGTTAAATATGTTACCTATATTGCCGGGTTCATTGCCAACCGCCGGACAATTTGAAATTGAAATGGTGGTTAAATCTTCGGCATCTTACGCTGAAATGAAAAACTATGCTGATCAGTTGGTGGGAGCAGCGTTTGCCAGCGGCGATTTTCTTTTTGCAGACAGCGATTTAAAAATAGATTTACCTCAAGTTGAGTTACAACTAAATCGCGAAAAAATTGCTGATTTGGGACTTAATGTGGCTGATATTAGTCAACAAATGGGCATTCTACTGTCGAGTAACTTTGTTAACCGTTTCGACGCTAACGGTAAGGCATATCGTGTTATTCCAATGGTTGATAATAATATTCGGGGTAAAACTGAAGAAATTTTAGCGTTAAACATTAAGATACCTTCAGGCGAATTAATACCGGTTTCGGCTGTTGCTGATTTAACATGGAAAACCGTACCGCGTGAATTATCAACTTTTGCTCAGCAGGCTTCATTTAAAGTTTATGGCGGCGTTGCACCAGGCGTTAATAAAGAACAAGCGCTGTCAACACTAGAAAATGCCGCGAGAAATATGTTGCCTACGGGTTACAGTATTGACTATGCCGGAGAATCACGTCAGCTTCGCAAAGAAGGTAGTACGTTAATTATGGTCCTAGGCGTGTCATTATTGATCGTGTTTTTGGTCTTAGCGGTACAATTTAACAGCTTTAGAGACCCGCTTGTAGTGCTTTTAGGCTGTGTACCCTTAGCGTTGTCGGGAGCATTACTGTTACCTTATATTGAGTTAACCACCATTAATATTTATTCACAAATTGGTTTAATCACCTTAATTGGTTTAATAGCTAAAAATGGTATTCTTATTGTCGAATTTGCTAATCATGCGCAAATAGCTGGCGCTGATAAATTGGCGGCGGTTACAGAGGCGGCAACGACACGTTTACGGCCGATATTAATGACGACTGCGGCAACTATTTTAGGACATTTTCCTTTAGTCTTAGTAACGGGAGCTGGAGCAGAAGCGCGAAACAGTATAGGTATTATTTTAGTGGCGGGTATGTTTATTGGCACACTATTCACGTTGTTTGTTTTACCGAGTTTCTATTTGTTATTTGCCGAGCGCCGGCAAGTTTTAGTCGAAAATGGCCCTGATATGGCTACAGCTAACAGCGAGCCCTAGTCGTGCGTGTTGTTAGGTAAAAAAGGGCGTTACTTAATAAAGTAACGCCCTTTTTTTAAAGTTATAAACTAGATAACATTTTAAGGATATTACTCGTCGCCACTATTACGTTGTTGAGGAATATCACTAAAATACTGGACAAACTCTACTTCAAAACCATTGGGGTCAAGAAAGTATAAGTTAGCCCGGTGTGGATGCTCAACGCCCTCTTTATGCACGTCAAAGCCAGCTTTTGCTAATCTGTTTTTTATCGCCATTAAATTATCAGTCACAAAAGCAAAATGCGCTAATCCTACTTGATGACCCGATAAATCTCGATTTTCTTCAATGCCGTTATCATTAAAAGTAAGATATTGGTAGTCGTCACCAAAGTGTAACCAATTACGGTCTACGCCAGACCATTGTGAAACGCCCTCAGCTCTTACTTTCCAATGAGGAAACGCTGCTTGGTAAAATGTCAGTGTTTGCGGGATGTCGTTAACGACTAAATTTAAGTGTTCAATGTGCAGCATAAGTATCCTTGTTTATTGACAGTAAAGAGACGATGAAAGCTCAGCTTAAGCTGAGGTAACAGATTATTTATAATAAACTTGAAATGATACTATGCCAATTAAGTCATCATGGACAGAATACTTGGCTAAAGAAGTGCATTTAACCTTAGGTAAAGTTGCTAAGCGATACGGTGTAAAAGTATCGACCTTACCCTTTACCAAGAAAAATAATGGCTTGCTAGCTGGTGGATTTTTAACCTAGTGCTGTATGAGTTATCAAGACGAATTAATGAGCAGATGATTAGTGTGCTTTGGATTAGCCGTTTGATTGTAGCTTGTATCTATGAAACGTTGCCATAGATACCACGGCAACGATAAATCAACCATATATCCCTTGTCGGCTGACCGGTAAATTTAGTTAAGTGTTTGCGTATAAAACTCAGAAAAATATTTACCCCCTTTAATTTCAAGGATCAAACGTAATTTGTAGCTTTGGCCTTTATCCGCAACCAAACGACCAAGTGGTGTTTCACGCTTCCAGTAATAAGGTGAGTCTTTCATGCCGAGTTGAAAAGGTGTTGCTTGGTTTTCTTTATCGACAAGAAATAAAGTTGCCGTATCGATAGGAAAAGTAGAATTAACGGTTGTTATACCTTTCTCATCCATAACGTTTATTTCAAACTCTCCCGACTTTAAAATACATTTTTGCTCACTAACGTCACAATGTCCAAAGGGAACTAATTCAAAAGCGCGCGCTTGACTAGCACTATTTTCTTCCCATAAATCAGCTAAGGCAAAACCTAAAATGGTCAGAATAGGGGCAACGATAATAGCTGTTTTAGTGTGTTTGTTCATAAAGCTTCCTATGAGTATATGTTACTTCGTCATGCTGAATTTATTTCAGTCGTTTAACTTAAAATCTTGAAATAAATTTAGCATAACGCCGACTTAGCTAGTGAAATTTTAGTTCTGCAACCCACTGAGTCAGTTTAGTTTTAATCATAACGGCCATTTAGCCCGTTCGGTGTTAAGTGTTATATCTTCTTTAGCAGAAGAATTTACTTATTATATCGTAATAATTAAATATAAAGCCCTATTTATACCAGTTAAATAGGGCTTTAATTTTCTTAATCAAAAAGTTGTCGTAAGACTAATTAGTGATCATGTGCTGCTGAAACACCACCGTGTGGTGTACGGAAGTTTTCAACCATCTGTTGGATATGAGCTGGCGCTGGACCTGTTACTTTCAACATAGCGAAAGCTACAGCGAAGTTAACAACTGCGCCAACTGCACCAAAGGCATTAGGAGAAATTCCAAAGAACCAGTTAGGACCCATGTCACCTAGGAAAGAAGTGCCTGGGATAAACATAAAACCTTTGTGTTGGAATACGTATAACATAGTTACACCTATACCTGAACACATGCCCCAGACGGCTGCTGTACCACTCATCTTCTTAGCAAATATACCCATCATTAGTGCAGGGAATATTGACGATGCGGCTAAACCAAAGGCTAGCGCCACCGTTCCTGCGGCAAAGCCAGGCGGATTTAAACCAAGCCAACCAGCAACCATCACTGATATTGTCATAACAACACGACCTGCAAGTAACTCATCTTTCTCTGACATGTCAGGTGTTAAAATACCTTTCATTAAATCGTGGGAGATAGAGGAGGATATCGCTAATAACAAACCAGCGGCTGTAGATAACGCAGCAGCTAAACCACCAGCGGCAACTAAAGCAATAACCCAGTTTGGTAAGTTTGCGATTGCTGGGTTAGCAAGTACCATAATGTCACGGTCAACTTTAACCATTTCATTAGTCGCTTTATCAGCAGTGTACTGTATTTTACCATCGCCGTTCTTGTCTTCGTATTGTAAAAGACCTGTTTTTTCCCAATCTTTAAACCATTGTGGACGTTCAGCATACTCAAGGTTTTGACCCGCTACTGGTTCAATAGTGTTCATTAAGTTTAAACGAGCCATTGCGCCAACTGCCGGAGCAACTGTGTATAACAAAGCGATAAAGACTAATGCATAACCTGCAGATTGACGTGCTGCTTTAACTGAAGGTACCGTAAAGAAGCGCATAATAACGTGAGGTAAACCAGCAGTACCTATCATTAGAGATAGCGTATATGCGAACATATTTACTGAGCCGCCCATGTTGTCAGTGGTGTACTCTTTAAAGCCTAACTCAGTAACAACTAAGTCTAATTTATCAAGTAAATAAACACCGCTACCGTCAGCTAAAGTAGAACCTAAGCCTAACTGCGGAATAGGGTTACCCGTTAACTGTAGTGAAATAAAGACTGCAGGGATAGTGTAAGCAAAAATCAATACTACGTACTGAGCAATTTGCGTGTAAGTAATACCTTTCATACCACCTAATACGGCATAAACCCAAACAACGAACATACCGATGTAAAGGCCTAAATCGTAATCAACTTCTAGGAAGCGAGAGAAAGCAACACCCACACCTTTCATTTGACCAATGATGTAAGTTAATGACGCGATGATTAAACAAACAACCGCAACGACACGTGCTGTTTTTGAGTAATAACGGTCAAAAATAAATTCAGGTACAGTGAATTTACCGTGCTTACGTAAGTAAGGCGCAAGTAGCATGGCCAGTAATACATAACCACCTGTCCAACCCATTAAGAAAACTGAGCCACCATAACCTAAGAAAGAAATCATCCCTGCCATTGAAATGAATGACGCAGCACTCATCCAATCGGCACCAATTGCCATACCATTTTGTAATGGCGTAACACCACCGCCAGCGACGTAAAAGTCACTAGTTGAACCGGCACGAGCCCACCAGGCAATACCAAAATAAACGGCGAAAGAACCGAATACAGCAATATATGTATAGAGCTTTAACTCATCCATTATGATTCCTCGACGTTATATTTTTTATCAAGATCGTTCATTTTTTTGGTATACCAAAAAACTAAACCGACAAAAGTGTAAATTGAACCTTGCTGTGCAAACCAGAAACCTAGTTTGTAGCCACCGATACGAATTTCATTTAAAGGTTCAACTAATAGCAAACCGAACCCAAATGAAACGACGAACCAGATAACAAGACTTATAAATATTAGGCGTAGATTTTCTGACCAATATGTCTGTTTCTCTTCCATTATCCTCTCCTAGCAACTTAACTTATCTGGGTTTTAGCCCAGTTATTATGTGAAGCGTTTATTATTTTTTTACGCTTGATTTATCACCTGTTTTACCAATTAAGGCAGTAGTTACGTTTACTATTAATTCGGATCGCGATAAAAGCAAAATCAAAATTCATAGTGAAATTTAACTATTGTTGACACTAACAAGGTTTTTTGAATTGAGGTATTACACTTTAGTCTAGATTTTATACTTTAGGGTTGACGTAAGAGGGCTAAATACACTAAAAATAGCTATCTACTAAGTATTTTTGTTAAAGGCTGAAAGAATATGGATCATGAACTCGCCGAAATTAGTGCTTTTCTTCAAGCGATTCCGCCATTCGACACCTTACCCGAATCGCTAACGTTACAATTAGTCAAAGAAATTAATATTTGCTACGTAAGGGCCAAGCAACCATTACCACCTAATGGTATCAAGGAGGCGCGCCTTTATATTTTACGCAAAGGTGCTTTGGTTTATACCGATCACAATGGTCAGTTAGTCGGGAAATATACTGAAGGGGAAATTTGCAGTGTTTTTTGTCGACCGGCACAACGCAATGAAGTGCAGGTAAATACCGAAGAAGACACTTTACTGTACAGTCTCGATTATCAAACTTTACTGTCTTTAGTTACCGATTATCCGCAAATAGACGCTTTTTTTATGCAAACAGCTGCTGAGCGTTTAAAAGGAAAAATGGGTAAGGTTAATGAAGATGCGATTATTAATTCTTCACTGATTAATAACCCCATTAGTCAATTTTATCATAAGCCGGTCTTAACAATTAATCGTCAGCAAAGTATTCAACAAGCGGCGTTAAAAATGACTGAGAAAAACATTTCTTGCTTAGTGGTGGTTGACGATAAAGAAAAGGGGGTCAGTACACCCGTTGGTATAGTAACCGATAAAGATATTCGTCGGCGTTGTGTAGCAGAAGGGTTAAGTTTTACTCAGCCAGTCAGTAAAATTATGACCGCTGACATGGCTACGTTACCTGAGCAAAGTAGCGCTTATGATGCGCTTATGTTGATGACTAGCAAGCGTATTCACCATCTCCCTATTACTGGTTTTAGTGATGCCGGAGAATATGGAGAACTGGTTGCTATGGTGACCATCACTGACTTAATGAATAATGAAGGTCATAACGCCGTCAATATCACCAGTATTATCCGTAAAGCGGCAACTATTAACGATTTGATCCGTATCAGTAAATTATTGCCGAAATTACAAATCCGCATGGCTAAACTCGGCACCAGTGCTGATCACATTGGTAAAAGCATTAGCGCAATAACCATGGCATTTACCATTCGAATTATTGAAATGTCAGAAAAAATTAATGGTAAAGCACCTGTTCCCTATGCATGGGTAGCTTGTGGCTCGCAAGCAAGGCAAGAGCAGCTCGCTCATTCTGACCAAGACAATGCTCTAATTATTTCTGATGAGGTACAACCCGAACATGAAGCTTGGTTTGAAAACCTCGCCTCGTTTGTTTGTGATGGTCTTGCTGCTTGTGGTTTTATCCTGTGTCCTGGCGATATCATGGCATCAAACCCTAAATGGCGACAACCACAACAGGTATGGCATCAATATTTTGAGCAATGGGTGAGTACTCCCAGCCCACAGGCGTTACTTAATGGTAGTGTGTTTTTTGATTTTGCTACAGTACATGGCGACGAATCTTTGCTTAATGAAGTACGCAGCAAGCTGCTGGCAAAAACCAAAGGTAACAGCTTGTTTCTCGCGCACTTGTCCAGAAATGCCTTGATGCTGCGCCCGCCACTGGGATTTTTTCGGGATTTTGTGCTGATTTCAGATGGCGAACATAAAGCGAGTTTAGATATTAAACATAATGGAATCGCGCCGATTGTTGACCTAGCAAGAATTTACGCGTTAGCGGAAGGTATCGCCTCAGTGAATACCATAGAGCGCCTTAAAAAAGCAGCCGGAAGCCCTTCTATTTCTAAAGAGTCGGCGGCTAACTTAATTGATGCTTATGAATTTTTAGGCATATTGCGTTTAGAGCACCAAGCTAATTTATTACAAGCAGGTAAAGCGCCAAATAATTATTTATCACCAAAAAAACTGTCTAAGCTCGAACGTGAACATTTAAAGGATGCTTTTAAAGTCATTAAAGCATTACAAGACAGCAGACAGTCAACGTACTAAGGTTAAATATGCTCAGCAATCAACCCTTGTTTTATTGGTTACTCGGTTACGAAGCTCAACGAAAACGGGCTTGGGCGCGAGCACCAGAAGGGGCTTTAAAAGATTTTCTATCGGTTAGTTTTCCTGATCCTGATACGCCATTAAATGACATTGAGATTTTGTCGGTTGATTTTGAAACCACAGGCCTTTATGCCATTAATGATAAGTTACTCAGTGTTGGCTTTATTGGCGTAACACAGCAGCAGATATCGTTAAAAGACAGCTACCATCAAATTATTAAAACGAAGGATGACCTTTGCGCGGATAACGTTATTATTCATCAAATAACCGATCAACAAAAAGAACAGGGCGCGCCATTAAAAGAGGTGGTTGAAGCCTTGCTAAAAGCTTTGGCTGGAAAAGTAATGCTGGTACATTTTGCTCGTATTGAAAGACAATTTTTACAACAAGCTTGTTTGGCACTTTATGGCGTAGCGCCACCTTTTCCGATGATAGATACCCTAATGATAGCAAAGCGTCAACTTGATAAAAAGGATGTCGCTTACGACCCCTCAGAATTAAGATTGTCAACTTTGCGTCACCAGCATGGCTTGCCAAATCATTTTGCCCATAACGCCTTAAATGACGCTATAGCAACGGCAGAACTGTTAATGGTACAAATGAGTGAGATGTCTGATAATAACTCACTTACATTACACGATTTATTGTTGTGATTTCTGCTCAGTCAGCCAATAAAAATTAACGGCAAGTAAATCTGTTAAAGGTAACCGTGATATCTTCAAGTTGAATATTACCTTTGAAAAGATACCCCTGATAACGTATTGCCGATCTTATTGGAAATAGCTTATGGTGACCGTTTAGGCTTTATCAACTGAAGTTGATGTAGACTTAGCATTGGCCTTTATTATTTCAATATCTACTTTATCAATAAGTAATAAGACGTCCGCTAACTTTTTTCTTAAATCAGCAGAAAGCTTGTTAGGGAAGCTGCTTTTTTTGGCAACAGAAAGCGATTCTCTGCGGATAACGATGTTAAGTAAATTTTGAATAGAGTCAGTATTTGATAGTGCTAATGCGGGGAGTGGTTTTTCAACTGCTTGATTAAAGGTATCGTACGCTTCTTGTAATGCTACTTTTGCTTGTTTTAGTCTAGCCATGTAACCGCCTATTTTATTGTTATTAGAGGCCTGTTGGTGTTTGTCATTATTAATCTAAACACCTAGGGCACCCTCTACAATAAATAGATTTGAAACTTTGTCTAGTGTTATTCTTCAGTAATTAAACGATTGCAGTAGTGTTAACTTTGTCGTCTTGCCTTGAGCCTATAGCTAACCATAGTTTCATACTATTACTTGGCCATAAAACTTTAGCAGGTTGATTTCGATTTTTTGATGATGGTAAATAATTCATCTTTTAAATGTAAACGCTGCTTTTTTTGTTGATCGAGATATTCATCAGAAGTATTTTCAGCCCCCTGTTCGATATGGTGAACTTCTTGGTCGAGCTCGTGATATTTTTTGAACAAGCGAGCGAAATGAGCATCGTTCATTTTTAGGCTGCGTATTTCATCAGCAAATTCTGGAAACTCGTGGTGTAAATCATGTTTTTCTATTATCATTTTTTTATTCCTTATGTTGCGCAATTAATACAAGTCGTGGTGTAAGGTAAAACGTGTAACCTTTCGATGTTTATCGCAGTGTCACAGCTCGTACAAAAGCCATATTTGTGATGTTCTAGACGATTTAATGCGGCAATAACATGCTTTAGTTCAGCTTTTGCTTGGTGATGAATTTCATCAAGGACTTCATCATTCTCGGTTTCGGTCGCTTGTTCTGCAAAGTCCTGTGAACGACCTTGGTGTAAATCAGCTTCAATAGCACTAATGCGATGTTCTAGCTGAGTTTTTTTCTCTGTTAAGGTGGTTAATATTTCTTGATCAGTCATGTCATTTCCCTTTGAAAGATAACGGCTATGACTTTATTTTATGACAACGTTGGCTAATTGTTTTGATCTAGCGCAAGCACAAGCGAATAATTGGCAAGCTTGGGCAGATAAATAGCAGGTCATGCTAATAAAAAAAGACGCATCAAGCGTCTTTTTTTATTGGAGTATAAAGCTGTTTTATTTAGCGAATTGAAACTCTTTCGGTGGTGTTGCCACCATTAAATGTTCAACAAAATAATCCCAACGTTTGCGCATCATGTAAGGTTCACGTGCAAAACCGTGACCACGATTAGGTAACATCAACATATCAAAATCTTTGTTAGCCTTAATTAAAGCTTCAACGACAATCAAAGTATTGTAAGGCGGTACATTGGTATCGGTTGTGCCGTGAGCAATTAATAATTTACCTTTTAAGCTGTCAACAGACAACTGATTGGCTTGGCTGTCGTAATTACTCGTCCCCTCTTGATTTTTAACTTCAAGACCATGGTATTTTTCGCCCCACTCGTCAGCATAGTTACGGTTATCATGATTACCTGCCTGTGATACCGCTACTTTGTAGAAATCTGGAAATGTTAATAACGCACGAGTTGATGCGAAACCACCACCAGAATGCCCCCAAATACCGACTCGCGTTACATCAATCCAACTATGACGCTTAGCTAACTGTTCAATGGCAGAAACTTGATCAGGAATGCCACTGTCGCCCATGTTGCCATAATAAAATTCATGGAAAGCTTTTGAGCGACCGGGTGTACCCAAGGCATCAATTTCTATAACAATAAAACCTAACTCAGCAATCGCTTGATTGTCGCCACGAGAGCTACGAAAATGACGGCCACGAATACTGCCTACTTGTGGACCTGGGTATAAATAATTAACCACAGGGTAAGATTGGTTGGCGTCAAAATTTGTTGGCTTGTACATTAAACCATAAATATCATTTTCACCGTTTCTGTCTTTAACAATAAATTCAACCGGTGCTTGCCAGCCAGAGGCTTTTAATTGGCTGATATCCATGGTTTCTATAGCCAATTCTTTGTTATTACTAACGGCACGTACTCGGCTTATTTCAGCGGTTGTTGGTGTTGCCGCGCGGTCTAAAAAGAATGTGCCGGCTTTATTTAAGGTAATGCGATGGTGCTTTTTCTCGGGTGTTAATAAGGTTAATTCAGAGCCATCTTTGTTGACGCTATAAAGATAATGGTAATAAGGATCACTGCCTTCTTTACCTGCGCCAGTGAAAATAAGTTTACCAGTTTTTTGATCTACGTGGAGTAATTCGATAACCGTCCAGTCACCTTGGGTAATTTGCTGTTTAATTTTTCCCGTTGCTAAATCTACTAAGTATAAATGTCCCCAGTTACTGCGCTGAGAAAACCAAATAGCTTCATTACTTTTTTCTAAGTATCTCCAGCTAATGCCACCAACACCGGATTCAAAAAAACTTTTTTGCGTTTCTGACATGATAACGCTAACTTTACCTGTTTTAGCATCAGCAATTTTCAAGGTAGCAGTTTTGTGATCGCGGCTAGAAGAAACAAAGGCAAATGTTTTACTGTCATCAGCCCAATCTATATCTAATAGTTCGCCGCTACGTCCAGCGACATGGTCGGTGATTGTTGAACGGTGAGCATCGGGTGCCATATCAAGTGGCGTGATCTTTTTACTTTCAACGTCGATAACGACACGATGAATAGCAAAAATATCTTTATCGCCCGGTAACGGATACTTCCAAACGTCAATTTTTGGATGACCAACTGCGGTTGATACTATGCCCATGTCACCTACGTTGCGGCCATCGTGTTTGAAGGTAGTTAATTTCTTTGAGTCAGGCGCCCAAGTCACTACGGGAGAATCACGACGAACCCAGCCAGCATTATTAGTTGCATAGCCAAAGTCTTTAATACCGTCAGTGGTTAACTGGCTTTCTTTATCAGTTATTAAGTCACGTAACCATAGATTATGGTCGCGAATAAATACCGCACGTTTACCGTCAGGTGATAAGTTCTCCGCACTCTTTTGGCTTAGTTCATCAAGATGACATAAATAATGAGTTAAATCACATTGGTAACTCTCTGTCTTCACTGAAACTTTTATCTTGTTTGCCGATATAAACTCTACTTGCGTGAAAGGAAATTTATCTTGGTTTACTTCGCTGTCAGTAATACGAGCAAGCGAGTCTGCTAATTTTTTATGATCAAACGCGAGAGATTTTTTTTGGTTATTTATATTCACTTTAAAAAATTTATCGCCGTCTTCAGTATGGCTGCGGTATACCAAAGTGTCATTATCTGACCATAATGGATAATCAACAGTACCCGTTACTAGCTTACTGGTATGGCTTGATAATTGTTGTTCGGCTTTTTTATAGTCGTCAACGCTTAGTTGTTTTGCCGACAACAGTGTCGGTGTCAGTGCAGAAATAAGTGCAACGCCACCGGCAAGGATAAAAGATTTTCTCATCTAAATTTACCTTTTTTCATTATGAGTTATTCACTCGAGGATAATACAAGCAAAGCTATGATCAGCCTAACATTTCCTAATCGTTTCAAGTGTGATTATCGTTAAATATACAATTTTATAAGATGAAATAATCGCTATTAACAGCCAAAAAACATCCCCTTTAGACTTATGTCTAATTTCTAAATAGCGATTAACGTTTTAAGTTATGTCCATAAAATAAAAATAAAACGATAAAAAGTAGCCAAAAGATCGTATCTGCAGTTTTTCTGAGGCTAATACACAACAAACGGGGATAGCAAAATGTTTAACAAGAAAAAGCTTCTATTAGCAACAGGATTATTCGCACTGGCTGGCACAGCAAATGCGGCTTACGAAATTAAATTAGACAACGACGATAGTATTACTTTCGGTGGCTACATCAAAGCAGATGCACGTTACATCGACGGCACTGTTGCAGCAACAGATTATTGGTACGGTAGTGGCACCGCATTAGACAATAGTATTTCTAATTTTGGTATTGCGGTAAATGAATCACGTATTAATACTAAATATAAGCATGGTGATTTAACCGGTTTTATTGAAATGGATTTCTATGGAGACGCAGTTAAAGGTGGTGGTAATGAGATTATTTCTAATTCGTCAAATCCACGTATTCGTCATGCATTTATTAAATATAAAGATTTATTAATCGGTGATACTTGGTCAACTTTTGTCAATACCAGCGCACTTGCTGAAGCTGCTGATTTTGGTGGACCATTGTTAGCCGCAGCGTTCATTCGTCAAGGACAAGTTCGTTACACTATGGGTAACTTTCAGGTCTCTGTTGAAAATCCAGAATCATATGGTGGTGTTAGTGGTAATGATTCTATGCCCGATATCATTGCTCGCTACAATTTTAAAGGCGATTGGGGTAATGTTGCTATTGCCGCGGTAGCTAAACGATTACAAACCGTTGGTGGCAATGAAGAGTCAGCACTAGGCTATGGCATTTCAGGTCGTATCAATACTTTTGGAAAAGATGACTTTCGCTTTCAATTTCATGGTGGTGAAGTAGGTCGTTATATTGGCGTAACCGCCTCAAAAGATTTAATTGGTGAAGAAGTTGAAGAAACAACCTCAATTAGCGTTGCATACCGTCACTTTTGGTCTGAAGGTTTACGAAGCACGGCCTTTTATGGCAATACCACCACAGAGGTCGCAGATTATGACCGTACACATTGGGGGGTAAATTTATTCAAAAATGTCACTCAGCAATTATCATTTGGTGTCGAAGTGGGCAATTTTGAAATGGCAGATAAAAATGTTGATTCTGACTACCTACAATTTTCAGCAAAATACGTTTTATAAGTAATATCGTTACATAAAGGCAAAGAATTCACACGTTTTGCGTTAGTTGACCTCCTATTCTGAGGTTGTTTGGGGAAGCTTTTGCTTCCCCTTTTTTATGTACAGGAGGTACGGTATGTCACGATCACATGGATGTGAAAGAGTGACGAATGTACAGGATGTTATCCTGATACTAGAATAAATTCAGCATAAATAACCGTCATCCTGATACTGAAACAAGTTCAGCATAAATAACCGTCATCCTGAATTTATTTCAGGATCTGGTTTTGAATACGGGAAGAAGAACAGATACTGAAACAAGTTCAGCATGACGGAAGTTCTTTAGGATCTGTTTGTTGAGGACTCAGTAAGAAAGACCTGATACTAGAATAAATTCAGCATAAATAACCGTCATCCAGATACTGAAACAAGTTCAGCGTAAATAACCGTCATCCTGATACTGAAACAAGTTCAGCATGACGAAGTTCTTTAGGATCTGGTTTTGAATGCGGCAAGAAGAACAGATACTGAAACAAGTTCAGCGTAAATAACCGTCATCCTGATACTGAAACAAGTTCAGCATGACGAAGTTCTTTAGCATCTGGTTTTG
>NZ_VOLR01000015.1 GCF_007954355.1 Colwellia hornerae
TTCGCAAGGCCATCTATACAACGAATGCGATAGAGTCACTGAACAGTGTGATTCGAAAGGCGATTAAGAAACGTAAGCTATTTCCGTCTGATGATTCAGCGAGAAAAGTGGTTTATCTAGCGATAGAGGCGGCATCCAAGAAATGGACGATGCCGATAAGAAACTGGAAAACGGCCTTGAATCGATTTATGATTGAATTCGAAGACCGCTTAAAGGACTTTATTTAAAACGGGCAGTTACACAAAATCTGTTACAGGCTCTTAGCTAACGTCAATGTTTTGCTAGCGGCTCCAGATTAATTATTATTTTTTCTTTTTCTATTATCAGTATATTAATCATAGTAAGTTGGGTAACTTTTTTAATCAGTTATCGATTATTTTATTTAATCTTTTAATCGTGCTAATTTAGTGTATATACTGAGAAATCTTTATAATATTTCACAATTAATTAATGGCTTAGACTATTTCGTTACCTTCGAGTTAGTCTTTTTATCGTTGAAATAGCATCAGGATCCCCTAAAGGGTGGTAAACAAAATAATATGGCTAATATGCAAAAGCTACAACAGAAAATTAAACGTCGTAATTTATTGGCGATATCTTTAATTGCTATTTTAATTAGCCTCTCATTTTTAAGTTTAGTCTTATTATTTAATCAACAAGATAAAGATGCTGAAACAATTAATCTGGCGGGCAACCAGAGAATGCTGTCACAAAAAATCGCTTACCTTGGTTTCCAGCACTATCACAATGTAACCCTTGCTGAAGTAGACGAAAAACTGATCGAGAACTTACTCGATACGATCAAATTATTTTCGACTAACCATACGCTTTTAACAAACCTAGCGATTAATAAATCTAACAGCATGCCAAGGGAAATATATGCGTTATATTTTAACGCACCCATCGAGCTTAATAGGCAAGTTAATCGCTACGCTGAAAGTGCTATTGAGCTTAGTCAGAGCCAAGATAAAAATAGTGCTAAAACGATTGTTACACAAAAATTCAATCAAGATTTAATCGAAAGTGTACTTGTTTCTCTTGACTTAGTCGTGACAAAAATGGAAGAACATTCCAAGCAGCGTATCGTTAATATTGAAATACTCGAAGTGGTTTTATGGTTAGCCAGCATGGCATTATTGATTGCGATTAGTTTGTTTGTTTTTCGACCTTTACAGCGTCTCATTAGTAATTATCACCATGAACTTTCACTTTCAAAGCAGAAGAGTGCTGAGCTAACGCTTGCCATAAATAAGCATGCTATTGTCTATCGGGTTAGTAAGAATGACAAAGGTACTCTAACGGAAGTTAATCAACGTTTTCTTGACTTCTATTGTTACCAAGAAGAAGACATTATAGGGCATAGTGTTTTTGAAATTTGTGGAACTAGTTATACTCAACAAAACTTTAAAGATATATTTAAACACTCTATTGTTAACGATTACTGGCATGGCGAATCAATTAATAAGATTAAAGGTGGGCGAGAGCTGTGGCTAAGTACCACTATAGTGCCACTCATAAGCAATGAGAATAAATTAGAATCTTTCATTGTTATTCAGAATGATATAAGTGACATTAAGCAAACTGAATTAACACTCAATCAGCTGCATAAAATAACGTCTGATATAGATAAAACCTTAAAAAATAAAATTCAAAATATACTAGAACTCGGTAAAAAAATATTCAATTTACCGCTCGCGTTGATCAGTGAAATACATCAGCAAGAATACCGGGTTTTGTATTGTCATACCCCTAACAACGAAATTAATCCCGGTGATATATTTGAATTAGGGAACACTTATTGTTTGCATACCTTGAAAGTAGATAAGCCCATTGCTTTTCATCAAGCGGGTGATAGTCAATTAAAAGATCACCCGTGTTATCAAGCTTGTGGTGTTGAAAGCTATATTGGTGTGCCACTTGTTGTTGATGGTAAACAGTTTGGCACGTTAAACTTTTCTGGCGCAAAGCCGTCAGCTAAGCCATTCACCAATCGGGAATTAGAATTAATTCAATTATTCTCCCATTGGATAAGTGCAGAACTCACGCGTGTTAAGCATAAAGATACCTTATCAGGGCAAAAATCATTAATGGAGCAAATGGCGCAACAAGCTCGTATTGGTGTTTGGGAGGTTGATTTAGTAAACAATAGTCTTTATTGGTCAAACATGACTAAAAAAATTCATGAAGTACCTAATGATTATCAACCAGAATTATCAAAGGCGATAAATTTTTACAAAGAAGGTGAAAGTAGAGAAACAATTCAAGTGTTAGTGAAAAAAAGCATTGAAGATGGTAGCCCTTACGAGCGAGATCTGCAGTTGACCACCGCCAAAGGTAATGAAGTTTGGGTGTCTGCTCGAGGTCGCTCTGAGTTTGTCAATGGACAATGTGTGCGCTTGTATGGCTCGTTTCAAGATATAACTAATAAAATGATGGCCCAACAGAAAATTGCTAAACACAACCAACGTATGACATTAGCGGCAGATTCTGCTGGTATAGGTATTTGGGAACTCGATCTTGTTACCGATGAATTAAAGTGGGACGACTGGATGTTCAAGTTGTACGGTGTCCCCGCTGATCAGTTTTTAGGGGGCTCTGAAACTTGGGAGAAACGCTTACACCCTGATGATATAGAGCGAACAAATACTCATCTTCGTCAAGCAATTGAAGGGAAAGTAAAATTCGATATTCAATTTCGAATTATATGGACTAATGGTCAAGTTAAGTATATTAAAGCAGCGGCGATTGTTAGCTATGATAGTGATAAAAAGCCTATTTCAATGATAGGTGTTAACTATGACGTTACCGCACGAGTTGAGAATGAAACAGCACTTATCATCGCTAAAGAGCAAGCAGAAATAGCAGTAACGGCTAAAAATGAATTTTTTGCCAGTATGAGCCACGAAATAAGAACACCAATGAATGGTGTGATTGGCATGCTTGATTTAGTCAAAGATTCACCATTAAACCAAGAACAAAATCATCGAATAGGTATTGCCCAGCAAAGTGCCCAGTCGCTATTGTCTTTAATTAACGATATTTTAGACTTTTCAAAAATAGATGCAAATAAATTAGAACTTGAAAATGTCAGTTTTAATTTACGTGACATGATTGGTAACTTAGCTGAGTCTTTTGCCCAACAAGCACAGCAAAAAGGCTTAGAATTGATCGTTGACCTTGTTGATGTTGAAGAGTCACTTGTGGTGGGCGACTCTAATCGTATTCGTCAAATATTAACAAATTTATTAGCCAATGCGATTAAATTCACTCAACAAGGTGAGGTGGTTATTCGTATTAGCCAACAAGACTACTCTACTACTCATTGGTGCATTATTGCTGCAATATCTGATACTGGCATAGGTATATCAAAACAGAAGCAGCAAGGCTTATTTGAAGTATTCAGCCAAGTTGATGCTTCAACTACACGGCAATATGGTGGCACGGGGCTTGGTCTCGCTATTGTCAAAAAGCTTTGTTTATGTATGCAAGGCAGCGTTAAGGTAGAAAGTAATGAAGGTGAAGGTAGTATCTTTAGCTGTGATTTATTACTAGAAAAGTCATCTGATTCGTTGTTGTCTTTACCGGTAAAAGCGTTGCAAGGTAAACGCGTGCTAATAATAGAACAAAATCACTCCTGTGCTGAGGTCATAAAACGACAATTAGTTTTCTGGAAACTTGAGGCAGATATAATAACAAGTCTTCAACCTGCGCTGTCTTTACTTAATAAACAAACGCAAAGCCCGCACTATGATTTATTGATTATCAATCAGCAGTTCTCTGAGGTAGGCGCTATAGCATTTGTAAAAACTGTACGTTTAAATCCAGCGTATAAAAATATAAAAATAATGTTTATGACGCTCATGAGTATTCAGCATGATTTAGCTGATAGTACTCAAAGTGGTATTAATGGATTTTTCCCTAAACCTGTTATTACCTCTGATTTGCACCGAGCATTAAATGCTATATTAGATGCGCCTGACACACAGATCACCAGCGATGTGAATCCATCTGAGATGATAACATTATCTGATGCTGATTCAGGTTGGACGCAAGGTGTTAAGTTACTACTGGTAGAAGATAATCGTATTAATCAAATGGTAGCTATGGCGGTATTAAAAAAAATAGGGATAGCGCAATGTGTTATTGCCATAAATGGTAAAGATGCCATTGAAAAGCTTAAAGCAAGCGAAGATAACCACCCGTTTACTTTTATTTTTATGGATTGTCAAATGCCTGAAATGGATGGTTACCAAGCAACAACCTTAATTAGGCAAGGTGTTGCGGGTTCTCGTTATCAAGCCATTCCTATTGTTGCCATGACCGCTAATGCGATGCTTGGAGATGAAGAAAAATGTTTATCTGCCGGTATGGATGATTATTTGGTTAAGCCTATTAATAAGGACAAAGTCAGAGATACAGTAAAAATATTTCAAGAAAAAATAGTATCTTAGGAGATGACATATCAAAAAAAATAGACATCTTCTCTCTTTTACCTTGGTTAACCGTCAATGAAATCACTAAAAAAAGACATATACGTTGGGGAATTATTGGTTTAGGCAATATAGCAAATAAATTTGCGACAGATTTGTTCGCGGTTAATGATGCTGAACTTTATGCCGTTGCTTCAAGAACACAACAAAAAGCCGATGATTTTGCAGAAAAATATCAAGCGACAAAAGCCTACTGTAGCTATGAAGCGTTAGCAAATAATGCAAATGTTGATGCGGTTTACATTGCAACACCACACTCACAGCATAAAGAAAATACGCTGTTGTGTTTAGAGCAGGGCATCGAGGTCTTATGTGAAAAACCTTTTGCCATGAATGCAGATGAAGTTAACCGCATGATTGCCACAGCCACTCAACATAATACTTTGCTGATGGAAGGGCTTTGGACCTACTTTCTGCCACATTATATTTTTTCATATTATTCTGTTTGAAAATAAATGCTTACACCGATATTTAGTGTACAAAAAACCTTGCTATTAACACATAAAAAGCCATACTAAATTGATGTTAGGTACATGGACTTAACAGTTAAATATTACCATTCATATCAGGAATAAACGTCATAAGAGCTTTTATTTGTAAACCTGTTAGTACTCAATATTCTGTCAAAAAGACGGAATAACCTTATGAAATTTTCCCCGCTATTATCACACCCTGCAGTTAAACCATTTTCCTTGCTTATTGTCTTTGCTTTGTCCGTTACCATGTGCGGACTGTTAATATTTCAATACCAGAAAAATATCATTCTTGAACGTAGCGAAGACAACCTTGCTAGCATCGCTAACCTGAAGGTTGAGAGAATTGACTATTGGCTTGACGGACTTGAACGTGATGCACTAATTATGAGCGAAGATTATTATCTGACCTATATGCTGGAAAGTTGGCAGCGCGGCGGTGCTCCATATGATATTAATCGTCATAATATATTACATCGTTTAAAAGCCATTCAGGACAGTAACAAATATGCTGCCTTAACGCTGCTTGATCTAAATGGGCTGGTAATATTATCGACTAACCCTAATATAATTAATCAACCCGATGAGTCTATACAACAGCAGGTCATGGACGTTATTCAAAGTAAACAAATGATACTGGGCGAGATTAACCTAGGACAGAAAAAGAAGTTAAAAATGGCTATGCTTGTTCCTTTGTTTTTTGAAAGCCAAGAAGGGCGTCAGATTATTGGTGTACTTTACTTTCGTATTCATCCAGAGCAATTTCTCTTTCCTATGCTTGATGCTTGGCCGGTTGGTCGGTTGAGCGCAGAAACTTTGCTAGTGCGCAGAGATGGTGGTGAGGCCTTATACCTTAATGAAGTGCTCCGTAAGAAGGATTTGTCACTCAGCATGAGCATCCCGCTCAACCAAGAAGATATCCCAGGTACAAATGCTGTAAATGGTAAAACAGGCTTCTTTTATGGCGTAGATTATCAAAATGTACCGGTAATCTCTTATTTGGCGCAGATCCCTAGAATGGACTGGGGCATGGTAGCAAAAGTTGATGAAGACGAAGTCTACGCGCCAATTTACAGACGTGCTCGACAGCTACTTTGGATGGGTGGGATATTATTCTCAGTAGTGTCCCTAGCCACTTGGTTGTACGTTCGACGAACTTCTGCCGTAGAACTCGCCCGGTTAAAAGCTGATAAAGAATTAAAAAAGAGTGAAGAGTCGTTGAGACTCCTGGTTACTAGCGTACGTGATTATGCCATTATAATGCTTGAGCCCGATGGCCGTATTAGCTCATGGAACAAGGGGGCTGAATATATCACCGGTTATGCATTTGTTGATGTCTTTGGACAATTTTTCTCTTGTTTATATCCGCATGACGAAATAACTGCGGGTCAGCCACAAAAAGAACTCAATGTGGCTAGAGAATTGGGTCGTTTCGAGATAAATGGCTGGCAAATTCGTAAAAATGGCACACGCTTTTGGGCAAATACGGTTATCACAGCAATACATGCCACAAATAATAAAGTGATTGGCTTCGCCCAGGTCATGCGCGACATTAGTGAGCAGCGACAAACGGAACAACTTCGTGCTGAAAGTGAAGCCTTACGTCACGCCAGTCAAATGAAAAGTGAATTTCTTGCTAGTATGTCACATGAATTACGTACGCCACTTAATGCTATTATAGGTTTTTCAGAAGTACTTAGGGATGGCTTAGTAGGTGATCTTAGTGAACAGCAAAGTAAATATATTGGTAATATCTTTGAGAGCGGTCAGCATTTGCTTTCGCTGATCAACGATGTACTTGATCTGTCGAAAGTAGAAGCCGGCAAAATGATTCTCGATATAGAAACATTTCAGTTGGCCAGCTTACTGCATGACTGTACCTCGATGGTAAAAGAGAAAGCGCTGTCACGAGAAATTGAATTGATAGTAGATGTACAAGAAGACTTAGGCTTTATGCAATGCGATGGGCGCAAACTTAAGCAAATCATCTACAACTTGCTCTCTAATGCGGTTAAGTTTACGCCACAGGGTGGGAAAATCAAGCTCTCTGGTTGCCGTGTCGTTCGCGCTGATGCCATCATGAACACCGAAAATAACTCATGGAAAACCCGATTAATTACTGATGCTGATAGTATTCAAGGCACTTTTGATGAATTTTTAGAAATCACGGTAAATGATACCGGTATAGGTATTTCTGATACTGACTTGAATAAGCTCTTTCAACCTTTTACTCAAATAGATAGTAGTCTATCTCGTAAATATGGTGGTACTGGGTTGGGCTTAGTTATGGTGAAAGCACTTGCTGGTTTACATGGTGGTTTTATGGCGGTATCAAGCGCAGAAGATAAAGGTTCTTGCTTTAAAGTTTGGCTGCCATGGCGTGATATTAGTACTAAGGACGTTTCTGTTTCAGCTAAGCCATTAGCTATAATAAATGATCAATGCATGGCAAGTACCTTGGTCGAGGAGCATGACTTGTCAGGTGCTATCACAGTGGAAAAAACGCTTTAGCACTAATAAATTTAGTGCTAAAGAAGGATAATTAAGCAAAATACCTTTGATATACTCAGCATTTAAGTGATCATCAATCTATCTTAAACTTTCAGCAGCATGGTTAAATGATAATAGATAGTTAGCACTAGAGTTTAGTGAGCTTTACATAACGCAGCATGGAGAAATGAAATGGCTCGCATATTAATTGTTGAAGACAACCCGATGAACATGGAACTCGCCACTCTGTTGGTTGAGAAAGCGGGTCATAGTGTTATTCAGGCTAAAGATGCGCAAAGTGGCTTGCATAAAAGCCGAACAGAATTGCCAGACTTGATCCTAATGGATGTGCAACTCCCGGGAATGTCGGGTCTAGAAGCTGCCGTATTGCTAAAGGCATCTCCTGAGACAAAGTCGATACCCATCATTGCTTTAACTGCCCTAGCAATGAGCGGAGATGAGGAACTTTGTTTAGCTGCGGGGTGCGATGATTATATTTCTAAACCATTACGCTATAAAGTATTGTGGGCAGCAGTTGAAAAACATGTAATACAACCTCAATCTCTTAACAGGATAACCGACATGAATAATCGTCCTAGAAAAATTCTTATTGTTGACGATGAACATCTAAATCGAGAACTCCTTAAGGTGATGCTCGAATACGAGGGCTATCTAATAAAGACAGTTAACAGCGGTGAAGAGGCTTTAAAAAGTGTTGAGCAAGACCCACCTGATTTAATACTACTCGATATTATGATGCCAGGGCTTAATGGCAATAGAGTTGCAGGTAGGTTAAAACATAATCCCGAAACGATGTTTATTCCTATTATTATGGTGACTTCGATAGATGATCATTCGGCTAAATTGACGGCACTAAAAGTAGGCGCTGATGATTTTCTAACAAAGCCAGTCGATCGAGCTGAAATTATATTACGGGTCAGGAATATGTTGCGCTTGAAAGATTACAACGACCTCCTTTCAGGCTACAACAATAAACTTGAAGTCCAAGTTAAGGAACGTACGGTTAAGCTTGAAAATGCTTACAAGGAAACTATCATGACTATGGTCAGTGCGGCTGAATTCAAGGATGAGGAAACTGGGGCACACGTTCGTCGAATTGCGCACTATTCATACCTGCTAGGACGATTGCTTGGGCTGAGTAAAAAAATGAATAAAGCGTTGTTTTATGCAAGCCCAATGCACGACATTGGTAAGATTGGTATATCGGATGCTATTCTTTTCAAAAAAACGCCTTTTACGCCGCAAGAGCGTGAAACCATGAACACGCACAGTGCCATTGGCGCAAAAATTCTGCAAAAGGGAGATTCTCCCTTTATCAAGATGGGCGCTGAAATCGCGTTAAATCACCACGAAAGATGGGATGGAACCGGCTATCCTAATGGCCTTTCTGGTGAAGATATTCCATTATCTGCTCGTATAATGGCACTATGTGATGTCTATGATGCGTTGCGTTCAAAGCGTTCTTACAAGCCGGCTTTTAGTCACGAAAAGTCAGTAAAGATAATTATCGAAGGTGATGGCAGAACCATGCCAGAGCATTTTGATCCAAGAGTGCTTGCCGCTTTTTCCGCGCACCCAGAGAACTTTGAAAAGGTCTATGAAAAATATAAGGATGACCGTTAATGTTGGTTTAAATAGAGCTGTTGTAATAAAAGTATTTGCTGCCATCGCATTTAAAGCTGATGGCAGTTAGTTGGTATTAGTGAATAATAGCCGCTAATTGAAGGTTTTTGGAATGCTGTGCAATAACTCATCGTAATGGCTATAGATTTTAGGCATATCCATTTTATTGAGAAACTCGGAGCAAGTTAAGTAAGCTAATAAATAACGTGCATCTTCAACCCATGGTGGTAAGTACTTACCGGGTTGACAGAGCCCCATCTCCTCTAATTTGTATAAAACAGGAATGTCTTCGATATCTAATTTTCCACAAAATAATAATTTAAGACAATCCGCTCTACCATTAGCTGCGATAGCTTTTAAGAAATTATGCACACGAATAAGTCCTTCTAAGTACACGCCATCTTTAGTAAAGGGCGCGCCACCTGTTAAAACGCCACCCCTGAAAACTCTTCGAGTATTTTCATAGGCTTGTGACTCATTCCCTATACGACCTAAAAAGTAATTATAGACGTCTAAAAAATCGGCTCCTTCAATCGACATTTGTATAGCGATAATACGATCGGCCAATCTGCGCAATCGATCCAAGTCGATAGAATTAGTAATATATTCAGAAAATACTGCCAAACCCTCTTGTGTTTTAGTGGTGCCAGGATGACCAGCGGCTAATATTTTAAGGTGTGGCTGATTTAGGCCATTAATCGAGGTGGCTACATGGATATGGGCTTCATGATTAATTAATTGTTGCGCGTCAAGATCGGTAAAACAGGCTGTTTTCCTGATGCGGATCAGCTTAGGGTTTGCTAACGCATTCGCGGATAATTCGTCGACCACCTCAACTTTAGGCGCGTCTGCACCGAACATTTTAGTCACGGCTGCTTGCATTTGCTCAGCAATATCAGAGGCTAGATAACACATAGGTGGTGGAGAACCAAAATTGTAACTGGCATAACTACTAATTTGTTTATCAAAGATGTTGGCTAATTCAAGAGGCGTCGATTTACCGTCAGTAAATGGGTTAGTAGGTTTGCCGTAAAGCGCTTCAGAAAATTGATAAAACTTTTTAGTGCCTACCGATGCCATCATCAAAGCACCATATTCAAGTTTGGTTGAAATACGCTTTAACCATTCATCTATGTCTGAATTTCCCATCAAGCTTCGAGCTTCAGTTACTAAACTTAACGTTTTACCGGGATCAAAAGCAGGGTAGCTAACCTTAGGCAACTCTTTAGCTTTATCTGCAAAGAATTGGCGTTTAATATCTCTGTTCCATTCTAAATGGGTGAGTATTCTAATCGGTTGGCTGGCGCTATATAGGATAGAACTGATTTTACAAATCCGTTCTTTTTCTACTGCTAATTTATTCATTGGTCATTAAATTCCATGGTAATGACGAGTTAGTTGCACAATTAACTCGCAAAATGTGTATTAGCGCCACAGTAAAACATCATTATTGTCGATTTTTTACTTAGTAAATTTGGCGGGTTACACATAGTAAAGTTAAGGTGTTTTAAAATGATCTTTTGTTAACGTTTTAGCTGAGCCGACGCCGCAGCCGACGATTAGATTCATCACGCTCTTAGCACTGCCTTCGATGTGCTTAACATCTGCTTTAGGAGCAAAAATAACAAAACCGTTAAATGGGCTTGGGCTGGTAGGTACAAATACCGCAAAATGATCCTCTAATTCGTCGGTGATGTATCCCAAAACAAATTGCTCTGATTGGAATGCTTTCAACATTACTGGACGAGTAAAAGAACCTCCTTCTTTATTTTTAAATTGACTGACTAGGTCTCTGACTAAGGTGTATCCTGGAATAGGGACAAGTAAGCGTTGTTCTAATTGACCATGAACATAGCGTCCCCATGCTGTTTGAACCAACAAGCCGATAAAAAAGCAGCTAAAAAAGACGGCAGCAAAAGCGAGTATTTCTGCTAACGGAATATGGCTAACAAGTTGCGTAGACAAAAAAGTAGATATCGGTTCAAAGGCCATAGATAATGAATTTAATAGCCAAAACGCGACTTTAAATACAATGACTACTGGTAGTAATATAACTATTCCGCCAATAAATGCCGTTAACAAAAAGCTTTTTATTTTTTTTAATATGTTTAATAGTTGCAAAATTAAATCCTATATAGCGTTGAAATAAGCGTAAACATACTGCATGTCAGCGCAAGATGAGCAATTTTATGTATCATGTTTGCATTGTAGCGCCAAACAATCACTATCTTTATCTATAATCATTGATGAGTCTACTCTGACGCCACTCCCTGCATAATTACCATTGGCGGTAAACGTACAAACTTGCACATATTTACCATCGACATAAGGTAACGGAAACAATGTTTGGTATATTTGGTCTCTTGTCTCAAAATCACCCTGTTTTTCGGCAAGCACTTGCTGGTGTTTATCTATTATTTTTATATTTGCGCCACAGCGGCCGACGATTGGCTTACTTACGTAGCCTGTTTGGATGAGTTCCTCGGTTAATTCAAAACGGGTATCTAACAAATAAGGATGATTTGGAAATAGCATACATAACACAGGTAAAATCGCTTTGTTGCTAGGAATAAGTGTCCAAAGTGGCTCAAAAACCATAATGTTGTCGTTGAGCAGTACGTCAGATAAGCTCGGTTTTATCAGCCTTTCATGCTTCTCTTTATTGAACACATCACCTGGGTTTTTTCTGATTTCATCAAGTGCCGTTTCCCATGCCCATGTTTTCCATATCCATTGGATTTTTATGCCCGCTGAATCTTCAATTTCATTATTTTCATTACAAGTTAATGAATCAATCCCCACCAATATTTTACATTGATGACCCGCCGCTTCTATGGCGCTTTTCATAAAGAGGGCATGATAGGTTTCTTCGGGATCATCATCTTGTAATATATGGATGACGGAGTCGATAGTACGAGCTTGCCAAGCGTTAACTAAATGGCTAAATAAGGCTGTGCCTGCATCAGTGCCGCCTTTCACTTGGAAATGCTTTAACCATTTACCTTGTACTTTGCCAACTTCCATATAGCATGATGCAGAATCACAATTATATTCATAGACCTTCAAACCATGTTCAGACATTGAAAAATCAAAACGACTTGTTACCAGTTGATTAGCGCGGTTAGACCATGAGCGCTTAATTTTTTCATTTAGGTTCTCTGGTAAGCCAAATTTTTCCAACAGCTCGGGGTGTTCAAGTACGTAATCGGTAGCATGCATAAACATTTGATGTAGTTCATCGGTGGCAGTTTCGAGTGCTAAATGTGCTTGGGAAGAAATACGGTAATAGCGTAAAGCGCTTGCATCATCACAGGACAATCTATGGCCAGCCATCATTTGAAAAAATGCATATTCATCGTCATTAGCAAGATTTAACCAAGGGGCATTTTCTTTTTTTTGCGCCGGCGCCGTACAAGCTTCAATATTAAATACTATAGGGTCTGGCAGAGGAGAAATTAGCGCATCAGTTTCATCATCTGTTTGTATTAACCAACCCAAAATTGTTGAACCATTAGAAGGGCAGTGCAGCCAGTAGTCGCCGTTACTACCTAATTTTGCTTTTATTGCACGCGAATAGTTTTGCCCATTTGGCCAAGGTGCAAAGGCCATGTTTTGTTCGGCGATATGGACTTTATCGTTAAATACGGCGGTAATAATGGCTACGTGACCGGTTTCGTCAAACTCTCCACCTTCATCCCAAATCAGTAAACTGCCTACTTCAGGTAATCTTTTGGCACCATTTTCAAAGGCATTTAATGCGAGTTCGCCGTTATTCACTACATCTCTAACGGAGCGTAAATTAAATATTTCGTAAGCCATTGCGACATCGTTAAAAATATAACCTTTGTTGGTGTAAAGCCATCGACGAGCAAATTCAACACATTGCCATTTATGTCCCATGTAAATGTCATCGACATAACTTCTAAAGTGACTACGTGATTTATAGATTATTGGGTCAGCGGTATTATAGTCGCTAGAATATGCTGTTACATTACCGATAGAAGTACCGATAGGGTTGCCAAAAGAGACATCTTGTATGTTGTTAATTTTAGTCATTGAGTCCAGACTTTAGTGGCTATTACGCGCAAAAATACGGTTGCGCTATAGCGTTGCCCTTAAAATAGTTGAGAAGAGTAATGGTTAAGATGGGATAACTACTCATTTATTCTAACTTTACATTAAGCTTAATATTCTGGTCAAGATCAAATTATATTCACAGTCATTTTTTC
The DNA here is from genome assembly GCF_007954355.1 of Colwellia hornerae. Lineage (GTDB taxonomy): Bacteria > Pseudomonadota > Gammaproteobacteria > Enterobacterales > Alteromonadaceae > Colwellia_A > Colwellia_A hornerae. The sequence continues at coordinate 13,327 of NZ_VOLR01000015.1, forward strand.
TTAAATAGCTAGCATAAGTAGCTGTGTAACTAATCTTCTGGCTTTTATAATTTGAAATAAGCCGATATTTAATCGAGTAAATACTTCATGCGCGGTTAAATTTCGATGGTTGTGATAAGACTGGGTAACTAATTAAAGTAGCGCACTTTTTTCTTAGTGTTCGACAGCATAAAAGACTAAGCTATGACCTCTAGAAACACCAGCTAGTGCTCTAAAGAATATGATGCGATAATTTTTTCATAACGCCCATTTGTTTTTAATTCTTTGAGACCTTTGTAAAAGGCATCTCTGACTTTTTCATCATGGAAAAGAATATTATTAGGGCTTGCTCCAAATAGTGGGAACTTATCAACGAACAAAGTGGTATTTATTTTTCCTTCTTTTTCAATTTTAGCTCGGTAATGTTTAAATATTTGTAGGTCTAACTGAATAACATCAAAACGCTCTAAAAATAACATTTTAACCTGTAATTCTTGATCATGATTTTCTAGATAAAGCGGGTTTTTGTTAGCCATTGCCGCATACTCTCCGCCCAAGTGAACTTTGGCGCCTTGCCAAGACATTAAAGAATATGAAACTAACTCGTTTAGGTGAGTAAACTTATAATTATGCTTGTTTAAGGCAAAGGCAAAATTTTCGTAAGCATAAGCTTCATCAGATAAGAAACCGGTAAGGTTTTCTTTGGTCATTGTTTTTAAGTTCATATCGCAGGCCGCATCAACATCCCTAACTCTAAACGATGTTATCCGGCGAGCGTATGGGTAATAAATTGCTTCAACTTCATAGCCAACAGGCTCTAAGGCTTCTCTTATTAAGGTGATGATTATGCCGTCGTTAGTTTCTGGCATTACCCAAGGTGCAAGAGCATCGCCGAAGGCAATAGTGATCTTTTGATGGGCGAAGGAGGGAAAAAACAATAACAAACTGGTCATTAATAAAAGAAGTTTTAGCTGCATATTTTCATGGGGTAATTAAATAAATGAGTAAAATAAGTATAGACGAATAAAAGAACTTAAAGGGGGGGATCAAACAAGTAAATGTTTAGTGAGGAAAACCTACTGAACTAGCTAAGTTAACTTTTAAAATTTAGCGTCTTCTATGCTATACTTCCTGCAAGTTAACCGCTTTTTTTATCTTTAACAACTTATACTTAACTACAAGGCTCTATATGAAATTAACTGCGTTTCAGTCAAAAATATTATTTATACTTATTCCTTTAATATTATTATCGACAGCGATTTATTTCTATGGCGCGAAAGAGGCTACTCTGCCAAAAATGACTGTGCAAGAGAAAAAGACTCGCTTTAAAAACTTAATTATCCCTGCAATAGACGAAGTTTATGATGAACTTATGCTTCAATATCTCGATGTTTCAGAATCACTTAAGTCGGGTACTGATAACGACATCATAGAAAAACTCAAAATAGAATATAAGGCCAAAACTGATAACGAGCTGTTAATGGCACTTAAACCCCATCCTAAAAGTATAGCTATTGCACAAGCGGCTATGGAAAGTGCTTGGGCGACATCGCGTTTTTTTAACCAGGCTAATAATATTTTTGGCGTTTGGTCATTTGATGAAGATGAACCAAGAATCGCGGCACTTAAAAAACGGGGTGATAAAACCATTTGGTTAAAAAGGTACCCTAGTGTTAAAGCCTCGGTCAGAGGTTACTATCGAACACTTGGTCGCAGTGACGCCTTTAAAAAGTTTAGACAGTTACGACTAAAAACCGATAATCCCTATTCTTTAGTTAAAAAGTTAGATCGATATTCTGAAAAGGGTGCTGAATATGGTGATGAATTAACCGCTATTATTAAATTTAATAAATTTAATACTTATGACTAAAGCACCATTTAAGTGATAGTCATCTTACTCACACAGTAATAAAAACAGTGATCTGTCTATATTTGACGCGATAAAGTCGAGACGTGTTACTGGTTTTAATATTGGCTAAGATGTATAAGGTTACGCCATATCTTTTGAGCAAAACTTGTTCTTTTCCCTTTCATCGATAACCGCTCCTCATGCAAATTTTGATCAGTTCCTGGCTTTTCTTAACCGGAATTTTACTATATCAGCAATGAGAACATCGAGTTGGTTATGGCTGCATTACTACAAATTTTTAGTTGCAAAACCAGGTTCTATCTTCGCACTGTTCTAATTCCCTTAATATTAAATTTTGTATTTTGAAATATTCGGTCAAAAATTGCATGCTAGTGATCAAGCCGATTACCGCCAAATACATCGAAAAATAACGAACACCATTTCTTGGATGAAAAAACGTGTAAACATAAAAAATGTTATTTGCTGATTATCTTCAAGTTACCATTTTGCTTAGAGGACTCATGGTTTAATGAAATATACTTTTTTAGCTTCGTTTAACCGAGCCAATAAAGAGGATATTTGCCTGTCGGCTAAGGTCTAAGTGTGATGCCTTGATGTCTAATCATCAACCTAAAAGCACCCGGAGTTATCCCGTAGCGGCGTTTAAAATGGCGATAAAAATGACTTAGGTTGCTAAAACCAGAGGCAAAAGCAATTTCGGTTATATCTGTATTGGAACTTGCAAGGTCTTTAGCAACAGCATCACAGCGCAGTTTTAGAAGATATTCAATAAAACTGAAACCGGTATGCTGACGAAATTGCCGAGCAAAATGACTTCTTGATAGGTTAACTTGCTTCGCCACCTTATCCAGGGTGATATCGATAGTATAATTGTTATTGATCCAATTTTGAGCCTTGGTCATTCGCAAAGATGATTGAGCATTTGTTTGCTGCTCGTAGCCTGTACTACTGATATGGATCAGTAATAGTCTCAAGTATAAATTTTCTTTTAAACAAGTATTAAGTGGCGAGCTGGAATTGGGCTGTCTTTCGAGTTCATTGGCAATTTTTTGCATTTCTTGTGTGCCATGCGGGCTGTTTAAATTGATATTGTTAGTTAAAAATCCTCCTTTAGATAAGGTCTTTAAATAGAGACTGTTAGCGGGAGTTGATAAGCTATCAAAGGATGGGGGAGCAATACATGCAAACAGTAATTTCGTGTCGATTTTTTTATCTGTGGTGATTGAATGTTGATATTGAGCAGGAATAAAAACAGAATGTCCGCTTGAAAGCTGATGTATTTCGTCATTAATAGTAATGCTTACAGCCCCTTTTAAACAAACCACAAACTCATGGAGGTTATGCTGGTGTTGGTCGATATCTTGACGTAATACAACACTGGAGGTCCAAAGCATTAAAATAGTCCGATAGTATAATTATGTGGTTCAATCGTATGCGACGCTAGTTAAGAAAGCTACTAAAATAATATCTACTTAGCACTATTGCACTATTTGATGTGGTCATCACTAATAAATTACGATAACCCTTGTAGAGCAATAGTTGGCTTTAGCCTTTTACCTTAATGGAGAAAACTATGATTGTTGTACACCATCTTAATAATTCACGGTCGCAGCGGGTGCTTTGGACTTTAGAAGAGCTGGGCGTTCCTTATGAAGTTAAACGTTATGAGCGTGACCTAAAAACAAATTTAGCGCCTGACAGCCTAAAGAAAGTACATCCATTGGGGAAATCTCCGGTTATCACCGATGGTGACATTACCGTTGCAGAGTCTGGAGCGATTATTGAGTACCTTGCAGAAAATTATGGCGAAAGCAGCTTTATACCTGAAACTAAAAGTGAAGCGTATCGTCAGTACCTCTATTGGTTGCATTTTGCTGAAGGCACCTTGATGCCACAGTTATTACTTAAACTTATTTTTGAAAAAATAGTGAAGGGCTCAATGCCATTTATTATTAAACCTATTGCTAAAGGCATCATGAAAAAAATAATGTCTGGCTATGTTGGGCCAAATATTACCAATAACTTAGATTTTATTGAAAATCATTTAAAAAATAATCAGTGGTTTGCTGGTGAGCGCCTATCAGGCGCTGATTTTCAAATGAGTTTTCCATTAGAAGCATGGGTTGTAAGAAACAAAGCTAACAAAAACTACCCTGAGATCATTGCTTTTGTAAAACGTTGTCAAGCTCGAACAGCCTATCAAAAAGCACTAGAGTCGGGTGGTACTTACGATTATGCTTAATGACGACTGATCTCCACGTGTTGGCTAAAGTTTAGGTAACTATCTTGGGTGATTATTAATAGTAGCTGTTTACTTAAAGAAAAATATTCAGATATAATGAATAGCAAAATATAGACAAAAAAGGTCCGTAACATCTTGAAAATTTTAAAAATTAGTATCTATATATTGCTCACAGCTATGGTTTTACTCGCTAGCTACCTTTATGTTAATCAAGCACCTGACAAGTCTGTTGCTGAACTCAGCCCACGCTGGGCAGGTGAGCCGTCACAATTTATTCAAATTGCCGGTATGAATATACATTTAAGAGACGAAGGCCCTAAATCTGATAAAGAGCCTATTGTATTAATTCATGGTACTAGTGCATCACTTCATACTTGGGATGGCTGGGTTGACGAATTAAAAGCGCAACGCAGAGTCATTCGTTTTGATTTGCCAGCCTTTGGTTTAACAGGACCGGATCCGCAAAATAATTATACTATTGAGCATTATGCTGACGTTGTTGTCGCTGTTTTAGATAAATTAAAGGTCAAAAAAAGTGTATTAGCGGGCAACTCTTTAGGCGGATATATAGCTTGGGCCACCGCGGTATTATATCCAGAACGAGTATCTCAATTGATTTTAGTCGACGCGAGTGGCTATCCTTTTAAGTCTGAATCTTTACCATTAGCCTTTAAACTGTCTAAAAATCCAATAACCAGTCGGTTATTAAAAAACGTTTTACCTAAGTCATTGGTCGAACGAAGCGTTAAGAATGTTTATGGAGATCCTGACTTAGTCACCAGTGAATTAGTTGACAGGTACTATGATTTGACGCTTCGTGAAGGAAATCGTAACGCGCTAAAAGAACGCTTTAAGCAAACGGTACCAGGAGACTTAGCTAAAAAGATATCAACAATAAATGTGCCAACGCTTATCCTTTGGGGAAGAAAAGATAAGTTAATCCCTATCAAGCTTGCGATGAAATTTAAAAAAGATATTATCAACAGTCAATTAGTTATCTTTGATGAATTAGGGCACGTACCTCACGAAGAAGATCCTCAGGCAACGGTATTAGTCGTCAAAAAATTTTTGCAGGCTAATAAACTTCAATTACCGCTGTGATAATAGCTACCAAAATTTAACTGATGCCATTAACGATATCGTTAATGGCTTTTTTGTAGTAGATAGCGATCAAGATAAGTCGTTGTAATTCACTGTTGATCCCCTTATTTTGACGATGACATATTTCAGTAACGGCTTTAATTACCTGTGAATAGTTCATTGTGGCTAAGGTTTGTTGTTTACTTTCAATTTCTATTAAGGCCAATAATGCGGTGAGTTCGTGGGCTGGTAGTGAATTTAAATTTTGATTAGCGGATAAATAAACTTCGATTGGGGTTAAATTTGCGTGGTCACGCTGGCAAAGTGCATCACGTAAGGTGTCATTGCTGCCAAATAACATCATTGAACGTAAATAAATAAAGGGTGGTTTACTGGCAACTACTTTATTGCCAGCGAGTAAATAATGTAGAGCATTGCGCTGTTGATGGTCTGTTTGTTTAAAGTTATCTTGTAACTGTAAGCCCGGAGTAAAGAAGCTTAAGGTATCGTTGGTTTTAATCTGTGCGATGAGTGCACTGGGGAAACATTTGCTCGCTATTAAAGTCGTCGCCAGTTTTTGATGAAATTCAAAGGTAACCGACTCGTTTATTCCTTGTTGAAATAGATAAGCTAATTGAACGATATTCTCAGACTCTCCCGAGGCTAAATAATGTTGGCGCAAGGCATTGTCGTCATTTTTTGATAATAAATAGCAGAATGTCTGCATATGTTGCTTCATTGTGATCCTTGTTTAGCGCAAATATTTGCCTCAGTGTATACGCTAATTCTTGTGTTGTATGATATTTTTTAAACAATAATTTTAGCCAGCTAAATTAACCTTATTACCATAATAATCGTAGACTTGCCTAGTTATCATGACTTATCTTAAAGCTACTAATATTAACGTTTGACCTATTACAAGCTCGTTGCTGCTTTTAAGGCAGAGTTTACTTTGATAATAAGGCTTGATGTAAAAGATGATTCCGACTAAGTTACTGCCCAAGCGACTTGCTAGCACTCGTTATCCTGTAACTTTTCCGATAAATAGTCGATGGACCATTATAAGTAGATCCTATGAGTAATACTTTTACCAAACTTGTTAGCCAATTAACCCATTCATTAGAGCAAGAAAACGATCACGAACTGTTAATTTCAATAGAGAAATATCATCCTGCCAAGTTGGGGCGATTACTTGAGTCGCTACCCAATAAATATCGTGATGACTTTTGGAGCTTGATCCCCGTTAATTGCAAGGGTGAGGTATTGCTGTCGGTACACCGCGAGCTGCGCCAATTTCTGATTAAAAAAACTAGCGAAGCTGATTTACTTAAATGTTTGTCGACGCTGCAAATGGATGAATTAGCCGATATCGATGCAGACTTACCGCTACCTGTGGTAAGCGCTATGGTTGAGGCTATGGACAGTCAGCGAAAAGAGCGCTACCGCACAGTAGCCTCTTTTCCTGATAACACCGCCGGCGGAATGATGGATGTTGACGCTACAGCCGTTAGAAAAGACGTTAGCCTTAAAGCGGTTTATCGGTATCTATGTAAGTTAAGAAAAAAAGAGGGTATGTTGCCCGAACAACTTGATCAACTGGTTGTTGTTGACAGGAATAACAAGGTACAAGGTACCTTATATCTTAGTGATTTGGTTTCAATGGACAATAGCTTGTCGGTTGGCGACGTAATGAAAAACGACGTGCCGTTAATCGACTCGTTACAATCGGCAAGTCAGGTTGCACAAATCTTTGAAGATCACGATTTAATATCAGCGCCGGTTGTTGACGAAAATAATTTTTTGTTGGGGCGAATAACAGTTGATGATGTTATCGATGTATTAAAGCACAACTCAGAGCAGCGTTTATTGGCCTCTGCTGGTCTTAATGAAGAGCTCGATATGTTTGCCCCTGTTTCTCATATTTCTTTAAATAGAGCTATTTGGCTAGGCACCAATTTAATCACCGCTTTTGTCGCTGCTTGGGTCATTGGCTTTTTTGAAGCATCAATAGAGCAACTCGTCGCACTCGCGGTACTTATGCCGGTCGTGGCGAGTATGGGGGGCGTTACCGGTAGCCAAACGCTAACCGTGGTTACTCGAGGTATTGCGCGCGATTTAGTCAGTAGTGCCAATATCGTTTCGCTCACGCTTCACGAATTAAAAGTCTCTTTTATTAATGGCATATTATGGGCTGCGGTGGTCTTTTTAATTACTATTTTATGGTATGACGATTGGCAGTTAGGGGGCGTTTTTGCACTGGCACTTTTTGTTGTTAGCCTTACGGGGACACTTTCAGGAGCCCTTATTCCGATTGTATTGAAAAAATTGGGTGTAGACCCAGCCATTGCTGGCGGGGTTATTTTGACAACCATAACTGATGCAGTCGGATTCTTAATCTTTTTGGGGACAGCGACTTATATTTTGATTTAATTATCCCGATTTAAATGATGAGCAGAAGGCCAATAAGCAGCACCTTGCTGCTCAGGTAAACTATTTTACGAAGAAGTTTGACAGACCCGATTGGATTTACCTGTTATTATGGCTATTATTAATTTTAGTTAACGATGTACTTAATCACCCCGTTTAAGTACTTAATAACAAAACAGTGAATTACGAAAAATAAACCGAGCGATTATCGCAATGTCTGCAGGCATTGGTTGAAAAGTCGATCCGCTACTAAATTTTTATGAGAAATAACACTTGAACAACTTCCAGATACCGACAATTATTACTAAAATATTGTGCTTAATGATACTTTTTTTACCTCAACTATTAATGGCTGAAGAAGCCATTATCGTTGTAAAACAAGAAAAATCTATTTTAGAAAAAAGAGAACAAGCGCTTTTAAAAACAACCGCTAACCCCTTTTCTATCTCGCAACATAGATTAAACTACCTACTGCCCGTCTCCTATATTAGTAAGCCAGGTACCCGTTCGGTGGAAGAGTTAAATAATGATAATGTCGATAATGTTGAAGCTAAATATCAAATCAGCATTAAATTTCCGATTTATTTGCCAAAGACTGATGCATCAGGTCTTTATTTTGGCTTTACCGCGGTATCTTATTGGCAATTATACAACAGTGAGGCATCTAAACCTTTTCGAGAAACGAATTATGAACCCGAATTATTTTACAGTTGGCAACAGAAAAACCGCATATTGGGCTTTGAATTCAATCAAATCCAATTCGGGATAAACCACCAATCTAATGGCCGTAGTGGCCTTTCATCGCGCAGCTGGAACCGGGTCTTTGCTTCCTTAGTGTTTAGTGATGAAAACGCTTTCTATTATATAAAAGCTTGGCATCGACTCGCAGAAGATAAAAAAGAAACGCCACTTGCTGTGATTGGCGATGACAATCCAGATATTACTGATTATTTAGGGCATATGGAATTTGGTATTGGTACACAGTTAGGTAAATTTAACCTTTTCTCTGCGCTGCGTAATAACCTTAAACTTAATGATAATAAAGGTAGTGTCGAACTAAACCTCTCTTATTCATTGACCGAAGGTTACGATTTTTTAATACAGTATTTTAATGGTTATGGTGATTCACTTATCGACTATGACCGCCATCAACAGCGCATTAGTTTGGGTATGCAAATGAAATTTTTATAAATAATGTAAGGTAACGTCATAAGCTGTTTAATAGCCTAGTGAAAACACACCGTTAATTGTTGGTCCAAATTTAATTTCGCCAAAAGTTTGGGCTGCAAGGTTTTAAAAGTATAATATCCCCTCACTTAAAGGTCATATTTTAAGATTGCATCATTGCACCAGCTAATTACCCGGAAAATATATATCATGCGAGTCGCCGTTTCTCAGTTTGCCACCACTTTGGATGTTGAAGAAAATCTAGCAACCTGTCTACGTATGATAAATAAGGTGGCGATGTGTCAGCCCGGAGTTATTGTGCTGCCTGAATTTTGTAATACACTTTTTTGTCATACCCAGGGTGGGTACAATGACCGTAATCAGGCATGGCATCAAGCTTTAGCCATTGATGGTCCTTTTCTACTCGCTATTGCAGAGCAAGCTCACAAGCATCATTGTTATATTGTTATAAACGTTACTTTAAGGCGTGACTCTTTAGGTGACTTTTCGCCAGAGCAACATAATGATGTGATTAACGAAAATATTAGTATTACCTCTTGTTTATTTTCGCCGCTCGGAGAACTTGTTCTCCATGTCGATAAACAACGATTGCTTGGCCATGAAAATGATTTTTTTATTAACACAAGTAGAGTGTCTGAGTTAGCTTCAACGACATTCGGAAAATTTGGCCTGTTAGTCGGTAACGATACGATGACTTTTAAACCCTCACGTGAATTGGCTTTGCAGGGTGGGCAATTATTGTGTAATTCAATTAGCACATTCGCCAGAGATCAAAGTCACTTTCATGACCCAGCTCGAGCGTGCGAAAACAAAGTGTTTCTGGCTACGGCAAATAAAATCGGCGCATTGTCATCAACTAACTCTCTTGCTGGCGTAGGCCAAAGCCAAATAATTTCCCCTGAGGGTAAAGTGCTGGCCAAAATAAACCATAATGAAGAAGGTTTTGTTTTTGCTGATATTGATTTAGCTAATACTGCGATAGCGCCGCAGAATAAACGCCGACCTGATGGTACTGATCTTTTTAAACAACGCCGTCCTGAACTTTATCAAGCGCTAACATTACCGATAAAAAAGGAGGCTCACGCTCAATACATTAACGATGACAATGTCCCCGAAACAGCCAATGTCGCAATATTTGCAACCTACAAGTCTAACGAGCAAGCCATTGAAGATGTTTGTTTTTATATTGAAAACAACCTCAGCGATATTATTCAGTTGCCAGAGTTATTCTTTATCGCAGATAAGACCATCACTAATAATACTGAGCAACTTGCCGATATTGCCGCTTTGAGTAAACAGCTTATTATACAAATCAGCTCAGTGTTGAGGCCTTTTCAATACGTCTGTACCAGTTTAGTTATTGATGGTGCGCATCAGGCGGTGCTAATAAGCGAGCAGGGTTTATTTGCAACACAGCAGCAATTACATTTTTGCCAACGATACCACTGGACACCATTAGGTGATGCGTTAACTCTTGTAGAATTACCGTTAGAGCAAGGCAATATTAAACTTGCTATGCTAACAGCTGATGACGCTAGCATACCTGAAATAGTTAACGTAGCTGCGTTGAATCATGTTCACTTATTACTGGTGCCTTTTGAAATTCAAGAGCCGGGTGAGGTTGAATATTGCTTGTTATCGCGTGCCGCTGAAAATAGAATTTGTATTCTTGCAGCGAGTCTTGAACAGAGCTTCGCTGCGGGCTGTTTATCTGTTGATTTACCAAGTGATAACGTCAATAAAAATGCTAATAAAAAGAAAGCTAAACTGCAAAAGTCTACGGGGTTTATTGCCAATTTATGCTCAGGTTCTACCTTAATCTCTGAAAGTCAGTTAGCTAAATTTACTGGCTATATTAATCAGCCGCTGGTTAAACACCAACAGGGAAAAATTACTAAGGCATTAGTTCATCCTATCGCCACTTGTACTAAGTACGAGTAGGTACTTGCTTAACGAGTATTGGGCACAGTGATCTCGTTGGCTTTATTTCCTGTGAAAACCACTATTATATTTTGTAACGTTAACCATGACCGATGGGGAAGAGCGGTTTAGCGGCAGGTTTCTTTTTTTCGGTTGAGGATATTTTGGGCCCCAAGATAAGGTTTTCTGGCAAGCTAAAGTTGACAAAGAGCCGCTCATTTAAACCTCGCCACAGTAACCAAAGATTAATGATCAATTACTTTATTTTGTAACGTAAACCATAACCCATTGGGAATAGCGGTTTAGCGGCAGCTTTCTTTTTTTCGGTTGAGGATGTTTTAGGCCCAAAGATAAGGTTTTCTGGCAAGCTAAAGTTGACAAAGAACCGCTCATTTAAACCTCGCCACAGTAACCAAAGATTAATGATCAATTACTTTATTTTGTAACGTAAACCATAACCCATTGGGAATAGCGGTTTAGCGGCAGCTTTCTTTTTTTCGGTTGAGGATGTTTTAGGCCAAGAAAAAGACAGTTTACCTTGAAAGTTAAACTCGCCAAAGAGCATATCACTAAGGCCTTGACCTTCTGAACCGGGTAGCCAAGCAGCAATAAATGCCGCTGACTTATCTAATTCGTCATTAATTATTAACGTTCTCCCCGAAATCAAGATAACGATAAGGGGTATGCCTTTATCACTAATATCTTTGATCAATAGATAGTCTTCTGGATGTAATTTTTTTAATGCTAGCGAGTTGCCATAGGGTGCTGAAATATTAACTTGACCGTTTATTTGTGATCCGGCTTCAATAATAAGGTTTTCACAATCTCTGATATCACCATGGCCTTCTGCATAAGGATACTCACCGATAACTACCACCGCGATGTCATGTTCTTTTGCGGATATTGCTAAAACATCATCATGACGCCTTAATACCGCATTGGGCGCAACCGCTGCAATGCCTTGCCAAATAGAAGTGGCGCCTTCAAATGCATCGTTTGCTGATACGCCTTGCCAGTTAATGGTAAAACCACCGCACTGATGGCCAATATTATCAGCATTCTTACCCGTAACTAATATGCGTGCCTGCTTTTTTAAAGGCAGAATGTTTTTTTTATTTTTTAGCAGCACCAGTGATTTTCTGACCGCTTCTCGTGCCACACTTCTGTGCTCTATGGCCCCAAAACTTGCATGGTTTGCCCAAACTCTTTCACTGGGGCAAGGGGTATCAAATAGACCACTGGCAAATTTTACCAACAATATTCGACGAACAGCGTCATTAATTCTCGACATAGGCACAGTTCCTAATTCAACATGGTTATGCAGATGTTGAATAAATTGCAGCCAGTTTTCTGGGAGCATAAACATATCGATGCCGGCATTTACGCCTTGAGCAACCGAGAGATAAAAGTCATCACAGAGGTAATCAATACCGTTCATATCAGAAACAATGAAGCCAGAAAAATTCAATTGTTGTTTCAGTACATCAGTAAGCAGATATTTATGGCCATGGCATTTGTTGCCATTCCAACTATTAAATGACGCCATAACGGTCATCGCCCCCGCTTTTAAAGCGCTTATGTAGGGGCTAATATGGGTGTTGTTGAGTTCTAGCCAAGTAATATTAGCATCACCTTGGTCAATGCCATGAGCTGTAGCTCCATCGCCGACCCAATGCTTAACACAAGCGATTACGCCTTCACCAGCAAGTTTGCCATGAAGGCCGTTGATAATTTCACTTGCGTATTGATTGATCAATTGAGGGGTTTGAGCAAAGCTTTCATAGCAGCGGCCCCATTGATTATTTTGTGCAACAGCGAGGTTAGGTGCAAAGACCCAATCGACGCCACTCGCTAAGACTTCTTTTCGTGTTACTTCGGCGATACGCGCTACTAAATCGGTATCGTTGGCGGCACCTAAGCCGATATTATGTGGAAATATTGTTGCCCCTTTTAGGTTATTGTGGCCATGTATGGCGTCGACACCATAAAGTAAGGGGATCGCTAAATGATTTGCGTCGTTAACCATTGATGCTTGCCAATAGCTATCGGTTATTTTCAGCCAACTTTCAATATTATTATTTTCGGGCAGAGAGCCTGCGCCACTCAATACCGAACCTAAATGATATTTTCTGACATCATCGGGGGTACAGCCTAATCGTTCAGCTTGGGTCATTTGTCCAATTTTCTGGGCTAATGTCATTTTTGACATCAGCTCATCAACTTGTTGCTTTATTGACGTCTGGCTAAGTAGTGGCTGCATAGTATTGAGTTATCCCGACATTATTTAATTTTTAAGCTAATTCTAGCCAGTATTTACTTTCTCACATTTTGTCAAAAGAACAAGCTTTGAGCTTATTTCGCCATAAGCTCAAAGCTTGTTTTTAGTTCGGTTGTTGAGTCACCGCCGATCCAAGCGTGAAAGAAACCAGGCTCTGTTTCCAGCTGCATTTTTCGGTTGTAAAAAGCTAATTCATCGCTATGAACATTGAATATCACCGTTTTACTCTCGCCGGCAGATAAGTAAAGGCGTTGAAAGCCTTTTAACTCTTTTACTGGACGAGTGACACTGCCGACTAAATCTCTAATATATAACTGCACAATTTCTTCCGCAGCTAGATTGCCACTATTAGTGAGAGTGGCTGATATTTGAAAAATTTCTCCTATGATCACTGCAGGTATGCTGACATGAATATCCTTATAATCAAATTGTGTATAAGAAAGGCCAAAACCAAACGGAAATAAAGGTGTAAAGTGAGTATCTAAGTGGGTACTTGTCATCCCCAATGAAGTTTGTGGCGCTCTTACTTGTATAGCGTCAATATCGACAAAAGTGTCATCAGAAGCAGGCCTGCCGGTATTCTTTTGGCCATAGTAAAGGGGAATTTGGCCAACTGTTCTTGGGAAAGTCACCGGTAGTTTTCCCGAAGGGCACGCGCTCCCAAATAACAAGTCAGTAATGGCGGGACCTCCCATAGTGCCGGGGTGCCATGCAAAAAGCAGCGCAGCTACTTTAGGAAGGATCTTTTCCAAAGTAATCGGTCTACCCGCCATAATGACCAGCACTATCGGCGTACCTGTCTGATAAATTGCATTAATTAATTGTTCTTGGCAACCGGGTAAGTCGATAGTAGAACGGCAATGCGCTTCACCCGATAAAATCGCTTCTTCACCAAGTATCATTACCGCGACATCAGCTGTAAGCGCTATTTCAATCGCTTGGTTAAAGTCTTCTTGATTATTACTACGAGAGGTTGCTAAGCCCTGAGCAAACTTTATCTCGACGGTATCTCCAACATAGTCCTTGATCGCCTCTAGGCAAGTAATGCTACTGTCGACTTTAGCATCAAATACCCAAGTCCCTAGTTGCTCATAACCATCGTTGGCAAGTGGACCAATAACAGCCAGAGAGGCTATTTTTTCTGGTAACAAGGGTAATGTTTTTTGCTTGTTTTTCAGTAAAACGCAGCTTTGAGAGGCGGCTTTTTTAGCCACTGCTAAATGCGCGCGGTTTAACGGCTCGGTTAAGGGCGTTGATTGAGTAAAGGGGGTTTGAAAAAGTCCTAAATCAAATTTTAAATTCAACAGGCGAGTCACCTTAGTATCAATTTGTTTAAGCTCAAGTTGGCTATCTTCAATGAGCGCAGGCAAATATTTTGCGTAAGTGTCACTGGCCATTTCCATATCAACACCGGCACGACAAGCTTCGAATGCGGCAGAGCCTTCATCGACAGCAAAGCCATGGGTGACTAATTGTGGAATAGACTCCCAGTCACTGACTAAAGCGCCAGGGAACTGCCATTCGTTACGTAAGATGTCATTAAGTAGCCATGAATTTCCGGTTACAGGTACACCATTAAGGTCGCTAAATGACGCCATAAAGGTGGCAACGCCAAAGTCTGCAAGGGCTTTAAAAGGAGGTAGGTAGACATTTCTTAATTCATTTTCTGGTATGTTAGTGGTGTTGTAATCACGTCCGCTTTCACTGGCGCCGTAGCCAGCAAAATGTTTTGCACAGGCGGCAATTGAGCTACTATCAGCAAGATTATCTCCTTGAAAACCTTTTACCATAGCTATGCCCAGTGTAGAGCAGAGCAAGGGATCTTCACCTAGGCTTTCTGCAATTCGTCCCCACCGAGGATCTCTGCTAATGTCTATCATAGGTGCGAACGTCCAATTAACACCATTATTTGCTGACTCTACTGCGGCTATTCTTGCGCAGTCTTCTACCAATTCAGCTGACCAAGATGCCGCTTGTCCCAGTGGAATGGGAAATATGGTATTAAAGCCATGAATAACATCACGACCGATGAGTAATGGGATACCTAAACGGCTTTCTTCGCTGGCAAGGCGTTGAAATTCGTTAATGGTTTCTACATCGACTTCATTGAGGACCGAGCCAACAGCGCCGTTTTTTATTAGCGACCTTAGGTTTTCATCTTCATTGTTGAATTGGCTCATTTGGCCAATTTTTTCTTTTAATGTCATGTGGGCAAGCAGAGCAGACACGTAAGATGCTTTATCTAAATCCTTGGCGTTGTTTAACTGCTGACAAATATTTACTGGCATTACATCTCTCAAATGAAATCAAAAATTTAAATTGGAACAGCTAATTGACCATCGCTATATTTTTTAAAATTAACCTATTCTTACAGACTATTACGAATGTAAGTGGATACAACTAAAATACGGTAGGGTGGACTTATTTTGAGGTTATCGGGATTTTATAACTTTTATCAATGACTTTTTATTCCACTATAGAGCCAGTAAAAAAACTCATCTAAATTAAAAAAGTGTATTGTGACCATTTCATCGCCCCATAATGACCGACTCATCGTTTTTATATTGTTTAAGATCTACATTTATATAATGTCAGAAGGACCTTTATAATTGAAACCTTTCACTAAATTTTAATTAGGCTAAAGTTTCATTCAATAATCATTTTCAACGGAATAGCGCTTTATGAGTACGCAAGAAAATTATCAAACCGCGACTGAAGATAAAATTTCCACGCTAAGAAAAATTATTTATGGCTTTGGCGCTTTCGTAAATAACTTATTAGGTGCGGCAATTGGTACTATGACCATAGTGCTTAACTTGGGTTTAGGTATGAATCCAGCTTTAGTCGGTTTGTTAGGCGCATTGCCTCGTTTGGTCGATGCCTTTACTGATCCGTTAATGGGCTATATTTCCGATCACACAAGATCAAAATGGGGTCGACGCAGACCCTATATATTCTGGGGGGCTATTGTCGCAGGTATTACTTTTGCCTTGTTATGGCAATTACCGAGAGGCCAGAGTGAAGAATTTTACTTTTGGTTCTTTTTAATTGGTTCTATCATTTTTTATCTAGCCTACACTATTTTTGCAACACCATGGGTCGCATTAGGTTATGAATTAACGCCAGATTATCATGAACGTACCAGTATCATGGCTGTGCAGAATTTTATGGGCCAATTTGCGTGGTTATTTGCACCTTGGTTCTTACTGTTTATGCAAAATGAATCGCTGTTTAGCGATATGATTGAAGGTGCCAGTTGGTTAGCCGTCATTATTGGGCTATTTACTATTATTGTTGGTATTTTACCGGCAATATTTCTTACTGAACGCTTTACACCCATAGCAACTTCAAAAACGATTATTGACCCGAATGCACCACCAGTAAAACCAAGAAGCTTGAGTTATGCCGTTGCTGATTTCTTTAAGGGCTTTTTAATTACACTTAAATTTAAGCCTTTCCTTAGTTTATGTGGTGCAACCTTTTTAGTGTTCAACGGCTTTATGATGGTTTCAGCTTTCCAAAGTTACGTGATTATTTATTATGTCTTTGGCGGCGATCAAGCATTAGGTGCTGAATATGTCGGTTGGGCGGGTACGGTGTCATTTATTTCAACGTCTTGTGCTATTTTTATTGTCACTAAATTATCAAGCTGGTTAGGGAAGCGAAATGCTTTTTTCATTACCATTGCCATTTCTATCTTTGGTTATGCACTTAAATGGATTTGTTTTACACCGGATAATCCTATGCTAGTGATTATTCCACCAATATTTTTCTCTTTTGGTTTAGGCGGCTTGTTCACCTTAATGGGATCTATGGTTGCTGATGTCTGTGATCTTGATGAATTAGAAACCGGTGAACGACGTGAAGGTATGTTTGGCTCAATTTATTGGTGGGTTGTTAAATTAGGCTTGGCTGCGGCGATGGCAGCTGGTGGTTTCTTACTTCATGCAACAGGTTTTGATGTTGCGTTAGCTGGAGCTCAATCTGCTGATACGCTGTTTTATATGCGCTTAGCTGATGTACTTGTGCCTGTATTTTGTTCAGTGGTTGCTATTTGGATGGTCGCTACTTACCCGATTACTGAGAAAATGGCTCATGATACCCGTAGTAAACTTGAGGCACGTCGAGGAAAAATGGCGGCTGAAGTGAATGCCTTAGATGAAAATACTGACGGTGTTACGCCTGCCTAAGGCACTTATAAATTGTATATCTACATAGTTAACCATGTAGATATACAACCCGCTATATTTTTTTAGTTAAAATAAATACGAAATAAAACAAAGTCAATTTTTTTAAGTTATTGTTTTAAATAAATTAAAATGATTTTTTTGTATGGGTGATAACAAAAGCTTATCATGAGTACTTGTTTATATCCCTTATCCATTTCAACTTTTCCTACCCCCCCTTTGACCGTATTTCGATGCTGTTTGACCAATAATTGTGCTAAAAATATTCAAGTCCGAACATGGCTATTTATAGGATGCTCGACAGTAAGATAATTCAAAAATGCAGAGTTAGCGCTTATTGATATAAGTGCAGCAGTACTGTTTATCTTTTGGGATAGTTATAAACCAAATTATTCATTAAGCCGGTTAATCATTGACTTAATTGAATATTTTAATAGAAGAATAATAAAATAATGAGAAAATCAACATTAAATCTTAGTGCACTAACAGGAGCTTTAAGTGTTTTTTCAAAAAAAATGCTTTCATTGTTATTACTCAGTACGCTAATAAGTTGTGGAGGTGGGTCAACTCCAACAGAAAAAGAGACTATCAATGCAGATACTGATAACGACGGAGTATTCGACCAAGTCGATTCGTGTCCTAATACATTAGCCAATACCACTGTAGATGCGAGTGGTTGCGACATCATTATTGTTAGTGTCGATACGGACAGTGATAATGATGGTGTTAAAGATGCAGCTGATACTTGTCCTGAAACTCCAGACAATACAAGGGTAGACAGCTCTGGCTGTGCGGTCATTGAAGAGGTTGTTGATGTGCTTGTTCAAGCAGAAGATTACATCAGCTATTTTGATACCACAGCGAGAAATGAAGGCGGAGCAAGTTACCGTAATGACGCTGTAGATATCGAAGTTACCACTGATGTGGGCGGCGGTTACAATATTGGTTATACCCAAGCAACAGAATGGCTAGAATACCCGGTAACCTTAAGTGCTGGGACTTATACCATTAGCAGCCGTGTGGCTTCAGATTCAGGCGGTGGTAATTATACGCTGTCGATAAATGGCAATACAATTGGTAGTGACAATGTTGCTAGCACGGGGGGATGGCAAACCTTTGAAACCCATGTGGTTAATTCGTTTTTAACGACGAGCGGTACTTTTACCTTACGGTTAGCGATAAACGCAGGTTCATTCAATATTAATTGGCTGCAAATAACAGCGGTTATTGATGATGATTTAGATGGTATTGGTAACGACCTAGATTTGTGTCCTGATACGCTTGAAAATGCAGAAATTAATGAGGTCGGGTGCGCTGACTCAGATGGTGATGGCGTGTTTAATAATCTGGATAATTGTCCAGATACACCTATCGGGACCTTTGTGGATTTTGTCGGCTGTGAAGCCGTAGAACAGTTAATTGAAGTGGCGTTTAACAACGATATTCTTGTTGGTGGTGAAGACAGCCAAAAGCCAGGTTTTAGTTTATATACCTTTGATAATGACATTGGATCTGACGGCAGTAATTGCAACGACGGTTGTGCGGTTAATTGGCCTCCACTTTTAGTGGCTGATGGTGTCGCTTCTGGTGTGCCAAATTTATCAATCATTAATCGAAATGATGGCACAACACAAGCTGCCTATCAGGGTAAACCGTTATACTTTTATAAAGGTGACACCGAAAAAGGAACCACTGAAGGTGCGGCTATAGCGGGTTGGAACCTTCAAGAATACGGACTTTTTGGTGATATCGTGCCACTTTATACCTCTAGCACGGCACAAGAACATGCTTTAATTTATGAAACTAATGATGCTGTGGTTACCAAGTTCGCTGACAGAGGACGTGATCGTCATGCTAAAGAAGATCAATTTCAGCAATACGATCATTACCTTTCTCATTATTGGACCCATAGAACAGCGCGCTATAAATTCACCGATTATGTGGCTAAAGGCGGCTCATCTATTTTAATTGAATGGGTAACACAATGGCAGCTTGAGGCATTAGAATTTAGGGCATGGTATTCAGGAATGAATACGGTTGCTGAATACCATGGTAATTATGAGCCTAACGTTGTGACGGTCGGTCACGGTAGTTACGATGACGACCTTGTGCAAACAAGTACTAGCGGCGATCAATATAAATATTCAGTAACCATTAATGAGTTTCGCGGACTTAATGGCAGCATAGAAACCCTCAGTATTGGCCAACACATGGAAATTGAAGTCAGTCAGTTTTTACTAGGCGTTCCTGAGGGGCGGTCAAATTATTACGGCACAACTTATCTTTACCAAGTAGGTAAAGGTGGCATGGCTCCTTGGAAAGCAGTCGGAGATTTTGATGATAAATCATCAGAGCGTGAAAACTCACATCCTATTGCTAAACAAGGTTGGTTAGGTGGAAATACCACATTATCTTATCAATATACAAATGAACCTAATGACCACTTCATGCAAATGGCAACTAATTTATCAAGTTTAAATGGGCAAGCGTTCGTTTTAGGAAGACGTATTCATCATACCTCTTTTGTTGATGGTAAACATGATGAAGACCCAGCCAATGGTGTTTTTTCAGAAATGGTAGGTAAGTCAGGTACACATTTTGTTAATCATAGTTGCGCAAGTTGTCATGAACGTAATGGTAGGGCAGCTCCGGCACCAATTGGCGAGGCATTAGACAAATGGGTCTTTAAAATTGCTGATGCTGATGGTGAACCCGATGCCCAGCGTGGCGATGTTTTACAGCCATCGAATACGGGAAGCGTACAAAGTGAAGGAACGGTAGCTATTGAATCATGGACTGAGGTGAATGGTTTACGTTCACCTAATTATAAGTTTTCAACGGGTACGCCAGAAAAATTCTCAGCACGCATTGCACCTCAACTCGTTGGCCTAGGATTATTAGAAGCAATTCCTGAAGAAACTATTTTAGCGATGGCTGATGTTAATGATGAATTTGCTCCCTTTGGTATTTCAGGTAAAGCGCAAAGTGCTATCGATCCCGAAACCCAAGATATTCGCCTTGGACGTTTTGGTTGGAAAGCCGCTACATCAAGCATAAAGCATCAAGTTGCGGCAGCGTTTAATACTGATATGGGGGTGATGACCTCTGTACTACCATCACCAGATTGTGGTTCTGCTCAACAAGAAAGAAATGAATGTGGTCATGACCAATCTGAAATAAGCGACCAGCACTTGAACAATTTAGTGAAATACATCGCATTGTTGGGTGTACGAGCGCAACGTGGCCTTGATGATCCTCAGGTACAACAAGGACAAGCGTTATTCTCAAGTATTGGTTGTGTGGATTGTCATACCGCAACACTGCAAACCAGTATTTATCATCCGTTTACAGAACTAAGAGATCAAACTATTCATCCTTATACCGACTTACTGTTACATGATATGGGTGAAGGTCTTGCTGACAACTTAGGAGAGGGTAACGCTACAGGGGCTGAATGGCGAACAACACCGCTATGGGGCATAGGTTTGTCGGCTTGCGTTACTGGAGGTGTAGAAAACCCCGTTGGCGGCCAAGGTAATGAAGTTTGTACGCCCGAGCATAGTTATTTACATGACGGACGGGCGAGAACGATTGATGAAGCAATTCTCTGGCACGGTGGGGAATCAGAAGCTTCTAAAGTTAAGTATGAAGCACTTTCTGATGCTGACGAAGCTGCATTAATAGCCTTTTTAAAATCACTATAAAATCAGCAGCTTATTAAATTGATTATCGATTGATTTAATAAGTTCTTTTAAGAAAAAAGAGAATAATAATGAACCAATATTCAGTTTATCAGTGCAATGTTAATTCAATGCTAAAGAATATCAGCTTTAAAAGTCGACTGTTTTTAATGAGTTTGCTGAGTTTGTTAATAACGACACCTACTATGGCAGGTTGGGAAGTTAACTATATAGATACTTTTTCAGGAGACAGTGTTAATTGGCAAAATTGGACGGCCCAAGTCGATGCTAATTTTAATAACGAAGTTCAATGTTATACCGATGATGATAGTTCCATTGATAAGAACTTTGATGTCTCTGATGGCACCTTAAAAATAATCGCCAGAAAGCAGCAAACTAATTGTGTAGGCTTGAATAATCAATCTAGAGATTGGACCTCCGGGCGAATTAACGGTAAAGATAAACGTGAGTTTCTCTATGGCAGAATAGAGTCAAGAATTCGTTTTCATAACCTTGAAGGGGGGTCTTGGCCGGCGTTTTGGATGTTAGAGAATCGTATCGCTGAAAGCCCACGTAAAAATGATGATGACTTTGTTAACTGGCCCAACCCAGGTGCTGGCGAGATTGATGTCTGGGAATGGTTTGCCAATAGCCCGAGTACTTATATAACTAACTTTTTTAATACCGGCGGCGGCTCTTGCGGTAATGAAGTGAGATTCGCTTATCCAAATGGCGCTAATGATGTACTCGATTGGCATGATTACGCGATAGAATGGGATGAAAACAACATATCATTTTATATGGATGATACCTTAGTCACTTCGCATAATGTATCGAATTGTCCACAATATAAAGAACCGATGTTTGTTTTACTCAACGTTGCTATGGGGGGAAATCTAGGTGGGGCGATAGACCCAAGTCTGCGTAAAGTCACCATGGAAGTGGATTATTTGGCGCATTGTACTGCTACCAATCAAAATAATGCCCAGCGCTGTAATGAAAATACGCCCGCTGTTTATGCTGATGATGATAACGACGGCATAGAGAACAACCTTGATCAGTGTCCAAATACTCCATCAGGAGAAAGTGTTGATGAAAAGGGCTGTTTCTAAGAGATGGTTAATATATCTCCTGAAGTTTCTTTGTCGATAACACAGAATAATGTGGCGGTGTCATCAGTTGATATTAGCGGAGGTTTAGTCACAATATCTGCTAACGCCACCGATGAAAATGCTGATGATATCCTTTCTTATGTTTGGCTTATATCCGGTACTATTCCATCACCTATTATCGACGGTGGTCTTGTTAGTTTTGATCCCTCTTCTATGGCCGGCGGGAATTCATATCAAGTAGACTTGACCGTAACTGACAACGGTAACCCAAGACTTTCAGTAAGCAACACTATTAAATTTAGCGTTAACAATATGCCGCTTGACGCTGGCGATGATGATGAGAGGGGGAAAAGTAGTGGTGGTTTATTCAGTTATTTACTACTGCTGATGTTGATAGTATTTAGGCAGAAGTATCTTAAACAAAATATGTTCAATTAGGAGAACTTTTAATAACAAGGTTGATTTATTAGGATATCAGTATTAACACCGGCAGTGGTTAGTTATAATATTGATTGAATAAGTTGCTGATGCAGCATTATATTATTTTATTTATTTGATGTTCTGCTTTCAAAGTAACTCGTGCTGACAAGTTTTAAGCGATAGTGTGTTCTTTGTTAACTTATTATCTAACGAATATAGACAATCCACACTAGAAATATACCTAAGGGCAGGACATAGATTTGACTATAAAGTGGCAAGATCTCATCGAAAAAGCATGGAATGATAGAAAAGTCTTAAATGAATCAGATGAATTTGATTCTTGGCGTGTTTTCCATGGTTACACCGAAGGAGCACCGGGTGTTGTTATTGAAAAATTTGGCACTATGGCCTTGGTTGAATTTAAAGACGATATTCGTGAGGACCTTGATGTAATCAAAGATGCACTATTACAGTGTTTTCCCTTTACGCTCATTATGGCAAAAGGTGATCAAACGCTCGGGTTACGCTTAAAGAATAGAATGTTCTCGCTTCATGGCGATCTTGCTGATGCGCCAGAATTTACCAAAGAATACGGGGTCTATTATAGTTTGCTTGCCGATACGATGCATAATTGTGGTTTGTATCTGGACGCACGTCCCGTTCGTAAGTGGTTAGCTAATCATAGTGAAGGCCGTCGTGTACTGAATTTATTTTCATTCACCGGAAGTCTAGGTATAGCGGCTTTAAAAGGGAATGCGAAGGCAGCCATTCACTTGGACAGATCGAAAGCGTTGTTACCACGTATTGAAAAGAGCTACGAAAAAAATGGCCTAGATTTTGGCTCTCGCAGCTTTGTAAAGGGGGATATCTATAAGCATTTACCTAAAGCAATAAAAAGTGGCCAGCAGTTCGAAGGTATTATTTTAGATCCACCGCCAACCGTTTATAAATCACCTTATGCAGAGCATCAGCCTAAAGGACAAGATTTTTCTAAATTGGTTAGTATGTGTTCAAAGCTTTTAAGTCAGGGCGGTTGGTTGATTTGTTTATTTCATCGTTATGATGCAACATGGGATGAGTCAGATGCCGAGATTATTGAATCATCTGGCCATACTTTGAAAATGACGGAACGGTTTACCAGTGAGTGTGATTTTCCCGATGACAATGTTGATCGCAAGTTAAGAGTGACCGTATTCGAAAAAATTTGAGATAGATAATGCCAACAAGTAAATACCTCTGATAAGTGGGGTAAATAAAAATGCCTGACGTTAAACTTAGGCATTTTACGTTATGTTACCTACTGAAAATCACTAAATTAGACTAGTATTATTATGATGTCTAGACAAAATGTTTTTGAACGATACTGTTATAACACCTTGTATTTAGCTTCTGAAAATGGGCTTTGACAATAAAATGACATTATTAAAAGCAGGACAAAAAAGGACTTCTTGACTCAGGCATCAAAATTGTGAGTTATTTAACAAGGAGAGTATCATGAAAACGATATCAAAATTACTTTACTTTACAGTAATAGCAAGCATGTTTTTTATCAGTATGGCTGGTTACGCACACGATGGCCACGAAGATAAAGATATGATCATTAACGACTTAGGGGACTTGGGAGACGTTAGTTTTTCGATATCTTGTAATAAAAATGCACAAAAAGCTATGAGTACCGGTGTTGGATTACTTCATCATATGATGTACGCACAAGCAGAAGAATTATTTGGTCATTGGATAGAGAAAGAGCCTGATTGCGCGATGATCTATTGGGGATATTCAATGAGTCTCTTCCATCCTTTATGGCCTGATACGATTAAAAATGAAGCTTTACAGCGCGGACAAGCTGCACTGGCTAAAGCGACAACGCTAAATTTTACCAAACGAGAAAGAGATTACATAAATGCAGCAGCGCAATACTATAGAGGTTGGGAAGCCGTTGATGATAAATTACGAATAGTACAGTGGGCTAACGCTCAAGAAGTTGTCTATCAAAAAAACCCTGATGATATAGATGCAGCAGCCTTTTATGCACTATCACTAATTGTTACGGCTTCTAAACAAGATCTATTGTTCAAACAAAACCAAGCAGCGGGTGACATTTTACAAAAAATTCGCAATATATCACCTAATCATCCTGGTGCAATTCATTACACTATTCATGCTTATGACAATGCACCATTAGCGAAATTTGCTATAGATGCGGCAAGAGCTTATGACAAGGTTGCACCGGATGTTCCACACGCTCTGCATATGCCAAGCCATATTTTTGTTAGATTAGGGATGTGGGATGACGTAGTCAGTTGGAATCTTCGCTCAGCAAAAGCTGCTTTAAATTATCCAACTAATGGTGCAACTTCCATGCACTATGCTCATGCTATTGATTATCAGATCTACGGTTATTTACAACTTGGTGATAGTGCTAAGGCTGAAGCTCTATTTGAGCAAGTCGCAGGGTACCACCCAATACAAGCTACTTTTCCATCAGCTTATGCGCTAGCAGTAATACCGGCTAGGTTGGCGTTAGAGCAAAAAAAATGGTCTCAAGCAAGTCAGTTAAAAAATCAACAACCTAGCTATATTGATTGGCAACAATTCCCACAAGTAGAGGCTATTACTTACTTTGCTCGTGGGTTAGGAGCAGCTAGAAGTGGTGATTTTAAATCAGCACAAGAAAATGTAGCAATGCTCGATGTTTTATATGAAAAAACAAAAATAATCAGTGCTAGTTATTGGGCGCCACTGGTTGATGCTCAGCGACATTCAGTAAATTCGTGGATTAGTTTTGGAAAAGGAAAAATAGATCAAGCTTTAGTTCAACTTAGACAAGCTGCTGACATAGAAGATTCAATGGACAAAAGCCCAGTAACGCCTGGCGCAGTAATTCCTGCGAGAGAGTTACTGGCAGACATGCTCTTTTTGAATGGAGATTATGCGAGTGCATTAACAGAATATAAATTGAGTTTAGCGATTAATCCAAATCGATTTAATAGTCTGTTAGGTATGAAGCAGACCTTATTAGCGATGAAAAAACCTTAATCGCGGTGATAGAAAATATTTGTTTAGTTATCAAATACCAGCAGTCTAATTGAAAAGGGATAAAAAATAGCTTTAGCCTTTAACCACAGGCGGGGTTAAAGGCTAAAGCTGACCAGTGTAGAGCAGCTTTAATTGTAAAGCAGTGAATGTAATATATGGCAATATTGTCGCTTAAGATAATATGCCAATGGAAACTCTTTAGTACAAGCAGCTTTAGTCATTAGAAGACAGCGAGTTTAACGTTAGTTTATACTGTGTCTGATCGCCTCATTTTGTCAGTATTAAATCAACAAGGAGTATATACCTATGACTAATCCTTTGATTATTACCATACTGGGATATTTAAAAAAGCAAAACAGTGCTTGTTCATTGATTGATCTAGTTAATCTTTGTGAAGCTGATTTTCTGCTATTGCTCAAAAAGGATGTTGACCTTCAGGTAGTGATATTTCAAAAGAATTTTTTCATTATGAATGCGCTTTATCAAATTCAACGTGATATTCAAAATGAAGGGTTTTTACTGACTATTTTTCCACTAGAAATCTGTTTAGTGCCAAATTTCGCTGCGGCTAAAGGTACTTTGGCTATACGAGATACTGAGCTAGCCCAATATTATTTAAACTGGGCTAATGTAAATAACATTACCGTTGCAGAGGTGGCATCACTCTTTTCTAGTTTTTGGCAAAGATACCAAGCAGTAGATAAGGTTGATGCGGCTCTGACGACTTTAGGGGTAGATAAAAATATTGATTGGTTTGGGATACGTCAGGCTTATCAAAAGAAAATTGCTATTACTCATCCCGATAAAGGTGGCTGCGCGGCAGATTTTATCGAAATTCGCCAAGCTTATGAGGTGTTAAGTTGTAGTTATCATCGTCTTTGAGGCTTTCATCTTTATCTATTCTTGTTCAGTGTTGAACTTGACTAAACTTTACTACGGTTAATGTTAAACGTCGCTAATAAACCGATACCCTTGAGACTGGTGAAATCAGTTTTAAATACTTGTACTGAGATTGCTGAATAAAGTGTCGCTTTTAGCTAAAAGGAACACGTCGGCTGTTTGATTTCAAGGTGACTTAATGCTAAGTTTTGTTGATACTGTTGGCTTTTCTAATAATTACCTTTCCGACAATACTTAGTTGAATCTTTTATCAATACACTGCTATGTTTTGGATGCATGCTCGGTAAATAATACCGATTGAATGAGATTAATGTTTCAGCAAGAGATTAAGAAAAATAAGCACTTAACTTATACTAACTACTATGAAGAATAAAAATTAATAATATGAAATTAAGAATTACCTTTTATCTGCTATTAGCTTTTGCATATATTCTCAGTTCCCCATCGTTTTCAGCAGAAATGAGTGATGAGCCGTCTGAAGTTATTACTCTTGTCGCGACTGAAAGTGACTTGCCTTTTAGTTTTAAGCTACCTGATGGTACTCCCAGTGGTCTCTATATTGAGTTCTGGGAACTCTGGTCCAAAACAAACAATATTCCTATTCGCTTTGTTATGTTGCCCTTTGAGGAGAGCATAGAGTTAATAAAGCAAAAAAACACCTTACATGTTGGGCTCTTTAAGAATGAGCAACGTGAACAATGGGCAGACTTTTCCTTACCTATCCATAATGTGCAAACGGGTATCATTTATAACCGCTCAATTGACAAAAAGTCTAAGCTAAGAGAGCTCAGTGATATCAAGATAACCAGTCAATATTTTAGTTTTCAAGAGTCCTATTTAAAAGAAAACTTTACTAGCTTCGAACAATCAACTTATAAGAAATTTGATGATGCACTCGATCAGTTATTAGACAATGAGGTTCAGGCTGTTGTTGCCGAACTACCTAGGGCCTTTGCAGAAATTGCTAAAAAGGGCTTAAGTGGAGTATTCACTATTTCTGAGGAGATCATTGTTTCAAATAATGTCTTTGGGCTTATAGCAAAAGGTCAACCTGAATTATTAGCTAAGATTAATGCCGGTATTGAAAATATTCCCGTTAATAATATTATTGAATTAGAAAAAAAGTGGCTACCAACCTTAAAACCCTTTTTTAATAAATCATCAACTGTTGCTAGTTTAACGGAAACGGAAAAAAACTGGTTATCACAAAATAATTCCTTTAGTTTGGGTACTGACTCTGCATTCCCTCCTTTTGAATTTAACGATAAACAAGGTGAACATAGTGGAATATCGGCTGATTACATGCTGTATGCAAAACAACAACTACAAATAAATTTAACCCCAACTTTAGGTACCAGTTGGGGAGAAGCGCTAGCGGAATTTAAACTTGGCAATATTGATGTTATGTCTTCAATATTTTATACAGAAGAAAGAGCAGAATATATAAATTTTACTGAACCCTATTTTGAAATTTCTTTAGTCATTGTTAGTAAGAAAAACGCTTTTTATGCAGAAAGTTTATCATCACTACAAGGGCGGAAGTTAGGTCTAATTAAAGGCTATGTTTATAATGAATTGATTAGTCGAGATCACCCCAGTATAACGTTAGTGGATGTTTTTTCGGTTGAAGACGGGCTTAAAAAATTACAGTCGGGGAAAATTGATGCCTTTGTTGATTCTATTTCCGCGATTAATTATGAAATAAACAAAAATAAAATCAATGACCTGATTATCACTTCATTTACCCCTTATACACTTGAAATATCGATGGCGGTGAGAAAAGGGCTTGAACCCCTTATTCCCATTTTAAATAAAACCTTTGCTGCGATGAGTGAGAAACAACGCTCTGCTATTGCAAATAATTGGTTATCGGTACACGTACAATCGGGTACTGAATTATCCACCATTCTTGTCTGGGCACTCCCCATAGCCTCATTGCTCATATTGATCATTTTAGTGTTTTTTCGGATGAATAAAAAACTCAAAATAGAAATTGATGCACGAGTTATTAATGAAGAAAAACGCATTGCCGCCCAACAAGATTTGGCGGCACAAAAAAAAGCAATGGACGAACATTCATTAGTCTTTGTAACAGACATTAAAGGTATTATTAGCTACGCCAATGATAAGTTTTGTGCCATCACCGGTTATACCCGCAAAGAACTCATCGGTGCAAATCATAGCATTCTAAATTCAAATAATAAGCCAAAAGACTATTGGCACAACATCTTTTTGAAGCTCTCTAAAGGTGAGTTTTGCCATGATGAAGTGCGTATTAAGGCTAAGGGTGAACAATTCTATTGGGTAGATACTACGATTGTGCCACTTTACGATAATAATACATTACTGAGTGGTTATACTTATATTAGTACCGATATTACTCATCAGAAAGAGACGATCACTCGCTTAGCTGAAGCCAAGAAACAAGCAGAGGTTGCTAATGAATCTAAAACCGCTTTTTTAGCGAATATGAGTCATGAAATTCGTACCCCGATGAATGGTGTGATAGGCATGACTAACCTTTTACTTGATACGGCATTAAACCAAGAACAACACAATTTTGCAAAAACAGTAAAAAATAGTGCAGAATCGTTATTGGGTGTTATTAACGACATCTTAGATTACTCAAAGGTTGAAGCGGGTATGTTAGCGCTTGAACCGCTTGAATTTGATTTAGAAGTATTATTACATGACCTAGGCAGTAGCCTCGCTTTTCAAGCGCACAAGAAGGGGTTAGAGCTCATTTGTCCGGCTAACATTCTGCCAGTACAGTCATTTATTGCTGACCCTGGGCGTATCCGACAGATACTCAATAATCTTATCGGTAATGCGATAAAGTTTACCGAACAAGGCGAGGTTTCAGTATCTTGTAAAGTGCAAGAGCAGACTAAGCAGCACACTCGACTACTTTTTGAGATATCTGATACCGGAATTGGTCTCACGTCAGAGGATAAAATCAAGTTATTTGAACGTTTCAGCCAGGCCGACGGTTCAACTACCCGTAAATATGGCGGCACTGGATTGGGGCTATCGATAAGTAAACAATTAGTCGAATTGATGGGCGGGGAAATAGGGGTGAAAAGTATCGCTGGTATGGGCTCTACATTTTGGTTTAGCATAAATATTGCTAATGCCGATAAAGTGCTTTCCAAGAAACGCTATGATAATTTGCATGATCAAAAAATACTGGTGGTCGATGATAATTTAACTAATCGGACTTTGTTAGGTCTATTGCTGACAAAGTGGCAAGTTGAACACAGTTTGGTAGATAGTGGAGATAAAGCATTAGTAGAACTCACTGCAGCAGCGCTAAAAGGAACTCCTTACCATATCGCTATTTTGGATATGCAAATGCCTGAAATGGATGGCTTTCAACTAGCAACTAAGATTAAAGCGGATAGCCATATTTTTTCAGAGACTCGTTTATTAATGTTGACCTCACAAGGACAACGTGGCGATGCTGAAAGGTTAAAGGCTGCCGGTTTTAACGGATATCTTAATAAACCTATTGATCAGTCTATTCTCTACAATACCCTAATGACGATAGCTGGCGTTAATGCCCAAGAGCAACCTTTGATCACGGCGTTCAGTGCGCGTGAGCTTCCACAGTTCAAAGCAAGGGTACTTGTTGTCGAAGATAACGCCATCAATCAAAAAGTTGCACAAGGTCTGTTGAGAAAGTTTGGAGTACAAGTCGACCTAGCGGCTAATGGCGAAGAAGCCCTAAGTTCGTTAAATAACTTACCTTTTGATTTAGTCTTCATGGACTGTCAAATGCCGGTAATGGATGGCTATGAAGCGACTAAAAAAATTCGTCTTCCACAATCTAAGGTACTTAATCGCAATATACCGATAATTGCCATGACCGCCAATTCAATGCAGGGTGACCGAGAAAAGTGTTTAGCGGCAGGAATGGACGATTTTATTGCTAAGCCAGTCAACCCCAACATGTTACAAGAGGCATTAAAACGCTGGTTACCCGAGTATAAAGCTAGCATTATGCAAGTAGATGACAAAGACACAAAAAGTTAGTTTATATTTTATCGAATCTAACCTTTGTAATGTTAAAATTGACCTTAAATACAATAGCCGAGAGCGAGTACACTTCCTTGTGTAAGGAACTCAAGGCACGTGTCTCGTAATTATGTAAATACAGTGGCAGTTATTTTAATAAAGTTGTAATCAATAAATAATCGCCACTGCTTGCTAACCATCTAGCATGATTCGGGCTTTTACTTGAGGCAACTTCCAGATGATATACACTGGAATTATTGACAACATTAATAACACTAATTGCTCAGCTTCATTGAGTGGTAATAGTTGTAATAAATAAACAATAACTGCTGAACCACTCATTTGCACAAAGCCTAACAGCGCAGAAGCTGAACCTGCTTTTTCACCAAAAGGTGCTAGAGCTTGTCCTGCACAAGCTCCCATCAGTAATGAAAAACCAAGTGAACTGATCATTATTGGTAACATAAAGGCGACAGGCGTTTGCCAAGTTAATAAAGCTAACATTAATAATCCCGCCACAATCAGCAAAACCATACCAAAACCTATTGTTACTCGAGCACCAAATTTAACTAAAACCTGAGGAGCTAAAAAACAAGCGACAATATTAATGACAGCATTAAGACTAAACCAATAAACAAAGCTCTGCTGATCTAAACCTAGTTTCACCATTAACCAAGCGGGAGAGCTACTTACATAAGCAATAATAATGGCCATCGATAACATCACTACCAAAGCATTAAAAATGAAGATAGGATGTTTCAACACCGGCATAAAATGCGCCATACTAATAAGATTTTTAGGTTGTATTGTCTGCGCTGGTCGGGTTTCTTTAAGCGTAAAAAATAAAATTAAACCTGCAAAAACAGCATAGCCTGTCATAAATTGAAAGTTACTTCGCCAGCCAAAATACTCGGTTAAAACATTACCGAGTAAAGGTGCAAGCGCAGGAATACAACATATCGCGCTGTTTAAATAAGAGTACATAACACCGCTTTCTATTGCGTTGTATTTATCACGGACACTGGCAAAGGCAGCTACAACTATGGCGCAAGCACCAAAGCCTTGTATTAAACGACTGAGCAAAAAAAACGTTAAATTATCTGCATAAGCACAAAGAAGAGAAGCTAAGCCATAAATTACTATACCGGCCATTGCTATTGGGCGACGACCATACCTATCAGCGAGTGGGCCACTTATCAGTTGACCAAAGCCCATGCTTAAAATAAATATCATTATGCTCCACTGAATTTGCTTCATAGAAACAATAAGCTCTTCAGCCATAACGGGTAAAGCGGGTAAAAATATATCTATGGCTAATGGGCTAAAAATCACCATTAAAATCAGTAGCGGTAAAAGTTGTTTATTTGTCATTTTAGTCTCAATAATGATGACTGCCTAGTATAAGATATTGGTGTTATCAGCAGAAGCTAATTATTGTTAATTTAAGGAAACTAAACAGCATTTAGCCTTAATGATACTTTTTC
This sequence comes from Colwellia hornerae, assembly GCF_007954355.1. Classification (GTDB taxonomy): domain Bacteria; phylum Pseudomonadota; class Gammaproteobacteria; order Enterobacterales; family Alteromonadaceae; genus Colwellia_A; species Colwellia_A hornerae. The sequence goes on from NZ_VOLR01000015.1 coordinate 45,147, forward strand.
GTTAATTGTTTGGTAAAAATATCGTTAAGTAGGGTTCTGCATTGCTTTGGACATAATTCAGGCTAATAGCGATAGTTCGCTGTGGTCTGTATTTACTTAGATGAATAGCCCTAAGCTCTGCTTTATTTTAGCTTAATGGGTCTACCGCCATTTGAACCACGAGCCTAGTACCAAATGTACCAAAAACTGCTCATTTTTGAACAACATCAGCTTATCAATGATAAATATTATTGAAGATAAAATAGATGTTAATTGAACGTGTTAAATTAGTCATTACGTAAAATAGAACATTATCTTCAATTTAATCGACTATTAAAATCGTCTGATTTTTCTTATGCTTTATATGACCTTTATTACCAATTTTTATAAAACAAGGATTATACAATGTTTAAGAGAACAATCCCGATTGCTGCGGCAATCTCCGTTGCTTTATATGCAATGGCAATACCTGCAACCGCATTAGCGGCTAATCAAGCAAAAACCAATGAGTTTTGGTGGCCTGAAAAGTTAAGTCTTAGCCCATTACGCCAGCATAGCGCTGAGTCTAACCCTTATGGTGAGCAATTTAATTATGCCAATGAATTTGCCAGCCTTGATTTGACTCAACTCAAAAAAGATATTCAAACCACACTGACCGACTCAAAAACCTGGTGGCCTGCAGATTGGGGACATTACGGACCATTAATGATCCGCATGGCTTGGCACAGTGCTGGTGTCTACCGTGTACATGACGGGCGTGGCGGTTCGTCTGGTGGTCAACAACGTTTTGAACCCCTTAACAGTTGGCCAGATAATGCTAATTTAGATAAAGCGCGTCGATTATTATGGCCGGTTAAGCAAAAATATGGTCGTAAAATTTCTTGGGCAGATTTGATGGTGCTTTCAGGTAACGTAGCGTTAGAGTCTATGGGCTTTAAAACCTTTGGTTTTGCTGGCGGTAGAACGGATGATTGGGAGCCTGATTTAGTTTATTGGGGAGCCGAAACAACTATGCTTACTGATAACCGTCGCGATAAAAAGGGTAAATTAAAAGGCCCTCTCGCTGCTGTAGAAATGGGCTTGATTTATGTTAATCCTGAAGGACCTCATGGTAAACCTGATCCACTTTTAGCGGCGCAGGATATTAGAATGTCCTTTGGTCGTATGGCGATGAACGACGAAGAAATTGTTGCTTTAAGCGCGGGTGGTCATACTTTTGGTAAGGCGCATGGAGCGAAAAAACCCAGTGATTGTGTTGGGGCAGAGCCCGCAGCAGCTGATATTGAAGCACAGGGTTTAGGCTGGAAAAACAAATGTGACAGCGGTGTTGGCGCAGATACTATAACCAGTGGCTTAGAAGGTGCTTGGACAACAACACCAACACAATGGTCAACAAATTACTTAGACAATCTAATGAACTTCACCTGGGTTCTAACGAAAAGCCCGGCTGGCGCTAAACAGTGGACACCTGAAAACAAAGCGGCGGCCAACTTAGTACCAGATGCCCATATCCCTAATAAACGTAATGCACCCATTATGTTTACCACCGATATTGCTCTAAAAGAAGACCCTGAATTTCGTAAAATTGTTGAACGTTTTAGAGCAGAGCCGGCAGAATTTGAAAAAGCTTTTGCTAGAGCTTGGTTTAAATTAACACATCGTGATATGGGACCTCGTGCAAGATACGTGGGCAGTGAAGTGCCCAGTGAAGTGCTAACATGGCAAGACCCTATTCCTGCGGTCAACTACCCTATGGTTACCAAGCAAGATATTGGTGAGTTGAAAAAGCAAATAACACAGTCTGGCTTAACCACGGCTGAGTTAGTGAGAACCGCTTGGGCTTCAGCGTCGAGTCATCGTGTTACAGATATGCGCGGCGGTGCTAATGGTGCTCGCATTAAACTAGAGCCACAAAATAGTTGGGCAGTTAATAACCCAGCCGAGCTTAATAAAGTGTTAACAACACTTGAAGTTATTCAAACTAAATACAATAAGCAATCGGCTAAAAAGCAAGTATCGTTAGCTGACTTAATCGTATTAGGTGGTGCAACCGCAATTGAAAACGCAGCCAAACTAGCAGGCACCACAGTAGCTGTGCCCTTTGTGCCTGGCCGTGCTGATGCGACACAAGCACAAACTGATGTTAAATCATTTAATTATTTAGCACCAAAAGCGGATGGCTTTCGTAACTTCTATACGGATGAAAGTTACCTGTCGCCAACAGAGATGTTAGTTGATAAAGCCAACTCTCTTGGTTTAAATGTCCCTGAAATGACAGTGTTGGTTGGCGGTATGCGCGCGCTTGATGCAAACTATGATGGCTCATCTTTTGGGGTATTCACAAATACTCCTGGTGTCTTAACAAATGATTTCTTTGTAAATTTATTAGATATGTCTACCGTGTGGACTAAAGATGAATCTACAGCTGGCGTTTATATCGGCGTTGATCGCGCTTCAGGCAAGGTAAAGTGGCAAGCGACACCGGTTGATCTTATCTTTGGCTCGAGTTCTGAATTAAGAGCCATTGCTGAAGTGTATGCCTCAGATGATGCTGACAAAAAGTTTATTAATGACTTTATTAAAGCCTGGGTTAAAGTGATGCAATTAGACCGCTTTGATTTAAAGTAAGTTTGATTGTTTTTTTGAACTCTATCGCTAATACACGCCAAGGTGTATTAGCTTTTTTTTGGTAATAATATCTCATTGAAAGCTTGGGTTAAAGTGATGTAATTAGACCGCTTTGATTTAAAATAAGTTTGATTTTTAAACGATATAGCTAATACAGCTAAGGTTGTATTAGCTTTTTTTAGCAATAACATCTCATAAAAAAGGTAAAGTCTACAACACACTTTACCTTTACATACGAGTTTTAGATTAACAGACTATAAGTAGGTTTTGAAAAAACTTAAGTACTTATTAGATGCTTCAATGCGATTAGCTTTTTTACTAAAGCCGTGACCTTCATCGTCAAAGACCAAATAGTCAACGAAAGTTCCACCGCTTCGAATAGACTCAACCATTTCATCACTTTCAATCTTTAATACTCTAGGGTCATTTTTACCTTGCACAACAAGTACCGGACTTTTGACTTTATCACCAAAAAATACTGGAGAAATACTGCGTAAACGTTCTCTATCTGTACTGGGATCTCCTAACTCATCATAAAGAGACTGTCTAAATGCCTCCCAGTAGGGCGGAATACTTTCTAGCGTCCTGACCCAATTAGTGACACCAAAAATATTAACACCGACAGTAAACTCATCGGTAAATGCCATGGCAGCCATGGTTAAATACCCGCCGTAACTTCCGCCAATAACCCCTATTCTATCTTTGTCGACCCAATCTAATGTCTGTAAATAATATTTATTATAGACAACATCTTTTAAATCATGGTCACCGTGCTTCTTATCATCTAAATGAAAGAAGGTTTTACCATAGCCACTTGAACCACGGTTATTTATTCTAAAAATAGCGTAGCCGTTATTAACCAAATGCTGAATGGTAGCGGAATACCCTTTACGACTTTGACCTCCTGGACCTCCATGTATCCATACTAAAGCCGGGACTTTTTGTGTGGCGGCTTGTTTGGGTTTATATAAAATGCCAGGGATTTCTAAGCCATCAAAACTCTTAAAACGGACAATTTCGCCAACAACCAAGTTCTCTTCAATAATATTAGGATTACCCGTGTTAGTTAAGCGCTTGATACTATTTGAACCTAGTTGATGAACATAGAGGTTAGATGGCGAGGTATCCGAATTGATATAAAAAATAACTAGGCTGGCATCAGCTGAAAAGTTTACGCCACGTAAATCACCACTGGGCAATTTAGGAAGTGCTAAGGGGTGCTTTGTCTTTAGGTCAATAATTTCTATTTTAGTTTGCGCATCGGCATTAACACCAGTGACTTGGTAGCGGCCATCTTTAGAGAAGTAAGTGAAACTAACGTCCCAATCTGCAGCGTAATTTAGTGTTTTTGTTTTTGCTTTTATATCATAAGCCCAAGCCTGTTTATATTCGCCAAATTCGTCTGTTGAATATATCAACTGCTTACTATCACCAGTAAAAGTGTAGGCACTGTGTTCAACATCACCCTGATGATCAGTGATAAGTACCGTTAATTCGTCTGCTTTGGTTAAGTCGGCTAAGTATAAGTTGGAGTCTGCATTGCTATTCGTTTTACTCAAAGCAATATATTGACCATTAGGGCTAATACTTTCGACTGAATAGCTAGCGCCATTTCGATAAATAAGTTCTCTTGAATAATCATCATTTTGATAACGATATACATCAAAAAACTTAGGGTCCCTTTCATTAGAGGCAACAAAAAACTGTTTATTATCTTCATGCCAACTAAGAAAATAAGCTTTTAAATCTTTACCTGGGGTAAGGTCAGTTATGCTGCCTGATAATTCTCTTACATATAAATGATCTAATTCGTCACCGCCCTTGTCTGCGGTATAAAGAATTCTGTCGTCTTTAGGAAACCAACTGACCCCAAAAACAGAATCAAGGGTTGACTGAGTTAACTGTATTGGTGCTGAGCCATCAAGTGGCATTTTATAGGCATTAAAAATACCTGTTTTATCATTACTGATCAAAACCGCACTGGCATCGGCATTAATTGATGAGCCAGAGACTGAGGTTGTTTTAAAGAACTCTTCGGCGCTATAGGTCTCAAAGACAGGTGTTTTTTCTTCGATAACGGCTTGTTTAACTACTTCTTCTGCGGGTTTAGAACAGGCAAAGAGTAATAGAGCTGTGCAAATTGTTGTTATCAATAGCGGAAACTTTATCATGGGTGAAATCCTTTTGTTACGATGATCAAGAAACTAAGTCAGTTGCTTGTTTTTTGTTCTATACCAGTATAGTGCATAAAATAGAGATTACTGATACGTTCTCAATAATGACAAAGTAGATAAACATAAATTGCTATAAGCGACACCAAACGAGGCATAAAATACACTTGATACAAAAACTCAGTAACTAATTTATTGATTTCCCTAGCCATCAATAGGGGATGTCGTATACCGTAGTAGTATTCAAACACTGATGGAAAATAACCTTGCAACCCATTATTCAAATCACAGATGTTAACAAAGTATATGCGGGTGGTTTTCAAGCACTTAATAATATTAACTTATCAATAAAACCTGCTGAAATCTTTGCCTTGTTGGGGCCAAACGGTGCGGGTAAAACCACACTGATCAGTGCTATTTGCGGCATTGTTGATGCAACTTCTGGGCAAATCACGGTTGACGGTAAAGATATCGTCACCGGTTACCGACATACACGAAGTCTTATTGGCTTAGTACCACAAGAGTTAACTACTGACGCCTTTGAAACGGTATGGACAACAGTTTCATTTAGTCGGGGGTTATTTGGCAAAAAACCGAATCCTGCTTTTATAGAAAAAACGCTAAAATCATTATCACTCTGGGATAAAAAAGATAACAAGATGATTGAGTTATCTGGTGGTATGAAACGACGAGTGATGATAGCAAAAGCGCTTTCTCATGAACCTGCTATTTTGTTTTTAGATGAACCAACCGCAGGTGTTGATGTAGAGCTGCGCAAAGATATGTGGCAACTGGTCAGAGAGTTACGCAACGACGGTGTCACTATTATTTTAACAACACATTATATTGAAGAGGCTGAGGAAATAGCAGACCGTATTGGTGTCATTAAAAATGGCCAGCTCATTTTAGTTGAAGATAAAATAGCGTTAATGAATCAATTGGGTAAAAAGCAATTGATCCTCGATTTAAAAGAACCGTTAATTGAAATACCGGCGCAATTGACTGACTTTAATTTGCAGCTACAAAATGAAGGGATGCAATTAATTTATAGTTATGACACAACCGATGAGCACACAGGGATCTCTGCTTTACTTCAGCAATTGTCAGTAGCGGCTATTGCCTTTAAAGATATCAAAACAGATCAAAGTTCGTTAGAAGATATATTTGTTTCATTAGTAAGGGAAAAAACATGAATCGTTATGCTGTTGCGGCTATTTACAAGTTTGAAATGGCCAGGACTAAACGTACTATTTTTCAAAGTATTATTTCTCCCGTGATTTCGACGTCACTTTATTTTGTTGTTTTCGGCTCTGCCATTGGCTCTCGAATTACTGAAATAGACGGTGTTAGCTACGGTGCTTTTATTGTACCTGGGTTAATTATGCTTTCGTTGTTAACACAAAGCATTTCTAACGCCTCATTTGGTATTTATTTCCCTAAATTTACCGGCACTATTTATGAACTACTTTCTGCTCCAGTATCTTCATTTGAGGTGCTGCTTGGTTATGTCGGTGCGGCAGCAACAAAATCAATTTTGCTAGCCTTGATTATTCTCGCAACAGCGCATTTCTTTGTGCCGCTGGAAATAGCTCATCCATTTTGGATGTTGTTTTTCTTAGTGATGACCGCTATCACCTTTAGTTTATTTGGGTTTATTATTGGCATCTGGGCAGATAATTTTGAGAAACTACAAGTGATCCCACTTATTGTTATTACCCCACTCGTTTTTTTAGGGGGCACTTTTTATTCCGTCAGTATGTTGCCGCCGTTTTGGCAAACAGTAACGCAATTTAACCCGGTCTTTTATTTGATTAGTGGCTTTCGATGGAGTTTTTATGAAGTGGCTGACGTAAGTTTACTCACAAGCTTTTGTGTGATGAGTGGCTTTTTAGCCTTTTGTTTATTAGCGGTTACTTGGATATTTAAAAGTGGTTATCAGATAAAACAATAATAGAGATAGTCTGTTTAAGCTATTTAATTAAAGTTACTAAAGGTTTGTCCATTATGTACGACCTTTAGTGCTTTTCTTAGGCGATAAAATATAGGGTTACTTTACCAAGTAACAATACAGTTAAGCCAAATCCTATATTCAACACCAGTTCACTGTTGAGTAATATTTTTAATGTTTTCATAAAATTTCTCCACTCATTCGATTAACTTTATTATCTCGTCAAAATTAATTTTATTAATATAAATAGTGTCGAGGCGGTATTATTGAGTAATACGAGATGTGTCGGGTGATGGTTTACTTTTAATTAAACTAAATGATGAGATAATTTAAAACTGATTAAATCAGTTTTAAAATGCTTAACACTGACTACTTGCTGATAAATGCTATAATTTCACTTAATATTCATTGGGCTATTAATACCAGTCAATAATATTTAAGCTGTTATCTGTTAATAAGGTAATGAATTTTATATCTTAGCTGACGGTAAAAATATTGGGTTTACTGTCTATTTTGGGAAGAGTCATCATCGCTGAAAGATTTTTATATCGCTAGATTCTTTTTTTTGTGGGGATTAAAAGGGATATTTAAAAGTTACTAAAGGTTTTGTCCATTATGTACGACCTTTAGTGCTTTTGTTAGGCGATAAAATATAGGGTTACTTTGCCAAGTAACAATACTGTTAAGCCAAATCCTATATTCAACACCAGTTCACTTTTGAGTAACATTTTTGATATTTTCATAAAACCTCTCCGCTTATTGAAATAAGTCTATTTAAACGAGATAAAAGGGCATAACAACAAATACTGTAAACCCTTTTTATTTTACTCGTAATTAATGTAAAACTTAGCTAATAAAAATACAAGCTAAATTTTTTGTCACCAGCATTATTCATTATGACCAAAAGTAATATTATCAAAGTAGCTTACGGTATCGGCAGCTCTGCCGTCAGTAAATTCAGGGAAAACTATCACCGAGTCAATATTAATGGTTTCAGCCATACCAATACGGCTAGAAAAGTCAAAAGTAAGCTCTTCCCATTCATTGATTTTAGTATTAGGTACCTTGATTTCTGCTTGTGCCGCAGCGCCTACAGAGAATTTTAATGCCACATCACTGATAACGGACTTATAAACCATTACTTTAACAATGCTATTGGTTGCGTCCATCGTAAAGGGTGTTGTATTGGCCGCCGTTGTTTCCGTACCTGCCCATGGCTGACCTGCCATTCTAGCGGTAAACATAGCAACTGTTGCTGAGTCATTGACTGTTGATGAAGCTGGGTTGCCAACAAACTCTAAGGCAGGGTTATCATCATTTTCAAAGACCGCCCAAACAAAATCACTGCCTAAACCTGTGGCTTCAAAGTCATATGGCGTTCCAACGGCAACAAAGTTACCTTCAGAGACTTCTTCAGCAGTAGGGGTGGTAAAATCATCAAAGTAGAAAGTCCAATTAGCGGCATCACTCGCGGCATCGCCCATCACGCCATTATCAAAAATTAGTGTAAGTCTGGTTTCACTTGTACTAGTAGCGCCAGTAAAATCAAAGCTCAACTCTTCCCATCCTGAACCAGTATGGTTTGCTGTTCTTTCTGCATCCATATCGTCAAATTTAACTAAAACGGGTACAGCACGCGAAGCCCAAACTTTCATGATAACCATACTATTAGCCGGGATTGCAGCTGGTGTAGCCAATGTCATTGTTGAACCACCCCAAGTTTGACCCGCAGATTTTGTCATTTGACCCACTTGAGCGCTGGTATTAATACCCGTTGCATCTGGGTTGGCAAGCACAACGGCTGCGCCACCATCAAAGTCACTAAACGTATAGTTTTCAGGAGCAGCTTCAAAATCAGTAATACTTGTAGAGCCATCACCAACGACTTCTTTTTCAGCCGCAGCAGGTGTTGTTATTTCGTCATAATAGAAGGTCCAATCTGCGGCGTTTCCTTCAGCGTCGCCCATAGTGCCTAAATCAAATATCACAGTAACGCTGTCTACGGCGCCTGTTACATCATCAGCAAAGTCGTAGCTAAGATCTTCCCAACCCGTTCCTGCATGATCAACCGATATTTCTTTATTGATGCCTTCAAGTTTAAATAATACCGGTACAGCTCGAGCCGACCAAACTTTCATCGTGAAGGTGTTATCTTCTGCAGCCAAGGTAAGTGCGGTAGGCAGTGTTAATGTACTTCCCCCCCAATGTTGTCCAGCCAATTTTTGCATTTCTACTACTTGGCTACTGGTATTAATGCCAGTAGCTTGTGGATTAGCCATCACAGTTGACATACCACCATCAAAATTATTGAAAGCATAGGTCTCTGCAGCACCTTCAAAAGCAATCATATTGCGGGTAACGACCACTTCTTCGGCAACAACAGTAATGGTAAATTTTTGCATAGTATCAACACTGCCGTCATTAACTGTCAGCGTAATTTCTGTAGCGGCAACATCGCCCGATGCTGGCGTACCTGATAATATACCGGTAGCATCATCGAAAGTTAACCAAGAAAGTGCTCCAGGAATAGTTGCTGACATAGCAAGTGTATCGTTGTCTGCATCGGTCGCCATTAAAGTGTAAGAGTATGCCTGACCAACAGTCGCACCGGTAATACCTGCACTGGTTATTACCGCTGCATTATTCGCTGGAACTGGAACAGTTACAGAAACAGTAAATGATTGAGTAATTTCATCAGTACCATCACTTACGGTTAAGGTAATTGCCGTATCTCCGGCATCACTATCTGCTGGCGTACCCGTTAAGCTTCCGGTTGCACTATCAAAAGTTAGCCAAGCGGGTAAATTTGTGGCTGACATTGTTAAAGTGTCACCATCGGCATCGCCAGCGACTAATGAGTAGCTATAAGTTGAACCTGACTCAATGGTTGTAACAGCTGTGCTGCTAATAGTCGGTGCGGAGTTGCTCACTTCTATAACGTCAACAACTTTGGTATCGCTTGAACTTCCCCCACATGCAGATAAAGCTAAACCTAGGCTTAGGACGATTATGTTTTTGTTGAAGCTTTTTTTATTTTTTATATTAGTCATTTATATCCCCTATAAACTGTTCAATTGTCATTTAATTATTTGCAGCATTGGCAATATAAAACCAAGCTTGTGTCGTTATACTTTGGTTTGTATATAGTGCCGTGCTGCTTAGTTGAAGGTACTCACTTGGCTAATTAAATTGCCAAACTTGTTCTTCTTTTATTATTTTATGATGCATTTCTAGTTAAATTTAACTGAGATTAATCGTAGAAAAGCCAAAAATAAACTACAGTAAAAAGTGATACAAACAATCAGGAAACGGTGAGTCGTCCCTAATATCATGGTCAAGTGGGTTTTTATTAAATTTGCACTAAAGTTGGGTCTTTATTGAACACTTTGGGTTTAAAGTGTACTGATTGTTAGTGTAAGGAGATAAATAATAGCTTTTATCCGCTAATTGTTAGCGGTGTTTTACAGGTGACGGGCGATCTTATCGGGCAATTACCCCTTAAGATAATGCAGAGTATTTATTAGTGTGATGTCAAGATACTAAGGTTTCACACTTATTAACTGGGTGTTTGTTGGTGTTAACTATTAAAAAGCTAATAGGTAAAGAGAGCACTAAGCTTAGTCTTCATCATATTATATAGATGATGACTCAACTTGCTTTAAAGTTATATTCGATTCTTAATACAAAACCCAAGTAAAGCGGTAATTACAAAAGCCAAAAAGTTCATCAAAAAAAGTCGTTCGACCCTATTTTGTCCATTTCAACTTTGCACTATCCCATCTGACCGTATTTAAATGCTAATTAGTAAATCGTTGTGCTAAAAGATATGCAGTTAATAACAGTATTTTGTTTACGATTGTATTTGTATTCACGTGAGCTTTGTAGATAAAAGAAGCGTATAGATATTATAAAAATGATTATAAAAATGATTATAAATATTTGATTTGGATATCTCTAGGGGAGAAGACATGAAAATTAAAAGCAGTGTTAAATTTAAAACACAAGGCTTGGCCGCGTTAATAGGGCTAACGGTCACGTTAGGACTTGCTGGCTGTGGTGGTGCAGCCACCGAAACTAAACCAGATGTTATCGATCCACAACAGCCTGTCTCTGATTGGAAAATGGTGTGGAATGATGAGTTTGATACAAGCACAATAAACACTCAAAACTGGACGCATGAAGTTAACTGTGACGGGGGTGGTAACCAAGAAAAACAGTGTTACACCGACAGCGCTGAAAACTCATATATCCAAGATGGTATGTTAAACATTGTAGCCTTACCCGCAGCTGAGGGCGCCGCGTTACCTTATACATCGGCTCGCATGATGACGCGTTATAAAGCTGATTTTAAATATGGACGCATGGAAATGCGCGCTAAAGCGCCTTCAGGACAAGGTAGCTGGCCAGCATTTTGGATGATGCCTACTGATGAAGAGTATGGCGAATGGCCACGTTCGGGTGAAATTGATATCTTTGAATCAGTTAACTTAGGTGTAGCCAGAGAAGACGGTAGCGCAGAAAACCATGTTTACGGAACACTTCACTATGGTAAAAGTTGGCCTAACAATTCTCAATCAGGACAAGCTTATAGCCTAGCGAGTGGTGCTAACCCCGCTGATGATTTTCACACTTACGCCATTGAGTGGCAAGAAGGTGAAATTCGCTGGTACATGGATGACCATTTATATGCAACACAGCGACAATCCAAAATTCGCTACAACTCTAAAGATGAAGCGGTAGGCCTATCACATCGAGGTTGGTTTACTGAATACTACGACCAGTTATCGGGTGAATTAAAAACCTATTGGAGCAAAGCTCCTTATGACAAAGAATTTTATTTAATACTTAACTTTGCTGTTGGTGGCAGTTGGCCTGAAAATGTTAATGACTTAGGTGTTGATGCCACAGTTTTTGGTGCAGATAACAAATTTGAAATTGACTATGTACGTGTTTTCCAGTGTCAGCAAAATATTGATACCGGTAAAGGCTGTGAAACAGTAAGACCCGGTTACGATAGCTTAGAAGATGGTCTTATTGAAGGTAAAGCACCAGTTCCATTACCGCCAAGTGATGGTGTTGCTAAAAACCTAGATATTTTTAACGGTACGTTAAATGCTAACTGGATTGCTTGGGATTGTTGTGGTGGTACTTCACCTGCAATTATCGCTGATGCCGATAAAGGCGATGCTGTTCAATTTAATATTAATGATAACAATGGCACCGTATTAGGTTTTTCAACGCGAGGCGAACATTTTGGTGATGATTTTTCTGGTGAGTCTAGCCCATTTGATGCATCACCATTGGTTGATTTAAATGGTACTTTGTCATTTGAAATGAAAGTGGTTACCCCACCATCTTCTGCGACGACTTGGTTATTAAAAGTGGAAGCCGGTGACGGCGGACCTAATACTGGCGATGTTGCGCTTAACACCAGTAATGAAGGTGCAGATCCTGTTGTGGGTCAATGGCAAACTTATACATTTCCATTATCAGTCTTACAAGACGCAGGTCTAGATCTTAGTGCCATTGATGTGGTGATGATATTTCCAGCTTGGCAAACAGGCGAAGGCGCTGAATATTTAATTACTAATATTACAATTGAAGGTGACGTTGCTGGAGCGCCTGAATTAGTGGTCTTTACTGATGACGAAAACCCAAGCTGGCCAATGTGGGACTGTTGTGGTGGTTCTATGCCAACGGTTGAATTAGATGATGATGCTCACGGTAACGTAGCTGAATTTTCTATCGGTGGTGAGCCAACGGTAATGGGCTTTATTTCCAGAGCTGATAATACAGATTCACCTGCGCCATTTGATGCTTCTGCGATTCTTTCTAACGGGGTTATTCAATTTGAAATGAAAGTAACCGCTATGCCTGGTGATGCGGCTTGGATGTTTAAAGTTGAAGCAGACAATAATGCGACTTTCGCCGAACTTACCTTAACTGACTCTGTAGAAGGTGTTTCACCGGCTCTAGATCAATGGCAAACCTATACGTTTAACTTATCTGCTTTAGCGAATGCTGGTTTAGATGTCAGTGCGATTGATGTCTTAATGGTTTTCCCTGCATGGGGTGCTGGCGAAGGTGCAATCTACCGTCTAGATAACGTTAAAATTTATGACCCAACAGCTACAGCTGTCAACAATGATGTTTTATTTGCTGATGCACCTGCTACCGGTTGGTCAATGTGGGATTGTTGTGGTGGCACAACACCAACACTTGAAAACGATGACACCGCTCATGGCGTAACGGCTGAATATGTTATTGGTTCACAGCCAACGGTTGTTGGGCTTGATGCTGAAGATGGCGTCTTTGTTGATGCATCAGGTATCTTAGCCAATGGTGTGGTGAAATTTGATGTTAAAGTTGTTACACCACCAAACGATGCAGCGAGTGTTTGGATGTTTAAAATCGAGTCAAATAAAGCCGATACTTTTGCAGAGCTTCCTTTAACAGGCAGCACCGAAGGAAAAGCACCGACTACGGGTGAATGGCAAACCTACACATTCCCACTGCAAACATTATTTGATGCCGGTTTAGATATTAGTCAGATAGATGTATTAATGATTTTCCCTGCTTGGGGAACGGGTGAAGGGGCTGTTTTTCGTCTTGACAATGTGATGATAACAGCACTATAACCACGATATTAGCAAAGGTTGAGCGGCTTTAAGTAGCCGCCGTCATTAAAACTAATTTTAAGAAAGTAGGGTAACCATGAAACATTCAATTTTTAATAAAAAGCGCTTAGCCGTTTGTATATCAGCGGTTTTAGCAACTGGATTGAGCAGTCAGCTTTATGCCGAAGAAGCCGTAACAGATAAAGTCAATAACAGTGAGAAAGACGCTGCGATTGAAGTTATTCAAGTGACTGGTATCATGAGCAGTTTATCTCGCTCTATGTCAGTAAAAAGAAACGCTTCAGGCGTTGTTGACGTCATCTCAGCTGAAGATATGGGTAAATTTCCAGATACTAACTTAGCCGAGTCATTACAGCGTATTACCGGTGTTTCGGTCAGTCGCTCTAATGGTGAAGGCAGCCAGATCACCGTGCGCGGTTTTGGTCCAGAATTTAACCTAATTACACTTAACGGCCGTCAAATGCCGGGTACGGGTAATTCACGTTCATACAGTTTAGAAAATTTATCTTCTGATGGCGTCAGTGCTATTGAAGTACATAAAACTGTGCGTGCAGAAAACCCAAGTGGTGGTCTTGGTGCTACCGTTAATATTATTACTATGAAACCTTTTGCTAGCCCAGGTGAGAAATTTGTTATCTCAGGAAAAGGCATTTATGACTCGTCTAATGTCGAAGGTGATGATGTTACACCTGAGTTTTCAGGCTTATACAGTAATACCTTTGCTGATGACACTTTTGGTTTTGCTTTGTCGTTTTCTCATCAACAACGTGACTTTCAACAACAATCGGCAAATATTCAAGGTTGGCAGTTTCAGCCAGACGCACAACTACCGACTTTAGATGATGACAAAGTCATTGATAATCGTGATGCGAATGCCGCAGCGGGTGCTTTTTTCCCTCGTGATATGAACTACGGTATTGCTAATGTTGAGCGTGAAAGAACCAATGCCAATGTTACTTTCCAATATGCGCCTACAGAAAGTGTGATTATGACACTTGATTATACGATGGGAGAGTCAACAACGGGCACTAATTCTATTGGTTGGGGTCAATGGCATGATTTTGGCGGTAACATTGATGCTTACGAATTAGATGAAAATGGCACGGTTATGTTCGCCGACTTGTCGGGTAACGATGGTTCTTATACGGCCAATCGAAATACCATTGAAACTAATGAGAGTTCATTAGGTTTTAACGTTGAATGGCGTCCGTCTGATGATTTTGTTTTTTCAGTCGATTACCACAGCTCAGAAAACAAAGCTGACAACGGTAAAGATAAAGGCATGAATGGCACGGGATCATTAGTTTTCGGTTCAGATCAATTGGTTAATAAACATTATGACTTCAGACAAGGTGATATTCCACAAGGGACAATCTTCTGGAAAAATGGCTCTACAACGCTTGCACCTAGTGAAATGGATTCACACTTTAGCCAATTTGAGCATACTCCTGGAAAGTCTGAAATTGATCAACTGCAAATCGATGGTTCATGGGAAAACCCAGATGACTCGCCATTAATGTCAGTTAAGTTTGGTGTTGCTCGTACTGAGCAAACCATGGGTGGCTCACGTTCATGGAGTGGTCTGATTGGTGGTTTCTTATTTAACCCCAATTATTCAGCGGCATTTCCTGATGGCATGTTTGAATACAACACAACCGATGGCTTTTTGGATGAATTTTCAAACGGCGACAACGCTATGGGTGCTGGATACTACTATAGTTTTGATTTTGATGAAGCGGTTGCTCGTTCAACGGCCTATTTAAACAGTGACGTATTAGGTGACGACTTTTTTAGTACCGACGCCTATCGTGCTGGCAGTGTTCAGTCACAATCTTCAGTAGATGAAGATACCACCAGTGTTTATGCCTCCTCTTTATTTGAGTTTGACGTTGCTGAATTACCAGTACAGGTCAGTGTTGGCTTTAGATATGAGCAAACCGATGTAACCAGTAATGTTTTGCAACCTATCCCTACCGAAGTTTGGTGGAAAGGTGGCAGTGAGTGGTTAACTCAATATCAACCAGGTGAAAATACTATCTTGTCACTTGAAGGTGAGCATGATGTCTTCTTACCTATGATTGACGCCAAAATTGATCTTAGTGATGAACTTGTTGCCCGTGCTTCTTGGGGTAAAACTATCGCTCGAGCTCCTTTAGGTAGCTTAGCTGGTGGCCGTTCATTAGGAGCAAGTACCCGTCCTAATTCTCGTATAGGTGGTGAAGGTAATACTAATCTTGACCCTTATGAGTCTACTAATCTTGATATTTCTTTAGAATATTATTACGCAGAAGGTAGTTATGCTGCTATTGGTTACTTTAGAAAAGATGTAAAGAATTTTATTAGTAGCCAAACAATTACGACACCCGTTGATGATATCCGTGATATTTATCAGGGGCCACGTTGGAATCAAGCGGTTACTGACTTAGGCGGCACCCCGACGAGTGATGAAATTTTTGCGCAAATGCAAGCTAATGGAGCCACGTTAAATGCTCAAGGCTTTATTGAGCCCGCAGGCGATGATCCTTTAATGCAATGGGATATTACCCGTCCATTCAATGCCCCCGATGATAAGATGGTTGACGGCATAGAAGTCGCTGTTCAACATTTCTTTGGCGAGAGTGGTTTTGGTTTCGGTGCTAATGCGACCTTCGTTGATGGAGATGTTAAATTTGATGTGGATGATATAACTAAAGTTGACAGTGTTGCTGAGTTAAAACCGCAAACACCTCTAACCGGTTTAAGTGATTCGGCTAACTTTCAATTGTTCTATGAAAAAGAAGGTTTGTCAGTAAAAGTCACTTACGCTTGGCGTGACGAATACCTTATTGGTGTCGGACAAGCTCAAGGTTCTTCTGATGCGCCACCACAATTTGCGAAAGAGTTTGGTCAAGTCGATATGAGTATTAACTACGACATTGATGAAAACTTTACGGTATTTGTTGAAGGCTTAAACCTTAATAACGAAACCGAGCAATCTTTTGGCCGTTACGAAGAGCAGTTTTTATCTGCTAGACAATACGGTACTAGATATACTGTAGGTGTTCGTTACAGCTTTAAGTAAAACGGTGATCTGCTAAGTTCAATGAATAGGCCTATATTGTTTTGCGATATAGGCCTTTTTTGTTTATAGGTTTTTTATTTTATAACCTTATATGTCTAAGCTCGTTAGTTGAGTCAATAATCAAAAGAGACGTTTTATGTTAACAATTCGCGAAAAAATTGCTTATGGCTTAGGTGATACCGCCAGTAATATTATTTTCCAAACGGTGATGATGTTCCTGTTAATTTTTTATACTGATGTGGTGGGTATTTCGCCAGCTGTTGTTGGCACTATGTTTTTAGTGGTGCGTTTATTTGACGCGATAACTGATCCCCTGATGGGGGCATTGGCTGACCGTACTAAAACACGTTTTGGACAATTTCGACCTTATCTACTTTGGCTTGCTGTGCCGTTTGGCATTATTTCTATTATGGCATTTACGACACCAGACTTGACAGGTAATGCTAAGATTATCTATGCCTTTGTTACCTATACCTTGTTAATGATGGTCTATACCGCAATTAATATCCCATATTCTGCGTTAGGTGGTGTTTTAACAACGCAGCCCGCTGAACGTGTATCAGTACAAACTTATCGATTCGTCTTAGGGATGCTCGGTGGATTAATTGTTGCCGCAGGCACTTTGCCTTTAGTCGAGTATTTTGGTGGTGGTGATAAAGCCAAAGGGTATCAGTTCACTATGGTCACGATGAGCCTTTTAGGTGTGGCGATGTTTCTATTATGCTTTAGTGGTACTAAAGAACGTGTTTGCGTACCTGAAAATCAGCAAACCTCCTTTTTCGACGATTTAAAAGCACTGTGGCAAAATGATCAATGGCGAATATTGTCTCTGGCAGGTTTATTTTTATTAACAGGCCAAGTATTAAGAGCCACATTAGCGATATATTATGTGAAATATGTGCTCGGTCTCGAAGCGCAAATTACTTTATTTATGTCGCTGGGCATGATAGGTAGTATTTTAGGCTGCGCTTGTGCTCAAGCTCTTGCGAAAAGAGTCTGCAAGATTAAGGCTTATATTAGTTTACAGCTCATCGCCGCTTTTATCTGTGTGATCAGTTATTTTGTCCCAAAAGATCAAGTGACTACCGCCTTTGCTTTGTTTTTTTTATGGAGCTTCTTTTTACAAATGGCAACGCCTTTGTTGTGGGCAAAGATGGCTGACACCATAGATTATGGTCATTGGAGAACGGGTGTGCGCATAACCGGCATGGTCTATTCTTCGGTGGTGTTTTTTATCAAATTAGGTGTCGCTTTTGGTGGCGCTTTCGCCGGTTGGTTACTGGCTTATTATGGCTATCAAGCAGACGTTGAACAAACAGAAACAGCTAAAGAGGGGATATTACTATCATTCACTGTTTACCCTGCATTAGGTTCAATACTTGTTGCTTGGGTCATGCGAAAGTACGTGCTTAATAAAGAAAAAGTTGAACAAATACATTTAGCCTTAAAGACTCACGGGGCTTAGCCGCTATGCGAGCAGTGTCGTTTTTACCGCAAGGCTAGTCCATCTTGCCTTGTTTTGATTGCGATACATTCTAGTTCCCTTATTGTTGCTAATATATTGCTAATAAATAACGCTACCTAGCTGACATGGCGTTATGAATTTGGAGCTTCAATAACATGAAGAATAAACAAAGTAACAAAAAATCATTGTTGGTCTTGGTCTTAATCTTAATCCCCGTATTACTTATTGGCCAAGCACTGATAAGCGACGATGAAAGTTATCAGTCCGATGAAGCTCATTTAGCTTCTGCTCATCAGGGCGACCAGCAAAGTGATCATCTTGAAAAAAATAACACGGTCGTCTGGGCCATTAATGTTGGTGGCAGTGAATATGTTGGCGTTGACGGTATAAGCTATCAAGCAGATCAATCGATAATTACTGGTGATATAGGTACGATTGAAAATATCAAAGGCTCACAAGATAGTTTTATTTATCAATCTTTTCGCTTTGGTAATATTGGTATTAAGCAACCGATGGAAAATGGCCTGTACGATATCATTTTTAAATTTGCTGAACCTGAAGATAATGCCATGGATGCCCGAGTCTTCAATGTTTTTGCTGAGGACAAGCTGGTTATTAGCGATTTAAATGTCAGGCTTGCTCGAGATGGTAAGCATATCTCGGCCTTAGCACGAGCTGTTTATAATGTTGAAGTGACAGATGTACAGCTAGATATAAACTTTCAAGCGATTAATGGGCAGCCAATCCTTAGTGCCCTAATTGTCCGAAAAAAAGAAATTGAGTCAAAGCAATGGCAATTAGTTTGGAGTGATGAATTTAATTATCAAGGTAAGCCAGATCCAAATAAATGGAGTTATGATATTTGGCCTGCTCGTAAGGTGAACAGTGAAGACCAAACTTATACTGACAGCCTTAAAAATGTCCATGTAAAAGACGGTAATTTAGTGATCACCGCCTACAAAGAAAATTTGGGCGATGCAAAATATAGCTCTGGCCGTATTCACTCACAAGGTAAAGGCGACTTTCTTTACGGACGTGTCGACGTTCGAGCTAAGTTACCCGCAGGGCAAGGTACTTGGTCAGCTATTTGGATGTTGCCTAGTGATGCTTTTAAATATTCAAGCACCTGTCAAGAAGATGAAGATTGGCAAGGCAGTGCAACCTGTGATGCTTGGCCCAACTCGGGTGAAATAGACATCATGGAACACGTTGGTTACGACATGCAAACCATTCATGGCACCGTACATAATAAAGCTTATTATTGGGCGAATTGGCAACAACGAAAGGGCAGTATCGAAGGTCAAAATGTTGAAAAGGCCTTTCATCTTTACTCCGTTGAGTGGACGCCAGAGAGTATTACCGTATTGTTTGATAATGTGCCTTATTTCTTTTATAGCAATGAATCTAGCGGTTGGCGCGCTTGGCCTTACGATCATC
This sequence comes from Colwellia hornerae, assembly GCF_007954355.1. GTDB lineage: Bacteria > Pseudomonadota > Gammaproteobacteria > Enterobacterales > Alteromonadaceae > Colwellia_A > Colwellia_A hornerae. The sequence continues at coordinate 64,474 of NZ_VOLR01000015.1, forward strand.
CTTACCACGTTATTTTAAATCTCGCGATTGGCGGTATGTGGGGCAAAGCAGGTGGCCCCATAGATGACAGTATTTTTCCGGTATCAATGGAAGTTGACTTTGTCAGAATATTTAAACCCTTAAATCAGTAAACCGTAAATTTTAGAAATAGATGAATTTAAACGTTTATCTATCAATTTATTCAATTATTTAGAACAGCATAGTACCTTGAGTTTAGGTAGGAATTAAAAATGAAAATATGTAATAACAACAATCAAGTGACTGGTGAATTTGTCACTATCGCTGACGAACGCTTTTATGCCATCAACAATGTTAATAAGATGGCTCCTTTTTTTGTTAGCGTTATCTCTAATAGTGACCATTGGTTATTTGTTTCATCGACGGGCGGCTTGACCGCGGGTCGAGTATCGCCAGAGACGCCTTTATTTCCTTATGTCACCGTAGATAAAATTCATGAAAGTGAGTTAAATACCGGTTGTAAAACCCTGCTACGGGCTGACACAGGTAGTGAAAAGGTTGATTGGGAACCCTTCAATCGTGAACATGAACTTCGTTTTAATATCACCAGAAACTTATACAAAAACGTATTAGGCAATAAACTGTGTTTTGAAGAAATTCATCATGATTTGCAGTTAGCCTTTCGCTATACCTGGGCAACCAGCGACACCTATGGTTTTGTAAGAAAATGTGAATTAGAGAACTTATCAGATAAACCTTTAAGTGTTGAAATTATTGATGGTTTTCAGAATGTTTTACCTGCAGGTACACCGCGTTTTACCCAGACAAATTCAAGCAATTTAGTTGATGCCTATAAGTGGACTGAGCTAGATGAAAGTTCAGGTCTTGCCTTTTTTACTTTGTTTTCGGGGATCACCGATAGAGCAGAGCCTTGTGAGTCATTAAAAGCCAATACGGTCTTTTGCCTGGGTTTAGATAACACCGATATTTTACTCTCATCTGAGCAATTAAGCGCTTTTCGACGTGGCGAGCAGGTTGAACAAGAAACAACAAAACGGGGTATTCGTGGTGCATTTTTAGTGCATACCACCCTTGAACTTAAGCCGCGCAGTGATAAAAAGTGGCAATTTATTGCTAATGTTGAGCAGACTCAAGGTCAATCTGTTGTCTTGCGTCGTCAGCTAGGCGAACGAAATAAACTTGACGAAGATATCAACGATTCTATAGCGAATGGCTCTGATGCACTAGCACGTATTATGGCTTGTGTTGATGGTTTTCAATTAACCGGTGAAGAGAGCGTTGCTGAGCATCATTATGCCAATGTTTTATTTAATGCCTTGCGTGGTGGTATTTTTGACGATCAATATATGATCTCTGCAGATGACTTTACCAAGACGATTAATTTATTTAACCACAAGGTTTATCAACGTAATCAAGCGCTGTTAGATAGTTTGCCACAAAAGTTAGATTTTGCGGAATTACTGACAGAAATTAAAGCCTCTGGCGATAGCCAACTTGAGCGCTTAACTTCTGAATACCTGCCGATTTCATTTGGTCGTCGTCATGGCGATCCGAGTCGTCCATGGAACCAGTTTGCGATTAAATTGGTTGATGAAAACAATAAGCGTTTGTTAACTTATCAAGGAAATTGGCGAGATATTTTTCAAAACTGGGAAGCCTTAACGTATAGCTACCCGCAATTTATTGAAAGTGTTGTTGCCAAGTTTGTTAATGCCTCAACGATGGATGGTTACAATCCTTATAGAATCACCAAAGAAGGCATCGACTGGGAAGTAGAAGAGCCTGATGATCCATGGAGTTATATTGGCTATTGGGGTGATCATCAAATTATTTACTTGCAAAAGATGCTCGAGCTGTCTAAGCAATTTCACCCAGAAAAATTGACGGCGATGCTACGCCAAACACTTTTCAGTTATGCCAATGTCCCTTATCGCATTAAGTCATTTGATGACTTGGTTAAAGATGCTAAAAGCACCGTTACCTATGATGAATCGCTCGCGCTTAACATTGAACAACGTGTTAAGAAAATAGGCGCTGATGGTAAACTGGTACTCGACTCACAGGGTGACGTTTATCAAGTTAACTTGCTGGAAAAATTATTAGTGCCCTTGTTATCTAAACTCGGTAATTTAGTGGTTGATGGCGGCATTTGGTTAAATACCCAAAGGCCCGAATGGAATGATGCAAACAATGCCTTAGTTGGGCAAGGTTTATCTATGGTGACTTTATGTTACTTGCGTCGTTATGTTTGTTTTTTCCAAGAGTTAATTGCTAATGAAACGCAAGATATTGAGCTGTCTGTTGAAGTTAACGTATGGTTGACTGAGACGGCAACGGCATTAAATAATTTAGTTTCAACGTTAACGCCTGAGCCAGTAACGGTTGAGGTACGCTACCAAAGTACTGCCGAACTAGGCATGGCCGCAAGCCATTACCGTCAAGCTATTTATCGCCAAGAAGGTTTTAGTGGTAAGACGCATCAGCAGATCAGTCAGATCAGTTCAATGTTAAGTGATGCCTTACAAACGATTGAACATACGATTGACACCAACGAACGCGCCGACGGCTTATATAACGCTTATAATTTATTGAGCCTAGAAAATAAGACCTCTACAGTGAAAAATTTGTACCCGATGCTTGAAGGGCAAGTTGCAGCCTTAAGTTCTGGTGCACTTAAACCAAAGCAAGTGGTTGATGTACTCGAAGCGCTTTTTGCCAGTGATGTTTATCGCCCCGATCAAAAAAGCTTTATGCTTTACCCCGACAGAAAACTGCCAAGCTTTTTAGAAAAAAATTGTGTTAATGCCCAGCAGGTACAAGAAAATACTTCGTTGCAACAGATGCTTAAACAGGCTGATGAACGCATCATTTTGCAAGATATTGATGGTCAATATCGTTTCAATGCTGATATGACTAATAGCAATGTTCTACAAGATAAATTAACAGAGCTTAGTCAAGAATATCCTGGCGCACTGACAACTGATAAAACCGCGATATTTAACCTTTATGAGCAAACCTTTAATCATCAAGCTTTTACTGGTCGCTCTGGCGGCATGTTTGGTTTTGAAGGTTTGGGCTGTATCTATTGGCACATGGTTTCTAAGTTGATGTTAGCGGTAGAAGAAAACTTTTTTAGCTGTGTTGAGCAAGGCGAAAGTGACGAGGTAAGGCGACAAATTGCCAGTTTATACTATCGAGTTCGTGACGGTATTGGTTTTAACAAAACACCCCTTGAATACGGGGCATTTCCAATGGACCCTTACTCTCATACCCCTAAACATTCGGGTGCGCAACAACCGGGTATGACAGGGCAAGTGAAAGAAGAAATACTTTCACGTTTTGGCGAGTTAGGTCTTCGCGTTAACGCCGGTGTTGTCTCGTTTGAACCAAGCTTGTTGCAATCATGTGAATTTATTCAGCAAGCCAAGCCATTTCGCTACCTAGATGTTAACAAAAATTGGCAAGAAATAACGGTGCCAGCAATGGGACTCGCATTTACTTGGTGTCAGGTGCCAATTATTTACCAGCTTAACGATGAAGTCGAACCTTCGTTAACAGTGACCTATAAAGAAGGTAAACCGCAAACATTCTCAGCGTTGTGTCTACCTGCTAAAGAGAGTAATGAGCTGTTTCTTAGAAGCGGTCAAATACAGCAATTAACCCTAACGATATCAACCGATAACTTATTCTACTAAGCATTATTTAGCATAAATTTTTTGGTGGTTCGATTAAAGACGGGGTGTTAATACCCCGTCAATTATATAACGATGGATATCGGAGACGAGCATGTCGAGTAAATACAATAAGCATATGTCATTGGCTGGAATGAATCTTGGTCATTCTTCTCGAGAAGACTTACAAAGTGCCGTTACTGGGGTACTTGATAATAAAATTCATGGTATTTCCTTTAGCCCTTATACCGAAGGACAAGGGCCTGGTACTATTATAAGTGAAGCACAGATATCGGCACGTTTGGCGGTTATTTCCCCCAACATTAACTGGATCCGTTCTTTTTCTTGTACTGATGGTAATGAAAATATCCCCAAGATAGCCAAGCAGCAAGGCCTAAAAACCTTAGTGGGTGCGTGGTTAGATGATGATTTAGAAAATAATGAAAAAGAGATTAATAATCTGATAGCAGTTGCGCAGCAAGGCTATGCCGATATTGTTGCCGTTGGCAATGAGGTATTACTGCGTGAAGATTTAACCGAAGCGCAATTAATCGCTTACATAAATCGTGTCAAAGCAGCATTACCGGGTATCGAAGTGGGCTATGTAGACGCTTACTATGAATTTGAAGAACATCCTAATGTTACCGATGCCTGCGACTTGATCTTAGCGAATTGTTATCCTTTTTGGGAAGGCTGTGCCCTTGAGTACTCCATCCTCTACATGAAAGACATGTATCGCCGTGCAATTAAAGCTGGTAAGGGTAAAAAAGTTATTATCACTGAAACTGGCTGGCCGAACGAAGGTCCAGCAGAGTGGGGTGCTGTACCATCTTATGAAAACGCCATTAAGTACTTTTTAGGTACTTATCAGTGGGCAGAAGAAGAGCATATAGCGGTCTTCTATTTTTCATCATTTGATGAGGTTTGGAAAGTTAAAGATGAAGGCGGTGTTGGCGCGCATTGGGGCCTTTGGGATAAAAACGGGAAATTAAAATATGTTTAAAAATCACAGTGATAAAGTCGCAACCATTAGTTCGATGAAGTTGGTTCATGAAAACGCTATTTGTTATTCGGGCTATCGTGACGGGCAAAACCCAAGAGAAGGTCTTTACCCAAGTTATAATGAAGTTAAAGAAGACTTACTTATTTTGCAAGAAAACTGGCGCTACCTGCGACTTTACGATTGTGGACCACACGCCGAACTTGTTCTCGATGTTATCAATACTGAAAAGTTACATTTTAAGGTGATGCTGGGTGTCGATATGGCAGCAGAAATGAGTAATCCTAATTGCCCTTGGGGTGCCGATTTTAGCCAAGAAGTTATTAATGCTAATCGCCAGAAAAATTGTGATGAAATTCATAGTATGATCGCGCTGACCAAAAAGTTTGACGACATCGTATTTTCAGTTTCTGTCGGCAATGAAGCAAGTGTCGAATGGACAGACCATATGGTACCTGTCGATAGTTTAGTAAACTATGTAAAACAAATAAAAAAAGAAATTCATCAACCGGTCACTTTTTGTGAAAATTATGTCCCTTGGACTTATAAACTTGAGCCTTTGGTTGCTGAACTAGATTTTATTTCCATTCATACTTATCCCGCCTGGGAATACAGAACCATGGAAGATGCACTCGAGTATACCAAACAAAATTATTACAGTGTTGCCCATCATTATCCTGACAAACCGGTGATCATCACCGAAGCTGGCTGGACAACGGCATCAAATGGACGGGGCATAGAGCCTTGGAATGCTAACGAAGCGCTACAGGCAGAATATTATCAGCAGCTGCTTGCTTGGACGACAGAAGAAAAAATTCTGACCTTTGTTTTTGAAGCCTTTGATGAACCATGGAAAGGATCTCCAGATAAATTAGAACCTGAAAAACATTGGGGACTCTTTAAAGTCGACCGTACGCCTAAGTTAGTGATGAAAGATATTTATCCAAATAAGGTTATAAACATTAACAAAAACAATGCGGTTGCTTAGTTTTCCTTAACGTTTAACAATCGATAAAAGTAATAACCCAAGGATTTTGTCAGCAAATATTGCTCGCTCAAAGTCGTTGGGTTTTATTTTATTGGCCTAATTTAAAGATTAAAATCCGCTTATTGACCCAATCGATTAACCTTTTTTTATATTTTAAAGCGTTTCACTAAGCTATCAAGGCTCATTGCCATCGCGGTGAGAGACTCACTTGAAGAGGCTATACGGGTTGATATTTGCGCACTATTTTCTGTACTATCACTAATCGTATGTACATGAATATTAATTTCACCGACAACGGCTGCTTGCTCTTCTGTTGCCGTGGCCACTTGAGTGTTTAGATCTGAAATGAGTTGAATATTAGCAACAATTTCATTAAGTGCCTCGGTTGTTTGTTGAGCATCAGTAGCGCCAATTTCGGCGGTCGCTTTACTTTCTCTTACGCTATCAACGGCTCGCTGAGACTCAGACTGTAAGAGGTTGATCATTTTATTAATTTCATCGGTTGACTCGCTGGTGCGCTTTGCCAAATTTCGTACTTCATCAGCGACCACAGCAAAACCACGACCTTGTTCGCCTGCACGAGCAGCCTCAATAGCGGCATTTAAGGCCAGCAAATTTGTTTGTTCTGAAATTCCTCGTATAACATCAAGCACACTACTAATGGCATTACTCTTATTCGCTAAAGATTCAATAGTGACAGAGACTGAATCCATTTTTTGTGCCATCTGGTAAATATTCTCAGTTGATTCTTTAACAACAACTTGTGCATTTTTAGCTTGGGTTATCGCTTCACTCGTCGAGTCAGCCGCATGTGCGGCGTTTGCTGCAATTTCTGTAATGGTTGAACCCATTTCACTAATGGCGGTTGCAACTTGTGTGGCGATATCACGCTGATCTTCAGCATCGAGTTTTGACTGCTCTGCATCTTGAGAAACATCTAATGATGCTTGGCGGACATCTTTTGATGTTTTAGCGACATCATTAACCACCGAGTGTATTTTACTGATAAAAGTGTTAAAACCATGAGCCAAACGTGAGACTTCCTCACTACCGCTTTCATTGAGTCGGTAACTAAGATCACCTTCGCCATCACCCAAGGCTTTAAATAATCCAGCAAGATCATTGATAGGTTGCGTTAAACTTTTTGCAAATACGATACTGATAAAAATAAATACCACAACGATAATAACAAACCAAATCAACATATAATTTCGTGACTCGTTCAACGCTAAGTACAATTCAGCTTTTGGCACCTCTGCAACGACATACCAACCCAAACTTGAGATATAGCTTGTCGCCACAATTAAACTTTCTGTTTCTTGAAAAGCAAATTGTTCTTTTGATAACAGTGTTTGAAAATTTATATCTTTATATATATCAGCAAGGTTCGCCTTTTCACTTTTTGCTTTATCTTGGTGAATTTTTACCAAACCCGAGTGATCAACAAGATATACAAAGCCCGACTCTTCAATCTTAAAGCTGTTTAGGTAATTAACCATGTCATTAAATGATTTGGATAATCCAGAGACACCTCGTCCATTAAGTTGTTGATAGTTGATAAAAACATCTACATTACCGTTTGGGTAAGCGTAAGTACTTGCCGACTCTTGTTTATTACCATTGGTGAACGCAAAAAACCAACCATCAAGACTGTCATTTTTAAGTACACGGAGAAAGCCATCTTGGTTCCAATATTTAGCTGTTTTTCGATCGGCAAAGGAGGCATTACTCAAATTGTTATCTTTAGCGATGTTACTTAGCATATTAATAACGTTAGCTTCATTATCTTTGCTGGCACCAGATCCTATCCAATCAAGTAGAAAAGGGTTAGTGGCAATTGATTTTGTTAACACTTTCATTTCAGAAATTTCGCCATCAACGGCATTACGAACGCGCAGCAGTAGGTTAGGTAAATCAGATTGTTGCAGTCTAGAAATGAGGAGTTCTTTGGCTTTTGAGTGACCGACAAAGCCGACAATACTGGTCGATATGATAACGGCCATTAGCATGGCTATAACCAATTTAGATCGGATAGAAAGGGTGGTCAAAAATCTCATTAAATAGATCCTATGTGCAAGTTTTCTACAAACTTTGCTGTTGCGGCGATTTGAGCATAGAAGCCTTTAAATAAGGTTTTAATATACTTTCGCTCTCAATTTGCTTGAGCTTAACATATCCCGGTAATCTCACCATTTAAAATAACAATAATTCAGCTGTTTTTAAATATAGCTAATATATTCAGTGGATTAAATAAAGACGATCCTTTTACTTAAATACCAACACATACTTTTTATTGATAATAAACTCTCGGTCAGGTGCGCTACCTATGTGGTTAAATTGAGCGGTTTTTTACCTCGATGAGATGAAACGGTCTTTAGTAACGATAGTAGGGAAGTTTTTATTCGACCATTAGCACCGGAACGGGTAGTATAATATCAGATGATTTCGGAGCAAATATGTCTGACAACCCATTATTACGTTTCAATAAATTAATTTCAAAAAAGCCAGAGTATCTATTTTGGGTTTTACAAATCTGCTTTTGGTCTTTCGTTTCATTAATTAGTCTGATTTCGCTAACACTTTGGTATGTTCAAATCGATGTCGAGCACCTAAGTCACACTTTTTGGCAGTCTGTTGTTGGTATCTTCTGCTCATTGCCACTTTATTGGGTTTTTATGAGGTGTTGGAATTCACCTATTTTTATCCGAGTGCTGATAAGCATCATTTCAGTGATTTGTATTTCCTTTATTTGGACACTTATACGAGTCGAACTCTATATAGAACTGACCAGTTCTGACGGTAATTGGGACGAGTTTGGCGGCTGGTATTTTAGTAGTATCTTTATTTTCTTTTGTTGGACCGGTTTTTTTCATGGTATTCGCTATTACCAATTATTGCAATTTGAGCATAAAATGTTGCTTTCAAAAGCAGCTGAAGCGAAAGAAGAGCAATTAAAAAGGGTGAATGCGCAATCTGTGGCGCGAGATGCAAAAATAAAAATGTTACGTTATCAACTAAATCCTCATTTTCTTTGTAACACGCTCAATGCCATTAATTCTCTGATTGAATGTGAGGCTCCTGAGAAAGCTCAACTGATGACCGTTCAGCTAAGTAAGTTTTTACGTTATTCATTGGATAATAACCCCGATACTAAAATAGCGTTAGAATTTGAAATTATCGCCCTTAACTTATATTTAGAAATAGAAAAAACCCGGTTTGGCGAGCGACTTAAATTAGATTTTAGAATTTCTGATGAAGCAAAATTAGCCTTAATACCAAGTTTATTAATACAACCTATTATTGAAAACTCAATGAAACATGTTATCGCGCAAAATGAAGAGGGTGGCACTATCACTTTATGGGCTGATGTTGTTGATGAAATGTTGGTATTAGAATTAAGTGATACCGGCTCTGGAACAGCGGTTGATGGTAGTAAAATGAAAGGAAAAAGGAGTCGAGGTGTCGGCTTGCGTAATATAGATGAAAGACTTAAAGTGTTATATGCAGATGACTACGTATTTAGCCTTAATATTATCCCATCAGGTGGTTTGAAAACTATCATTAAGCTGCCTTTTGAAACGCTTGATGAAATAACACCTGCTAGCCAGTACCAAACTCAATGACGGTGAGTTAAATTTATGACTAAGTTAAGAACAATTATTGTTGATGATGAGCCCTTAGCGCTTAATCTCTTACGTGCTAAGTTAAATAAAATTCCTGAAATAGAAATTATTGCAGAATGTAAAAATGGCCGAGAAGCGATTGAAGCGACCATGGCTTTAGCGCCTGATTTACTCTTTTTAGATATACAGATGCCAGGCATTGATGGTTTTGGTGTTATTAAAAAATTGCAATCTGATATTGTCCCTCTGGTGGTTTTCACCACAGCATTTGAGCAATATGCTTTAGACGCGTTTGATGTGCATGCCGTTGACTATATTCTTAAACCTATTGATGACGAACGTATTCAGCGTGCCATTCAACGTGCGTTGGTCCGTTGTGAAAGTGATGAAGATACTTTAAATAAATCTCGTATTATTAGTGCGATAGATTCGATCAATGAAAGGAAAAATCCTGAGAGTGCTGCCACGCAAAGTATGAGTCTCCCTAAGCTTAATACCGATAAAGTTGAGCGTAAAATCGTCATTAAAGACCGAGACGATATAACCTTGTTAAAACAAACCGACATTGAATGGGTTGACGCAGCAGGAGATTATGTTTGTGTTCATGCGCAAGGGGTTACTCATATCAAACGCTGTACCTTGAAAAACTTGCTAGAAGATTTAGACTCTGAAATGTTTAAACGCGTGCATCGTTCAACCATTGTTAATCTTAATTATATTCAAAAAGTTATTCCTCATACCAAAGGTGAATTTTTTCTTAAGTTAGGTGAGTATGACCAAGTTAAAGTCAGTCGTAATTACCGAGAAGTGATCAAGAGTTTTTTAACTGACATGTAGTATATTGACGACGATAAGTGGTCAACATCACACTTCATCTATAATGGTAATCTTGTTATTACCTTATATTGACCAGCTTACCGCTTCTCAAATCCCCTTTATCGTAATACGGTTGTTATAAATAGCCGCTCATTAGATGATTAATATAACAGTAGATGTTACTCACTTGGGTAAACAATCATTGTCAATTAAGGGATATTGAATGTTAAGTATTAAACAGATAATTATTGCGTCCATTTTTTTTATGGCATTGATATTGCCCTCCTATGCCGCTGATAGCCACGCGGCTAATCGACTTAATTACTATGCACCCCATGCTGAAAAAGCGCCAAAAGTTGACGGTGTTGCCAATGAAACTGTTTGGCAATTAGCACAGTGGCAGAATTTAGATCAACGTTGGTTAGGTCCTGAGTTTTCAAAGGAAGACTTTCAAGGCCGCTATAAAGTGGTGTGGACGCCAGCTAAATTATATATTATGGCTGAAATTGTTGATGACATTCTCATTGATAGCCATCGCAACCCATTCAGCCAATATTGGGATGATGATTGTTTAGAGATTTTTATTGATGAAGACTTCTCTGGTGGTGATCACCAATATAATCACAATGCCCTTGCCTACCATATGTCTCTTGATAATCAAGCGATAGATATAGGAACCAACAAAAAACCGCAGAACTATTCACATCATGTTGAAAGTTATTGGAAACAACAAGGTAATACGGTTATTTGGGAACTAAGCATAGATATTTATAACGATGAGTATCAAGACACAACTGATTCAAGCAGCATTAACAAACCCGTCACCTTGTTTGCGGGCAAAGTGATGGGACTTATGGTGGCTTATTGCGACAACGACGGCAGTGAATTACGTGAGAATTTTATTGGCTCTGAGTCTGCAGAAGGTGGCGCGCCTGACCGTGGTTGGATAGATGCCGGTATGTTCGGTAAGTTAATCTTAGCTAAATAACCGCTTAGATAAGCGTTAATTTTTTCTTTTCCTTCTGCTAGACATGAGTATTATAAAATGAACAATATTGAAAAAACATTCATTCATAAGTTATTTATTATAACAATCACTTCTCTAACCATAATGAGTTGTGCACCGGTAAATCAGGCAACTCAAATGAATAAAAATACTACCGATATTAATTACCAACTTTCTATGACCCAAGAAATATTACTGACTAGTGAAGCTGGTGATAAAATAGCGCCACAGCAGAACTTAACCTTTCAACAAGGTACAGCGACGGGCAAGGTTATTGTTGTAAGACCAGATATTAAAAAACAAAAGATAGTTGGTATTGGCACTTCGTTCACTGAATCTTCCGCTTTTGTGCTTGCCCACTTAACTAAAGATAAGCGAGCCGAGGTAATGGAAAATATTTACGGCGAAAAGGGCGCTAATTTTTCCATAGCACGCACCCATATTGGCGCAACCGACTTTGCTGTGCACGGGCGCTATTCATATGCTGAAGTTAAAGATGACACTAACTTAACCTCGTTTAGTATCGCTGTAGATAGTGATGGTTTTAGCGCTCAACATTACCCAGGTATTAAAGATGAGCAATTTGATTTATTGCCGATGATAAAACAAGCTTACGCGATAAAAAACCAACAAGTTGACAAAGATTTAAAAATTGTCGCTTCCGCATGGACTGCGCCACCTTGGATGAAAACGATTGAAGACTATTATGTTAAGCCAACGCCTGAAAATAATCACCAAGGCACGGGCGGCGAATTAAAACCCCAGTATGTTGCTACTTATGCAGACTATCTTATTAAGTACCTTGATGCATATCAGCAAGAAGGTATTGAACTTTGGGCACTAACGCCAGTAAATGAACCGCATGGCAACAGTGGTCAATGGGAAAGTATGCATTTTACACCTAAAACCCAACGTAGTTTTATTAAGGACCATTTAGGGCCAAAATTAAAAGCCAGTGCACATAAAGACGTTAAATTACTTATTTATGACCAAAATCGTGATGAAATGGAGCACTGGACCGATGAAATATTAGGCGACAAAGCAACGTCTGAATATGTTTATGGCACAGCAGTTCATTGGTACGAGAGCAGTAATCAAGTTAATGAAGAGGTCTTTGATCGGGTTCATGAAAAATTTCCAGAGTTTTCAATTATACATACCGAAGGCACGATTGATGATTTAGGCAAAGATGCACCACAAGGTATCTTAGATCCTGTTCGCTTTAAAGAAAGTAACTGGTTCAAAAATGATGATTTCTGGTGGAATGAAAATGCGACCGACTGGGCATACACGGCAACTTGGGCACCTAAACCTGAGGATCATCCGATATATACACCCGTTCATAGATACGCACGTAATATTATTGTTAGTTTAGATCATTGGTTAGAGGGCTGGATAGATTGGAATATCGTTCTCGATAAACAGGGTGGGCCTAATCACGTAGGTAACTTTTGTGGTGCACCTATTATGATAGATACTGACACAGGTGAGGTTTACTACACCCCAATTTATTATGTACTCGCGCAATTTAGTAAAACCATTCGACCCGGTGATACGGCACTACAGGTTAATCAACAGTTAGACGGTCTAGATAAAGATGCCTTGCACGCCAGCGCTGCGATTAATGATGATGGTTTGGTCAGTGTGCAGTTACTCAATACCACTAAAGCGCCAATAAACTATTCATTACAAATTGGCAGTCAATATGCGCAAGTCTCTATTGCCGCTAATGCTATACAAACAGTGCGTGTTAAGCTTTAAGCTTTGTAGATAAATGACAATTAACTTTATAAAAAGAAAGTAACTCAGTGAATAAACATCCTTTTGAAGTGATAGCGTTGGATAACGGTGCTCAGTTAATATTTACCCCTTGTCCAGGTACTAAATTAGTCAACCTTGAACAATCAGTAAAGCAGTTAAAGCAACAGGGCGTTTCTATGCTGATCACCTTGATGTTTACTGAGGAAATGGCCAGTAACAAGGTACTTTCTTTACCTGAACTCTGTCACCAGCATCAGCTTAGTTGGCTACAATTGCCGATTGTTGATGATGAAGCGCCGAGTAGTGCTTTTGAAGCGCAATGGGCAATAAATAAAACCAGCATAGTCGATGAATTGAAGAACAAAGGTGTGGTGGCTATTCATTGTAAAGGCGGTACTGGGCGAACAGGAACTGTTATTGCTTTATTACTGTTAGCACTAGGTTGGCCAGTCAGTAGAATTGTCAAACAAGTACAAAAAGTGAAACCTAAAGCTTTGAAAATTAGTAAACAACGAGACTATTTAAACCGTCAATTAACACACACCGACACACTATTTTGATCATTATATAAAGTCACTTTGCTGTCAGCACAGTACTGACATCATCTAAATAGAGCACAGCAGCAGATTAAACCGTCTGACAGGTTTAATCTGCTGCTGTGGTATCGATTCAACTTACGGCCTTGTTTAAATTCGCTTTTAACGCGTTCAATACCCACTACACCTCATTTAAATTGCAACTATTAGTCGTTTCAATCAAGATAAATTAATGACAGTAGGCCGTTAAGCAACCTCGCGCTTTTACGGCCAAACGATAATGAAAATAGCTAAATAACAACGCTCAGTAAAGTTTATTTTGTTATCAAAAACACCAATTTTAAGTGATATAAAGAACACGCTTGCTAGCTTAAGTGGCTAAATTCTTTATGTTTATATTTTAAGCAATAGGATCTAACCAAATGGCTGGAACATCTTTTACCTTAGAGCAAAGCAAAACTGTACAGGCGAATTCATCTAATGGACTCGGCGGTGATAACTCAACCGGCTTTGCGTTAATTTCATTGACATCATTGTTTTTTATCTGGGGTTTTATCACCTGCTTAAATGACATTTTGATCCCCCATTTAAAGGCGATTTTTTCGTTAAGTTACGCGCAGTCTATGCTAGTGCAGTTTTGCTTTTTTGGCGCCTACTTTCTGGTTTCTCTACCTGCCGGGTGGTTTGTCGAAAAAATGGGCTATCAAAAGGGCATAGTTGTTGGTTTAGTGATTGCGGCCTTGGGTTGTTTAATGTTTTATCCTGCCGCTTCTTTACATAGCTATCCGGTATTTTTGGCGGCTTTATTTGTTTTGGCGAGTGGCATTACCGTCTTGCAGGTTTCTGCAAATCCTTATGTAACTTTACTTGGCAAAAAAGAAACCGCCTCGTCACGATTAACCATGACCCAAGCGTTTAATTCATTAGGCACAACTATCGCACCATATTTTGGCGCATTATTAATTTTAAATGAAGTTACGGGTTCAATGTCAGCAAACAGTGCTGAATCAGTGCAACTGCCTTATTTAGGACTGATGGCAGCCTTGCTAGCGCTAGCTGCGATTTTTGCTTTTTTAAAGCTACCACATATTGAAAGTGCCGAAGTGGTTGAAGGTGAAAAAATTGAAGGCTCGCCATGGCATTATCGCCACTTAGTGCTGGGTGCTATCGGTATTTTTGTTTATGTTGGCGCTGAAGTGTCAATCGGCAGCTTTTTAGTCAGCTTTTTAGGAGAAGCTGACATCGCCGGTTTAGAAGAAACTCAAGCGGCAAAATATCTTACTTATTATTGGGGTGGAGCTATGGTTGGGCGCTTTATTGGCGCTGCAGTTATGCAAAAAGTTGATGCCGGCAAAACCTTAGCCTTTAATGCGCTCTGTTCAGTGATGTTAATTGCCATTACTATTTTAAGCACTGGCAACATAGCGATGTGGGCAATACTCTTAGTCGGATTATTTAATTCTATTATGTTTCCAACTATTTTTAGCTTAGCGTTAAGTGGACTTAAAAAACATACCAGCCAAGGAGCGGGTATCCTTTGTCTAGCGATTGTCGGCGGCGCAATTATTCCAGTATTACAGGGCCTGTTAGCGGATAGTATCAGTGTGCAATTTGCTTTTATCTTACCTTTGTTTTGTTACGTCTATATCGTCTTTTACGGTTTGAAGGGTAGCAAGGTAGTTACAACAAAATAATGAATATGAACGTAATCAAATACTTAACACTTAACAAAAAAAATTGCTTTCTTATTACGCTTTCTTTATTGACTCTTGGTTGCAGCCCTGCTGAAAATTCAACTTTAACGGGGCAAGAGATACAAGCGATTGCTAGCAATAAAGCTGATAAAATTTGGCCTAAGCTTGAAAGCGACGTTAAAAAAGATGCGCAAGTCGAACAAAAAGTGGCTAACTTACTGGCCGAAATGACCTTGCAACAGAAAGTGGCGCAAATGATCCAGCCTGAAATTCGCGATATTACCCTCGAGGATATGCGTACTTATGGTTTTGGCTCTTATTTAAATGGTGGTGGGGGTTTCCCCAATAATAATAAGCATTCAACGCCTGCTGATTGGGTTTTATTGGCTGAAAAAATGTATCAAGCCTCCATTGATGATTCACTCGATGGTTCAACAATTCCAACCATGTGGGGCACTGATGCGGTGCACGGTCATAATAATGTTATCGGGGCAACGCTTTTTCCTCATAATATTGGTTTGGGCGCAGCAAATAACCCCAAGCTTATTGAAAAAATAGCAGAAATAACCGCGACCGAAGTCATGGTTACCGGTATTGATTGGGTGTTTGCTCCAACCGTTGCCGTGGTTCGAGACGATCGGTGGGGAAGAAGTTATGAAGGGTATTCAGAAGACCCTGAAATTGTTCGCACCTACTCAGCGGCAGTCGTCAAAGGTTTACAAGGTCATGCTAATAAAGATTTTTTAGGTGATAAACGCGTGATCAGTTCCATTAAACATTTTATCGGTGACGGCGGCACGCAAGATGGCGATGACCAAGGTGATAATATTGCGAGCGAGCAAGAACTCTTTACTGTGCATGCCCAAGGTTATGTTGGCGGTTTAACTGCTGGCGCTCAGTCGGTAATGGCTTCATTTAATAGTTGGCATGGGGATAAAGTGCATGGTCATAAATATCTGTTAACCGATGTCTTGAAAAATAGAATGGGATTTGACGGCTTTGTTGTTGGTGATTGGAATGGTCACGGACAAGTTAAAGGCTGTATTAAAGAAAATTGCGCTCAGGCGGTTAATGCAGGCTTAGATATTTTTATGGTGCCAACACAAGCGTGGCGACCACTTTATGACAATATCATTGCACAAGTAAAGCAAGGCGATATTTTGCAGTCGCGTATTGATGATGCCGTAACGCGTATTTTACGGGTAAAGGTCCGCGCCGGACTTTTTGAAAAACCCAGTCCTGCTAAGCGGGTTTTATCGGGGAACGTCGCTTTAATGGGCGCCGAGTCACATCGTGAAGTTGCCCGTCAGGCGGTTCGTGAATCCTTAGTGCTGTTAAAAAACAACGGGCAGCTCTTACCTCTATCACCTAAGCAAGATATTTTAGTGGCGGGCGATGCCGCTGATAATATCGGTAAACAGTCAGGGGGCTGGAGTATTACATGGCAAGGAACCGGTAATAAAAATGCAGACTTTATTGGTGGCTCTTCTATTTATTCAGGAATTGAACAACAAGTTAGTGCTGCAGGTGGTCAAGTAACCTTGAGTGTTGATGGTAGTTACACCAACAAACCCGATGTGGCGATTGTTGTATTTGGTGAAGAACCTTATGCTGAAGGGCATGGTGATATTGATAACCTTGAGTATCAACGCGGTGATAAGAAAGATTTAGCGTTACTTAACTCATTCAAAGCAAAGGGGATACCTGTTGTTGCAGTTTTCATTAGTGGTCGACCTCTATGGGTCAATGCCGAACTCAATGCCAGCAATGCTTTTGTCGCTGCCTGGCTGCCGGGCTCAGAAGGTAAGGCGATCGCTGATGTTTTATTGAGAAGCCAAACTGATAATGTCCAACACGACTTTACCGGCAAATTGTCTTTTTCATGGCCTAAATCACCGACACAAATTGTTAATCGTTTTGACGATGACTACCAAGCGTTATTTTCATATGGCTATGGTTTGACTTACCAAGACGATGATATTTTATTAGCTGACTTATCTGAGCAGTCTACTGTCGTGCTTAATACGCATTTAACTACTGATGTTTTCTTAGGTAAAGCGATAGCGCCTTGGTCAATGTTATTATTTTCTCAACAACAAAATATTGAAATTGAGTCGAGTAGTGAATCGCTTGCTGGAATTTTTTATCGAACCGTAGATAAAGATATTCAAGAAGATTCATTTCGCCTTAAGACAACAGGTGCAGCAACTGCGGGTGTTAAATTTATCAACACTAACGGCTTTAGAGAAGATCTTTCTAAGGAGCTTCAAATGAACGCCGCTTTAACATTTTCAGTAAAAAGAGACAGTGATATTAACGCACCCGTTTATATCACTATGAATTGTGAAACGACTGGTGATAGTGCGAGTTGTCAGGCAAGTTATAATATTCAAGCACAATTAGCCGTATCTAAAAAAGGCGAATGGCAAACTGTCGCTATTAGCTTGCACTGCTTTGCTGAAAAAGGTCTGCTACTGAGTAAAATTGCTGTGCCTTTTGAACTGAGTACCTCGGGTGCGGTTAATTTGTCTATTAACCATATTCGATTAGTGGAAGATAAGGCGGCTAGCGCGCCGTTTAAGTGCCCGCAGTAGTCATTTAATTAAAAGGATAAAGCTGATTATTGAGCTTTGTCCTTATTTCTGGTCGAATCAGCGTATTTATTGATAATGATCTAACTGTTGTCTTGGTGTGCGTGTAAACTTGACCTTAATTTAAAATATCAAAAGACAATTAAATGAATCAAGTAGAAAATTACCCTATTGGAACGCCGGGCCAAAAATGGACTGAAAAAGAAAATATTCAGTGGTTTGCAGCACAAACGGTGCAACGTTCATATCAAGATGAAGTGCTTGAAAAGATAAGTGCGTTAAAAGAAGATTTCGACGTTCAACAGTATGGTGCATTATCACTTGATGAAAGTCGTTATCCTTTGTATGTGATTAAAACAAAAAACTGGCAAGACAATAAAAAAACAGTGTTAGTGACCGGTGGTGTTCATGGTTATGAAACCAGCGGTGTGCAAGGTGCATTGCGCTTTGCCCAAACACAAGCGAGCAAATACGCAGAACACTTTAATGTTGTTGTTGCACCTTGTATTAGCCCTTGGGGTTATGAAACGGTTAACCGTTGGAATTGTAAAGCGCTAGACCCTAATCGTTCTTTTTATCAACATAGCCCAGCCGAAGAATCAGCAGCGATAATGAAGTATGTTGCCGAGCTCCAGACTGATATTTTTGTCCATATCGATTTACACGAAACGACCGATACCGATAATTCAACCTTTCGACCGGCACTTTGTGCTCGAGACGCGATAGAAGAAAAAGAGTGGCAAATACCGGATGGTTTTTATTTAGTCGCCGACAGCGTTAAGCCCGTAGCGGACTTTCAAAAAGCCATTATTGATGCAGTTGAAGAAATTACTCATATAGCACCCGCTGACGAGAGCGGTAAATTGATCGGTGTACCACTTGAACAGCCAGGCGTTATTAATTATGCTGCGCGTGATTTAGGTTTATGTATGGGCTTAACAAATGCTACATACCTGACCACCACCGAAGTTTATCCTGATAGCCCAAAAGTTGATGATGAAAATTGCATCCTTGCGCAAGTGGCTGCTATAACGGGTGGTTTAGATTATATTTTAAAAAGTGAATAACGTTATAAAAACCGAAAAATTAGCACACTAAAACATTTTCATCATGTTAAGTTCGTGCTATTTTTCTCTAACATTTAATTTTAGGAATTATTATCCATGCCAAAGGCCAGTGATATAAAGAAAAATGCTGCGGTAGAGCATAACGGAAAAGTATTTATTGTAAGAGATATAGAGCGTTCAGTTCCTCAAGGTCGCGCTGGTGGTAGTTTATACCGTATGCGTATGTACGATGTTGTCACTGGCGGTAAGATTGATGAGACGTTTAAAGACTCAGATATGCTTAACTTTGCTGACTTAAGCCGACGCCCGGCGATGTTTTCTTACATCGACGGTGATGAATATGTCTTTATGGACAATGAAGACTACACGCCATACAACCTTAATAAAGAAAGTATTGCCGACGAAGTTCTGTTCATTTGTGAAGACACCATAGGTTTATCCATTATTATTGTTGATGGTGCTGCGGTTGGTATTGATTTACCACCGAGTGTTGAATTGGTTATTACTGAAACTGACCCATCAATTAAAGGCGGTTCGGCAACAGCTCGTACTAAGCCGGCGATTTTATCTACGGGCTTAACCGTACAAGTACCTGAACATATTTCAATCGGTGATAAAATCAAAGTGAATACCGAAGAACGTAAGTTTATGGGACGCGCTGAGAAATAAAGTACCGCGTTTCACTACATTTTTACGCTTATAAAGCCAGCATTATGCTGGCTTTATTGATCTAACCATTAGGTTAGTTGTTAGCGGTGTAATAGTTGGAATCTTTGGTTGAGGATAAGCTTTTTGGTATATTGATGTTTTGGTCGACTGAGAATTTTTGCCGTATCGCCCATCTCTACGACTTGTCCTTTACTTAAAACCATTATTTTATCGCTAAAATGCCTAACAATACCTAAGTTATGCGAAATCAAAATATAAGCGAGTCCCATTTGTTCTTGTAAATCGAGCAACAAGTTAATCATCTGCGAGCGTAACGAGGGGTCGAGTGAAGCTAAAGCCTCATCTAATATGATCACCTGAGGTTGTAATATTATCGCCCTAGCTAATGAAATGCGTTGTTTTTGACCACCAGAAAACATGTGTGGATAAAAATTCATATGTTCAGCGAGCAAACCCACTTTTTGTAATGTTTCTCGAATTAAACAATGGCGGTCTTCTTCATTTAATTTGGTATTGATCTGCAAAGGCTCATTAAGCAATTGCCCAATGGTTAAGCTTGGGTTTAATGTTGTACCCGAGTCTTGAAATATCATCCGTACATGCTGACATCTTTGCTTGAAGTCTCCTGGTTGTAATGTTTGACCGTTAAGTTTTATGCTGCCCGTTGAAGGCAATTCAGCGCCAACCAGTAATTTTGCTAAGGTTGATTTACCAGAGCCAGTTTCTCCAACAATAGCCAAGGTATGGTGAGCTTGTACCTCAAATGAGATTGGTTCGAGTGCGGTAAAATATTTTTGATTAAACCATTTTCGGCCTATTCTAAACGATTTACTTAAGTTGTTGACCTGCAATAATATGGGCATATTAATAACTTCCCTTTAATGAGAAGTGACAACTAAATTGATGTCCATGATAGTTTGTTACTTTAGGCGCAATAACACAGGCCTGTTGAGCTCTGGGGCATCTTGGTCCTAATCGGCAACCTATCGGCAAATGTTGTAAAATAGGAATACTGCCGGGCAGCGCCATTAACCGTGATTTTGCCGGTAAGCCACTATTCGACTTTGGGCTACTGTCGACCAGTGCTCGGGTGTAAGGGTGAAAAGGTTGTTCGAATATATGCTTGGTAGTACCCGCTTCAACAAATTGTCCGCTGTACATCACCGTAATAGTATTTGTCCAATGTGTGACATTCTCAAGATCATGACTTATCAACAATATCGACATGTTTTTTAGCTGATTTAAACTGGCCAATAGACGAAAAATTTGGCCCTGATTGGTACTTTCCATTGCTGCTGTTGGCTCATCGGCAATTAACAGGATAGGGCGTTTGGCGAGTGCCATGGCGATCATGACTCGCTGGCATAACGCTTCATTAAGCTGGTGAGGGTATTTTTTTAAACAAATTTTATGCTGCTTAATACCAACTTTGTGTAATAGGCTAATGGCGGTTTCTTTACGTTGTTGGTTCTTTTGCCAAAAATAGCCGGTTAATTGTTCACCATCAACCGCCTCGGTAAGTTGCATTCCTATAGTCATTGTTGGGTCTAAGCACGCCATTGGCTCTTGAAATATCATCGCGACATCTTTTGAAATAATGGCTTTACGCTCATCAACAGATAAGCGCATCAAATCTTTACCTCGCCAGTGAAACCTATCGGCATCGACATGCCATTTTTCATCAAGTACGCCGATAATAGCTTGAGCCAACAAAGACTTTCCTGAGCCAGACTCTCCCACTAAACCACGAACTTCACCCTCTTTCATGGTTAAACTGACGCGGTCAACCGCTAAAATAGGGTTAGTCGCTGATTTCAGTACAATAGACAAATTTCTGATATCGAGAAGGTTCATTAAGCTTCCTTACTGATTTTAAGGGCGTGTCTCATACCTTCACCGACTAAATTGGTCGCCACCACGGCAAAAAGAATCGCTAAACCGGGCAGGTAAACCGTCCACGGAGCAATATAGAATAAATCAATACCATTTTTTAGCATCGCGCCCCATTCAGCCATGGGTATTTGTGCGCCTAGTCCAAGAAAACCTAATGCGGCAATGTCGAGTATCGCGGCCGACTGGGCTAACGTTGCTTGGCTAATTAATTTCTCTAGAATATTGGGGAAAACCGAGTGATATAAAATTCTGAATGAACTCGCACCGTCTAATCGAGAAGCCAGAACATAGTCTTTTCTGAACTCTTGGGTAACGACATTACGGGTTATATGGACAAACTGCGGGATAAGCACGATGATAATTGCCCATAAGGTATTGCTCAACCCTGGCCCTAAAATAGCAACAATAACAATTGCCAATAATAAAGAAGGAATGGATAAAATTACATCAAGAAAGTGGTTAAGAAAACTCGATTTTATCCCTGATGTTAAAGCAGATACCGAGCCAATGACAACGCCAATACCTAAAGAAATAAGCACCACGACAAAGCTTAAGCCAAAGGTCAGTGACGTGCCGTGCATTAAGCGAGACAACATGTCACGACCTAAGTTATCTGTGCCCAATAAAAAGCTGACATTACCATCTTCGTGCCATGCTGGCGGCAGTAATAAAAAATCTAAGTGATTTTCGACCGAGGTGTAGGGTGTTATAAACGGTGCAAATAACGCGAGAATCGTTAAGAAGATAAAACAGCTAAAACCTATCATCACTACCGGTGTGACTTTGAAATTATGCCAAAGTTGCAGTAATGGCGAGGGAAACTCTTCCTCTAAATATATTTTATCACGCGCCATTACGACTCTCTCTTGCTAACGGGTTAAGTGCTGCATAGATAAAATCGATGACAATATGCACAATAAAAATAAAACTAGAAAGCGCTAACAGCCCACCTTGAATTGAGGTGTGGTCACGCTGAAATATACTTTCTATTAGCCATCGACCAATACCTGGCCAGCTAAAGATAACTTCAGTCACCATGGCAATAGTCACTAAGTTAGCAAACTGTAAACCAACATCACGAATAACGTGCACCATAGCATTTCGTATCGCGTGATGATAAATAATTTGCCTAAAGCTTAACCCTTTTGCTTTAGCCGCACGTATGTATTGGCTGTCGAGCACATCCATCATCGCCGTACGGGCTAAGCGCACAAAGATGGTCGCTGGTGCAAGGGCAATAACGCAAGCGGGTAGAAATATATGCGCGCTGGCATCCTGAAAGGCTTGCCATTTATAAGGACTGTCACTTAATAAAATATCTATAAACTGTATACCAGTAACATGTTCTATTTCAAACACTAAGCTAAGCTGTCCTGCTGATGGCAGCCAACCTAATTGGATAGAAAAAACAAGAATGGCTAATAAGCCTAACCAGAAAACAGGAATTGAATAACCCAGCATCGAGACAGTTAAAATAATATTATCGGTGGCTTTACGGTGTTTAATGGCAGCAATAAAGCCAATAGGAATACCAAAGATCATGGCAATAAAAAGCGCGACTAAGGTGAGTTCAATCGTGGCCGGTAAAAAGCTCATGATCTCGTTACTAATAGATAATTGGCTGGCCATTGAAATACCTAAGTCACCCTGAAATAGATGACTTATATAGGCAATATATTGTTGAGCAATATTATTATCTGTTTGATACTGCTCAGCTAAAACCATCAGTTGTTTAGGTGTCGCATTGACTTGCCCAGAAATATTAATTAATTGCTCACCGGGGAACAAAAAACTCAAACTAAAAGACAGCAAGGTCAGTAAAAACATTGTAAAAATAAATAAATTTAGGCGGCGTAGGGTAAATATCAGCATATTAGTTTTTACTCACCTTACTAAAATCGATACCACCAAAGGGAGATAATAATTCTCCTTTAACAATATTCTTCCTTGCTTGAAATCGTTTAGAGTGGGCAATGGGTATTAGCGGTACCTCAGTAGAAATAATCGCTAACGCATGGCTATAGAATTCTTTGCGCTGAGCGACATTGGTGGTTTCTAATGCTTGCTGTATCAAGTTATCAAACTCTTTATGACACCAGAATGTTCTGTTGTTACCACTTTTAGCCGAAGAGCAGCTCAAT
This sequence comes from Colwellia hornerae, assembly GCF_007954355.1. GTDB lineage: Bacteria > Pseudomonadota > Gammaproteobacteria > Enterobacterales > Alteromonadaceae > Colwellia_A > Colwellia_A hornerae. Next base: position 87,909 of record NZ_VOLR01000015.1, read on the forward strand.
AGTGGCGTGAAAAAATTATCAGGGTCTGGGTGATCGGCTGACCAGCCTAATAAAACACTTTGATGCTCACCTTTTGAAAGCTGTTCAAGAAAAGAGCCCATATCGAGTGAATTTTCAATCAGTACATTGATCCCTATTTTCTTTAAATCTGCTTGAATTAATTTCGCCATGGTAACCGCGTCAGGATTGTATGCCCGTTGCACAGGTAACGCCCATAAATTCATGGTGAAACCGTTTGGAAAACCTGCTTCAGTTAATAGTTTTTTTGCAGCCGCTAAGTCATAGGTTTGTGGCAAAGTATGCTTATCATAAGCCCAAGATGTTCTCGGTAAGAGACTGTGTGCTATATCCGCTTTTGATTGATATACCGTATCAATAATGGCTTGCTTGTTAACCGCTAATGCGACGGCTTGTCGAACTTTTACATTATTAAAAGGCGGCTTTAGCGTGTTAAAACCAAGATAGCCGACATTAAACGAAGTAACCGCTTGTAGCTTTAATTCAGGTTTACTTTTTATCTTGTTATGAGCAATGGGGAAAGCAATAACATCACACTCACCGGCTAATAATTTTGTTAATCGCCCAGTATTACTCGGCGTTATATCAAAAATAAGTTGCTCTAAGGTACTCGGTTCATCCCAATATGGCTTATGGGGAGCATAGCGAATATAAGCGCCGGGGCGATAATCTTTTAGTTTAAAGGGACCCGTACCAATAGGCAGCGTGTCTATTTCTCGCTTAATATTTTTTAACACTAAGGTGTCAGCATATTCCTTTGATAATATCACCGCAAAATCACTGGCAATGTTAGCCAATATAGAACTGTCCGCGTATTTAAACTTAAAACGTATGGTGTACTCATTGATTTTTTCAATACTTTCAACGACATTTGAAAAACTTACACTTTGAAAAAAAGGATATTTCCCTCCCGAAACTTGATGAAACGGATGCTTGGGTAATAAAATACGGTTAAAACTGAACAGTACATCATCAGCATTAAAAAAGCGTGTTGGGGTAAAATAATCTGTTTGATGAAAGGCGACATTTTTGCGCAAATAGAAAGTAACCATTTTACCATCACGTGTCACATGCCAAGATTTTGCTAGCGAGGGTGCGATAGTATTATCTTCACCTCGAAATGAAATTAATCGGTTGTAGAGTTGATTAGACGTAGCATCAATGGTGGTACCAGAGGTCACCGTTTGCGGGTTAAAACTTTCAGGAGAACCCTCTGAGCAATAGACAATACTATGGTCACTTAATGATTGATCATTATCGCTATTACATGCCGTTACCCAGCATAAAAAGGGCAATGTCATTATTTTCAATAAATGTTTGTTAACAGCGAATATCGACATATAACTTAACTACCCTTCGTCTACTGCACTTTCTAATAAGTTGTACTTTTTCAAGTAACCTCTTAGTTGATGATAGGTTAATTTGAGTGCGTCGGCAGTTTTCTTTTGATTATATTGACAACTTTCTAAAGCTGATTGAATCAAATCAATTTCATAATCTTGAGAAAGGTCTTTTAATGATAAAGGAAAGACCAGTGATTTACTCACTGGCAGTTGTTGTTGAATGATTTCTTGACGTTTCTCTTCGTTATTTTCTTTGTCAATACTTGGCACGGACACCGAGATTCTATCTTGGGTTTTAATGCGCTGAGAAGGTCGATAAGGTGATTCAAAAGGGTCAATAACCAAGTCATGTACCGGTAAATGTGGGTTGTTACAACGGTACACACTGCGTTCAACGACATTTTTTAATTCACGGACGTTACCCGGCCAATGATATTCAAGCATGGCACGTTTTGCTTTTTCAGTAAAACCACTAAAGAGCTCAAATTCTAATTCTCGCGCCATATTAATGGCAAAGCTTTCGGCTAACATCATAATATCTTCAATACGTTCTCGAAGTGGTGGTAGGGTTATAACATCAAAAGCAAGTCGGTCAAGTAAATCTGCTCTAAATTCACCGGCATCGGCTAAGGTGGGTAAATCTTCATTGGTTGCGGCAATTAAGCGAACGTTGGTGTTAATGGTTCTTGAACCACCGACGCGCTCAAACTCACCATATTCAACAACTCTTAATAGTTTTTCTTGAATAAGACCCGAAGTATTGGCTATTTCGTCAAGAAATAAAGTGCCATTGTCCGCACGTTCAAAACGACCTTCATGGCGTTTACTCGCGCCGGTAAATGCACCACTGTCATAGCCAAATAATTCTGTTTCTAATAAATTCTCATTTAATGCCGCACAATTAAGCTTTAAATAACTTTGATCCCAACGTTTAGATAAGTAATGAAGACGAGCGGCGATAAGCTCTTTACCGGTGCCCCTTTCTCCAATAATAAGCACGGGTTTACTCAAAGGTGCTATTTGTGAGACTTGCTCTAAAACTTCAAGAAAATTATTTGCTTGTCCAAGAAGATTATCCTTTTGGTTAAAACGCGACATTACTTGACCTAATAATTGGTTTATTTCACTAACAAATAGTGTATTTTATTAATCATCAGGTTTGAAGTGTTTTTTTTAATTATAATAACTTTATTTAAAACATGGAGTTAAGTTAATAGGAAAACTTGGCGCAGAACATGAATAAAGAATAGCAGTAACATTAAATAAAATAATTGAATGAGGAAGTTGTTATGGGTATTTTTTCTAGGTTTACAGATATTATAAATTCGAATATTAACAACCTGTTAGATAAAGCAGAAGATCCTGCAAAAATGGTACGATTGATCATTCAAGAAATGGAAGATACTTTAGTTGAAGTACGTTCGTCATCCGCTAAAATTTTAGCGGATAAGAAAGATTTAGCTCGTCAAGCGACTCGTTTTGAAAAAGATGAGCAACAATGGCAAGAAAAAGCGGAATTAGCTTTAAGCAAAGGCCGTGAAGATTTAGCAAGAGCTGCGCTCGTTGAAAAGAAAAAGTGTGGTGAGAATGCGCTGTCACTTTTAGATGAGTTGAACAATGTTGATGATCACATTGCTAAATTACAAAGTGAAATTTCTCAGTTACAAGAAAAGCTAGCGGATGCTAAAGCGAGACAAAAAGCGATTATCATGCGAGAAAAAACAGCAACTTCTCGTTTAAAGGTGAAAAAGAATATCGACAGTGGCCGTGTTAATGACGCACTTAGCCGCTTTGACAGCTACGAACGTAAAATTGATGATATTGAATCACAAGTTGAGTCTCTTGATTTAGGGAGTAAATCATTAGCGGATGAAATCGCTGATTTAGAATCTGATGAAAATATTGATGATGAATTAGCACAATTAAAAGCTAAAATGAAATCAGCTAACAAAACTAAATAACTCAGTTTGTGTTGAATAACCTATAAGGAGAAGTATTGTGGAAGAACTTATAATGGTTCCTGTCATCATTTTTATGTTGTTAGTTGCCCCTATTTGGTTGATTTTACATTACCGTAGTAAGCGCCAGATAACGCAAGGTTTTAGTGAAGAAGAGTACAAGCAATTATCTGAACTTTCTGAATTAGCAGATAAGATGACCGATAGAATTAAAACCCTTGAGGCTATCTTAGATGCTGAAACACCTGACTGGAGAAGTAAGGTATGACCGACAAGCGCCGTGGTGAATTATACAGAAACTCGAGCCAAGGAAAAATCGCTGGCGTCTGCGCGGGTTTAGCCGATTATTTTGGTTGGGAAACATGGTTAGTGCGTATTCTAGTGGTTTCGGGTGTCTTACTAGGTATGGGGTGGTTTGTCGTTATTTACATAGCGGGTTGGTTTATTTTAGATAAAAAACCAGGCGTAACCGCTAAAAAATCTCAACCAACACAATCACCATATGCATCAGCTACCAAGCACACAGAAGAAGAGCTTTCGTCTGAATCAATTAAGGTGAAATCGCGTATTTGGCAATCGGGAGAGCCACCTAAGCAAGCTTTTCAAGACATTAGGCATAAATTTAAATCACTAGAAAGAGAAGTTCGAGCGATGGAGCATTATGTTACCTCACCTGAGTTTACTGTTTCTCGAGAAATCAATAAGCTGTGATCAGCAAAAATGAAAAAGCGGCCTTTGCCGCTTTTTTTTATTGTTCACCGCTAAATAGTTAAGCAGACGACTTGTCTTTGTGATTAAGTGTAACCATTAAATATTAATATAACTTTCAGTAAGATAATTCATGGCATTTATAAATAAAAAAAAGCTGAATAAATTAAAACAAAAAGCGAGCGATTTATTAAATAGAACGCTCGATCAACATGTTACTTTAGCTGTTACTGGCCTTAGTCGCAGTGGAAAAACAGCCTTTATTACCTCTTTAGTCAACCAACTGGTCAATGAAGGCAATAATTCACAACTCGGTTTTTTTAATGTCGTTCATCAAGGGCGCTTCATTGCCGCTAAACGTGTTCCTCAAAAACACTTACACATTGGCCGTTTTGAATATGACCGAGCGATGTTAGCTTTTTCACAAAACGAGCCGACATGGCCCGAGCCAACCCATGGTATTAGTGAAATGCGCTTAGCTATTCGCTATAAGCCAAAAGAGTCATTGTTGAAATATGCCAGTGATACAGCAACCTTATACTTAGATATTACTGATTATCCAGGAGAATGGTTGCTTGATTTACCGATGTTAAATCAAACGTTCGAACAGTGGTCAAAACAAACAACAGCATTGTTACTTACCGAACCCAGGTTTAAATCAGCGAAAAGTTTTATTGAAAAGGTTAATCAAATAGATCCCTTTGCCAAGGTTGATGAGCAGATGTTGGCTGATTTATCTAAAGAATATACCGATCTTTTATTGCACTTTCGCTATGAACTTGGATTGTCAGTTATTCAGCCAGGACGGTTTATTTTACCTGGAGAATTAGCAGATGCGCCTATCTTACAATTTTTTCCCTTTACTGATTTTGAGCAAATGGATAAAAACGCTTATCAAAATGCCAGTGATGACTGTTTAATCGGTATGTTAAGAGCCAGATTCATTGAATATAAAGAACGTGTTGTTAAAGCTTTTTATAAAGAACACTTTGTTAATTTCGATCGACAAATTGTATTGGCAGACTGTTTAACGCCCTTAAACAACGGCCCAGAAAGTTTTGCTGATTTAAAAATGGCGATGACCATGATCATGGAAAGCTTTAGTTATGGTCAAAGTAGTTTGTTTTCTCGATTGTTTGCGCCAAAAATTGATAAATTATTATTTGCTGCCACCAAAGCTGACCATGTTACACCAGAGCAACACCATAACTTGGTAAGATTACTCGACCAGCTTGTTTATCAAACTAAGCATCAGTTAAATTATGATGTGATTGAAATGAAAACACTGGCGTTAGCATCAGTTAAAACAACCCAAGCAGGAACAAGTCGTTATCAGGGGCAGGACATTCCGGTGCTTCGTGGGAAACGTAGTGAAAATGGTGAGCTTATTACCGTATTTCCGGGGGCGGTGCCAAGTAAACTACCCGAGCAAAATTTTTGGCAGCGAGAGCCTTTTAATTATATAAGTTTTGCTCCAATGAATCCGATTGGACAACACGAATGTTTACCACACCTGCGCATGGATCAAGTAATGCAGTTTTTACTGGGTGATAAAATGAAATGACCGATCAAGTAATGCAGTTTTTACTGGGTGATAAAATGAAATGACCAATCAAGTGATGAAGTTTTTGCTTGGTGATAAAATGAAATGACCGCTCAAGTGATGAAGTTTTTACTTGGTGATAAAATGAAGTGATCTGCCTTGATGTATTAGCTGCTAAGCAAAGTGTTTACCAGCAATAGATACGCATGGAGCAAGTAATACAGTTTTTACTGGGTGATAAAATGAAGTGATCTGCCTTGATGTATTAGCTGCTAAGCAAAGTGTTTACCAGCAATAGATACGCATGGAGCAAGTAATGCAGTTTTTACTGGGTGATAAAATGAAATGACCGATCTTGATAAATATAAGAATGAAGCAAGTAATACCATTTTGCTTGGAGATAAAATAGATGAATGAACTCGATGAAAAATATCAACAACAAATTCTTTTTGAAAATGATGAGTTAACTATAAAGAAAAGTAATTTACCTTCAAATGGCCAACAAGTCATTGTCGGTAATGACGATTGGCAGGAATCAGAAGATTTATCGTTAATTAAGCAAGGTTATTTAAATGATGATAACCCTCAGCAAAAAACAAGACCTCGTTGGTTATGGCGGGTTGTCGGCACTGTTTTTGCTGGCGTTGTTATCGTAGAAACCTTTACTTTTTTTCAACAGGGCTTTGCGCAATCTCCAATTTTAGCAGCAATGTATGGTGTGTTACTCTTTGGCTTATCAGTCATTGTTGGTTCAACGGCAATACGAGAATATTCAGCGTTAAGACAATTCAAACGCCAACAACGTACGCAAGCTAAAGCAAAAAATATATTAGCAACTGAATTAGCTTCCCCTCGTCATCTTGACGCAAAAGCCTTATGTGAAAGCATCTCAGCAAATTTACCTTGTGATTTGATGTCAGAGCATGAAAAAAGTTGGCAATCGCTGATTAAAGAAGAATACAGCGATGAAGAATTACTGCAATTATACTCCCGTGAAGTGCTTTCAAAAGTAGATGAAAAAGCATTAGCTGAAGTGGCTAAGTTTTCAACAGAGGCAGTAGTACTGGTTGCTTTAAGTCCGATTGCCATTGTTGATATGATGCTAATGTTTTGGCGAAACTTGCGGATGATTGATAAAATTGCTGGCCTGTACGGTTTGAAAATTGGCTACTGGAGTCGAATAAAACTAATCAAACAAGTTTTCGTTAACATGGCTTATGCTGGCGCTAGCGAGTTAGTCATTGATTTAGGTGCAGATTTGGTTGGTGTAGAGCTATTAGGTAAATTATCTGCGCGCATTGCACAAGGACTCGGTGCAGGTATGTTAACGTCACGATTGGGAATTCAAACCATTAAGCTTTGTCGACCTATTCCTTTTGAAGAAAACACCCCAAAAATAGCTCAAGTGAGAAAAAAAATACTCAGTCAGGTAAAAAAATTATTAATAAGGTAGTTTTACTCTTCATTAGGCTTAAATGAGTTTCTTTTATCTCATTGATTTAATTGGTTATTGTTTTGTGTTTTACATTTTTGTAATTTTTTCTATACGCTATTATTATCTGGCTAAATAATAGTCAGTTGGCGTTTAGTATTTTTCCCATCAAGCTTGTTTTATTATCAGTAAACAACATTACTCACTCATTGGTTAGTGAATGATGATAAAAATTAAAATAAGGTAATATCATGGGGATGGCGACGAAGTATATTTCGCGAGTTGCTGATGAAAATGGTCACATTCATTGGTCAGATGAAGAGAATAGTGTCTGGCAAGAATTGATCACTCGTCAATTAAAATGTGTTGAAGACAAAGCGTGTGACGAATATAAATTTGGCTCAAAATTATTAAATTTACCACATGACCGAATTCCACAATTAGCAGAAGTGAGTAAAGTACTCAAGGAAACAACAGGTTGGCAGTGTGAACCGGTACCAGCATTAATCGGTTTTGGTGCATTTTTTAAGTTGTTATCAGAAAAGAAATTCCCAGTGGCTACTTTTATTCGCAGCAGAGAAGAGTTTGATTATTTACAAGAACCTGATATTTTTCATGAAATATTTGGTCATTGTCCTTTATTAACCAATAAGTCTTTTGCCGATTATACTGAGGCTTATGGAAAAATGGGTCTAAATGCGACCAAGGAACAAAGAGTTTTCTTAGCACGCTTATATTGGTTTACGGTAGAGTTTGGTTTATTAGATACCCCAGATGGCTTTAAAGTTTATGGTGGTGGTATTTTGTCTTCGCCAAGCGAAACCATTCACGCGACAGAAAGTGACATTGTTGAACGTGAAAAACTTAATATACTTGACGTACTAAGAACGCCATATCGAATTGATGTTATGCAACCTATTTATTATATGTTGAATAAAGTAAGTGATTTAGATGATTTAAGAAAATATGAAGTGTCTGATATTATGGCGTTGGTTGAGCAAGCAAAAGCCTTAGGCTTGCACCCAGCGAAATTTCCAGCAAAAGAAATTAACAATGTGAGTTAAGGAAAAATAATGACTGAGCAATTATCTGTACAAAAATGTGAAGCATGTCAAGTAGGCGCGCCACAAGTTAGTGATGAAGAGTTACCGGTACTATTAGCACAAATACCAGATTGGATCCCAGAAGTGCGTGACGGGGTTATGATGCTTGAACGTGAATACAAATTTAAGAACTATAAACTATCATGGGCATTTGCAAATAAAGTCTCTGCATTAGCTGAAGAAGAATTTCATCACCCAGCGATCTTATTAGAGTGGGGCAAAGTAAAAATTACTTGGTGGACACATGCTATTAAAGGGCTACACCGCAATGATTTCATTTGTGCAGCAAAAACCGATAAACTTTTGTAATATTTGCTTACATTAGATAATGACAGCCTCCTACCTCAGGGGGCTTTTTTTTGTTGTACAAATTAGTTTACAATAGCAGATAGGAATACTTGGCTATTAAGGTAAGGTAAATGCGTTTAGAAATTGTCTGTTGTGATCGAGTCGGCATTGCCCGAGAAGTATTAGAAATATTTGTTGAACATGAAATCAATTTACGTGGCATCGAACTAAAACAGCCAGGCGAGATTTTCATCAATATCCCTGACTTAGAATTCAGCCAACTGCAAACCTTTATGCCACGTTTACGTTTAATTGAAGGTGTTAATGATGTAAAAACAACACCTTTTATGCCTTCTGAACGTGAGCGTAATGAACTCTCCACGCTGATTAAAACTTTTCCCGATCCCTTTATATCTATTGATGCAAAAGGTGATATACGCATTGTTAATACTGTTGCTGCAGGCATAATGGGCTGTAAAGATCATGAGATTATTGGCGACAACGTCGGTAATTGGCTAAAAGGCTTTAACTTTACTCGTTGGTTAGATGCGGATGAAGTACTGGCACAAACGCGTCGCTTAAAATTTCAAGATGATGACTTTGTTGCTGATATCATGCCTATTCATGTGACCGACCAGAGCGGTATCCCCGTTTTAGCGGGTGCGGTATTAATTTTAAAATCAGAAGCACGGTTAGGCCAGCAAATAAGTGCTTTTAAGCAAGCGAATGAAAATAATTTTGCCGGTATACAAGCGAGTAGTGGCTCGATGCGTAAAGTTATTCGAGAAGCAAAACGCATGGCACTCCTCGACTCCTCAATGCTCATTGTCGGTGAAACGGGCACGGGTAAAGAACTTTTAGCTCATGCTTGTCACGCCGCGAGTGATCGTAGCAATAAACCTTTTATGACCTTAAGCTGTGCAGCATTACCCGATGATGATGCAGAAACAGAACTGTTTGGTGCGGGTTCAAAAGGTGAAAATAAAGCCAAGCGTGGACTATTTGAATCAGCAGACGGTGGTACGATATTTCTTGATGAAGTGGGTGAAATGTCACCGAAATTACAAACAAAAGTGCTGCGTGTTATTCAAGATGGTACTTTTCGCCGCGTCAATGACGAGGAAGAGATAAGGGTCAATGTTAGGATAATCAGTTCAACCAACTGTGATTTACTTAGTATGGTTTCTACCGGCGAATTTAGAGAAGATCTTTATTACCGTTTAAATGTACTTGGCCTAAATATCCCCTCATTACGTGATAGGCGTTCGGACATTATTCCACTGGCTGAATTTTTTATTGTCAAATTCGGTCAACGTATTGGTAAAACGATTGTCACTATGTCTGATGACTGTCGTGATTTTATCGAACATTATCCTTGGCCAGGTAATGTCCGTCAGCTCGAAAATGTATTAATTCGCGCGGTATCATTAATGGAAGGTAGTATCGTGATGACCTCTCATCTGCAATTACCTGCTTATACCCGTGAATATGGTTATTTAGAACAGGAATTTGAAGGAACATTAGATGCTGCAGTTAAGAGTTTTGAAGCCGACTTACTGAGAAAACTATATCCGGCTTATCCAAGTACTCGACAATTAGCAAAAAAATTAGGCTTAAGTCATACCGCTATTGCCAATAAATTACGTGAATATGACATTAATAAAAAAACCGTAAAAATATAGATCACTCATACCGATAACATAGAGATATAAGATGAAACTTTTTGGCTATTGGCGTTCGTCCGCCGCATATCGAGTAAGAATCGCTTTGCATTTGAAAGACATTGATTGTCAAGCTGTCCCCGTCCATTTAGTTAGAAATGGTGGTGAACAGCACAGTGAAGCTTATACTGCACTTAACCCAACTCATTTAGTGCCAACGTTAATTGATGAAACAGTTGATGGCAACTTAGTGCTAAGCCAAAGTATGGCAATACTTGATTACCTTGATAATAAATACCCACAACCAGCACTTTATCCCGAAAGTCTTTATGCTAAAGCACAAGTTCAAGCACTTGCCTTAGATATCGCTTGTGAAGTTCACCCAGTAACCAATTTACGCGTTCAACAATATCTAGTGAACACACTCGGTGTCGAAGACGAGGATAAATTATCCTGGAGTCATCATTGGATGAGCGTTGGCTTTACTGCTTTTGAAGAAACACTGCAAAAGGTATCAGGAAAATACTGTTATGGCGATCATGTGACCATTGCTGATTTATGCCTGGTTCCTCAAGTTTACAATGCAAATCGCTTCAAGGTCGATATGTCAGCATTTCCGCTTATTAATGCTATTGTTGAGCGTTGTAATCAGTTACCTGCTTTTATAAAAGCACTACCAGAAAATCAAGACGATGCTATTTTATAATTGTCGAGTAATGATAAAAAAGTTAAAAACTCAATCTTAGACAAAAGTTATTTTAGATCACGTATTTCCCTTGCAACTTAGATCAAAACGGGTTGCAATGGTTTTTCATCATGCATTCTTTAGATAAATTGAATATTAGGTACCTATGGAAGATCAAGCGCAAAAAGGTAAACAAACCTCTTGGGGCATTATTGCCGTTATTATTGCTATAGTGATAGCCGGTTTAGTTTGGTTATATGTTTCATCGACAACCGAACAAGAAATTGTTGAGGTTACGCCGGTGGTTATTGTTAAAGCTGAAGTTCCACCTGAGCCTATAGTAGAGCCAATATTAGCAGAAGAAGAAGTTTTTCCTTTGGTTGAGACAGAACCTCTCGTTGCAATTGAGCCTGAACCAATATTACCAAGCTTAAATGAAAGTGATGTTTGGGTACAAGAAAAACTGCCAAGTTTTACTTGGCGTAAAGAACTGTTAAAGCTGGTCATTAATAAAGATATGATCCGCCGCTTTGTGGTATTCACCGATAATTTTGCGCAAGGTAATTTAGCTTACGCACACAGTCCATTGATTAAACCCAATGCTAAGTTTTTAGCAAATGAAGTTAGCAACGGGGCAGGTAGCGACTGGAAGTGGGATGAGTCAGCAACACGACGTTTTACCCTTTATGTTGATCTATTGCGTTCATTTGACAGTGAAACACTAGTAAAGTGGTATTTCGAAATGAAGCCTTTGATAGATCAAGCTTATGCAGAATTAGGCTACCCAGATGATAATTTTACTGAAGTATTACATGATGCTATTACTAAGGTACTGGATATGGAGATCCCAAAAGAATCACTAGACTTAGTTCGCCCCAGTGTGATGTTTCGCTATAAAGACGAAAAAATAGAAGCACTTGATGCTGCCGATAAACTGCTATTACGTTTAGGTAAAGAAAACTTGTTGGTGATCAAATCGGTATTATTAGAAATTAACGAACGCTTAGCACGCCAGCGTCCGTAAGTTTAAAGGTTATTTTAGTTATATATCTGCTGGTGTGGTTAAAAAAACAGCGAACGATTTTATTTATATAACTAGCGCTTGCATCAAGCTAAATCTTTAGCCATAATTCGCGCCGTTGAAGTGAGAACGACAACTTTCTATGGTGACCCTTTCGGTCCCCTCGCAATGATACTCTGTGAACTCGGCCAGATCCGGAAGGAAGCAACCGCAGCAGACGACTCATGTGCCGAGGTGTGGCTGCTAGGGTTGCCACCAATCCCTTACGATTCAATTAGTTACCCACATTAGCAACGCTTTGCTACATGGAGTGCTACATTTGAAGTCAACTAATATCCCTTATTTGTATTCTCGCAATGGTATTTTTTACTATCGTAATAGGAATATATGGAAATCTCTTCGAACGGGTTGTAAAGCTGAAGCATTTAAAAAGCTTTGTCAGTTTGTTTCAACAGGAAAAACTGAGACAGCAGCTAAGTCATTAAAAGATAAGTCCAACCTTTCTGAAAAAATCACCTTATCATCAAACGTACGCCATATTGAGCGTCATAAAACGGCTGAACTCGTCAAAGCTTATCTATTAGAAAACTCTCCGCGCTGGTGTGCAAGAGAAGCTGTACGTGTGACTAACTCTCTTAAATTTCTCCCTGAGCTATTACCACAACGTGACGATGCAATAGAGCTGAAAAAATCGCTATTGGAAGAGAAAACACCCACAACCTTCAATCGTTATCTAAAATATTTTAATGCTTTTTATCATTGGATAATGGCTAACTATTCGGCAGTTTCAAGTGTTAACCCTTTCGATAATTTAAAAATAAGACTAAAGAAAGAAAATATTTCATCTAAGCGAAATGCTTATTCAGCGGTGCAGTTGAAAGAAGTCTTTAAATTAGCCGAATCCTATGGGAAAACTGACCGCAGATATTGGTTGATTATGATTGGCAGATATACAGGGGCAAGGATGAATGAAATATGTCAACTGAAGCCATCAGATATTACCGCTGACAGTATCCATATTAAAGGAGATATTCTAAAAACAAGTAATGCCCTTAGAACCATACCTACTCACCCTAAATTAATAGAACTAGGCATCCTTCATTGGATTAGTTGTTGTGATAGTAGTAAAAGGTTGTTTCATGAATGGAGGCCCGTAAAAGGTTCATTCAGTCATTCGGCTAGTCGTTGGTTCAGTCGTAATAATCCGTTTAAAAGGAACGCTGTAGACTATGTTGACTTTTATTCGTTACGACACACTGTTGCAACAGAGCTAAAACAAGGTGGTATTCCTGTTCAATATGCAGCTCAAATAATGGGACATTCAAATGGAAGTATTACTTATGATCGCTACGGTAAGTCAATTGAGATGGCAGAGTTGCGCAAAGCCATTTGCGCGGTGGGAAATAAATTGCCGTGATATATCCTCATATATGAAAGTTAGATGTCATTACCCCTTGTATGTTTTCCCGCTTGCTTCGCAAACTCAGACTCTATTGCTAGTTTATGTTCCCGTTTAGTCTTTTTTATATATTTAGTCTAAAACAGAGGCATGTTTAAAATAATTAAAATAAATTAGTTTATATAGTTGATGGATTTTTATGTATATAAGTCACTAATTAAACAAACCTAGTTTGTTTTTTATTCTTGGTTATATATATATCAAACCATAAAGTGCAGTTAAAACATAGTGTTGCGCTATTGTTTTAGTGTTTTTTTACTGTTAATGTAGAGTTGTTAATTAGAAAAAATTTTGAAAAATAGCAGGCAGGCAGGGTATGTTAAAGAGTTGTGATTTTTGCTTTCGCAATAATCGTCACTATTTAACCCTGTTAGTCGCTCAGGCGACTATTAACAAGCTGCTCATGCAGCTATCAAATAACAAGAAAAATAAGACGAAGTCTTATGGAGAAACACCTTAACAGGTTTAAAAATAGGAATGATTGATTTCGTCATAACGATAAGGTCCAGTTATGACATTAAAAAATAATACAAGAAAATTTAACATTACAACTAAAGTCAATAAGGATGAATTCAGTCTATTATTGAATGCGTTTCACGATTCAAATTATAAAACTGCTGGTCACTTCTACCGTGACACAATTCTATCCGCCGTTTCTCCTCAAGAAAATACATCATTTGATGTGCCTGAAATAAATATAGAATATGCACAAAAGCTGCAACATACACTTCAAAACTTTAATCATCTAATTGGGCATTTAAACCTTTCATTAGTCGATGATGAACATAAATTAAGCACTGATTTAAGAGATGAATATATAAAAAATTCAATTGATTTAGTACAAGTAACTGCTAGTCAGTCAATTATTTGGTTTGAATTTTTTGGTGGTAAATACAGGAACGTTATTGAAACAATAGCTTTAAACACATTATCACCAGATACTCTTGAAGAGATGGCATTCACTCTTAGAAAAAAAGAGGGTGAAAATGATTATTGAATTCATTAAACACAAAAAAGGCTGTAATCGAGGAAGGGTTAAAATTCTAATCAAGTATGTCTGTGGTGAAATTAAGCATATACGAGAAACTTCAAATTTTGAGATCACAAAAGAAAAGATTGATTTTGTTGGAAGTAGTACTAGTTTACCTGTCTTAAATCCATTAATCGCTTTTGAAAATGGCCAACAAATAAAACTCAGTGGCAAAGAAGCTGATTTAGAACCAATAATTAATGAGTTTATAGAAGCTGAATCTAAAAATACTAGAGTAAAATTACCATTTGAGCACATCGTTATTTCTTTACAAAAAGGTGAAAGTTTAAATCTTATCCAGTGGGATTTATTAATCAGAGATTTAACTGAAAAATTAGGTTTAACTGATCATCACTGGATCAGTCTAAGACATAATGACACAGCTCATCAGCACTGCCATATAATTTGCTCAACCATTTGTAATTCACCTCCTCATCAAAGACTCGTTTTTGGTAATAATTTTAAAAGTTCTGCACTTATTCGCAATGAATTGGAGAAAAAATATAACCTTAATCACGATCATAACCCATATTCAGATGGACCGGGAAAAGTGATAAATAACGCTAAATATAAAACAAAAAAGCAATCCATTCGCCATGCGATTGATAATATTTTAAAAGATAAGGAAGGGAAGTTATCTCTACCAAAATTTATCGAAAAGCTAACTAATAAAGGGATCGGTTGTTTTGCTCAAACTCGAAGTGACGCGGTTAGAGGTTTATCATTTACATTAGGTACATTTAAAGTCACAGGCTCAAAACTTGGTATAGGTTATAGTTGGAAGTCACTTCAAGAAAGAGGCATTTATTATGATTCAAAAGAGCATCAATCGAGCGTTGAAAAATCAAACAATTTTGAGAAAAAAATAACGAATGAAATAGAAAACTTCTCTCTGCCGCGACAGCCTAGCAAAGGCTCTAAAAACTTATTAATTAAAACTATTAGATTAAAAGTATCTTCAAAATCAATCCGCTTATCCCATTATGCTGAAAAGGGAAATTCTTTGTGGGGTTTATGGATAAAAATTCCATTATCGTTTAAAGGTAAAACTAAAGAACAAATTGAAAGTGACATAAATTTTCATAAAATGCTGAGGACTATTTTGTCACTATATTTCAGATGGTTAAAGGTTAGATCTGAGGAGAAAAATCTAGCGTGGGAAAGGATTAAGCCTTTTATTAAAAGGTTTGATCCTCCAAGTGAAATCGTTGAAGAAAACACTTTTACTCCTTAGTGAGAGTGTTGTGTCAAAACTACTCAGCAAATACACTTAAAAAGTTGTTTTATACAATGAAGTTAATCCAACAAAATAGCTTTCTGCATCAGCAGCGGGTTGTTTTAATAAAACGGAACATCAGTACACCTATATAAATTCGAGCAATGATAGTTTGAATAGTACTGATGTTCTTTTAATATGACATAATTTTTTTGCTAAGGAAATATATCCGGTTCAGTTACAATTTCTTTAACGTTTATGATAAGTTACCTTAATAATATGATAATGGAACTGTCAAATGAACCAACCTGATAAACACCGCCAGCGCATTGCAGATATATTCTCAAGCGACGCACTTCATCAACATCAAATTGACGCTGCTCAAAAAACCTACTCAGCTTTCAATAATGATGTGAGAGCTGTTGTTACTGCTGCTGAAATGCAGGCTGGTAAATCTGGTATTGCTCTAGCCCTATGCTGTTTTCAAAGACTCAATTTATCAGATACCGATATATGTGATCGTAAACAGCTAAAAGATACCCTCTACTTGGTGACAATGCCCGACACGGCGTTGCGCAACCAGGCTGAAGATGATCTTAAGCTCGCCAAAAATGTCGTTGTTAGTAACTTTGTTAATTTTGAAAAAGCATTAGAAGCTGACTTTAAAGGTAATCCACCAAAACTTATTATTATAGATGAGTGCCACTATGGTTCAAATGTCAGTGGTATAAGGTATAGCAGTGTTTTTGATTACCTAGAACAAGAAAATGATACCTGTAAAGTTGTGTTTATTTCTGCTACTCCATTTGGAGCGTTGTATGGTGCTGAAACTGAATATCAAGAAGCGCTAGAAATTTGCACTGAAGCAGAAGAAGAACATAACGATGAATTACTCCATGAATCACAACAAGCAGCTAATGATGCCTTAAGAGATTCTATTTTACGCCGAGATTTTGGTACACGCTTGGTTTTCCACAAAACAAGTGATGAATATTATGGTGTTAGGGAAATGCTCTTAAATGGTCGCCTTAAACATTTAGATGATAACTGTCGTAACTTCCTTATTGATTCAGACCAAAGATTAAGCTTCATGAATCAATTTAAACAGCATGAGGGGATGGGTTGGTCTTTGGTCCGTGTCCCTGCTGGAAATGCTATGGATGCAAAGCAATTATTTATTTCGCAAGGCATCGAAGAGCATAACATATTCATTTTAGGTAATTCTTTATCCGGTGTACCTGAAGATGAACTTTCAACAATAGATCGATTCAAGAAAGAATTTGAAGACGCTCAGTTATTTGGTGACAAGCTTGTTGCTATAACCGTTGCAGGTTGCCGAGCAGGTATCAACTTCGGTGCCATGATGAAAAATAATCTTATATCAACATGGGATAGTACCGTAGCGAGTGTTGCTGCCGTAGTACAAGCAAATGTCGGTCGAGCTTGTGGCTATCATGACAACAACACATCAATGCATTATACCAATAGTAATGCAGCCGAAGCATATGGAGCAATTCTCGATTACCTAGAGCGAACATGCTCTGATCAAGCAGCTTCTGATTTCGAAGGTCTAAAAGAGTTTTTTGACGATATCTGCCAGGAATATCAAGTAAATGGTTTAGACGTGGGCTTAACGATTAAATATAAAAGACGCAGACCTATTGGTGATGTTGAAACATACGC
Source organism: Colwellia hornerae (assembly GCF_007954355.1). Classification (GTDB taxonomy): domain Bacteria; phylum Pseudomonadota; class Gammaproteobacteria; order Enterobacterales; family Alteromonadaceae; genus Colwellia_A; species Colwellia_A hornerae. The sequence continues at coordinate 105,057 of NZ_VOLR01000015.1, forward strand.
TACCGATAGCTACGTAGCAGTACCTGCAAAATTATTGGATCACGAATTCGATTTTAATCTATTCACCCAAGACAAGCATATGCTTGCAGCCATTACTATTTTAAGAGAAGAGTTCACTAAAAAGGGAGCACCCTCGGTTAAAGGCAATAGAGCTATGCGAGGCAAAAAGAAAAACTGGATCAAAGCTCAGTGGGTCAACGGAGATAGTTACGACAACCGTGAAAAAGCAGGTGTAGATGGTCCACAAAAAGACAGAACTATCATGCTCACGGATATGCTTAATAATAAAGAGTTTGTTGAATTTAATCGGGTTGTCGCACCTGGCTCTGGTGAGTTATCAGAAAATAAGCTTATCACTGCGACCGTATTCAGTATTTACAACATTTCACGCCGTAAAGTCATCAAAACAATGATGACAGAGCATGACGTTTGGGATATGTGTGACCATTTCAATATTGCTCACGACGATACCATGTTTATTCTTTATAAACGTGGCGAGTACGATATAGATAAAACTTTAGCGAAAAAAGAACATAATAAACTGCCAGAAAAAACAGGTGATTTAAGAGATGAATCACAGTTTTCAATGAAGCAATAGTTTATGACAAATATCGCAAATAAACACCGAGATGCAATAGCAAAGGTATTATCACAAAATACCTTTGAACATCAGCGTAAAGCAGCTCATAGAGCTTTTACACATTTCGACAAAGATAGCAGAGCTGTTGTCATCGCTGCTGAAATGCAATCTGGCAAATCAGGTATTGCTCTCGCCCTTTCAGGTCTACAACGACAAAAGTTAAACGATATCGCAATATGTGACCGTAAGCAGTTAAAAGATACGCTTTATTTAGTAACCATGGCTGATCTGTCTTTATTAGAGCAAGCTAAACAAGACTTAGCCTCATGCAATAATGTTGTAGTTAGTAATTTCACTAATTATGCATCAGCATTGGCTAGCCATTTTAAGCACCAACCACCAAAACTTATTATCATTGATGAATGTCATTACGGTGGAAGTTCAGAGGCGGTTCGGTACTCCAAAATATTTGAGTACCTAGAAAAAGAAAATACCCTGTGTAAAGTAGCTTTTATATCAGCGACACCTTTTAGTGCCTTGTATTCAGCAGGCTCTGATTCCATATTGCGTCATAATTTTAAAACTAGCCTTGTCTTTCATGAAACCAGTAGTGAATATCATGGTATTAGAGAAATGCACCGCAACAACCAAATAGTAAAACTAGCCGAAGATCAACGGAGTTTTTGTGATGATTCATTATTAAGAAGACGGTTCATTCGTCAATTCAAAGAGCATGATTCATCTGGTTGGTCTTTAATCCGAGTACCAAGTAGCCAAGCCAAGATAGCTAAAAACATACTATTAGAGAATGGTATTGCTGAGGAACAAATAATAATTATCGGTCAGAAATTGGTAGGCGTTGATGAAGCTGATCTGGCTAGTATTGATGACTTTAAACGTGAATATCAAACAGCAGCCATGTTTGACGATAAGTTAATTGCCATAACTGTTGCCGGATTTAGGGCTGGCATTAATTTTGGTCATGAAATGAAGAACACGCTAATTAACACATGGGACAGCACCATAGCCAATATTGCCGCAATAGTTCAAGCTAACATAGGTAGAGCTTGTGGCTACCATACAAACACCAATGCCAAGCACTATACTAATTTAGACGCCATTAAAGCGTACAGTGATTTACTAAACCACCTAGAAAGTAATTCAGATACCAACAACTTCGATGGTCTCCAGCAAGTTTTTGAAGACATCTGCATAAAATATGAAGTGAGAGGTTTTGACCGAGGAACCACTATAGCACCGCAAGTAGAATATAAAGTTTCAAAGAAAAAGGATGATAGTCAAACGTACTTCACCGATAGTTTTTTAGTTGTGCCTGGTAAGTTAAAACAAACAGAATACGATTATAGCCAACATACTCAGAATCCTATATTACTTGCAGCCATTAAACTTATTAGAGCAGAGTTACTTAAAGATGATGGCCCTCATCGCAAACAAGGGCGAGCTTTAAAAGGTGAACATCAAAATTGGATCAAGGCTCAATGGGTAAACGGCGTAACTTATGATGATCACACCCCTAGCTGTGCAAAGAGTAGAGCTATAGAATTCACATCACAATTAACTCAAAACGAAACCGTTGAGTTTAACAAAATTGTAAATCCTGGCGGTGGTGAAGCAACTGAAGACAAGCAAGTAATGGCGTGTATTTTTAGTATGTATAATCTTTCAAAAAAAATGGATGCATTCAAGCGGTCTATGGATGAAGAGGATATGGAAGATCTTTGCCAATTACTGAATAGTGAATTCGATGATACTGTAATTTTACTTTACTTGAGAGGTAGTTATTCAAGCGAGATAACCTCAATCAAACAAGAGGAATCATCTCAAATAGCATCGACTAAAATTAGAAATAACTCTATATTTTAAGATCAAAAAAGCCGCTCTAAAAAGGCGGCTTATAATTACAATATCTGTAATAAAAATTAATTACAAACTTTAGACTCTTCAATCATAGCGCGTTGTACAGCAACCGTTTCTTTAATTACTTTATCAAAGAATTTACGTTTATCTTTAGCTGAGCTGTTTCGAACAAATTCAGAAAAGGGCGTAGACTTAACTTTTTCACGTGAATTAAACATGTCTTACTCCTTATTAAATTATGTAAACTGATCTATACCAGCAATGGTTTCAAGCGAGGCGCGATTATACTTTTTGCCAAGTAATACGTCAATATCTGATACATTAAAGTAAGGCTTTTCTCTTGTGCCATCAAGGTTTTTTTCCATAAAAATTATATCTATTTGATTAGTAAATGATTTTTTAAGTTCACTTACGACTCTTTGTGACTCTAAAAATTGATTAACAAAAACCTCTGGAGGAACACGCCTACCTTCAACAATCTCCAGTGCTTTTACTAAACACCATGCTTGTTCAGGGTCTTGATAAACAAATATGATTAAAACATATCGATCTCTTTTCAATGATCGTTCGATATTAGATTTAGCTTTTTCAAAGCTTGAAAGTGTTGAATCAAGTAAGAAACTTACTTTTTTCCTCAACGCCCTATCATGTATTGCTTCTACTAAAAGTGTAGCTGGCCTTTGAAAAAGAGGAGAATTCAAACCTTGGTAATCTTCAAACTCTTTACGTAATTCATCATTTTCAATATGAACGACTTCAACACCATGTTCTTGCTTAAACTGAGAAATAATACTTTTAGCTGTTTCAGTTTTACCTGCACCGGGCGAACCAGCCATGAACACAGAAACAGCACTTTCTTCTTCGGGCAAGTGGTCAATCATCGCCTTAGCTAACTTTTTTTTCATTGCTTTGGCATGAGTTGTTGCCTTCGCAGTTATTTCATCATCGGTCATAAAAAACGCCTAACCTTTACTACAAATATTAATCACAGGCGTTAAACACTCTTGCAAGCTTAAACCACCATGATTGTAATAATCGCCAGCAACATAACCTGATATACCCGGAGCCATGGCTACAGACACATTTTCGTTCCAATGCCATGGTACTTTTAATTCTGCGGTATCAATATTATCTTTCAAAATAGCACAGCGAGCTAATCGTTTTTTCACGATATTTTTTGAAATATTGGCTTCAGCTAATTTATTTGGTACCCATAACCAACCGTGATCAGTAACGATACGAATATTTTTCCAACCTGCTTTTAACAGCCCATCAACTCTTGCAACAACATCTTCCAATACAGCATCAATATTAAGCGGCATCTTCATTTGTTGCTTATGGCCCATATTATCTAAGTCGCCAGTTTGTACCCACGCTGTACCTGTCGGCTCTCCTGTTTCTAAGCCCTCTAAATATTGCCAGCCTTTATCAGCTAACGACTTTTTCAAATGATAAGAACTAAATTCAGAACCTGAGCTAGCAACCATAGGCGTAAAGTTATCATTTTCTTGTGCACCGATGAGTAATTCAGCCACAGGGGTAACCGCCGCTTTTGCCGTTGCCGTTAACGAAGGCAGTGCACACCAATTGGTTTTCAAATTGGTAGAAACTGAAAGCTTGTTTAATTTTTGCTGTAATGTTTTTGCGGTATCAAAACGTAAACCATCAACAAAGAAAACCACCTGACTGCCAACATTATATTGTGCTGTTGATTCTTGAACTTCACCACTACCACTTGTTTTACCTGGGTACCCTTCTGCTCTTACTAAGTTTTGAAAATTCAACGTTACCTGCTCTAACCATGGGGAATAGATAACTGCCAAAATATCAGCGACAACTTGTTGCTGATTAATATCTTTGGTAACAGCCATCGCTTGTATCGCAGCAGCATCAGCTTGCCAAAAACGTTCTTGATACGTATTTGCCATCACTTCAACAGTCGGCCCGGTAAAGGCAATACTAGTATGCTCTACCACTAAAGTTAACTGCTCTAAAATAGTCAACCAAGGGGCTAAATCTAATGTGTACCATAGCCATGACTTTCTATCCGCATGAAGTTCAAATAAGCTTACTAGTTGCTTTTTAATCGTGTTGACGTCTTTATCACTAAAATTTTGTAATGCCGTGGCTAGTTCATTTTCATCTTTGTCGTTTTCAGCTAAAAAGTGACTGGCATTAAAGGCGAGTCCATCTGGCTGTATCGTAGTTAAACACTCTACTAATAACGGTAAGTTATGTGCGGTATCTTCAAAGCGTTGCCAAACTGCTTGCCATTCGCCTTCTGACTCACACAATTTAAACAAAACAGCGTCTAACGGAGTTTTGTCGGGATCAAAACCATAGTTATCTAGGCAAGCTTGTTTGAAAATAGGCCACTTGCTGTCTTTCCATAAAGCCTTTTTATCTGCCGGGTTATTTAACCAACCTAGAATATCTTTAGCCGGATCATTCATTACAATATTAATGAAATCTTGGGCTTCTAGTTTTTTACCTCGTAACGATTCATCAGGTGTTTCTAATAAGTCAGGTAATATTTTTAAAATAGCCGCTTGAGTCTTTTTGTCTTTAGCAACATCAAGCGCTAAACCAACACGTGGGTTAGTTAAAAAGGAACCAACCGACCAATCTCTACCTGCCGTGTTATATGCCCACCAGCAACCTCTGTATTGTAATTCAGCTAAAGGTCTTAAATGATCAGGGCATTGCTCTATCGCACGTAAATCTTTACGGCCAACCCCAGGCAAATATATTATCGGTATTCTACCTTTTGGCAGTTCACATTCTTCTAATACGCCAGCTATGGCACATTTAATCCAAATAGCAGGGCCTATTCGTTCTTCTGGCTTATATTCACCCAGCTCAACAAGTTCGGGGAGATATTGCTTAATAGCAGGCATAGCAGACTGCCACTGGCATTCAATATCAGTCCACAAAATGGCAGCAGGTTCAATTTGTACCGCAGAATTAAAATTAGCGGAATTTCTTAGCTGCTCGGCTAGGTAATCAATTAGTTGCATTTAATGGCCATCTCCGGCAACAGCTTCTATATTAGAAAGCCATTGGTCAAATAATTCGCAGTTCTCACGCATTGAATCCAAACCAACTTCTAACGCAGCTAAAGCACCCATCAAAGGTTTTTCATATCCTCTAATCAAGTTCAGTATTCTCTTGCTAGGAGCCGTTTGAGCGCTATTGTTTATATGCTCTGGTGTTTCAAAGTTATTAGCTATTTGTTGGAACTTCTCAACTAAATCATTCCTGTCCATCCCTGATGCCATTTTCTCTGGGTCACTAAATAATAACCCTTCAAATTCATACATTTGAATAAAAGGAATAAATCGACGCATAGTATCAACGCCTAATTTTTCAGTCAACTTGATCACCAAGGCATCATTTACCCTGCTAGACTTTCGCGTTATTGATTCATTAGCAACTACATCACACTTACCTGGAAATGATGCTGGCAGACCATAAAAATCAAAGAAAGTTGTGCAATAACAGTCGCTATCTCCAAGCAATCTATTTTTGATCTCGGGTAATAAACGCTCAAATTTAAAATTACCACCTTTGTGTCCTGGCTTTCCTATCAGAGCTGGCAACAAAATTATCCCTTGAGCTAAAAAAGGTTCTTGTAATAACTCTTTTACAAAAGCTTCTTCACTTTGACCTTCACATATAACATGAACTCTAATCATTTTGACGGTCTCCCGCCTAAAATGTTCTTCTCCCAAAGTTCACCAACAGAATAATCTTCTAACCAACTTTCAAATTCGGTTTCATCTAAACGTTTAAAACTTGAAGAACCTTTTTCTCGTTCCACCACAATTAAATCATCTATTTCAAATTCATTGAGTAACGGAACCGATTGCGTTGAAATAATTACTTGCATGCGTTGAGAAGCAGAGCGTAATAAAGCACCTAACAATGTAATTGCATAAGGGTGTAAACCCAGTTCTGGCTCATCAATAATAATCGTAGATGGTGCAGATGGCTGCATTAATGCCGTTACTAAACATATAAAGCGAATAGATCCGTCAGACAGTTGGCTTGGCCATAATGCATAATCACTATCTAATTGCGTCCAAAGCAAACGAATTTGCTCTTCTTCACTCTCGAGCTTGGTTGGCTTTAATACAAAATCATCAAAGAAAGGAATGGCTAATCTTACTGTCTTGCGTATCTGACTATATACATCAGGGGAGTCAGTTTTTAAATGATACAAGTAAGCCGCTAAATTAGACGCATCAGTTCTTAAGTATTCATTATCATGCACTGAGCAGTTACGCTTTACGCCAGCAGTATCGCTAGTATCGTGAAAATGATAAACACGCCAGCTTGATATTGAGCTATAACAATAATCTGCCTCTGTTCCTTTATTTCTTTTCTCAAATTCACTTTTTAATTTAGCTTCATTGTGACCAGAGCCTAATGAAATCCATTTTACTCCGTAGTAAGGCCCATCGAAATACAAAGACTCTTGACTAAAAGTAAACCCGCCATCAATAGTTGGTTCAAGAATAAATTTATAGCCATTAATACCAAAAGTAACAAATGATGAAAACTCTGATGTCTCTTTAACACCAAAGCTTAATACTCGCTCAGCCTTTCCCTGTTTTTGACTCCAAACTTGCAAACGGCTGTCTAACATTTCACCTAGTAATTTAAAGTAAGAAACAAAGTTACTTTTACCAACGCCATTAGCACCAATTAAAACATTAAGCCTATTCAGTTTAAGATTTTTCATCGAACGGATTGATTTAAATCCCTCAATACTTAATTGATTTATTGGATTAACAGTACTCATGTTAATTAGTCTCTTTTATTATGTTTCTGGCTTCAATCTTATCAGCTAAAGACAGGTGATGATCATTTATTCTATCGCCTTGTTTGCCGCCGTATTCTAAGCCTAGGTCAAACCATGGAGCTGTGGCGACATCAGTGCCCCTGTCTTTTTTCCAATGAATGTTTGGTTTAAAGCGCAGTACACCTGCTTCTTTTTTTCCTACATCTTTGGTTTGCATAAATGGGCGAATATTTAGGCGTACACCATCGTTTAAGTCAGGGTTCCAGCCTATAGATTGCTCTGCTAATGATTTCCAACGAACAAATATATCAAGACCTTCTTTGCCATTACTTTCACCAACAAGAATAGCTTCTAGTGATTCCTTTAAATTACGGGCTGCTGATAAACGTAGTTCTGCACCTTCAACGCCATCTTTTTCAAGTTGTATTTGGGTACTGATCCAATCATCAAGGTAGGTATAAATCAAACGTTCTAAACCTTTGTAATCAAGCGTGTGGTAATTAACTAACGCTGAGAATCCATCAGCTAAACCATCCCATATTTGCCAAATAAACGGGCGATGTTGAAACAGCTTTGAATGTTGTTCGAAAAACTTATCACGTAACCAAGTGTTTAGATTAGTAGCTTTTACTGATTTGAGTAGATTGTTTAATACCGTCGCAGACCACTCAGCACCATAAGCGGCATGTAAAATGGATTCTAATCTATCATTCGCTGGTTTTTCTCCACGAATGGCAGGAATACAAACAATGCCATCATCATCAACCAAGCCATCAAAGTCTTTGCATTTAGCCAAAACTTCACGCATTTCAGGGGCTAGTTTCATATCGGCATCAAGTTCTGCTGGCCAGCGATAAGCTAATAAACGGGCAACAGCCACTTGTAAAACGGTATCGTCTTGGCGTAAATCACCAATTCCGGTGGTTTTGGTTTCTTCATTCCAAATCACTGATGCACAAGGGTGTCCATGGAAAATCCATTGAGTTAAGTCATCTGAAAATGGCTTAGGTAAGCCATTAGGGTATTTTTCATTAGCTATTTTAAGCCACTTTTCTTCATCAAATGGTATTTTTATCAAAGTGGCGGGAGTTACATTTAACTTTTGGTCAATAATCCGAACGTTTTTTGAAAACTCATCACTATCACAGTAAGTGTATAAAGCAGAAGTATGCTTAGGTGATTTGGGAACTATAGAAGCTGTGGTCTGATCGTAGAAATCACCTTGATATAAAGTAGCTGTCAATGACCCCATTAAACTAATATTTACGCCCGCTTTATTTAAAGCAAGATTACCTTTTCCTGGACGCAACATCCCATTACCAAAAGTAGACCAATCGATTACTTTATTCAGACCAGAGTAAAATTGATTAGCACTAGTCGCGCCTTGAAATGTCCTATGGCTATTTAATATTCGCGGTATTTCAAATATATAGTTCAGCCACTTTTCGCTATCTCCAGAAACAATGCCTCGAGGACATATAGCTTTCGTCGATAAAAGTTCGGCTAAATCATTTAATTCAAAAGTAATTCTTGAATCAGGATTATCTAATTGCTTCATTTGACTAACTGCTTTTATATCTATATATACAAGAGCTTTACTTTTTATCGTTGGATTTCTAAATGTACTAGAATCAATGCCGTGAATAATATTTTCTAAATTACTATTACTTTTCTCTACATCCACTTTTTGACTCAGCATAACCATACAGATATTTGTTATATTGCCAGGTCCATTTTCAAAAGCTTCAGCTCCCCCTCCAAGTAATACAACAAAATTCCATAATTTGTCATTCAACAATTTTTCACGAAATTTTTTATAACGACTTAAAAACAACCAATTCTGTGGTAAAACTATACTTGAAGTTCCACCACCGTTACAAAGTTGCAAGCAACGCTCTAAAAAGACTGTTGCTAAATCACTTCGTCCTTCAGGATAATAAGATGTTGAAAAATCTATTAGAGTTTTAGATTGCTTCCCGCTAGCTAAGTAAGGAACATTTGTAATTACCCAGTTAAATTTTTGAGATAATATACTAGCAGATTTCACTATACTTTGTGCTGTAGTCCTAGTCTCATAATTTATATGTCCCTTAGTTTTCAAATGTTTTGTCAACAATGTCCAAGGTGTATTCCCAAGCTCTTTAACATATTTAAGAGGATCAATCAGACTCCCTAATATAGGAGCATCTTTAAATGTTTTATGCACCCAGTTAACAGCACCCTGTAACTCTTCATCATCTTTCGCTAAACCTTTCCATTCTTTTTGTGCTTCATTTATTGATAAACCTGAGCAAGCTAATTGCAATTCAGGTAATTGACGATAGCCACCAGCGCCAGGATAACGCCAAGCTTCCAATGCTAAAGCAAAAGCGGCTAACTCTACACAACGTTGGTCAAGTTCTAGACCATGGATGTTTTCTGATAACACTTTATCAATCGCTTGTTTCGCGGTTAATGCTTCAAGATGCATTCGCATTGGCACCAGCATCAAAAAATTAGCCACTAAAAAGTGACCCGATCCACAACAAGGATCGAGTGTTTTAAGCTCACTTAAGTGCTCTGGCCACTTATCGAAATCACCCGCAGCATTTGACCATGCATTCGTATTTTCGTCCTGAACAAATCTCAGGTACTCTAATGGCACACTAGGAATAGCGGCTAATTCTCTTAGCTCTTTCTCACTTGTTGCTGTTTGTAAATCATCTGATGTTAAACGACGTTTTGCCCACCAAGCACCTAGAGCGTTGTCGAGTAAAAAGCTGACCATATAAGGTTCGGTAAATAACTGAGTGACCGGACTTAACTCTTTTGCGCCAATTTTCACGCCTAATTCATTAACCTGTTTTTTCTTTTTATTTTGCCAAAACTGGTAACACCAACCTAAGGAATCTGATGCCTGAAAGGTATCAGGATGCAATGCTGCAATAAGTTCTTCGAGGGCGTTAACATGATTAATGGAGAGTTTTACTTCAAATACAGGGGAATCGGTGCGGAATATTTGCGGTAACATTTTTTCAGCCAAGCGACCTGCTAACTCCCAGCCATCTTTGCAATCAGCTTCATCCTCTGCTAGTTCAGAACATTCATCAAGCGTAACCGGAGTGCCTGGTTCATACATCAACAAGTCACTTTGTTCTAAAAAACGAGCAAACAACATACGATGCCAATGTTCGTATGCCATTTCATTAATGAGTAACTCAGTTTCTTGGTCATTAGCTTTTACTAGCGAAGTCGTTTCTTTATGTAAAATATCTCCTAACTGGCGACTATGAGCACGTAAACGATTTCTAAGTTTACGATCAGTTTCAGATAAATAACTCGGTGCACTACCTTCGCTTATACCTAAGCGGGTTAATGCTTCGGTTACCGCTACTTCAACAATTTCACGCGCTTTAACGACAGTGTCTTCAAGTTTTTTACGTAATGTTTTTTCTAATGCAGTTCTCATTAACTATTACTCTATTATTTACTCAACCAATTAAGGTGAATTGTTTTAAACAAGCCAATTATTGACCAAAACGTTTCATAAGATTACTACTTTAAGCAATAGTCACTGGGCCTTTAGCCAACTGGGTGCGCAGTTGCTGCTCGGTATCTTTTAACCATGCTTGTAAGTCGTCTTCTGTTTGAATGGTTGGTTTGTTTACTTTGTAATAAACCACTTGTGGCGTTAATAATTTAATCGCTTCTTTACGCGTTAATTCGAAATAACCTGGTAATGCTGCTATTTTGTCACTCCACTGTTCAAAGCTTGTTTCTTCAATAGCATCATAAACAGCAGCACCTGACGATAAATCGACCTTAGGGACACTTGTAAGGCTTCGTTTTTCTAAAAACTCTTGTTGTTGTGCGTGTTCAAGTTGCGACCAGTTAGAGTCTTCGGCTAAATCACGTTGGCAAACATTAAACTCTTGCTCATATTCAGCCAACTTTGCCGTAATTGCTTCACGTAATGCCGTTGCTGCTTGTTGTAGAAGTGGTTCAACCGGGTTTGGGTCAACTAACAAACTACGGTTTTGAATAATTGATTGGCTTTGTTGTTCAAGGCTTGCATGTACTGCTAAATTTTTACAAAAACGCATTGCTACGCTAAGTTCGTGCCACTGACTACTTCTTGATTTAGCTAGATCAGCTTGGTTTTGCCACTGATTGAACTGAGCAAGTATTTCGTCTTTATCCTCAAAGGCTTGTTGCAGTTGTTCATTACCAGAATGCATTTCTAGGTTTGTTAGTAGCATTGTACTAGGTGATAACGGCAATGGTGATTCACCACCTGCACTTCTGGCTATTTGTTTAGCATTTGCGATGGCTTGTGGTAATTTACTTTGCTCTTCACCTGTTCCGCAGTTTTCTCCTTCTAGCAGTAAGGCGTTAATTAAGCCCCGTACTTTAATAATTTGCACTTTTGATAGCGTGGCATTCTCTGGACGAAACTTTGTTTGTGTTACCGAGGACCTGTCTAGGCTTTTGGCATCAACGGCTTTTTCCTGGCCGTCTGCTGCTTTTAAAACACCTGCCGCTAACATAGCAAATAACGCACCTTCAATGGTGTCTTTACCCCAACCGTAGGGGGCGTTTTGAAATTCATCGATGATCTCACGGCCTGTTTTCATCACCCCAATAAAGCGTTTAACTTCAGCACAAACAGGGTGTTTATCCGCTTCTTCTTTATGACCAATGGCTTCAAGCGCATTGGCATCTGACTGTAATTTAGCTCTGTCATAGACTTTACCCCAGCCTTTATTATCCGCAATCTTAAATTTTATATATAGACGCTGGCAGGCTATTTCTCCGGCTATTTCAATTTGTTTGGTCAACTTTGAGTTTTTATCGTCACCTTCAGCGTCAACTTCCTGACCTCCGGACAGTTTTACTTGGATTTGGTCAAATATGTCTTTGAGAATCATTTTTTTAGCGCGACTCGCTTCTTTAAAACGATACTCCATTGCAGAATAAGCTTCTTTTCCCGCATCAGTTTTTGCGGTTCCACGGACATCAATAGTGCTCTCTGCTGCTTTTAGTTCAACGATTGCTTTACGAAGTTCGTCACGCTGTGTTGTTGGGATATAGATGAAGATAGTCGCGAAGTCTGGATCGGCACCACGAGCCAAATCATTAAATTGCTTTTCAGGTACATCAGGTACCCAAGCATAAAGATTTTTATCAGAATCGCTTGGTAATTCATTACCAAACTCTAAGTTTATGGTTCTAGAGACTGTTGAGACACCTTGTAGAAGCCTTGCACGCATCACTTGCTTACGTACGTATTGCTGAATTTCTTCCGAGCGGAAAAATTCAAGACGTTTAGGATTGTTTTTTAGATCATTTTCTTGCTGACGAAACTCTTCATACCAACTTTGACTTTCTACTGTTTGTAAACGGTATTCTTCACCTTTGGCCGTTTGCATCGGCATGATTAGACCGTCATCAACTAATTTGGTTAAGAGTTTAGGTACAATAGCGCGTAGCTCGTGTTTACCTTCAAGTAGGTTTTCAAGTAACAAATCAGATAAAGTATCCGCATCAGCCGCTATGCCATAGTCAATATCGGAAGGTAATTTACTGATTAATAAAATAAGCGCCAGGATTCGAGCTTGTAGCTTTTGGTCGGAATCACCACCTTTTAAACGGCTGATGCTTTCATAAATATCTTTACCTATTGCGCCACTTTGCACTAGCTTGGTAGCAATTTCGTCATAGATAAAGTCAGCAGGAACAACATAACCAATAGGCTGTTCGGCGGTTATTTTTGTTGCTTCATGTACTACCCGTAATTGGTTTCTTAATTGTGAGCCTGTACCTGTTCTGTCAAGCGCTGGTAATACTTTTTCCCAAAATCGACGACGAACAGGTAGTAATGGATAATCAGCCACCATCCATTTTTCATCATCTTTATTGTGTTCGATAATACTTCCACGAAGGTGGCGTGATATTTCACCCAGCTCTGCGTCTATAACCGTTTGAATGGCACTGCGAGCTGACTCTTTCTTTTGCAGAATAACTTTACGAATAACTGAGTCAACATCGGTGTCTTCAAGTTGCACTGCCACTTGGAAGCGTCCCATTAAACGGTTAAGATTTGCCATTCCTGACAAGGCACTTTGCCCGGTAGCAACGAATAATAATTTTGAATTTAAACGACCATTACCACTACAGGTTTCAACGACTTCTTGTACGTCAAAGGCTTTTTTAACATCATCACCAATGTATTGTTGCACTTCATCAAGTACAACAAGGGTTAACGGCAATTCACCATTAACGGCAAGCGTGTCCATGATTGCGGTAACCATTTCATCATTAGTTACGTCGTCTACAATTTTGTATTGTGCACGTAACATGTCGCGTACTTCTTTTACGTCACTAGCAAAACCTGGAAGCGCTTGAAGTAAGGCATTGCCCATGATGGGTGATACATGAAGGTTTTTTAATTCATGCTCCCATGGGTCACGACCTTCTTTTGCTTTGGCATGTTCGGTAATGTAATTTTGTACTTGCGCTAATACGCCTTCTTCTTTCAGCCACATAACAAAACGCGCTAAATGGTATTGCTCAGGTAAAGCAGCCGATTTAAAGATAATGCCTAAAAAGGCTAAACGGACTTGTTCACCCGCGCCAGCACCTAAAGTACCAGAAGCTGCATGTAAACCTTGGTGTTGGGTAGCAATAGTTGAAAGTTCATCAAACTGCGCTGATATTTTACTAGGTAGGTCAACTAAACTACGCGCGTAAGCACCATTATTTAACTTTTGGTTGGTCCATAAAGTACGCAACATTTTTGCTAAATGAGATTTACCTGATCCAAAGAAACCACTGATCCAAACACCGGGTTGTTCACCATTGTTTTTTACGTTTTGGATGTAAGCGTTAAGTATTTTTTCCATGCCTGCGGCATATGCGCCATCACAAACGAAGGTTCGTAATTCATACTCTAAGGTTTCAAGTGCGGCTTTGGACAAATCATCTTTAACTTGGGCAACACCATTATTGGCAAGGCGGCTAGTAATTGGATCGTTTAAATATATTTCGCGGTTTAGCATTTTATTATTTCCTTATGACATTGCTGTGATGGCAGTTGCGTGGTATCCCCACCCATCCTTGGCATCTAAAAGTTTGTAATTATTATTTTGGTGTTCACCTGGGAAAAAAACGACTAAGCGTCCTTTGATTTCTTTGGCTATTTCTTCTACTAAACCTGATACGGAAGCAAAACCAAATAAGGCTCCACAACCCAGTAAAGCAACTACACCATTTTCGTCTTGTTTTTCTATAAACTGGGCTTTTAAGCTTTCAATAAGCTCGTCTGAAAAATCTTCGTAAAGACCTTTTAAATATTCAGGGTCTTCAAAGTAGGTTTCTTTATAGTCTTGCTCTTCCATCCAGTGTTCAAAACTGTGCGTAAGGTCAAGCTGAAGCCATGGATGGCCACTTTGCGTTGAACTTGCTTCAAACTCACCAATTCTCGCACGAAGTTTTAGTTCATCTTCTTTGTTATACACAACAAAAATAGTACGTTCGTCCGCAGAAACCGCTTGTGGCCAGGGAATACTTATATGGCTGTCAAAGCTTTGCAGTAATTTAGATAATCGATCAGACATTTACTGTTCACCTTCTTGTTGCGCCACTTTAGGTAACTCGATATTTGGAAAGGTGACTTCGATAACTTCACTTATTTGCTTGAAGTTTATTAAACCTCTTAAGGAAGCTCTATGTGCTAGCTCAAACAAATGCTCTTTATCTTGAGATAACATCTGGCACCAAAAACTGTCGAACATTCGTTGACCTGATAAACCATGACAGTGTGCTAAAAACAATGCATACGCAAGGTTTACATAAGTTGCTTTGGGTTGGGCACGATATTTTTTAGCTTTGCCTTCAAGGTAACCCGCTTGTGTCCAGGTGCCATTAATATTTTGTGCGAATGATTTTAGCGATGCTGGGCTAAATCGGTCTGGGTCATCATGTGCTAAGTGTTGCTCTACTGTTTCACGAGGTAAATGTTCACCAAGTTGAAGGGGTAGAATAACGCTGGCTGAGTTTCTAAGAATGGGGTCACGGGCTACTGCAAGTTGTAAAGCCAAAATAGGCTGTGAATCTTCTGAT
Source organism: Colwellia hornerae (assembly GCF_007954355.1). Taxonomy (GTDB): domain Bacteria; phylum Pseudomonadota; class Gammaproteobacteria; order Enterobacterales; family Alteromonadaceae; genus Colwellia_A; species Colwellia_A hornerae. Next base: position 120,419 of record NZ_VOLR01000015.1, read on the forward strand.
AGTTCCCACCATTGGCGGAATATGTTGAATAATGGAATGTCCATCGACATGCCATATAAATCAACTAAATGACGGAAAGTTAAGGTACGAGATTTTTCAGTTGGTTTATGTAATATGTTGAAGTTAACAATGTCGTCTTCATAATCTTGCTTTGTCGCTGTTTCATCGCGAGAAAATAGCAGCTCTTTTAGCTCTTCAATCATCATACTTCGGGCAGAATGGGCACCATTTCTGCCAAATTTAAAACCAAATTGTGTTAGTTGTTGTTCATTGATCATTTGTTATTCCTGATACCCTGGAGCTATAGCCAAGTTCTTGGCACCATATAATGTTTGTCTGTTGCTAAGCCAAAGTTGATATTCGCCACCTTTTAGAGACGAGTCTTCGGTACAATCGACGTTCCAACGACGAAGTAAATAGCCAACCAGCGCCGCTCTTACTGTTAACTGTAACATCCCGCCATCCATTCCATAATCAAGCTCAATTGCTTGTGGGAATTTAACATTGGTTGGATGAGGCACTATGTGTAAATCCATCTTTCGCATCCATTGATTATCTTCAATGGCAGTTTCAAATTCGTCTACATGCTTATCTTGCAAGGTAACTTTTGAAATACGTGTAATAACAAAATCACGGAATGAATTTGTTTTTCGGTCATAGCCTCTTACATGCCAACGCAAGCCATTATCAATGATTGTATGCGGAACAATTTCTCTCGCCTTTGATCCAGACGATAATGATGTATAAATAATGGAAATGGCTTTACCTTTTAAAATCGCTTGTACTATTCTTGCGACAATAAAAATATCAGGCACATTGAGTTGTAATGGTGCATCTACGGGAAATGCGACTTCCATGACACCGTCAAAACCATCACTTATTTTATGAGATAATTTGGCTAATGTTTGTTTAGAATCGTAACTGAATAGTGGTTTAAAGGTTTTTGCTTGAAGATAACTTCGGTCTTGAGCATTAAAATCTATATTTAGAGGGGCAAGTTCTTTATATAAAGTTAAATCTCTGGTGGCATTTGCCAAACCCATTTCGAATTTTTCGGTAAGTTCTTTTCTATTAATCGAGCCTTTAAATAACAAGGTAAAATCGATAAAAGATAACCTCTGCTTTTGTGCAAAGGTTAGCTTTTCAATTTCATTTGTATTTTTATTCTTTTGAGAAATAATGCTCATACCAATAAAAGCCCATTACTGTAATCATTTTGATTATAGTAATGTACTATTTCTAAATTTTTTGTCAATTTATTACTAGAGTAAATTGCAACTATTTATAGTAATAGTAGGGGAGGGCGATTTTCTTTAGCAAACATGAATATTTGCTAAAGCAGGCATGTTTTTTACTACACTATTTAACCTTCACCATATCGAAGGTTGTAGTAATAAAGGACATTTGAACTTTGATCAGGGCATAAATAGTAATATTCAGTAAGGCGTTGTCCTGTGCCTGAGCGTTTGCTTATTTGAGTTATTTTGAAAAGTTTTTTCAAAAGTTCACGAGTTAAAACTCCTCTTTTATTAAATTCTAGTGTAATACTAGTTGAGCATCCCAATTTAATTAATTCTTTTCTAACTATATACTCCTCATTTTTAAAGATTATTTTTTTAGTGCAAATATAATTAATTAATTCATCGACATTCTTAGAATAGTACTTACCGGTAAATGTAGTGACATTAATATTTAGAATTGAGAAAATTTCATCAAATATTTGACAGATAATTGCTTTTTTAGGTTCTTTAACTTCACAAAACTGTTTATGAAAAATACTGACATTTTTTAAAGGCACTCTGCTTTTCGCCTTATCATCAAATTCAACTAACCTTGCTGCTTCTGATTTTTCCTCAATTGAAGTTAAGTTATAGAATTGAAGTAATGTCATTGCTTCAAGTTTAAGCAGTTCACTTGCGATTAAATCTTGCTCAGACTTCTGTAAAAAATGGTAATTAATGTTGTCATACTCAGCTTGCTGCACAACTGAAATAAAGGTGTCTGTATCAAATTTTTTAATCTGCTTTAGGTATTTCTTACTTTGAGCTAACTCTTTAGTATTAGTCGTTCCATCAATAGTTATTTTATAGCCCATTTTGTCAAAGAGCTTTAATGAAACATAAACGTAATTACGTCTCATTATTCTATTATGATTTAAACGTTCAAGTACCTTAATACAGTTGTTGTCTTTTTTTAATTTAGCTAAATCGTTTTTGCTTTCTAATTCATACGCCTCATATGCTTGTTCATTAAATATGTGGTTCAACCCTGTTGTTTGATAATGTTCGTATGAACTAAATGAAATATGAATCACATTAGATTTTCTGAACCTGCCTGAACTTTGAATAAGCTGAGTGGGAAGTAGGGTTTGGCATGCAAATATATGTACTGAAGATATTGCATCTGTCACGATACTTACGCCACTAGTAATAACAGGTGAGTATAGGTGACAGCTACCTTCTTCCAATGATTTTTCAATATCTACAAAGTACTCTGGATTTGTCTTGTCAATATAACCTCGATCTACGACTATCGGTTTATTCCCTGTTTCTTTTTCTATAGCGGTTTGAATATTTTTGAACTTCGCGTCGTAAGCGTGACTTCCATCACAAAAAGCAGCAACTTTATCGTCATTTTTTAACGACATCAACATACTCTTTAGGTGCAATTCGTAAGGTTGGATAATTAGCTCTTTTGCAAAAGGAAAACCAATGTCGGTATTTTTTACTACCGTAATGTTTTTTCTCATTTTCACTAGCTGTAGAGCAGAAAAATTAGAGAACATAGCGTCGGCTATTACCACTGTTTGTTTTTGTAATAACGTTAACCAGTGATCCATTGCTTCAGAGCAGCGGGACAATGTCTGGGGATGCATTAATTTTTTGCTGCAAAGACTGGACTCACATTCTTCATATTCTTCAATCAAGGAAATTTTTGATTGATTTGAAAATTTTTTATATTTCCAGTTAGTTGTTGCGGAAATAACGCATGCAGCTACACCTGATACGGTAATGTTATTGTTGTTTTTTTTTTGATATTGGTAATTTCGCGCATCGTTTACAAGCTGTTTTGTTAAAGCTTTTGTTGGTGCTATTAATATTGGTTTTTCATCTGTGGTACTGAAGTAATTAAATAAAGGTAAAATTACACTTTGGCTTTTACCAGATCCCATTTTGTCATTTAAAATATACACTCCAGGATTGCTTTTGATGTGTTCAACTAATTCATTTTGATAGCTCATTTTTATTACTTTTACAAATTCAGACTCTCTTGGTTGAATGAAGTCTTCAATCTTTTTATTCTGATCTTCAAAGAATATTTTCGCTTTTTCAAAAGCTACAACCGAAGCTTGAATACCATTAATTTGCAATTCTGTTGGTGCGGCATCGACAACTAACTTTATGACTTCTTCTTTTGTGTATTTTAGCGGAATCTTTTTTATGAGTGAATTTAGTAAGCTCTGTAGTGAAGATTCAAATAGCTGCGGCTCTTTAGCTTGAGCTAATAATGCTCTGTACTTTTGCTCATTAGTGTATTTCTCTAGATTAATTGCTTCGAACTTATACTCTACACCTTCGACAGATAAGCTAATGCCATGCCTTATCGCAAGCTCAGCCCCATAAACTGCATCATGCTTAGTAACCGCAATGATAAAAGTGAACTCTTCTAACTCACATTGTTCGTTTAAGAACATTGTTAATTCGTCTTGATAAAAGCTATCAAATAAAGCACCTTCAGGTAAAATTATTCCTGATTTTTCAATACATAAATATTTTTTTTGTTTAAGTTGATTCAAAATTCATACTCCAAATTAGTTAATGTGTTGAAGCAAGTCAGGTAGTGCACTAAATGCAAAATTTTCTATTTATTATCGACGTCAGTGCTTTGTTGTAGTGTTATATACAGATAATAAAGCTCTGACGTGTTTGATAACTTCCTGCTTACTTCAAATCAAATAATAATTTCTCATGTATTAAATGCACAGCCATCGTTGGAAAACGATTAATCAGGAAATAAAAAAGGAATAGAGTGTTTTTGAAAGTGCCCGAAGCGGCACTTTGGGGAGATAATATCATTGAATTAAGACGTCAGTGCTTTGTAGTAGTGTTATATACAGATAATAAAGCTCTGACGTGGTGTGATAAATTTTAACGTACTTCAAATCAAATAATAATGTAGCGGAGTATCTTGTTATTTTAAGGCCATTTATAAAAATAAGACTAGTATAAAATATAACTCACAGTGAAAAAATAGACCCTGTAACAGATTTTGTGTAACTGCCAGTTTTAAATAAAGTCCTTTAAGCGGTCTTCGAATTCAATCATAAATCGATTCAAGGCCGTTTTCCAGTTTCTTATCGGCATCGTCCATTTCTTGGATGCCGCATCTATCGCTAGATAAACCACTTTT
>NZ_VOLR01000016.1 GCF_007954355.1 Colwellia hornerae
ACCACCGTGTACTTTAGTTAATACTGCAGAGATAGCAGCTGTTAAAGTAGTTTTACCGTGATCAACGTGTCCGATAGTACCAACGTTTACATGCGGTTTTAAACGTTCAAATTTTGCTTTAGCCATTTTTCAATTACCTTAAAGTTTATTAAAAGCGCAGCCAAGATGACCGAGCTAGACTTTCACTAACTATAAGTGAGTGTCTTACGAGATTCCAAGAGATTCTGTTATTGCCGCAACTACATTCTTAGGAGCTTCACTGTATTGTAAAAACTCCATAGAATAAGAGGCGCGGCCCTGTGTTGCACTGCGTAATGCAGTAGCATAACCAAACATTTCAGACAGTGGTACTATTGCATTCACTATCTTAGAGCCAGCAGGACCTTCGTCCATGCCATCGATCATACCGCGACGACGATTTAAATCGCCAACGACATCACCCATGTTTTCTTCTGGCGTAGTTACTTCTACTTTCATCATAGGTTCTAGAAGTGTCGGCGTAGCTTTTAACGCCCCTTCTCTAAAGCCCATTGAAGCAGCAACTTTAAACGCCATTTCATTAGAGTCAACGTCATGAAAAGAGCCGTCATAAAGTGTTACTTTAACATCAAGCATAGGATAACCGGCTAATACGCCACTATCCATTTGCTCAAAACAGCCTTTTTCAATGGCGGGTATATATTCTTTAGGAACAGTACCGCCAACAATTTCGTTAACAAATTCGAAACCACCACCTTCTGGTAAGGGTTCCATTTTCAACCAGACGTGACCAAATTGGCCTTTACCACCTGATTGTCGAATAAATTTGCCTTCCACTTCCACCGTCGAACGAATGGTTTCGCGATAAGCGACTTGTGGTTTACCGACATTACATTCGACGCCAAACTCACGTTTCATGCGCTCAACAATAATGTCTAAGTGTAGCTCACCCATACCAGAAATGATCGTTTGACCGGTTTCATCATCTGTAGCCACTTTAAAAGAAGGGTCTTCAGCAGATAATTTACTTAAGGCTAGGGTTAACTTGTCTTGAGAAGCGATGGTTTTCGGCTCAACAGCTATTGAAATAACCGGATCAGGAAATTCCATTTTCTCAAGTGTTATCACGTGATTTGCATCGCACAAGGTTTCACCGGTAGTGACATCTTTTAAACCGATGGCTGCAGCGATATCGCCAGCACGGACTTCTTTAATTTCTTTGCGGTCATTGGCATGCATTTGCACCAAACGACCGAGACGTTCTTTCTTGCCTTTAATCGGATTAAAGACACTATCGCCAGTTTTTACGACCCCTGAATAAACACGGAAGAAGGTTAATGTTCCGACAAAAGGGTCTGTGGCAATTTTAAACGCTAACGCAGCAAATGGTGCGCTGTCATCAGCGGCACGCGTTGCGGGTGTTTCATTTTTGTCATCACTAATACCCGTGATAGCAGCAACTTCAGTTGGCGAAGGTAAATAGTCAATCACCGCGTCTAAAACCGCTTGTACACCTTTATTTTTAAAAGCTGAGCCACAAGTACAAAGAATGATTTCATTATTAAGGGTACGCTGTCGAAGTGCAGATTTGATTTCGTCTTCAGTCAAGTCACCATCTTCAAGGTATTTGTCCATGAGGTCGTCTGATACTTCAGCCGCTTCCGATATCATATTCTCACGCCATTCATCGGCAAGCTCTTGCATGTCGGCGGGTATTGCTGAATAGGTAAAGGTCATGCCGTGATCGTCTTCGCTCCAGTTGATCACTTTCATTTTAACAAGGTCGATAACACCTTTAAAGTCTTCTTCTGCACCAATAGGTAACTGGATAGGAACAGCGTTAGCACTTAACCGCGTTTTTAGTTGGCCAACAACGGATAGGAAATCTGCACCGGTACGGTCCATTTTGTTGACAAAAACTATCCGTGGAACGGCATACTTTTCCATTTGACGCCAAACAGTTTCTGTTTGTGGCTGAACACCAGAAGAGGCGCATAAAACTAATACAGCACCATCGAGGACACGCAAAGAGCGTTCTACTTCAATAGTAAAGTCAACGTGACCGGGAGTATCGATAATATTAATGCGGTGATCAACAAATTGACCATCCATGCCCTTCCAGAAACAAGTCGTCGCTGCTGAGGTAATGGTTATACCACGCTCTTGCTCTTGTTCCATCCAATCCATGGTCGCGGCGCCATCGTGCACTTCACCAATTCTGTGAGAAAGACCCGTGTAAAACAAAACACGTTCTGTGGTTGTCGTTTTGCCAGCATCTACGTGTGCACAGATACCAATGTTACGGTAGTGCTCAATAGGGGTGATACGTGCCAAAATGAAATCCTCTAATTCTTAGTCACTAATAATTAGTACTATTAAATAAATATTCGCCTAAGCGGTGAGTACTTGTTTAATACTACTGTTTAATAACTTTCTGAACTTGCACAAAGCATCAGTCCGTAAAAGTTAGTATGGCTAGCAAGAGAAACTCTTGCTAGCCATGTACTTACCTTTGGCATATACCAAAGGTAAGTCATACATTCATTCAAAACAGCTAGCTTACCAGCGGTAGTGAGCGAACGCTTTGTTAGCATCAGCCATACGGTGAACGTCTTCACGTTTCTTAACCGCTGAACCTTTGCTGTCAGACGCATCTAACATTTCGTTAGCTAGGCGCTGAGCCATTGATTTTTCACCACGTTTACGAGCTGCTTCAACTAACCAACGCATGGCTAGAGCATTACGACGAACTGGACGAACTTCAACTGGAACTTGATAAGTAGAACCACCAACACGACGAGATTTAACTTCGACAGATGGGCGGATATTATCTAAAGCAGTTTCGAAAAGCTCTAAGTGAGTTTTCTCGCTGTTTTTTTCAGTTAAAATGTCTAATGCACCGTAAACAATTTTTTCTGCAGTAGATTTTTTACCATCAACCATAAGGATGTTGATGAATTTTGCTAAAAGTTCGTTATGGAACTTAGGATCTGGCAATATTTTACGTTGCCCTACGACGCGTCTTCTTGGCATCTTAATTCTCCGTAGTATTCAGGATTAATCCAAAATATATAAATTTAAAAATTTCTTATTTGGCCTTACTTAACGTTTTTTTCTCTTCCTATCGAGTAGGAGTTAGAGAGGAAAACTTAAGATTTAGGTCGTTTAGCACCGTATTTAGAACGGCCTTGTCTTCTGTCGCTTACACCTGAACAATCAAGCGCGCCACGAACGGTGTGATAACGCACACCTGGTAAATCTTTTACACGGCCACCGCGTATTAAAATAACGCTATGCTCTTGTAAATTATGTCCTTCACCACCGATGTATGAAGTTACTTCGAAGCCGTTAGTTAAACGAACACGAGCAACTTTACGAAGTGCTGAGTTAGGTTTTTTCGGTGTAGTTGTATACACACGAGTACATACGCCACGACGTTGTGGACAAGCTTGTAACGCTGGAACGTTACTTTTAGTTACTTGTCTTACACGTGGTTTACGTACTAATTGGTTAATAGTTGCCATTAAATAGCTCCCGATTAGTTAAACTTGTGCAAATTCCAATCAATGAGAAATTTACACCCTTATAAACGTGAAAATCCGCGACCTTAAATGCTATACATAAACAGTACAGGATATAGGGTCGCGGAATTCTATAGGTCAAGCTATGGCCTGTCAAGTAGGACAGGCCATTAACGCTATATTTTTTACTTAATCACTAGCATTTAGTGCGTCAGTTAATGCTTGTGCTGCATCGTCAGCTGAAACAGCGACTTCTTCAACAGCAGGCATTTTTGCTTGTAGCTTACGTTTAGCACGTTCTTGATGGTACGAATAACCTGTACCCGCTGGTATTAAACGACCAACGATAACGTTTTCTTTCAAGCCACGTAACTTATCTTTCTTACCTGCAACAGCAGCTTCAGTAAGTACACGTGTTGTTTCTTGGAAAGATGCCGCTGAAATAAACGATTCAGTTGCTAATGATGCTTTAGTAATACCCATCATTTGCATTTCGTATTCAGCAGGTTGCTTACCAGCAGATTCAAGCTCACGGTTTGAAATATTAACGCGTGCTACTTCTACTTGTTCGCCTTTCAAGAAATCACTATCACCCGCGTCTAAGATTTCACACTTGCGAATCATTTGACGAACGATAACTTCGATGTGCTTGTCGTTAATTTTTACACCTTGTAAACGATATACTTCTTGTACTTCGTTAACAATGTAATTAGCAACTGGCGCAACACCACGTAAACGCAAGATATCATGTGGAGATTCAGGACCATCGGCAATAACTTCACCTTTGATTACTGGCTCACCCTCATAGATATTCAAGAGACGCGTTTTAGGGATCATTTCTTCGTATACTTCACCGCTAGGCTGAGTGATCAATAAGCGTACTTTGCCCTTGGTTTCTTTACCGAAAGCAACAACACCTGTTTTCTCAGCAAGAATTGCAGGAAGTTTCGGCTTACGTGCTTCAAATAAATCAGCAACACGTGGTAAACCACCGGTTATATCACGAGTTTTTGAACTTGCTTGTGGTATACGAGCAAGTGCATCACCAATGTTTACATCCGCGCCATCTTCTAAGTTGACAATCGCATTACCCGGTAAGTAGTAAAGTGCTGGGATTTCAGTCCCGGCAATCATCACTTCTTCGCCGTTAGCATCAACAAGTTTCAATGCTGGGCGCATTTCTTTACCCGTTGCATTACGTTGACCTGCGTCAGTAACAATAATACTTGAAAGACCAGTAAGATCATCTGTTTGGCGAACCATAGTTACGCCGTCAGAAAGATCAACAAACTGAACTTTACCTGCCACTTCCGTAATAATAGGGTGAGTATGCGGGTCCCAGTTGGCGATAATTTCACCAGCAACAATTGAACCACCATCTTTCTTAGAAAGAACAGTACCGTAAGGCACTTTATAACGTTCTTTCTCACGACCTAGCTCATCAATTACCGTCATTTCAGAAGAACGTGAGGTAATAACAAGATGATCTTCAGAGTTAGTTACAAACTTAGCATTTTGAAGTTTCAAGGTACCGGTATTTTTAACTTGTACGTTGTTTTCAGCAGAGGCACGCGATGCAGCGCCACCAATGTGGAACGTACGCATGGTAAGCTGTGTACCAGGTTCACCGATTGATTGTGCTGCAACAACACCAATAGCTTCACCTTGGTTGATCATATGTCCACGGGCCAAATCACGGCCGTAACAATGAGCACAAATACCAAAATCTGTTTTACAGGTAATAATTGAACGTACTTTCATTTGATCAATTGAATTTTCTTCAATGAAATCACATAAAGCTTCGTCAATTAGGGTGTTACGAGGTAATAAAACTTCGTCAGTACCCGGCTTGATAACATCTTCAGCAACAACACGACCAAGCACACGTTCTCTTAATGGTTCAACAACATCACCACCTTCGATTAATGGTGTCATTTGTAGACCGTCGAAAGTACCACAATCATGTTCAGTCACAACCAAATCTTGTGCAACATCAACTAAACGACGAGTTAAGTAACCCGAGTTAGCTGTTTTAAGTGCAGTATCAGCAAGACCTTTACGCGCACCGTGAGTTGAGATGAAGTATTCAGATACGTTCAAACCTTCACGGAAGTTAGCTTTGATTGGCGTTTCGATGATAGAACCATCTGGTTTTGCCATCAAGCCACGCATACCCGCTAACTGACGGATCTGAGCAGCACTACCACGAGCACCCGAGTCAGCCATCATATAGATAGAGTTGAATGAATCTTGTTCTTCTGGCACGCCATCACGGTTAATAACAGTTTCTTTTGATAAATTGTCCATCATCGCTTTCGAGATTTTCTCGTTGGCAGATGACCAAATATCAATAACTTTGTTATATTTTTCGCCCTGTGTCACTAAACCTTGTTCGAATTGAGTTTGGATTTCAGCAACTTCTTCTTCCGACTCTTCGATAATAGTGTATTTAGCCGCAGGAATAACCATATCATCAATACCAACAGAACAACCCGCGATCATCGCGTAATGGAAACCTGTGTACATGATTTGGTCAGCAAAAATAACCGTTTCTTTCAAACCTAAATTACGGTAAGCGTGGTTAATTAATTTCGAAATTGGTTTTTTACCAAGCGGCTGATCGATTAGATCGTAAGGCATACCTTTTGGACAAACCTGCCACATAATGGCGCGACCTACCGTAGTATCACGTAAAGTCGTTTTAGGTACAGTAAAGTTACCTTCTTCGTCTTTAAAGTATTCAGTGATACGAATTTTTACACGGGCGTGAAGTTCTGCAACACCAGTGCGGTAAGCTTTTTCAGCTTCTTTGATGTCAGCAAAAGCCATGCCTTCGCCTAAACCGTTAACACGATCACGTGTTAAGTAGTACAAGCCTAAAACAACATCTTGTGATGGTACAATAATCGGCTCACCGTTTGCTGGTGATAACACGTTATTGGTAGACATCATTAAGGTACGAGCTTCCATTTGTGCTTCAATAGTTAACGGTACGTGTACCGCCATTTGGTCACCATCGAAATCGGCGTTGTATGCCGCACAAACTAGTGGATGCAAGTGAATTGCTTTACCTTCAATTAGTACAGGTTCAAACGCTTGGATACCCAATCTATGAAGTGTTGGTGCACGGTTAAGCATTACTGGATGTTCACGAATAACTTCGTCAAGTACATCCCAAACTTCAGCGCCTTCACGTTCAACTAATTTCTTAGCTGCTTTGATCGTAGTCGCTAAACCACGAGCTTCTAATTTTCCGTAAATAAATGGTTTGAATAATTCAAGTGCCATTTTTTTCGGTAAACCACACTGGTGTAAACGCAGTGTAGGACCAACAGTAATTACAGAACGACCAGAATAATCAACACGTTTACCCAATAGATTCTGACGGAAACGACCTTGCTTACCTTTAATCATATCGGCAAGAGATTTAAGAGGACGTTTGTTAGAACCAGTAATTGCGCGACCACGACGACCGTTATCAAGAAGTGCATCAACAGATTCTTGTAACATACGTTTTTCGTTACGAACAATAATGTCTGGTGCTACTAAGTCAAGAAGACGTTTTAAACGGTTGTTACGGTTAATAACACGACGATATAAATCGTTCAAATCAGATGTAGCGAAACGGCCACCATCCAAAGGTACTAACGGACGTAAATCCGGTGGTAAAATGGGTAGTACGTTCATGATCATCCACTCAGGCTTATTACCTGAAGCGGCGAATGCTTCCATTAATTTTAAACGCTTAGTGACTTTTTTGCGTTTAGTTTCACTACCAATTTCAGGAAGCTCTTCACGCATTTGCGCAACTTCGCCTTCTAAATCGATTTGTTGTAGTAAAGCTAAAACAGCTTCAGCACCCATAAGGGCGTCAAATTCATCACCATGCTCTTCTAAAGCATCAAGGTATTCTTCTTCGGTAAGAATTTGGCTTTTTTCTAATGTTGTCATACCAGGTTCGGTAACAACATAAGATTCAAAATATAGCACACGTTCGATATCACGAAGTGTCATATCAAGTAATAAACCAATACGCGATGGTAATGATTTTAAGAACCAGATATGGGCAACGGGGCTTGCTAATTCGATATGACCCATACGGTCACGACGAACTTTGGTTAATGTAACTTCAACGCCACATTTTTCACAAATAACACCACGATGCTTTAAACGCTTGTATTTGCCACAAAGACATTCGTAATCTTTTACTGGACCAAAAATACGCGCACAAAATAGTCCGTCACGTTCTGGTTTGAACGTACGGTAATTAATCGTTTCAGGTTTTTTTACTTCACCAAATGACCAAGAACGAATCTGATCTGGTGAGGCTAGTCCGATACGTATACCATCGAACTCTTCTGTTTGATTTTGTTGCTTAAGAAACTTAAGTAAATCTTTCACACTTCTTCTCCTGTCGGAGTTAAACCTTAAAGAGAAAGCAGTTGCCTGCTTTCTCCGTGTACTGACTCATCAATTTGATAGTCAGCATGCAGCTTTGGAAGCTAGTCCTGATCTAATTCGATGTTAATACCTAACGAACGAATTTCTTTCAACAATACGTTGAATGATTCAGGAATGCCTGGTTCCATTCTGTGATCACCGTCTACTAAGTTTTTATACATCTTAGTACGACCGTTAACATCATCAGATTTAACCGTTAACATTTCTTGTAGCGTATAAGCAGCACCATATGCTTCTAGTGCCCATACTTCCATCTCACCGAAACGTTGACCACCAAATTGCGCTTTACCGCCAAGAGGTTGTTGCGTTACTAATGAGTAGGAGCCAGTAGAACGTGCATGCATTTTGTCATCAACTAAATGGTTAAGTTTTAACATATACATGTAGCCAACCGTTACAGGACGTTCAAATTCACGACCAGTACGACCATCAGTTAAGATAAACTGACCACTTTCAGGCATATCTGCAAGTCTAAACATCTCTTTGATTTCTTTCTCTGCTGCACCATCAAATGCTGGTGTAGCAATAGGAAGACCGGCACGCAAGTTATTAGCTAAACGCATCACTTCATCATCAGAGAAGCTTGCGATGTCGACAACTTGACGAGATTCACCAACGTTATAAACTTCTTGAATGAAGTTACGTAGTTTATGAATTTCTTGTTGCGCTTCCAACATACGATTGATTTTTTCGCCAATACCACGACACGCCATACCTAGATGAGTTTCTAAGATCTGACCAATGTTCATTCGTGATGGTACACCTAACGGATTAAGTACCACATCAACCGGAACACCATATTGATCGTAAGGCATATCTTCTACTGGAACGACGTTTGAAATAACACCTTTGTTACCATGACGACCGGCCATTTTATCACCCGGTTGGATGTGGCGTTTTATCGCTAAGTAAACTTTGATGATTTTAAGAACACCAGGAGCTAAATCAGCACCTTGGGTGATCTTACGACGTTTAATTTCAAACTTCTTATCAAAGTCAGCTTTAATATTGTCGTATTGCTCTGCAATTTGTTCAAGTTCAGATTGTTGACCTTCGTCAGACAAGTTTTGAACTAACCAATTTGCACGAGACATACTATTAATGTCTGATTCGTTTAAGCCAGCAGATAAAAGAAGGTTTTTAGCACGAGCATAAATACCATCTTCTAAGATGCTAAATTCATCGCCTAAATCTTTCTTAACTTCTTTAAGTTGTAATTCTTCAATTTCAACAGCGCGCTTATCTTTTTCTACACCGTCACGGGTGAAGATTTGCACATCGATGATAGTACCTTTAACTGAGTTAGGTACACGTAAAGAGCTGTCTTTAACGTCAGCAGCTTTTTCACCGAAAATAGCACGTAATAATTTTTCTTCTGGTGTTAATTGTGTTTCACCTTTAGGAGTAACTTTACCCACTAAGATGTCGCCACCATTAACTTCAGCACCGATGTAAACAACACCCGCTTCATCTAGTTTAGATAAAGCTGATTCACCTACATTAGGAATATCAGAAGTAATTTCTTCACTGCCTAATTTAGTGTCTCGTGCTATACAGGTTAATTCTTGAATATGAACGGTAGTGAAACGATCTTCTGTAGCAACACGTTCAGATAACAACATTGAATCTTCGAAGTTGTAACCATTCCAAGGCATAAACGCTATACGCATGTTTTGACCTAGGGCTAATTCACCCATGTCCGTTGACGGACCATCAGCTAAAACATCACCACGTGTAACTGGTTCACCCATACGACACTGTGGACGTTGGTTGATACAAGTATTTTGGTTTGAACGCGTATATTTAGTTAAGTTGTAAATATCAATACCGGCTTCACCAGCATGCATTTCATCTTCATTAACTTTAACAACAATACGTGAAGCGTCAACATAGCTGACTACACCACCACGTTTAGCAACAGCAGTTACACCTGAATCAACAGCGACAACTTTTTCCATACCAGTACCAACTAACGGCTTATCAACGATAAGAGTTGGTACAGCTTGACGTTGCATATTTGAACCCATCAAGGCTCTGTTAGCATCATCGTGCTCAAGGAACGGAATTAAACTTGCTGCAACTGAAATAATCTGTTGTGGCGAAACGTCCATATATTGAACTTGTTCTGCCGAGATTAAAGTAAATTCATTTTTGTGACGACATTGTACTAAGCCGTCAACTAACTTACCTTCACTATCAACCGGAGCTGTAGTTTGGGCAATAACGAAGTTACCTTCTTCAATTGCTGATAAATAATCTATGTCATCAGTGACTAAGCCATCAACTACTTTACGATATGGAGTTTCTAAGAAACCGTAATCGTTAGTACGTGCATAACACGACAGTGAGTTGATCAAACCAATGTTTGGACCTTCCGGCGTTTCGATAGGACATACACGACCGTAATGGGTCGGGTGTACATCTCGAACTTCAAAACCAGCACGTTCACGCGTTAAACCACCTGGGCCTAATGCGGAGATACGACGTTTATGCGTCACTTCTGATAACGGGTTGTTTTGATCCATAAACTGTGACAATTGTGAAGAACCGAAAAATTCTTTCACCGCCGCAGAGATAGGTTTAGCGTTGATTAAATCTTGTGGCATGATCGCATCTAAGTCACCAAGACTTAAACGTTCACGTACCGCACGTTCAACACGTACTAGACCAACACGGAATTGGTTTTCAGCCATTTCGCCAACAGAGCGAATACGACGGTTACCTAAGTGATCGATATCATCAGTCTCGCCTTTACCGTCACGAATGGCGATTAAGGTTCTCATTACTGAGATAATGTCATCGTTAGATAAAATACCACTGCCAACATCGTCTGAATTGCCAACACGACGGTTGAATTTCATTCGACCTACGGTAGATAAGTCATAGCGTTCTGGAGCAAAAAACAAGTTAGTAAATAACGTTTCTGCTGCATCTTTTGTTGGTGGCTCGCCTGGGCGCATCATGCGGTAAATTTCAACTAAAGCTTCTAGCTTGTTTGAAGTACCATCGACACGAATGGTGTCAGACATGTATGAACCAACATCGAATTCATTCATGTATAAAGTAGAAAGAACTTTATGACCAGCTTGGCTAAGCTCTGCTAATAACTCTAACGTTATTTCAGCATTGGCTTCAGCAATAACTTCACCAGTAGACTCATCGATGTAAGCTTTAGATAACACTTTACCGACGATGTACTCAGCTGGGACTTCAAGCTTTTCAAGGTTTTCTTTCGACAATGAACGAATATGACGTGCAGTAATGCGACGACCTTGTTCTACTAATACATCACCATTTTTCAAGCAAATGTCAAACGTTGCCGTTTCACCGCGTAAGCGCTCAGGGATTAAATCCATGATCAGCTTATCGCCTTTGATTGAAAAGTCAGTGGTGTCATAGAACATGTCTAGAATTTCTTCAGTAGAATACTCTAAGGCACGTAAAATGATTGACGCCGGTAATTTACGACGACGGTCAATACGTACAAATAAATTATCTTTTGGATCAAATTCAAAATCTAACCAAGAACCACGGTAAGGAATAACGCGTGCGTTATATAATACTTTACCAGATGAGTGTGTTTTACCTTTATCATGATCGAAAAACACACCTGGAGAACGATGTAATTGCGAAACAATAACACGCTCAGTACCATTAATAACAAACGTACCGTTGTCTGTCATTAATGGGATTTCACCCATGTATACTTCTTGTTCTTTGATATCTTTAACTGTGCCTGCTGGCGCTTCTTTATCGTAAACTACTAAACGTAATTTTACGCGAAGCGGCGCAGAATAGGTTACACCGCGGATTTGACATTCTTTGACGTCAAATAACGGTTCGCCAAGTCTGTAGCTCACATATTGTAACTCTGAGCTACCAGAGTAAGCTTTAATTGGGAAAATAGAATGAAACGCAGCCTCTAGGCCTGTTTCACCTGTTGGATCAATATCAATAAACTTACGGAAAGATTCGAGTTGGATTGATAACAAGAATGGATAGTCCATTACTTGTATGCTTTTACCAAAGTCCTTGCGAATACGTTTCTTTTCGGAGTAAGAGTAAACCATGGGGTTCCTCAGCTTGCTGGTTATGGCCGATCTGCCTTTAAAATACCAATTGGACTAGACAACTTCAGTATAACTTCATACGTTGTGTTAGCTAATCCAATTGGTATCAGACAGGATATTGCAATGATACTTAATACATTTAGTATCAAATTATGCACTTTTTGGTTTAAAAAAAACCACTTTCTTTAGCGCAAAAAGGCCGGTGACTTTAAAGTCACCAGCCATTGCCTTTTCAGGCAAATAATCTGTTTAAAAACAGATTATTTGATCTCAACAGAAGCGCCAGCTTCTTCAAGAAGTGTCTTAAGCGCTTCAGCTTCAGCTTTGTCAACGCCTTCTTTAACAACACCAAGAGCTTCAACTAAGTCTTTAGCTTCTTTAAGGCCTAAACCTGTAGCGCCACGAACTGCTTTGATTACTGCAACTTTCTTCTCACCGAAGCTAGTCATAACAACGTTGAATTCGCTTTGCTCTTCAACAGCTTCAGCTGGTCCAGCAGCGGCAACAGCAGCTGATGCAGATACGCCAAATTTTTCTTCCATTGCTTCGATTAAAGCAACAACGTCCATTACTGACATGTCAGCAACTGCGTTTAGGATATCGTCTTTAGAAATAGACATTTTAAATTTCCTGTTTTTTAATAAACAGCCTTTGGCTGTTTGAAATAACTATAAATACAAAAAGTGCGAATTGTGCTCTGCATATGTTTAAGTAAGTGCAGAGGTAAACAATTCTTAAGCAGCTTCTTGTTCTTTCTGATCGCGTACTGCAGCAATCGTGCGGACTAATTTGCCTGCAGATGCTTCTTTCATTGCGCTCATTAAACGTGCAATCGCTTCGTCGTAAGTAGGTAGCTTAGCTAACACATTTACGTCTACTGAATTACCTTCAAATGCAGCTGCTTTTAAATCAAAGGCTTCGTTAGCTTTAGCGAAGGCTGTGAATAAACGTGCAGCAGCACCTGGGTGATCAGATGAAAAAGCAATTAATGAAGGTCCTTTGAATACGTCAGAAACACATTCAAATTGAGTACCTTTTACTGCACGACGTGCTAATGTGTTACGGACAACTTTCATCCATACACCACTTTCACGTGCTTGCTTACGCAATGCAGTAATTGCTTCCACTCCAACACCACGGGCATCCGCGATTACAACTGAGTGAGCGCCACTAGCAGCTTCTTGAACTTCAGCAACAATTGCCTTTTTGTCATCAAGATTGATAGCCATTGGCTTTAACTCCTGGTTCACCGGTCAAATAAACCGGTATTTACTATCCCTAAGCGATGCCCTTTTTCAAGGAAATTACTTAGGCCGTTTACGGCGAGGACCAGAATTAGGAAATACTGGGTAATCACCATCTACGTAGGAAAAATTAAGTTAAATCGGTAAATAATTACCAGCAAAAACACCTACGGTCTTTGACGGGGTTGTTCAAACTTTTAAAAGAATAAAACAACACCTACCAAAATTTTTAAGGGCGAAATTATAGTCTATAATTTAACCCTTGTAAAGCACCATAAATGGAGCTTTATTTAGAAACTGCTGTCAAACTAGCTTGGTTTACCGATACACCGGCGCCCATAGTAGTTGAGATAGAAAGTTTCTTAATGTACTGACCTTTAGCATTTGCTGGTTTAGCTTTCTTTAAAGCTTCCAATAAAAACTCTAGGTTTTCTTGTAATTTAGCATCGTCGAAATCAGCCTTACCAATAGTAGTATGGATGATACCGTTTTTATCATTGCGGTAACGGATTTGGCCCGATTTTGCATTGTTAATAGCGGTTACAACGTCTGGTGTTACAGTACCAACTTTAGGGTTAGGCATTAAACCACGTGGGCCTAAAATCTGACCTAGTTGACCAACAACACGCATAGCGTCTGGAGAAGCGATTACAACATCAAAGTTCATCTCGCCTTTTTTAACTAATTCAGCTAAATCTTCCATACCTACGATGTCAGCACCAGCTTCTTTCGCTTTCTCAGCGTTTGCGCCCTGTGTAAATACAGCAACACGAACATCACGGCCGGTACCATTTGGTAATACAGCTGCGCCACGTACGTTTTGGTCTGATTTACGAGCATCGATGCCAAGGTTTACAGCAACATCTACACTTTCACGAAAGTTAGCAGTAGCAAGTTCTTTTAATAAAGAAAGGGCTTCTGAAATATCATAATCTTTTAATACGTCTACTTTTTCACGGATTAGACGAGCGCGTTTCGTTAATTTAGTCATTGATTAATCCTCTACCACTAAACCCATTGAACGGGCAGAACCCGCAATGGTGCGCAATGCAGCTTCCATAGAACCAGCAGTTAAGTCAGCTTCTTTTGTCTTAACAATTTCTTCAAGTTGAGCTGTAGTAACAGTACCCACTTTTTCAGTGTTAGGACGGCCAGAACCGCTTTTGATGCCAGCTGCTTTTTTCAATAAGTAAGAAGCAGGTGGTGTTTTTGTTTCAAACGTAAAAGAACGATCGCTGTATACAGTAATAACTACTGGAACTGGCGCGCCTTTTTCTAAAGATTCTGTTTTTGCGTTGAACGCTTTACAAAATTCCATGATGTTCACGCCGTGTTGACCTAATGCAGGACCAACTGGCGGTGACGGGTTTGCTGCACCAGCAGCAACTTGTAGCTTGATTAGAGCTTGGACTTTCTTAGCCATTTTTCAATACCTTTAGTTTGGGTGTTAACGCTAAAATTTAATTCAGCTCCCCGGGGTTCAATTTAGCCTAATATTCTTTTAATTGACTAACGTCGCTCAAAAAAAATAGGCGGTGGATTATATATTAAAAAGGCTCTTTTACACAAGACTTTAATGAAATACTTATTTGACAGAATAAAATGAAAAGGTTGGCTTTTTATTCATATAAGAAAAAAGGCTAGAGATTTTCATCTTTAGCCTTTTTAGTATTCATATGTATTGCAGAGTTACTAGCCTTTTTCGACTTGTCCAAACTCTAAATCTACTGGCGTTGAACGACCAAAGATTAACACTGATACTTTAATACGGTTCTTATCGTAATCTAATTCTTCAACAACACCGTTAAAGTCAGCAAATGGGCCGTCAATAACACGAACCACTTCGCCGGGCTCGAACAATGTTTTAGGACGTGGCTTATCGGTATCTTCAAGTCTTTGTAAAATACGATCCGCTTCTTTTTGAGAGATAGGTGCTGGGCGATCACTGGTACCACCAATAAAACCTAGTACACGTGGCACACTTTTAACTAAATGCCATGCTTCAACGTCCATTTCCATCTGTACTAATACATAGCCTGGAAAGAATTTACGTGAACTCTTACGCTTTTGACCAGCACGCATTTCAACAACTTCTTCAGTAGGCACAAGAATTTGACCAAACTTTTCATGCAACCCTTGAATTTCGATATGCTCAACTAATGTTTTTTGCACACGGCCTTCATAGCCAGAAAAAGCTTGCACTACATACCAACGCAATTTTGGATTGGTGTTTACTACTTTTTCTTCGTTTTGTTCGTTCTCTTCAGGAGATAAAATTTCTTCAGTCATGATTACACCTTCAAACCTGTAATAAAGCCAACTACCCAGAATAGCGTAGAATCAAGTCCCCACATCACTAAAGACATAATAAAAGTAGCGAACAGTACGATACCGGTAGTTTGTATTGCTTCTTGGCGAGTTGGCCAAACAACTTTACGAATTTCAGTACGTGATTCTTTCGCAAATGCAACGGCATTGTAGCCTTTAACAGTTTGCATGGCGATTACACCAGCAATAACGATGCCGGCAACGGCTCCTATCGCACGGTATAACACGGATTCATCACCGTAAAAGTAATTGGCGAAAACGACTCCGGCTAAAATTAGGATGACTATCATCCATTTTAGCGAATCAAGAGATCCGTTTGGCTGGCTTTCTGTACTTGCATTCATAATATTGACCTGTAAATATTTGCCTATGGCATGTTAACTTCATCACTGAAGTTACTTCAAAAGTATTAAAAATACTTTATAAAATATGGCAGGGGTAGAGAGATTCGAACTCCCAACCGTCGGTTTTGGAGACCGCTGTTCTACCAATTGGAACTATACCCCTAGTTTACTTTTCATCTAAGATGAAGAGTTACACTTTTCTCTGGTGAATCTTAGTTTTTTTGGGAATTTAAAGAGACTCAAGAAGTGAGGCGCCATTATACTAATGATATTACTTTTCTCAAGTGATATTTTCTTTTGTCTGCTGTTTGTTGGCTTGAAGGTTCTTTTTCTTATTATCTAAGCGAATGACTAGTAAAATTCTGCCGATGCACGTTAATATATTACTAAATAATAAGTAGATATAAGGTTTAACAATGAAAGCAAGTGTAAAATGGATGGGTGAAGAATTATTTATGGGTACTTCGCAAAGTGGTCATACGATTATTTTAGACGCTAATGCCGGTGCGTCTGCGCCTAGCCCGCTTGAAAATGTACTGATTTCTTTAGGGGCTTGTTCTTCAGTAGATGTAGTCAGTATCCTTGATAAGTCTCGCCAAAACGTTAGTGGTTGCAAAGTTGACATTGAAGCCAAACGTGTTGATTCGGTGCCTAAGCTCTTCTCTGCGATACATTTACATTTTGTTATAACAGGTCAGGAAGTTTCAGCAAAACATGTTGAACGCGCCGTTAAACTTTCTGCCGACAAATACTGCTCAGTGGCATTGATGTTGAATAAAACAGTGCAGATCAGCCATGACTATGAAATTGTCGAAGACTAAATTTTGTATGTGCTGTAATGTATTTTACAGCACAATTTACTATAAATCGGTCATCCAATCTAATTGCTTATTAGCCCTATGCTTTTTTTCCATTAAATCCCTGATCAGTGGCGTTAAAAGCAATTCCATGGCAAGTCCCATTTTTCCACCCGGTACAACTAGGGTATTAATCCGTGACATGAAAGCACCATCAATCATCGATAAGTAGTAAGGAAAATCGACACCGGTTGCTTCTCGAAAACGTATCACGACAAAACTCTCGTCTAGACTTGGTATCGCTTTCGCGCTAAACGGGTTCGATGTATCTACCGTGGGTACACGTTGGAAGTTAATATGTGTCTTTGAAAATTGTGGCGTTATATAAGAGATATAATCCTCCATACTGCGCACAATACTAGCGGTCACCGCTTCTCTACTGTGGCCACGTTGATTCGTATCACGTATTATTTTTTGAATCCATTCTAGATTAACTATTGGTACCATACCAATTAGCAAGTCGACGTGTTTTGCAACGTCATTTTTTTCGGTGACAACGCCACCATGTAGCCCTTCATAAAAGAGTAAGTCAGTGCCCTCACCTAGTTTTTCCCATGGCGTAAACGTACCCGGCATTTGATTATAGGGAACGGCTTCATCAAAAGTGTGCAAGTAGCGACGCATTTGACCTTTACCAGTTTCGGAGTAAGTGCTGAAGAGTTTTTCCAAGGCATCAAAGTCATTAGCTTGATCACCAAAATAGCTGATGTTTCTTCTGTCTTCTCTAGCTTTACGCTTTTCAAGATCCATTTCTTGACGAGAGTAACGATGAAAACTGTCACCCTCAACGGTAGCAGGTGTTATGCCCAGTGAACGAAATATATGTGCAAACGACTCTATCGTTGTCGATGTACCTGCTCCTGACGATCCGGTGACAGCAATGATAGGGTTACGTGATGACATAATTAATTCTCTTAAGAGTGGGGTTAAATGTTATACGGAGAATTTAAAGGTTGGTCAAGTTTACTCAAGGGATCATTTTCATTTTTTTTAAAAACAAAAACGGAGCCGAAGCTCCGTTTTTAATATTAAAGCAAATTTAGCTAGGCTAAATTAAGCTTCAGCTGATTCTTCAACTTCTTCTACAGCAACATCTGATGCAGGACGGTCTACTAATTCAACATAAGCCATAGGCGCTTTATCACCAGTACGGAAACCACATTTTAAAATGCGAGTATATCCACCTGGACGTTCTTGGTAACGTGCACCAAGTTCGTTAAATAAAATACCTACTACTTCTTTATCTTGTGTACGAGCAAACGCTAAACGGCGATTTGCAACACTGTCGGTCTTGGCCAATGTAATCAGTGGCTCAACAACGCGACGTAGTTCTTTAGCTTTAGCTACAGTCGTTTTAATAACGCCGTGCTTAACTAGTGAACTTGCCATATTACGGAACATCGCTTGGCGATGACTGCTATTACGGTTTAACTGGCGACCGCTTTGACGATGGCGCATAAGTTAATCCTTCTCTCAAACTATTAAAAAACGATAAACGAATTAGTCGTTATCAGCGATGCTTTCAGGCGGCCAATTTTCAAGGCGCATACCTAAAGATAAACCACGAGACGCCAAAACGTCCTTGATTTCTGTTAAAGACTTCTTACCTAAATTAGGTGTTTTAAGAAGCTCAACTTCTGCACGCTGGACCAAATCGCCAATGTATTGAATTGCTTCTGCTTTTAAGCAGTTTGCTGAACGAACTGTTAATTCAAGATCATCAACTGGACGAAGCAAAATAGGGTCAAATAAAGGTTTCTCTTCTTTTGGCTCTACTTCTTTAATATCACGCAATTCTACAAACGCATCTAGCTGTTCAGCTAAAATTGTTGAAGCACGACGAATAGCTTCTTCTGGATCCAATGTACCATTGGTTTCCATATCAAGTACAAGTTTGTCTAAATCAGTACGCTGTTCTACTCGGGCAGAGTCAACATCGTAGGCAATTCTTACAACTGGACTGAACGAAGCATCAACTAACAAACGTCCGATTGCACGATCTTCATCCTCGGCATCGCGTCTCACTGAAGCAGGAACATAACCACGTCCCATTTCAATTTTGATGCGCATGCTGATAGAACCTTCACCTGTTAAATTACAGATTACATGATTAGGATTTGCGATTGTTACATCTCCGTCATGTTGGATATCAGCTGCCGTTACAGGGCCTTCACCGGATTTAGTTAAAGTAATAACAGCTTCGTTTTTACCTTCTAAACTTATAGCTAATCCCTTAAGGTTCAACAATATTTCGATGATGTCTTCTTGCACACCCTCTTTACTACTGTATTCGTGTAGAACGCCGTCAATCTCAACTTCAGTTACAGCACAACCTGGCATTGAAGATAGAAGAATGCGACGTAAAGCATTACCTAAAGTATGACCAAAACCACGCTCTAATGGCTCTAAAGTTACCTTAGCACGAGTCGCGCTAATGGTTTCAATACCAACCAATCGCGGTCTAAGGAATTCGGTTACAGAACCCTGCATATATTTCCTCTCTTAAGTGCTACTTTACTTAGAGTAAAGTTCAACAATTAACTGTTCATTAATTTCGGCAGACAAGTCAGAACGATCAGGAACACGTTTAAAAACGCCTTCAAGTTTCTTGTTATCTACTTCAACCCAGACTGGCTTCTCACGTTGCTCAGCTAATTCTAAAGCAGCGATGATACGCGCTTGAGTTTTAGATTTCTCACGAATAGAAACTGCATCTTCAGCTTTAACATTGAAAGATGGAATATTAACAACTACGCCGTTTACTACGATAGCTTTATGGCTAACTAGTTGACGAGCTTCAGCACGAGTGCTTGCATAGCCCATACGGTATACTACGTTATCAAGACGAATCTCTAAAAGTTGTAACAAGTTTTCACCTGTATTACCTTTCAAACGAGCCGCTTCTTTGTAGTAATTACGGAATTGCTTTTCTAGTACGCCATAAATACGACGAACTTTTTGTTTTTCACGAAGTTGAATACCGTAATCAGACAAACGACCGCGACGTGCGCCGTGCTGACCTGGTATTGTTTCGATTTTACATTTAGTGTCAATTGCTCTAACACCGCTTTTAAGGAACAAATCTGTTCCTTCGCGACGACTAAGCTTTAACTTAGGACCTAAATATCTAGCCATTTTCTTTCTCCAACTATCCTAAAAAAAGTACGATTAAACGCGACGTTTCTTAGGAGGACGACAACCATTATGAGGAATAGGCGTAACGTCAGTAATGTTGGTGATTTTAAAACCAGCAGCATTTAGGGCACGGATTGCAGACTCACGTCCTGGTCCAGGTCCTTTAACGAAAACTTCAATATTCTTCAAACCAAACTCTTTTGCAGCGGCGCCAGCGCGGTCTGCAGCTACCTGAGCAGCAAATGGGGTAGATTTACGTGAACCACGAAAACCTGAACCACCTGCAGTTGCCCAAGATAAAGCATTACCTTGACGATCTGTAAGAGTTACGATTGTGTTGTTGAAAGAGGCGTGGATATGAGCCATGCCATCAGCAACTTGTTTTTTAACGCGTTTACGCGTACGTACAGGTGTTTTAGCCATTGTCTAGTTCCTCTTACTTCTTAATTGGCTTACGAGGACCTTTACGGGTGCGCGCATTAGTTTTAGTGCGTTGACCACGTAATGGAAGACTGCGACGATGGCGTATGCCACGGTAACAACCTAAATCCATAAGACGTTTAATATTCATTGAAACTTCACGGCGTAAATCACCTTCTACGGTGTATTTATCCACTTCAGCACGTAGCAAATCTATTTTTGCTTCGTCTAATTCACTGATCTTCGTTGATTCTGCGATACCTGCTGCTGCACAAATTGCTTTTGCGCGAGTCGCTCCGATACCGAAAATCGCAGTAATGGCGATTACTGCATGCTTACGATCAGGGATGTTAATGCCAGCGATACGGGCCACTAACACATCTCCTATTTAAGGTTAAAATTATCAGGTTGGAAAGCCCGTTAGGATACCCAACCCGTCTTCTTTTCTGCAAATCGAAGCGGCATTATACAGAAATCTCTGCACAATGCTACTTCTAAAAGATATTGCTGTCAGCTTAGATGAATCTAAGCTTAACCTTGTCTTTGTTTGTGCTTTGGTTCTACACAAAGAATGCGTACTACGCCTTTGCGTTTAACCACTTTACAATTACGACAAATCTTTTTTACGGATGCACGTACTTTCATTTTATACTCCGTTTACCTATTGAGTTAAGTCTAACGACCTAACCTTTTAAGTTAGCTTTCTTAAGCACATTGTCATATTGATGAGACATCATATGCGTTTGTACTTGTGCCATAAAGTCCATAATAACCACTACTATAATAAGTAATGATGTACCACCGAAATAGAACTGAACGTCCCATGCGATGATCATGAACTGAGGTACCAAACAGATAAAGGTAATATACAACGCGCCCGCTAAGGTTAAGCGTGTCATCACTTTATCTATATATTTAGACGTTTGCTCGCCAGGACGAATCCCAGGAATAAACGCACCTGATTTTTTTAGGTTATCTGCTGTTTCACGCGGATTGAAAACAAGTGCCGTGTAAAAGAAACAGAAAAATATTATCGCTGCGGCAAGTAACATAACGTACAACGGCTGACCTGGAGAAATAGCAATAGATACTTCTTGTAAAAAGTCAGCAACTGCACCTTCACCTTGTCCAAACCAACTCGCTAGAGTGCCGGGGAACAAGATAATACTTGATGCGAAGATAGGTGGTATAACACCAGCCATATTAACTTTAAGCGGTAAATGCGTGCTTTGCGCTGCGAAAACCTTACGGCCTTGCTGGCGCTTCGCATAGTTAACAACAATTCGTCGTTGACCACGTTCAACAAATACTACAAAAAAGGTTACAGCGAATACTATGACACACATCAACAATAATACTAAAGGGTGCAATTCACCTTGACGCGCCATCTCTGCTGTTTGTGCAACAGCTGAAGGCATGCCAGCAACAATACCTGCAAAAATTAAGATAGATATACCGTTACCAATACCACGTTCTGTAATTTGTTCACCTAACCACATTAAAAACATGGTACCGGTTACTAAACTTACTACCGCAGCAAAGTAGAAACCAAAACCTGCGTCCATTACTAGACCCGGCATCATTCCTGGTAAACTTCTTGCAATTGCAATTGATTGTACTGTCGCTAGAACTAACGTGCCGTAGCGGGTGTATTGGCTAATTTTACGTCGTCCAGCTTCACCTTCTTTTTTCAGCTCTGCCATTGCGGGATGAACCACAGTAAGCAATTGCATGATAATAGAAGCTGAGATGTACGGCATAATACCAAGTGCCAATACAGAGGCTCGCTCAAGTGCACCACCAGAGAACATGTTAAACATTTCTACAATGGTGCCCTTTTGTTGTTCAAACAACTGAGCTAATACAGCGGCGTCAATACCAGGGATTGGCACAAATGATCCTAAACGGAACACAATAAGTGCGCCGAGTACAAACCATAATCTTTGCTTGAGCTCAGACATTCCGCCTGAGCCTTTACTACTTTGTGAAGTAGCCATTCCTGGTGTAGCCATGCTGTACTATTCCTCGATTTTTCCGCCAGCAGCTTCAATAGCTGCACGTGCGCCTTTAGTAACACCTAAACCACGAACCGTAATTGGACGGTTAATATCACCAGACAACATAATTTTCGCTGTTTTGATGTTACGTGTAATTAGGTTTGCATCTTTAAGAGCAAAGATATCGACAACATCACCTGTGATGTTGTTTAGTTCATGTAAACGTACTTCAGCGCGAACTAAAGATTTACGTGACGTGAAACCAAACTTAGGTAAACGTTGTTTCAATGGCATTTGACCACCTTCGAAACCTGGACGTACACTACCGCCAGAACGAGACTTCTGACCTTTGTGGCCACGTCCGCCTGTTTTACCAATGCCAGAACCAATACCACGCCCACAGCGTTTCTTAGCTTTGTTTGCACCTGGTGCAGGAGATAAAGTATTTAAATGCATAATTAATCCTCCACCTTAACCATATAAGATACTGTGTTAATCATACCGCGTACAGATGGAGTGTCTTCTAACTCTACTGTATGACGGATACGACGTAATCCAAGACCTCTTAATGTAGCTCTATGCTTCGGTAAACGACCGATAGAACTTTTCATTTGAGTTACTTTTACTGTTTTAGCCATGCTCAATTACCCCAGTATGTCTGCAACGGTTTTGCCACGCTTAGCTGCAACACCTGCCGGCGACTTCATATTCGCAAGAGCTGAAACAGTAGCACGAACTACGTTGATCGGGTTAGTAGAACCGTATGCTTTTGACAATACGTTCTGAACACCTGCAACTTCTAGTACTGCACGCATCGCGCCACCGGCGATGATACCTGTACCTTCAGAAGCTGGTTGCATGTAAACTTTAGAACCAGAGTGCTTGCCAATAATGACATGCTGAAGAGTTGTACCCTTCAAATCTACGGTTACTATGTTACGGCGTGCTTTTTCCATTGCTTTCTGGATTGCAGCAGGCACTTCACGTGCTTTACCGTATCCGAAACCAACGCGACCAGCACCATCACCAACTACTGTAAGTGCAGTGAAACTGAATATGCGACCACCTTTAACCACTTTTGAAACGCGGTTAACGGCGATTAGCTTTTCAGCCATATCACTTTGTTGTGAGTTTTCTTGATTATGATTAGCCATTATCAACTCCTAGAACTGCAGACCAGCTTCACGAGCTGCTTCTGCTAACGCTTTTACGCGACCATGATAACGGAAACCAGAGCGATCAAAAGCTATGCTAGTGATCCCTTTAGCTACTGCACGTTCAGCAATTGCTGTACCAACTGCAGTTGCTGCGGCAACGTTACCTGTTTTTTCTAACTGAGCACTGATTTCTTTGTCTAAAGTAGACGCAGATGCGATTACTTCAGAACCCGTTGGAGCGATCAATTGCGCGTAAATGTGGCGAGGAGTACGAAATACAACTAAACGATTCGCACCCAACTCGCTAATTTTTGCACGAGCGCGTTTAGCGCGGCGCAAACGAGATGTTTTCTTATCCATAGTATTATCCTACTTCTTCTTAGCTTCTTTACGGCGAACATGCTCGTCACTATAACGTATACCTTTACCTTTATAAGGCTCTGGCTTACGGTAAGAACGAATGTCTGCAGCAACTTGACCAACCAACTGTTTATCAGCACCTTTCAGTATGACTTCAGTTTGACTAGGAGTTTCAACAGTAATCCCATCAGGGATTGCGTGGTTAACTGGATGTGATAAACCTAAAGATAAGTTTAAAGACTTACCATTAGCTTTTGCACGATAACCAACACCGTTTAATAACAATGTTTTTACATAACCTGTACTTACACCTTCAACCATATTCTGGATTAAAGCACGTGTAGTACCGGCTTGAGCCCAAGCGCCTTTAACATCGGCAACGATATTAGTAATGATGCTATTTTCTTCTTGAGAAATAACAACGTCACTATGGATCGTGCGAGATAATTCGCCCATTGGACCTTTAACTATAATGTCTTGACCTGATAACGTAACAGTAACGCCAGCAGGAACAACGACAGGTGCTTTTGCAACACGAGACATATATTTCTCCTTACGCTACGAAACCGATGATTTCACCGCCGATACCCGCAGAGCGAGCAGCGCGATCAGTCATCAGACCTTTAGAAGTAGATACGATCGCAATACCCATACCTGCAAGAACTTTAGGAAGTTCATCACAGCTTTTGTATATGCGAAGACCAGGACGTGAAACACGCTTGATCGTTTCAATTACTTCTTTACCTTCAAAATATTTCAAAGTTACAGATAACTCAGGCTTAACTTCACCTGATACTGAAAACTCTGATACATAACCTTCTTCTTTAAGCAAGTTTGCAATAGCAACTTTAACTTTAGAAGATGGCATTGTAACTGCAACTTTTGCTGCAGATTGACCGTTGCGAATGCGTGTAAACATATCCGCGATAGGATCAGTCATCATAACAATTTACTCCCGTGAATTACCAACTAGCTTTCTTAAGACCTGGAACTTCACCACGCATCATTGCTTCACGCAATTTGATTCGGCTTAAACCGAATTTACGTAAGAAACCATGAGGACGACCAGTAATGTTACAACGGTTACGTTGACGACTACTTGATGAATCACGAGGTAAACTTTGAAGTTTCAATACAGCATCCCAACGATCTTCTTCAGAAGAATTATCGTTAGAGATGATTGCTTTTAATGCACTACGCTTTTCAGCGTACTGTGCTACTAATTTGGTTCTTTTAGCTTCACGAGCTTTCATTGACGTTTTAGCCATAACTCTACACCTTGTTCTTAAACGGGAAGCTAAAGGCAGACAACAATGCGTGTCCTTCTTCATTATTCTTCGCGCTAGTAGTGATAGTAATATCCATCCCACGAATTTTATCGATTTTATCGTAATCGATTTCAGGGAAGATTATTTGCTCACGTACGCCCATGCTGTAGTTACCACGGCCATCGAATGACTTAGGGTTTAAGCCACGGAAATCGCGGATACGAGGAATAGAGATCGAAATTAAACGCTCTAAAAATTCCCACATACGTTCGCCACGTAGAGTTACTTTTGTACCAATAGGATAACCTTCACGAATCTTAAAGCCCGCAACAGATTTGCGTGCTAAAGTCGTAACTGGTTTTTGTCCTGAGATTGCAGTAAGATCATTTGTGGCATGGTCTAATACTTTTTTATCAGCAATAGCTTCACCAACACCCATGTTAAGGGTGATCTTTTCAATCCGAGGGACTTGCATGACACTTTTGTATTCGAACTTCTTTTGAAGGTCGTCTACAACAGTATCTTTGTAAAAATCATGCAGTTTCGCCATCGTTTACTCCAATAATTAAACTAGTTCGTTGTTAGATTTGAAGAAACGAACTTTTTTGCCGTCTTCAATTCTAAAGCCTACACGATCTGCTTTACCCGTTTTAGGGTTAACAATCGCTACATTTGAAACTTGTAAAGACGCTTCTTTTTCAACAATCCCACCAGGCTGCTGTAACTGAGGTACAGGCTTAGTGTGTTTCTTGATCAAGTTTATGCCTTCTACAAATACTTTGCCGTTATCAACAAGAACTTTAGTGACTTTACCAGTCTTACCCTTGTCTTTGCCAGCTAGTACAATAACTTCATCATCACGACGAATCTTAGATGCCATTATCGTGACTCCTTATAGTACTTCAGGTGCAAGTGAAACGATTTTCATGAACTTTTCATTACGAAGTTCACGCGTCACTGGACCGAAAATACGAGTACCAATTGGTTGTAAGTTAGCATTTAACATTACAGCCGCGTTTTCATCAAAACGGATGGTTGAACCATCTGAACGACGAACACCTTTCTTAGTGCGCACAACTACCGCAGTCAGAACATCACCTTTTTTAACTTTGCCGCGAGGATTTGATTCCTTCACTGCAATTTTAATGATATCACCGATACGCGCGTAGCGACGGTGCGAACCACCAAGAACCTTTATACACTGTACACGTCGAGCGCCGCTGTTATCAGCTACGTTCAGTTGTGATTGCATTTGGATCATTGAGTTTTACTCCGCTATTTATCTAAATTAACTTAGATATAATTTAAGGCCAGAAATTTGACCCGTCACTGCCTTCTACTGCCCCCATAAAAACGTCAGACGAATTCGGAGGGCGCGAGATTATAACACCGCATAAATCAAAGTGATACCTTATTTAGCTAAAAAATAAACAATCGCTATTCATTCTACCTAGACAAATTGCCGGTAACACCCTTTTTATCTCGTCATTAAGCGATCAGTGGTAGTCAATATTTTAAGCAAAAAAAACCCTATCACAGTGTGATAGGGTTTTTATTTAACACGTTCGTTAAAACAAATTTACTAAAAGTAAATTATGCTTTAGTAATTACGTCAACTAAAGTCCAGTTTTTAGACTTTGAAATTGGTGCAACTTCACGAATTGTTACTACATCACCTTCGTTACATTGGTTTGTCTCATCATGCGCTTTCAACTTAGTTGAACGCGTAAGGTACTTACCATACATAGGGTGCTTAACACGACGTTCTATTAATACAGTGATAGACTTATTCATTTTATCACTGACAACACGACCTTGTAGTGTGCGGATTTTAGCTTCGCTCATTACTTACCTGCCTTTTCAGTTATGATAGTCTTTACACGTGCAATATTGCGACGTACCGTTCTTAGCAAATGAGTTTGTGCTAATTGTCCTGTGCTTGCTTGCATGCGATAGTTAAACTGTTCGCGCAATAATGCAAGCATTTCAGTATTTAGCTCTTCAATGCTTTTATCTTTTAATTCACTAGCTTTCATTACATCACCGTTCTAGTTACGAAAGATGTTTTGAACGGAAGTTTAGCCGCTGCTAAAGCAAATGCTTCGCGTGCGATTTCTTCCGATACACCTTCCATTTCATAAAGAACACGGCCAGGTAGAATTTGGCATACCCAATATTCCACTGAACCTTTACCTTTACCCATACGAACCTCAAGAGGCTTTTTAGTAATTGGCTTATCAGGGAATACACGTATCCAGATTTTACCTTGACGCTTTACGTGACGAGTCATTGCTCGACGTGCCGCTTCAATCTGACGCGCAGTCATACGACCACGTTCCATTGATTTTAAACCGAAAGTACCGAAGCTAACTGAGCTACCGACGTGTGCAAGACCACGGTTGCGCATTTTAAATTGCTTACGGAATTTAGTACGTTTTGGTTGTAACATTACTTAGCTCCTACTTAGGCTTGCGGTTGTTTTTTCTTTTAGGTTTAGCCGCTGGTACTTCTGCCTGTAGAGGCATGTTACCAATGATTTCACCTTTAAAGATCCACACTTTGATACCAATAACACCATAAGTTGTGTTACCGCGTGCAATAGCGTAATCGATGTCAGCACGTAAAGTGTGTAGTGGTACACGACCTTCACGATACCATTCAGCACGTGCAATATCTGCACCGCCTAAACGACCACTTACTTGTACTTTAATACCCTTTGCGCCTAGACGCATAGCATTTTGTACAGCACGTTTCATAGCGCGACGAAACATCACACGACGTTCTAATTGACTAGCAATGCTGTCGGCAACAAGCTGCGCATCCATTTCTGGCTTACGTACTTCAGCGATGTTGATTTGAGCAGGAACACCAGCAATTTTAGAAACAGCTAAGCGTAGTTTCTCAACATCTTCGCCTTTCTTACCGATAACAACACCCGGACGAGCCGTATGAATTGTTACGCGGATAGATTTAGCTGGACGCTCAATAACTACTTTTGATAATGATGCACGAACAAGCTTCTCTTTCAAATATTCGCGAACCAAATGGTCACCGCGTAAATTTTCAGCGAAGTCTTTGTTACTTGCAAACCACGTAGACGCGAAAGGTTTCGTGATACCTAAGCGAATACCGTTAGGATGAACTTTTTGACCCATACTAATATACTCCTAAGAATCAGACACGATCACAGTAATGTGACTTGTGCGCTTAATTATACGATCCGCGCGGCCTTTTGCACGAGGTCGAATACGTTTCATTGTCGGACCATCGTCAACTGTAATAGTTTTTACGATAAGTTCATCAATGTCTGCACCTTCGTTATGTTCAGCGTTAGCAATTGCAGAGTTAAGTACTTTTTTAACTAATTCAGCAGCTGACTTGTTGCTGAAAGTTAAAATTTCAAGTGCTTTCTCTACATGTAAGCCGCGGATTTGATCCACAACTAAACGTGCTTTCTGAGCAGAACCACGGGCAAATTTATGTATAGCGATAGCTTCCATTCAATTTCCCCTATTTCTTCGCTTTCTTATCAGCGATATGACCGCGATAAGTACGAGTTGGTGCAAATTCTCCTAATTTGTGACCGATCATTTCATCAGTTACAAATACAGGTACGTGTTGACGGCCATTATGGACAGCTATGGTCAATCCGATCATCGTTGGGATGATCATTGAACGACGGGACCAAGTCTTAATTGGCTTTTTATTCCCGCTTTCCAGAGCTTTCTCTACCTTCGTCAGCAAGTGTAGGTCTATAAATGGACCTTTCTTGAGAGAACGTGGCATGGTGAATCCTCTTTATTTACCCTTCATGTTGAACTTAACTTTACCGAAGTAAACCAAGTTCAAACAATCAGAGTATTAATTAAATGTACTATTTAGTACGACGACGCACGATAAATTTATCAGTACGTTTGTTTGAACGAGTCTTGTAACCCTTAGTTGGTACGCCCCAAGGGGATACCGGGTGACGACCGCCAGACGTTTTGCCTTCACCACCACCGTGTGGGTGATCAACTGGGTTCATGGCAACACCACGAACAGTTGGGCGAACACCGCGCCATCTTGAAGCACCAGCTTTACCCAAAGAGCGAAGCATGTGTTCAGAATTGCCGATTTCACCTAAAGTAGCACGACAGTCAGACTCAATTTTACGCATTTCGCCAGAGCGAAGACGTAAAGTGACATATGCACCGTCTTTAGCAACTAGTTGAGCGTAAGTACCAGCAGCACGTGCAATTTGAGCACCTTTACCTGGTTTAAGTTCGATTGCATGCACAACACTACCTAATGGTGTGTTGCGTAATGCCATTGTATTACCCGCTTTGATTGGAGCGTCAACACCTGACTGGATTGTATCTCCAGCGCTTAAGCCTTTAGGGGCTAAGATGTAACGACGTTCACCATCGGCATATAATACAAGTGCAATATTAGCAGAACGGTTTGGATCATATTCCAAACGTTCAACTTTTGCAGGGATGCCATCTTTATTACGTTTAAAATCGACCATGCGGTAATGTTGTTTGTGACCACCACCAATATGACGAACCGTAATACGACCGTTATTATTACGACCACCAGACTTAGACTTAGTGTCTAGTAATGGTGCGTAAGGCTTACCTTTATGCAACTCCGTGTTTACCACTTTAACTAAGTGGCGACGACCCGGAGAAGTAGGTTTACATTTAACTATAGCCATTTTCGTAAACTCCTATGATTCCGCGCCGACGAAGTCGATGTCGCTGCCTTCAGCAAGAGTAACGTATGCTTTTTTCCAGTCGCTTCTGCGACCAAAACGAGCACCAGTACGTTTCACTTTACCTTTAACATTTAATGTGCGAACACCGTCTACTGAAACTTCAAAAAGTTTCTCAACAGCAGCTTTGATTTCAGCTTTAGTAGCAGTAGTAACAACTTTGAAAACAACAGTGTTGTTTGCTTCAGAAGCCATAGTGCTTTTCTCAGAAATGTTCGGTGCTAAAAGCACTTTTAACAAACGTTCTTCGCTTATCATCCTAACATCTCCTCAAGTTGTTTAACTGCAGTAGCAGTCATCAAAACTTTTTCGAAACCAACCAAGCTAACTGGGTCAATACCGTCTACGTCACGAACGTCAACTTTGTACAAGTTGCGTGCTGATAAGAACAAGTTCTCATCAACTTCTGGAGTGATGATTAATACATCTTTTAACTCCAAGCCGTTTAGTTTAGCTACTAATTCTTTAGTTTTTGGTGTTTCAACAGTAAAGTTTTCTACCACTACTAAGCGATCTTGACGGATCAACTCAGATAAGATGCTTTTGATCGCACCACGGTACATTTTACGGTTTACTTTTTGGCTGTGGTCTTGAGGTTTAGCAGCGAATGTTACACCACCAGAACGCCAAATTGGACCACGGCTAGTACCAGCACGAGCACGGCCAGTACCTTTTTGACGCCAAGGTTTTGCACCACCGCCACTTACTTCTGAACGAGTCTTTTGAGCACGAGTACCTTGACGAGCGCCAGCTGCATATGCAACTACTACCTGATGTACTAATGCTTCGTTAAACTCAAGTCCAAAAGTTGCTTCAGAAACTTCAAGAGCACCTGCAGCGTCTTTTAATGATAATTCCATCACGAATCTCCTGGACTAAGCTTTAACAGCTGGTTTGATGATTACGTTACCGTTGATAGCACCCGGAACCGCACCTTTAATAAGGAGCAAGTTACGTTCTGCGTCAACGCGAACCAATTCAAGGTTTTGTGTAGTACAGCGCACAGAACCCATGTGACCAGACATTTTTTTGCCTTTGAAAACGCGACCTGGTGTTTGACACTGACCTAACGAACCGTTTGAACGGTGAGAGACAGAGTTACCATGAGTAGCATCTTGCATTGTAAAGTTCCAGCGTTTAATACCGCCTTGGAAGCCTTTACCTTTAGATGTACCGGTTACGTCTACTAATTTAGTGTCATTAAAAATTGAAACAGTGATATCACCGCCCAATTCAAAACCTTCGCCTTCATTTTCATTTAAGCGGAATTCCCACAGGCCACGGCCTGCTTGAACGCCAGCTTTAGCGAAATGCCCAGCTGCTGGTTTTGTAA
Organism: Colwellia hornerae; assembly: GCF_007954355.1. GTDB lineage: Bacteria > Pseudomonadota > Gammaproteobacteria > Enterobacterales > Alteromonadaceae > Colwellia_A > Colwellia_A hornerae. Next base: position 31,231 of record NZ_VOLR01000016.1, read on the forward strand.
CACGGCTAGCCCTGCGGCTACCTGTTGTAACTTGAAGCGCCGAGTAACCGTCAGTTTCTAAAGTTTTCACTTGAGAAATACGGTTGGCTTCAACTTCTAGAACGGTTACAGGTGTTGAAACGCCATCTTCAGTGAAGATACGAGTCATGCCTACTTTACGTCCAACTAGACCAATAGTCATTGTTAAAACCCCTTAACCCAAGCTGATTTGAACGTCAACGCCAGCTGCAAGATCTAAACGCATTAATGCGTCTACAGTCTTCTCAGTTGGCTCTACGATATCAATCATACGTTTGTGAGTACGAATTTCGTACTGATCTCGCGCATCTTTGTTAACGTGTGGTGAAGTCAAGATAGTGAAACGTTCCTTGCGAGTAGGAAGTGGAATTGGACCACGAACCTGAGCGCCAGTACGTTTAGCAGTATCTACGATTTCAGCTGTTGATTGATCAATCAAACGATGATCGAACGCTTTCAAACGAATGCGAATTCTTTGATTTGACATTAAGACAAATCCCCATTTTAAAGAACAACAAAATACATCCCATCACCTTTTATATGTAAAAGGGGGGTGTATCGCTAATAACATTCAACTCCATATCGGAGCTGCTGTAAGCCTTAACCGTAAAGGCTAAGGTAAAAATCCGCACAAAGCGTGAGCGATGTGCGGATGCGTATTATACATAAGTGGTAATATTTATCAAGCTTAAATGTTTTTTATCATTAAAGCACCGTCATACTGGACATCAGCCTAAATTGTACCTGTCTCGCATTGCTGGGTTCTCAATGACTTTTCAACAAACAAAGGTTTGATTAGTTCAGTAGTGATAATTTCTGAAACAATATTTTTTGATTTTTCCTCTTCGATCCAAATTGAAATTTTATTATCCTCAAAGGAGCGATTCAATTTATAACTCAAGCCTGCATCTAAGCTGATATCAAATTTAACGAAGGCATTCTTTTCACTATTTCTCATGCCATTTTGATAAATTTGCGCTTTTACCCATAATTGATGATTGCCTGCTTGATACTGTCTGGGCAAATTCCATTCAATCGGCCTTTTATACAGACACATAAGATGGATATACTCAAATTGCTTACCCCTTTCTTTTTCAAAGTTAACAAAGCGAAATTTACCTTCATCAACATCGGCTTTGATTTGATAAGCGCTACATCCAGCAAGTATTAATGATAATGCGGTTATAATTGTAAATTTATTCATCAGTTGTCTCCGTTATTGACTGTTAATTGCTTATCTTTTTTTTAGTACACACTGCTAAGCCTATTTTCAGTTTAGTTTGAACTGTGTATACGGTCCAAAGCCTGTTGGGCTTGTCCAACAGAGCTCATATCTACTGATAAGTAGAAAGCAGGAAAATCTTTTTCCTGATATGCCGCAACAAGCTCACGTTGTTTGTTTTCTCTTAAAATAAGTAATGTATACACTTCGTCTGCTTTGAGCTTTGCTATGCCCGCTAAAAACTCTCTTGGCTTGTCATCAATAAAAGTGCTGTTGTTCAAAGCCAATATCTTATCGCCTACCAACAAACCTGCCCGACTTGCCATGCTATTACTACTAACTTGTTTAACTAACAAGGCATAACCTGCTTGATAGTCAGTCATTTTACCAATAAGACCATACTTGTTATCCAGTTTTTTCTCACGGTAAATATCAACAATACCTTCATTAATACCCCTGCCCTGATAATAAGATGTCACGGCTAACAACAATTGATCTAACTCAAACTGAAGTGTTCGAGTTAATGACCGATGATTAATTAAGGATTGTGCTGTTAATAACGGTGGTAAAATTGCGGGTAATACGACTTCGTCACAATCAAGATCAGTTGACTTGCCTGTTGACGTAATCTGATAGAATGACCTATTAGGCTCAGTAAACTGCTGTACTACCATTAATTTATATTGCTTAGCCTGTTCAATATTAAGGGTAACATTCAGTAATGGCCTTCCCGTGCTTGGCTCTAAAACAAAATCGCCTGTTGTTGTGCGGTTATTTCTGGAAGAACTGCTTTCAGTTGAGTCATTAAACCAACCGTTAATTGATCCTGTCCTGGCAAGCATTAAGCCTTTAATACCCGCTTCACCCACTCGGCTGCCGCCCGATATTCTTGGGGCAATATCATTGGTGCGACTATAGCGACTATTAATAGCACTAGACGGCCGAGGAGAAAATACCGCTTGAAAACGATGAACGCCTGGCGACAGGCTTAACCTTGCTGGAGCTGAATTTCCATAAAGTTCACTGAGTGACTGACCATTGTGGCTAATTATCTTATAGCCTTTTATCCCGGTAAAGTATCGATTTAACGATGCACAACGCTTATCATCGAATGAGTCGACACTGGCAATACCATTTATTTGATAGTGGCTTTCAGGCAATATTTTTGGCTGATAGTTGCCTTTTAATAGCAGTTCTTCATTATCTCGTCGAACGGTAATTTCTATAACCTCACCAATAGCTAAACGATTAACGTAGTGTTGAAACTTTTGATTGGGTGAAGCTTTTACCGTTAACTCGCTTTTATTATTTACTTTAACAATGACATCGCCACTGGCTAACTTTAAGGTATGGGCGACGGAGAATGGATGTACCGTTAATACTTTCATCGTATTATTGTTGCTATCATTACCTTGGTCAAATATCAGGCCAAACCCCCCCATTAATCTAAGCGGCACTATATTACTTGTTGCGACTGAACCCTTGATACTTGATGAATTTTCAAGCGCTAATTTTCCCATTAAATCATATAAACGTAACGTAAGATCACCGGGTAAAGACACCGAATTTATCATTTGGGTTGTTAATGGCTGATGCTTAGCAACTAACATGCTGCTATTGTCGAGTTGACATTTTTGCAGATTTTTTTCTAAGACGAATACCGTTGCATCCTGCTCATTTATCGGTAACAGTTGATAGTGAGTATCGGCAACCACTGTTATCAATAGCTGATGTTCAATAGCTTTTTTAATCAATGCCTGCTGTTTATTTACATCCTGGTCCTTTTGATAATTAAGATAATCGGCTGCGCGCCAAATCCTGACTTTTAAGCTATGTTGTCCTGGCGCGATAAATACTGCTTGGTAGCTATTATCTAGATAGGCGTTGTTATCAATCGCACTATTGTTATGTGACAACAGCTGATAGGTTATCGCCTGATTTTGTTGATTATTAGCGGTCAGCGCTAACGTTGCACATTCATTAGTGTGTGGCGTTGCGGCTAATAAGGGCTTTGATAAAAGCAGCACTAATAACACACCGCTATACTTATTAGTGAATAAGGTCTTAAATACTAAACTCATCATTACCTCCTTGTTGATACTCGAGCACTTGTTGCATTAATGCACTCCTGTGTTTTAATATCGCTACTTTAACTTTTAAAGATGGTTCGTTAAGCAGCTTAGCTTCGACTGCAGTGATTTCTTGCAATAGATAGTATGGGTTTACTTTTAGTTGGCTATATTCAGCGAGTTGTAATTCCATGCTTTGGTTTGTTTTTAATGCCATAACTAACTGTTGTTGTAATTGATAGTTATACCAACTCAAGCCTCCTATAAATAAAAATGACAGCGACGCAACCATAGCGAGTAACGGTTTTGTCTCTATAAAGATATTGGTGAATTTACCCTGCCGCCTTGTTCGATGAGTTGAAGCGGCTAAACGATGATTAATTTTCTGCCAATTGAGTACATCGGGTGTTTCTCGCGCTATTTCATCTGCCGACTGTTGCAGTGCAGTTATATCTTTACGGACCGAATCAAGGGTTAAATATAAATCAAGCTCACGCGTTTGCTCAGTTAAGTCATCACCATTTAGTTTACGAATCAACATATTTTTTTACCTCTGCATTGGCTCTTAACTTTTGTAAACAACGCGCAACGACAGATTTAGAATAATTTGACGTTTTACCGAGCACTTCCGCTATTTCACTATGTTTATATTGCTCTGCTATATATAGCCACATAATTAAGCACTCCATTTCGGACAAACGCTCGAACAAGTAAAGTAATAAATTGCGGTTCTCATAGTCGCTCTCAATACTATTTTTCATAGATACCGCTTCGGGTAAATGGTCAGTACCAATCGTTAAGCGTTTACTTTTTTTTAAAAAATTAAAGGTATTATTAAAGGCTATTCTTTTTAGCCAAGCAATAAATGGCACCTGTTGATGAAAAGCAGCTAAATTGTCAAAGGCATCTACAAAGGTATCTTGTAATAGATCGTTAGCATCATGGCGGTTTTTACAAATACTTAAGATGGCCGTAAAAATAATCGGCGATAACTGAAGGTAGCATTGCTTTAATGCGGCTTGCTCTCCGCGCTTCATGCTATCAACCAATGTGTCATTCCATTTCGTCAAAACTGATGCCTTTTTAGCTGTCTTAATAAGTATAACAATTGAGTCATATAAAAGGTCGCAATTATCTTTGCTAAGCTATCATTAAAAACAGCTATCACACCTTATCAAACAACCTAGTTAAGTATATGAGTGTCGACAACTCGCGATAATTCGTTAATTGATGCCATAAATTAACGCTAAAATACTATCAGAACACCCCAATTTTTTATCACTGTTATTAATTAATTTTCATTTTTTATTTTTGTTTGAACTTACTAATGGTATACTCGCGCGCAAATTTTCAACAATTCCGCTTTTTTAGTAGCGACTTAAATAGAGTAAAGTAATGGCAGATTTATCTAAATATAGAAATATTGGTATCTTCGCTCACGTTGATGCTGGTAAAACCACAACAACTGAACGTATCCTTAAATTAACCGGTCAGATCCATAAAACTGGTGAAGTACATGATGGTGAATCTACCACTGACTTCATGGAACAAGAAGCTGAGCGCGGTATTACCATCCAGTCTGCTGCGGTAAGCTGTTTTTGGAACGATCACCGTTTTAATGTCATCGATACTCCTGGTCACGTTGATTTCACCGTTGAAGTTTACCGTTCACTTAAAGTACTTGATGGTGGTATCGGTGTTTTCTGTGGTTCTGGTGGTGTTGAACCACAATCAGAAACTAACTGGCGTTACGCGAACGACTCAAAAGTTGCTCGTATTATCATGATTAACAAACTTGACCGTTTAGGCGCTGATTTCTACCGCGTTTGTACGCAAGTTAAAAACGTTCTAGGTGCTACGCCACTTATTATGACTTTACCTATTGGTGAAGAAGATGATTTTGTTGGTGTTGTTGATCTTCTTAGCGAAAAAGCTTACATCTGGGATGACACTGGTCTTCCAGAAAACTATGAAATTACTGATATTCCAGCTGACATGGTAGAAAAAGCTGCTGAATACCGTGTTAAGTTAATTGAAACAGCTTTAGAAGTTGACGAAGATATGTTGATGGAGTTCTTAGAAGGGGAAATGGTTCCTACTACAGAACAAATCAAAGCGTGTATCCGTACTGGTACTCGTGATATGACTTTCTTCCCAACTTACGGCGCATCTGCATTTAAAAACAAAGGTATTCAATTAATTCTTGATGCTGTTGTTGATTACTTGCCTTCACCTACTGATGTTAACCCTCAGCCACTTACTGATGAAGAAGGTGTGCCTAATGGTGAGTTTGCAATCGTTTCTGCAGATGAAACATTCAAAGCGTTAGCATTCAAAATCACTGATGACCGTTTTGGTACATTAACTTTCGTACGTATCTACTCAGGTACATTGAAGAAAGGCGATACGATTCTTAATGCTGCTACAGGAAAAACTGAGCGTGTTGGACGTATGTGTGAAATGCAAGCTGATGACCGTAACGAACTTAACTCAGCACAAGCTGGTGATATCATCGCGATTGTTGGTATGAAAGGTAATGTTCAGACAGGTCACACATTATGTGATCCTAAACACCCTATCGTCCTAGAAGCTATGGTCTTCCCTAAGCCGGTAATTTCAATCTCTGTAACACCAAAAGATAAAGGTTCAACTGAGAAAATGGGTCTTGCTATCGGTAAAATGGTTGCAGAAGATCCTACTTTTAAAGTTGAAACTGATATCGATTCAGGTGAAACAATTTTATCTGGTATGGGTGAGCTTCACTTAGATATCAAAGTAGATATTCTAAAGCGTACCTACGGTGTTGAATTAGAAGTTGGTAAGCCACAAGTTGCCTACCGTGAAACAATCACCACGGCAATTGAAGATTCTTACACACATAAGAAACAATCTGGTGGTTCTGGTCAGTTCGGTAAAATTGATTACCGTATCAAGCCCGGCGAACCTGGTTCTGGTTTCGTATTCAGCTCTGTTGTTGTTGGTGGTAATGTTCCTAAAGAATTCTTCCCGGCTATCGAGAAAGGCTTCAAAGGCATGATGGATACTGGTGTTCTTGCTGGTTTCCCTGTACTTGACGTTGAAATTGAATTATACGATGGTGGTTTCCATGCGGTCGATTCATCTGCTGTTGCATTTGAACTCGCTGCTCGTGGTGCTTTCCGTCAGTCAATTCCAAAAGCTGGTGCTCAGTTAATCGAACCTATCATGAAAGTTGATGTGTTTACGCCTGATGATCACGTTGGTGATGTTATTGGTGATTTAAACCGTCGTCGTGGCATGATCGGTGGTCAAGACGCGGGTGTTTCTGGTGTTCGTATTAAAGCTGACGTACCACTTTCAGAAATGTTCGGTTACATCGGAACGTTACGTACAATGACATCAGGTCGTGGTCAATTCTCAATGGAATTCTCTCACTACATGCCTTGTCCTAACAACGTAGCAGAAGTTGTTATCGCTGAAGTTAAAGCCGCTAAAGTAGCTAAAGATGCCGCTAGAAAATAGTAAGCATTAAAGTACAAAAATAAAAAAAGGACGCTTCGGCGTCCTTTTTTATTGTCTTAAAATCAAGCGTCATTCGTGGGTAACATTATCGAGCTTTATTTTTTAACATCATTTTCTATATCAGTTACTGCAATGACCGTTGCCCATGGGTCACCTATTTCCTCGGCTTCTTTTGGTAAAGCTGTTTTCGTTGACGTGGCGACCGCGGCATTTATTTCAACCATTTCCGCTACCGATAAGTCTCGCCATTGTCCGGGTCGTAAATCACCAAGCTCGACACTCATAATACGCGAACGTTTAAGTTGTAAAACTTCGTAATCTAAATATTCACACATCCGACGAATTTGACGATTTAAGCCTTGGGTGAGGATAATACGAAAAACAAATTTCCCCTCTACTTTCACAAGACAAGGTTTCGTTATCGTACCCAGTATAGGCACTCCTTTTGACATTCGTTGGATAAAGCGCTCGCTGATAGGTTTATCAACGGTAACAATATATTCTTTGTCGTGGGCATTTTCAGCGCGCAAAATTTTATTGACGATATCACCATCGCTGGTCAGGAAGATTAAACCTTCTGAAGGCTTGTCTAAGCGCCCTATCGGAAAGATTCTCTGTTGATGACCAATAGCATCAATAATATTACCTCTGACATGTAACTCGGTCGTACAGGTAATGCCCACTGGCTTGTTATAGGCAATATAAACCCGGTCTGATTTATTCGCAGGCATAGCACCAATTTGCTTTCCATCAACAAAAACCACATCACCCGCTTGTACTTTAGTACCTAACTCAGGGGTTTTACCATTGATGGTAACTCGACTTTCTTCAATCAACTTATCAGCAGCTCGACGCGAGCAATAACCTGATTCACTGATAAATTTATTGAGTCTTTTTTCTTGATCGCTCACGAGATATTCCAAAGTTATGCAAAGTAGTGAACCGTTATTTTACCTGAACTTAACAGACAGTGAAAAAGCTTTATGGTTATTTAGCTTTATTCGACAGTTTTTGATTAATATTTACTGAAAAGAGCGCTTCTGGCTTTTAATAACAGGGTAATATTTAGGGTGGCGTTTTTATGGCTAATAAAGAAAGCGCTAGCAACCTAATTAAATTTAGCAGGCTTTAACGTTATTTCCCCTTGTTCCATAACTTTTGGTTGATATTGATGGTGAAAAATTCTCCTGGCTGCCAACAGCGAGGAAGTAGGTCTAGTTGTTTTCGTTCATGAGAGTTTGACACTAACAGCTCTAATATTTCATGAAGGCGCTCTTTTGTGATAGTAGAAAAACTTTTAGCTGTTTTAGTAAAATATAAATTAGCGGATTTTTTAATCGCGATCACTTGTCCATAACTTATAAAAGCTAAGTTTCTTGTCGCTGTTCGGCAAATAGGCTGATCAGCATGATCAGGGTAAAGCTGGCTAACGATGGCATATTCATAGCGATCGTTAATATCTTGATCATACGGGATATAGGTTACACCATAACCCTGAGGAAAATGCCCGGTGATCTTTGTCAGTGCATTAACAACCCTTTGACTACAAGCGCCACGCTCTGCGTTTTGATTCAAGACCTGATAAACTTTTGGTAACAATTTGTAGTTATAGCTGTCTTTTGTCGACAAGATAATAGAACTATAAATTTGTGGTACTTTTAGTAGGTTACCAATGCCTTCCTTTGGATTAACCGCACTTTTTAATAAATGCTTAATAAATAATAATTTTTTATGCTCAAGATCATTGTGCTTATCGCGGTCTTTTTTTGAGTTGCCGATATACATAGCAGCACCAATACCATCAATAAGGTATTTCACTGTTTCTCGGTAATTAATTTGTAAGAGTGCCTTTCGTTCTTCAATAGGTAAAGTTCGGTGGGGGTTTTGTTGATAATCTACACCATACAAAATAGCTAAAGATGCTGGGTGGTTATTGCCGATATCTTGCAATAGCGCCGCCATAACCAGTGGCACTTTGATATTCTCAACAAAGGCTTGATAGACCTCGGGGTTATCTTCAGCCAAACTTTGATATTGTTCTGCGTTAGTATCCGCCAAAGCATCCTTAATATAAGGCTCAACAATATGTTTATCCATGCATAGTCGGTCGAGTAAACGTAAGCACAACACGCTTTTATAAAGCGGTTTATGCTGCTCGTTGGTTAAAGCAATTTTACGTCCTTGGGTAGGACTCACTAATTGTATAGTGCCTAAAAGCTGAGCAGATTTGCGATTACTTTCTTCAAAGCAATCGCCCTCAGACAATTTGATGATCTCTTCACAAATGTTATATAAATGGTGATGGCGGTCATTGCGTTCAAAGCGTAGCTCATTGTGATAATTACGTTGTTCACGCTGTAGTCTTAGGAGTAACTTTTTAGCTTTATCTGTGGCTGTTTGTGCACTTATTTTTTCAATATTTTTCTTTAGTTCATCTAGCTTGTGCTGAATAAAAGGTTGTTTTTCGTAGTATTCAACCGCACGTTCAAGTACGGAATCGTTTAATTGGCTGCGACCATAAATTCTTGTTAGCAGGCTTTTGACTTGGCTGGTAAAATAGGTATCAGTATAGGTTTTAATTTCCATTTAAATACAACATGGTGTGTGCTCTAAGTAGCTAAATTTTTTATTATCTAAATGCTAGTTAATATTGCGATAACAGACAAGTATTTATTGCTCTCGTTTTAGAAAAAACACAAGCTACAGGTTTAGTTATCGTCACTTAGCCCACGCCAAATCCTTGTTGAGTGGGGATCATTTTAGCTAAGTTATATTAATTTAAGCCTTTGATTTTAACTTGATGTTTTTTACCGGCAAGTTGCTGACAAATAGTCACCAAATCTGCGTGTAAGCCACCTGCTGTCACATCACGGCCAGCGCCTGGACCGCGAATAATAAGGGGGTTATCTTGATACCAATGGCTCTTTATTAGAAAGATATTATCGCCCGGCGTCAAAGATGCAAAGGGATCATTCTTGGCAAGCGCGGCAAGGTAAACCTTCGCGCTCAATTGACCTTTTTCGTTAACCACGAATTTTGCAATATAACGAATACACGCTTGCTTTGCCGATGCTACAGCGAGTTGTTCAGCAAAGTAATTATCTAAGTCTGCTGACTTTGCTAAAAATTCTGTGGTTGATAATGCTTGTAAGGATTCTGGTACTAAATTTTCGCACTCAATATCATCAAGTGACAATTCAAAGCCCGCCATGCGCGCTAATATCAGTAATTTTCGTTGTACGTCTCGTCCTGATAGATCTTCTCGAGGATCGGGTTCAGTAATACCTTGTGACAACGCATTCAATAACAAGGTTGAAAACGGGACACTACCGTCGTAGGTTTCAAATAACCAAGAAAGCGTACCTGAAAAAATTCCTGATATTTCCGTTATTTTGTCACCACTTTTAAGTAAATCGTTAATGGCAAAATTAATAGGCAAACCAGCGCCAACGGTGGTACTTCCTAGCCATACGCTTTTATTTTCAGCCGCGGTTAACACTAATTCATTATAACGATGGGTACTCGCAGAAGCCGCCCATTTATTAGCACCAATAACATGAATGCCTTCTTTAAAGAACTCATTGTATAAATCACTAAAATGTTCGCTAGGAGTAATATCAACAACAATTAATTCATCATAAGGGTGATTCGTTAACCACGACATTAATAAGGTATTATCACAAGGCTTAGCATCTCGCTCGTAGAGCGACATCGCTTGGTTAACATCGATACCATCGGTATTAAGCAGTGCTTTTTTAGAGGTCACTAACCCAACTAAATGAACATTCTCGAGCACAGAGATTCGATTAAGTTGTGCCGGTAGCAAGGCTAAAAATCGTTGACCTATATTGCCAAGCCCTGAAACAACAACACCTATGTGTCGAGCATCTTTGGTCATATCATAGTGAATATTATTAAGTAACTCTCCGGTACAACTCTGCTGAAGAACCGCAATAATACTATGCTCACTTAATGAGTTCACCACATGCAGTACATGAGTATGTTTAAGCGCCCGTTTAAAACGCGCTTGAATATTACCTTGATTAACCACACTATGGCCAACAATCGCTATAATCGACACCGGTGTGAATGACACTTGCGTATCATGACTTGCCAGCCATTGACTGACCAACTTTTGTTGGGCTTGGTGAATGACAATAAAGCCCTGTTGAATATCACTGCATATCGCCGAAAACTCATTGCTGGCTTGTTCGCCAAATGAACCGGCTAAACTGGTCGATTTTACCAGTAACAAATCATTGAGCGAGGTAACCGACAACTCCTGTTTGGCAATTTGACCAAATTTGCCTATCTCTGTACCTGATATTTCAGGGTCAAAGCTACTTGCTACATGGAGATGTGTGCTGTGATTAGTGAGCGGTTGTAATGTTTTCGCATGCAGAACCGGGTTACCTAAGCGCCCCAACTCTTTCGCGACACCATTAGGTAAACGGTGTAATTTACGGGCAAGGGGCACAATGCGAGGGTCGGCACTATAAATACCATCGACATCAGTCCACAACGTAACATTCAACGCGCCCGACAGCGATGCAATAATGGTTGCTGAATAATCACTGCCATTACGCCCTAAAGTACAGGTTTCACCTTGAGCGTTTTTAGTGATATAGCCAGTAATAACCGCCAACTTTCCTTTTTGTAAATTTTGCTGAAATTTTTGACTACTTTGCTGGTTGTCGACCGCACAGTCTTTATCATTATTAATAACCAAAAAATCACGCGCATCAATAGCATAGCTTGGACAAACTTTTTCACTCAACACCGCTGATAATAAGCGCGCCGACCACAGTTCACCAAAGGCCAGCATATCAGCATGGTATTGGCTTGGCTGCTCAGTTAACCAAGCCGTTAATTGCCTTATATCCTCAGCCAAAACGTCAATGAGGCGTGCTGCACTGCTAGGGTTCAATAACTCACCAATTAATGCACTTTGTGACTTTTCTAAGGTCTCGATAGCCAATAAGAGACCATCACTTTTTTCAATCGCGAGATTATAAACAGTAAATAAGTCATCCGTAGTATTTCCATTGGCCGAAACAACAACTAAATCATTTAACTGGCAATTTTGACGAATAATATCTACAACCCGTTCAATACACTGAGTGGTTGCTAGGCTGCTACCACCAAATTTATGTACATGAATGGCATGTTTTGCTAGTTGATTCTTCCCTGATGATAATTGTTCTACTGAATTTGACTGTGTCATGATTAACTCATTAATGCTTCTACTAAAAATAGTCTACAACTTTAAATTTGGCTTGCCAACAAAGCTTGCTCTAAGTCATTGATAATATCACTAACATCCTCAATGCCAACAGAAATTCTGATTAAAGATTGAGTGATACCTGCTGCTATTTGTGCTTCGATTTCCATGCCAGCATGGGTCATCGTTGATGGGTGACTAATTAAACTTTCGACGCCACCTAATGATTGTGCCAAGGTAAAAAGTGATAAGTTGTCAAACAACACTTTAACCGCTTCAACCCCCCCTTTTATTTCAAAACTCATCATAGCGCCAAAATCTTTTTGCTGGCGCTTAGCAATTTCGTGACCTGGGTGGTCGATTAAACCTGGAAAATATACCGCGTTTATTGCCGCATGATTTTGTAAATATTTTGCGACAGCATTAGCATTTTCTTGATGCTGCTTCATCCGCAATGGTAAGGTTTTTAAACCGCGTAAAGCCAGATAGCTGTCGAAAGGTGAACCTGTAATACCAATACAGTTCGCCCACCACGCTAGCTCTTCACCCAGCTCTTTTTCTTTGGTCACTAACACCCCGCCGACAACATCACTATGACCATTAATATATTTAGTTGTCGAGTGAAAAACAATATCAGCGCCTAATAATAGCGGTTGCTGTAAAAGCGGTGAAAGAAAAGTATTATCGACCGCCACTAAAGCCCCAACAGCATGACTTGCTTGAGTGACCTTTTTTATATCAACTAACCGTAATAATGGGTTACTGGGTGATTCAACCAGTACTAATTTTGGCTTTTGCTGAAGCGCTTGCGCTAAAGCTTGCTCATCATTTTGATCAACAACAAGCACAGTAAATAGGCCACGTTTTGCTAAGTGGGTAAATAAACGATAACTTCCCCCATAACAATCATGTGGAATAATAACAGTATCTTTGCTCGTTAATAATTGACAGATTAAATGCACTGCTGCCATGCCCGTGCTGGTAACAATGCCAACAGCACCCTGTTCTAGATCAGCGATAGCTTGGGCAAAGGTGCTGCGAGTAGGATTGCCTGTTCTTGAATAATCGAATTGGCGCTTATTCTTGAAGCCTTTTAAAGCATAAGTACTCGATAAATGAATGGCAGGAACAACTGCACCGTGATGTTCATCACTATTAATGCCGGCTCTAACAGCTAAGGTTGCTGGTTTTTTGCTTGTCATTTTTTGCTCCAATCGGGCAGTAAAATCAAATGGATGTTTGGACGTCTATAACTCTAAACGCTTTACTTTTGTCGGTCAAGAACTTTAGACTTCTAAACTTCTACACATTCGTTATTGACTCAACGCCAACAACCAGTAAAATCTAACTTATAAAATGTAATTTAGCTAAACAAAGGTAATTAGATGGCAAAATGGAATGGCGATTATATAAAACCATACGCCGAACATGGTAAAAAAAGTGAGCAAGTTAAAAAAATCACGGTATCAATCCCGTTGCGGGTACTAAAAGTATTAACTGATGAACGCACTCGTCGACAAGTTAATAACCTTCGCCATGCAACAAACAGTGAATTGTTATGTGAAGCTTTTCTGCATGCTTTTACCGGACAGCCTCTTCCTGATGATGGCGATTTAACAAAAGACAATACAGAGGTGCTACCTAAGAGTGTGCGTGACGCATTAATAGCAAAAGGTATTACCGACTTCAGTCAGTTTGAAATTGAAGACGAGTAGTTATTCTTGGTTATATTCTTACTTAAAAAGACGCTCTGGCGTCTTTTTTTATGCCAATACGATAAGCATCTACAATAGCCAGTAGCCAGCAAATGAGGAGCGTATAGGTAAGTGTGTTCACTAATACGGGGTCAAGAATTATGGGGTTTTTTGACATTTCAGCGCTCAGTGCTTGGCTGTTAAGCGCAACTTCACCTGATTTTACTTTATCAATAAGTGGCTGATATTGAGTCATCACTTCTTTAAGATACCAATATACCGTCACAGAAAAAATTAAAATAAACAACATAGCACGTCGGTAGGCGTGATAAACCAGTTGGCCAATGCCCGGGTAAACAAGTGCTGAGAGTAAAACGGCTTTTGTTGATGTTTTCATTGTTATTCGTCCTACTCAATATTGTCACTCCTTGTCATCGGTGACAGGGCCTACAAGGATGTAGGTAATAATGGTTTGTCTAAAACATAAGGCGTACAAGACGAACTAATTCAGCGAAGGTATTGATGCCTTGGAGCTGACATCACCATTCGTCCTGAATATCGTCACTCTTTGCCATCCATGGCACCGTGACATACCATTCGTCCTGAATATCGTCACTCTTTGCCATCCATGGCACCGTGACATACCATTCGTCCTGAATATAAAAAGGAGAGTCGCGCTCTCCTTTTACAACATTGTTAATCAGTGCTACTGATTATGCCATATAGTTTTCAGGTAATGCTAAGGCCGCCACTCCAGACTCAACCGCCGCTTTAGCAACGGCAAGTGCTACTCGGCCACACAAGCGAGGATCCATCGGCTTAGGAATAATATATTCTTTACCGAAGGTCAAACTTTCCTCACCACTAGCGTCTAGTACTTCTTGTAAAACAGGTTCCTTAGCTAATTCACGAATGGCATGAACAGCGGCAATTTTCATCTCATCGTTAATAGTTCTAGCGCGAACATCTAAAGCGCCACGAAAAATAAAAGGAAAACATAAGACATTATTGACTTGGTTAGGGTAATCAGAGCGACCTGTAGCAATAATAAGATCATCACGAACAGCAAGTGCTAATGAAGGCTTAATTTCCGGATCAGGGTTTGAACAAGCAAAGATAATTGGATTCGGCGCCATCAATTTTACATGCTCAGCAGAAAGCAAATTGGGACCAGAAACACCAACAAATACATCTGCGCCATCGATAACATCTTCAAGGGTACGTTTATCGGTATTATTAGCAAACATACGCTTATATTCATTAAGATCATCACGTCGGGTATGAATCACACCTTTAGTATCAAGCATGTAGATTCTTTCGCGCTGAGCGCCACATTTGATTAATAGTTCCATACATGCAATCGCTGCTGCGCCTGCGCCAAGACAAATAATGTTGGCGTCTTTAATATTCTTACCTTGGATTTCCAAGGCATTGATCATCCCGGCAGCGGTAACAATAGCTGTACCGTGTTGGTCATCGTGAAATACCGGTATTTTACAACGTTCAATAAGTGCTTTTTCGATAGCAAAACACTCTGGGGCTTTAATATCTTCTAAGTTAATTCCACCAAAACTGTCAGCAATATTTGCTACCGTATTAACGAATTCTTCAACTGTTTTATGTTTTACTTCGATATCGAATGAATTGATACCCGCAAAGCGCTTAAATAATAATGCTTTACCTTCCATTACCGGCTTAGCCGCCATACCACCTAGATTGCCTAAACCTAAAATAGCGGTACCATTGGTAATAACAGCAACAGTGTTACCTTTGCCAGTATATTTGTAAACGTCATCTGGATTTGCTGCAATGGCGCGAACTGGTTCAGCAACACCTGGGCTATAGGCGAGTGCTAAGTCAAGGCTAGTTTCAGCGGCCGTGGTTAATTCAACACTTATTTTTCCAGGTGTTGGGAATTGATGGTAATCAAGTGCTTGTTGGCGAAAATCAGTCATGATGAATCCTATGCGTTAGGTAAATTAATTGTATTTTATATGCCATTTTTCGCGTTTTATTTTTTTTATATACAGCATCGTTATGTATAGTCGTTATCAATCAAGGTGCAGCCCGCAGAGTGCACTATCAGTGTAACGGCTATATACTATTGTAATCTTACATTTTGTTCCAACGTTATTCTTATATAAAAAAGTGCTAGAAGCTATAACAAACATACCCTTAGCCCTTTTGTATTGCACATCATAAAACTAAATATTCGCTATATAGCTTAATCTATTCATCTCATTTGTCAGTGCCTTTTATAAACTTCACTGACTTGGTAAGTTTAGTTGGCCACTTTTCTTTTTTTCAATGCACAGTAAGGAACTTACCGGTAAATTTATGCTGTTAATGCTAAATTTTCATCGATGTCACCACTAGGACTTTTTGAATTAATTAATTTGCTTTGCATTTATATTCAATAACAGTCATTTAAATCATTTATTTTTGATAAAAAAAACCACCTAAGAGGTGGTTTAATCAGTGTTATTTTAGAAAAAAGTATTCGCTATAATTACTCAGCAAACGGATTTACTAAAATAATGGTTTCATTACGATCTGGACCTGTTGAAATAATATCAACCGGTACACCTGTTAATTCTTCAATACGCTTAATATAAGCGATCGCATTAGCAGGTAAAGCGTCACGAGAAGTTGCGCCAACAGTAACTTCAGACCAACCAGGCATTTCTTCATAAACAGGGGTAATTCTGTCATAACCTTCAGCAGCTGTAGGCGGTACAGTAATAATATCGCCAGCTTCAGTGCGGTAACCTGTACATATTTTAAGGGTTTTTAAACCATCTAAAACATCAAGTTTAGTTAAACAAAAGCCTGTTACGCTGTTAACTTGAATGGCACGGTGCATAGCAACCGCGTCAAACCAACCACAGCGACGTTCACGTCCAGTAGTCGCGCCAAATTCATGGCCTACAGTACCTAAATGTTCACCGACTTCGTCATCTAATTCTGTCGGGAAAGGACCAGAGCCAACACGTGTCGTGTATGCTTTAGTAATACCTAAAATATAATCTAAATGGCGAGGTCCAAAACCACAACCGGTAGCAACGCCACCTGCAGTAGTGTTTGAAGAAGTTACATAAGGGTAAGTACCGTGATCAATATCAAGTAAAGTACCTTGTGCACCTTCAAACATAATTGACTCACCGTTTTTACGGGCTTGATCAAGAATTTCAGCTACATCAGCAACCATTTTAAGGATAACGTCACGAACTGATAAAGCATCAGCAAGCACAGTTTCATAACAAACCGGTGCAACTTTGTAGTAATGCTCTAAAGAGAAATTATGGTAATCAACAATTTCTTTTAATTTAATCGCAAATGACTCTGCACAAACTAAATCGCCAACACGTAAACCACGACGAGCAACTTTGTCTTCGTAAGCTGGACCAATACCACGTCCTGTCGTACCAATAGGCTTATTACCACGAGCGATTTCGCGCGCAGCATCTAGAGCATTATGATAAGGAAGAATTAACGGACAAGCGTCACTAATAAGTAAACGTTCACGTACAGGAACGCCTTTGGCTTCTAACATTGCGATTTCTGTCATCAAGGCTTTCGGGCATAAAACTACACCGTTACCGATTAAACATTTCACATTGTCACGTAATACGCCCGATGGAATTAAATGAAGTACGGTTTTTTCACCGTCTATTACCAAAGTATGACCTGCATTATGGCCTCCTTGATAACGTACTACGTACTTAGCTTTATCTGTGAGTAAATCAACAATCTTACCCTTACCTTCGTCACCCCATTGGGTGCCTAGAACTACGACGTTTTTGCCCATGTTTTCAATTTCGATAAAAAATTAGGCGGGGATTTTATCAAAAATCAAATAGTAGTCCAAGTAATAAATGATGATTTTTAATGCAATTTTAAAATATTCAATTAACTAAAGGGGTTATGAAAAACTTTTATCACATTCTTTAGTCTAATAACTGAGTAACCATAAAATAAATGTGCCTACTACGAGTAAGCTAATGCCAATATTACGAATGGATAAGCTTGATTGTTGCGCTAATTTTTTGACAGTATCACGCCACTTGTTGGGAAAAAGTGCAGGCATTAGCCCCTCAATAATCAGTACCAAAGCGAATGCCGTTATCAGTGTTTCTATCATGTTATATCTCCTCAATCACATCTATATTTAACTAGCAGATACGAAAAAGCCATGACAAGTCATGGCTTTTTTATCAAAAAATTGTTGCGCTAACGTTTCCATAGTGTCGCGCCACTTATTTGGGAAAAGTGCAGGAATGAGTCCATCAGTAATCAGTACCAAAGCGAATGCCGTTATCAGTGTTTCTATCATGTTGTATCTCCTCAATCACATCTATATTTAACTAGCAGATACGAAAAAGCCATGACAAGTCATGGCTTTTTTATCAAAAAGTAGTTTACTTTTTAATTTTAGCGCCTTCTTTTAAGTAGTTAAAGAAATCACTGTCGGGTTTAACCACCAAGATATCACTTTTACTACTAAAACTTTTTTCATACGCTTCAAGACTACGGTAAAAACTGAAAAACTCAGGATCTTGTCCGTATGAATCAGCATAAACTTTAGCGGCTAATGCATCGCCTTCACCACGCATTTCTTGTGCTTCTTTTTGTGCCGTCGCTAACATGACGGTTACCTTAGCATCTATCGTAGCACGGATAATTTCCGCTTGCTCTTGACCTTTAGAACGATGCTCTTTTGCTACGGCTGTACGCTCTGCTCGCATACGGTCGTAGATAGATGCACTGACTTCAGCGGGTAAATTAATCGCTTTAATACGTACATCAATAACTTCGATACCTAAGTCTTCACGACTACTTGAGGCACTTGCTAGCGCCTTAGCCATAATGCCGTCACGGTCACCAGAAACAATTTCTTTAATGGTTCGCGTACCAAACTCAGTACGTAAGCCATTATTTACTTTTTGCTTCAATAACGCGCGAGCATTCTCTACTGAACCAGAGGTACGTAAGTAGAATGTTGAAAAGTCAACAATACGCCACTTAACAAATGAGTCGACCATTAAATCTTTTTTCTCAGATGTTACAAAACGATCAGGTGCTTCATCAAGTGTTTGAATACGAGCATCAAGTCTGCGAACGTTGTTAATAAATGGTATTTTAAAGTGCAAGCCAGGTTCATAAACAATCATTTCACCTGAATTAGCATCACGTTTAATTTTTGTAAACTGAAAAACGATACCACGTTGTCCTTCAAAAACAATGAAAACAGAAGAGACGGTTAATACTGAGAATAATACAATTAGGGCAATAATAAAGTTTTTCATTGCTTAATTTCTCCCTTCGTTAAATCTGTCTGCGCGACCTGATAAATCAGGCGCAGTACTTTGGGTATTAATCGATTGATTGGCTCGAGATTGACTCTCAGGCAAAGTACGTTGACCCGAAGACTGATTTTGCATCATTTTATCTAATGGTAAATACATCATGTTATTACCACCTTCAACGTCAACCATAACCTTACTGGTATTCGCGTAAACACTTTCCATTGTTGATAAATACATACGCTGGCGAGTAACCTCTGGAGCAGCAAGGTATTCTGGAAGTAATTTGTTGAATTTAGCAACTTCACCTTCGGCATCTAATACCGTTTGTTGTTTATAGGCGATGGCTTCTTGTTCCATACGTTTCACTCGGCCACGTGCTCTTGGTTCAATACCACGGGCATAGGCTTCTGCTTCACGTAAAAAACGTACTTCATCTTCTTGTGCTGAAATAGCATCATCAAAAGCATCTTTGACTTCTTCAGGAGGACGAGCATCTTTAAAGTTGACATCGACAACAATTAAACCAAGATTATACGGGGCAATAATGTCATCTAACTCTTTCCAGACATCTTGACGCACTTTCTCACGGCCACTTGTTAAAATATCATCCATTCTAGAGTCACCAATAACGAAGCGTAAAGCACTGTCTAGTGACTGGCTTAAACTGTCGTCGGCATTAGTAACACTGAAAATATAATCACGGGCATCAACAACACGATACTGTATCTGCATTTCAACACGTACTACGTTCTCATCTTTGGTTAACATAAAACCAGAGGCAGGTAAGTCGCGGGTTGTTTGCATATCTACTGGAATAATACGTTCGGCAAATGTCCATTTCCAGCGTAAACCTGGTTCAACTGTGCCATCATATTGCCCAAAGCGTAATACGATGCCTTTCTCAGCTTCTTTAATGGTATAGAAACCACTAAATGCATAGACAAGAATACCCACAATTAGCGCAATAGCGATACCAACATTCGATGCGCCTTTCTTGCTACCACCTTTTGATGATTTTCCGCCAAAAATACCGCCAAACTTATTACCAATATCTTTTAGTAAATCGTCTAAATCTGGTGGGCCTTGATTCTTATCATCTTTCTTTTTCCAGGGGTCTTTATCATTGTTCCCCGGTTCATTCCACGCCATGGTCTTCTCCACTAACTATAAATTTAAATAAGTGCTAAAACTACTATTTACCCATTACGGTAATATATCAGTCTGTTTACGTTCAATAAAGCCTTCAATATCAGCTTCACTCAGTTTAATTAACCTATCCCACTCTCTTGCAGGCAATTTAATTTTTAATAAACAATTTCCATCTTCGTCATACCGTTCATCAACAATAGAATTTAATTGATAAAACACACCACGCAACTTACCTTCACTAGGAGGTAAGCATAAGTTATGCTTGACTATTTTCTTGCCGAGTCGTTCAGCTAGCGCTTGAAAAAGTAATTCAATCCCTATGCCTTTTTGTGCAGATAACCATACTCGTATAGGTAAACCTGTATCGTCTCTATCGATGCGTGGCTGAATATCTTCCAAAGCATCTATTTTGTTACAAATTAATAATTGCGGTACATCGCCCGCTTCGATCTCTTTTAAAACTGTTTCAACTTGTTCAATATTTTCAGTTCGTCTATCATCTGAGATATCAATGACATGCAGTAATAACTCAGCTTCACGAGTTTCAGTCAATGTTGCTTTAAAAGCGGCAACTAAATCATGAGGTAAATGGCGAATAAAGCCAACGGTGTCGGCTAAAATTGCCCGACCAACATCCTCAATTTCAATTTTTCGTAATGTAGGATCTAAGGTTGCAAATAATTGATCGGCTGCGTAAACATCTGCCTGGGTAATAATGTTAAACAGCGTCGATTTACCGGCATTGGTATAACCCACTAAAGAAATAGTCGGTATTTCCGCACGTGTTCTTGCTCTTCTGCCTTGTTGGCGTTGTTTTTCAACACGCTCTAAGCGTTTACGAATATTTACCATACGGTCACGAAGTAAGCGACGATCAGTTTCTAACTGAGTTTCACCGGGACCCCGAAGGCCGATGCCACCTTTTTGTCTTTCAAGATGCGTCCACCCGCGGATAAGACGGGTACTCATATGTCGTAATTGGGCAAGTTCTACTTGCATCTTACCTTCATGAGTTCGTGCGCGCTGGGCAAAAATATCTAAGATCAGTGTCGTTCGGTCAACAACGCGACACTCACATAAAGCTTCAATATTTTTTTCTTGCGAAGGAGAAAGGGCATGGTTGAAAAGTACCACATTGGCTTGGTGTAACTTTACCGCCTCGGCAACTTCTTCAGCTTTACCAGTACCAACAAAGAATTTAGTATGGGGTGTTGTACGTTTACCTGTGATAATAGCAAGCGCGTTAACGCCCGCAGAGCTGACAAGCATTTCAAATTCTTGTAAGTCTTCGCGCGCATTTTCATCAGGGAAATCAAGGTGAACAAGAATAGCTTGTTCACCTGCTTCATAACGATCAAACAATTGAGTATTACCTATAAACTAAATAGTTAAACCAAAAAAAAATTTGGACATTTATATTTGGCCTACAACCAAACTCAACGAAATCATTAATCTTGCTGTTCCTGACTGTAATCACCGGTTTGTGGTGCTGGCATCGTAGAAACTGCCCGTGAAGGAACAACAGTAGAAATGGCGTGTTTATAAACCATTTGGCTTACTGTATTTTTAAGTAAGATAACAAATTGATCAAATGACTCTACTTGTCCTTGTAGTTTAATGCCATTAACTAAATATATTGCTACCGGAATGCGATCACGTCGTAAAGCATTCAAAAATGGGTCTTGTAAAGATTGCCCCTTTGCCATTATTTGGCCCCTTTTTTGTTATTTTTGATAAATGTATGTAAGAGTTTTTTCTCTAGAAAACTAGTTACTTACTATGCAACTGTTTTTATTATACATCAAGGTTTAAAGTTTGCTTACAGAAGACATAATTAGTTTCAAATTATTTTCATCTTCCATATGCAACCATTGTAAATCTGGCCAATTTCTCAACCAAGTTAACTGTCTTTTAGCTAGCTGTCGCGTCGCACAAATGCCTTTGAAGACCATTTCATCATGGTCGACTTCATCATTTAAATATTCCCACATCTGTCGATAACCAACACAACGGATCGCGGGTAAGTTTTCATGCAAATCGTCACGTTGCTTTAACTTAACAACTTCTGCTTCAAAATTTTGTTCAATCATCTGTTCAAACCTAAGCGCAATACGAGCATGTAAATCTTTGCGTTCTTTGGGTGAGATAGCAAATTGTAAAACATCACCGCTAAGTCGTTCACCTTTAACTTTCGTTAAATCGGTCATGCTTTTGCCTGTTAGACGATAAACCTCTAATGCCCGCATCAATCGTTGCGGATCATTTTTGTGAATACGCTCGGCAGAAACAGGGTCTACACTAGCAAGTTGCTGATGAATATTTTCCCAGCCAAATTCTTTAGCTTCAGCTTCAATACCTTGACGAATTTTAACATCGGCCGCCGGCAGAGGTGAAATACCATCAATCAGGCTTTTAAAATACATCATAGTACCGCCAACCAATAAAGGTATGCGGTTATTTGCCCGAATTTTCTCAATTTCTAATAATGCATCACGACAAAAATCAGCAGCTGAGTAACTTTCACTAGCATCAATCAAATTAATTAATCGATGTGGATATTTGACTAATTCGTCTGCTGTTGGTTTTGCAGTGCCAATATCCATATCCCGATAAACAAGCGCAGAATCAACGCTGATAATATCGCATGGCAAGGCATCATGTAATGCCATTGCTAACGCTGTTTTACCCGATGCAGTAGGCCCCATCAAACAAATGACTGGCGGTAATTTACGGGTTTTACTGTCAATATTGTTTATTGGTAAAGCGTCGGGCATCAATTTAAGTAGCATTCGTTAACGTTGTTATTGATGATGTGAGGTCTATCAATACCGAATTCAAGCGTAGTTGCTGTTCAAAGGTTGAATTTAATTGTTGTTGACTCAAGCGGAGTAGGTTTTTAGCCTGTTGGTTATCATAAGAATCAGCAGATAATAAACTTGCAAAGGCTTGTTGCCAATCACTATTTGTTAATTCCTGCCCATCTTTTAAACACAAAAGCGTTAAGAGGTTATTGACACTCAAATTTACATCTTTATTTCTTAACAAGGCGGGGAACTCGCGCACTTGTATACTGTTCTTTGTTAAGACCGTGGCGACAATACCCATTTTTTTCAATGCATCAGTCTGCGCTTCAACAAAAGCAACTTGTGCTTGCGTTAACGAGATCTTAATCGGCAATAGTAACGGCTGACTAACAAAGTTATGTTGCCATCTATTTTTTACTTCGAGGAATTTAACCGCTTGTTCTATTTTATTTAATGCTAATAAACGCAGTTCATTGTGCAAGGTTATTACCGCATATTTTTCATCTATAACGTTGGCCAGCACCAAACTCTCGTTCTCATCAGCCTGATGTATTGAGACAGCGGCACTTTCTACATGCAAAGTTTCGCCAGACAAAGGCGTCATCAAGGTTTGATAAGCTTGCGCAGCATTTCTGCTCACTTGATTATTACTGTGCGTATAAGATGAATGATTGTTTTGACTACTTTGTTTGCTACCTTGATAGGGTTCGCTTTGCACATCGCTAACTTTAGTCAATGGTTTAATATAATCACGCGTTGCTTGATGCGGATTTTCAGGCGATTCAAGCTGATTGTCTTGTTTATAATTTACCGCACTGCTTTCAGGTTGAAGTGGTAAAGTAGCCGATGGCTGATTTTCTAATTCAGGTAACAAGCCAAGGTTAGCATTTTCACTTAACGCGTTATGACAAACCGAATAAATGAAATCATGAATATAGCGCCCTTGATGAAAACGCACTTCATGTTTTGCCGGGTGAACATTAACATCAACTTCACGGACATCAAGCACCAGAAACAGTACAAAAGCCGGGTAAGTATCTGCTGGCAACAAATTACTATAAGCTTGACGAATAGCATGATTAATTAACTTATCTCGCATCATACGACCATTAACGTAACTGAAAGATAAGTCATTTTGATTACGGGCAAAGCTCGGTAGCCCAACCCAACCTGATAATTGTAAGTCGCCATGCTGGCAGTCAATTTCCAGTGAATGTTCAATAAACTTTTGACCACAAATTTGCGCTACCCGTTTTGCATATAAGCTTTTATTATTGACTGATTTAAAATGCTTAATCACTTTCTGGTTATGCGACAAAATAAAACTAACATCAAAGCGCGCCAAAGCGATACGCTTAATGACCTCTTCAATATGAGTGAACTCTGTTTTCTCGGTGCGCAGGAATTTTCGTCTCGCGGGGGTATTAAAAAACAAGTCAACAACATCAATGGTTGTGCCATTAGGATGTGCAGCAGGTTGTAATGCTACCGCCATATCTCGCCCTTCGGCAATAGCTTGCCAGGCTGATTCTTGCTCAGCAGGTTTTGACGTTAATGTTAAGCGAGCAACCGAACTGATACTTGCCAGTGCTTCACCACGAAATCCTAGACTACAAATACCTTCTAAGTCATTGAGGTCTTTAATTTTACTGGTCGCATGACGACTTAACGCTAACGTTAGTTCATCTTTAACAATACCCGAGCCATTATCACTAATACGGATACGTTTAGCGCCACCTTTTTCAATATCTATTTTAATAGTGGTTGCGCCAGCATCTAAGCTATTTTCAACTAACTCTTTCACTACTGATGATGGGCGTTCTACTACTTCACCGGCAGCGATTTGGTTGGCAAGGCGGGCCGGAAGGATTTCTATGGTCATAAATTTTGATCTATTAACTATTTATAATAAATTAATCGGCGCGAGGTATGGTTAATGTTTGACCTATACGAACGATATTTGAGGTTAAATTGTTTGCCATTTTTAATTGTCGTATTGAAACACTATAGCGCTGTGCGACCACAGACAAAGATTCACCACGAGTAATTTTATGCTGTCGTGTTTCAATAGAGGCATAATAACTGCCCATCGGCGGTTGAATCATAAAATGATCTTTAATACCTTTAAAAATACCTTTAGCGAGCTTGCGCTGATGAGCACTAGAGTTTAAATTCTGCTCTTCTCTATGGTTAGAAATAAACCCTGTTTCTACCAAAATAGAGGGAATATCTGAAGACTTTAACACACCAAAATTACCATGTTGTGGCACTTTTTTGTGCATTTTAGTAATTTTTTTCAGTTGTTTAAGTACACTACTCGCCATACTAATGCTAACACCCTGCGAATGCTCTTTATTCATGTCTGCTAAGGTTTTTGCCAAATTGTCATCGCGGGTATTTTTGATAACACCGCCGCCACCGCCTAAGAGCTCGGAGTTGTTCGAGCGGTTACGTAGCCATTTCGCCATTTCTGATTCAACCCGTTTATGCGAGACAATCCAAACTGAGGCACCGTTAGGTTGTGGTGTTCTAAAGGCATCAGCATGAATTGACACTAAAAAATCAACTTGGTTTTTTCTAGCTATTTCGCTACGTCGACCGACCGAGACATAATAGTCCCCATCGCGCACCATGACCGCTTTCATGCCTTTTTCATTATTAATATAAGTAGCAAGTTTTTTAGCAATCGCTAACGTGACACGTTTTTCATAGCTGCCTTTACCGCCTATAGAACCAGGGTCCTCACCACCGTGACCAGCGTCAATGGCAATAAGAATATCTCGATGATCATTTTTTGGGGTATGGTCACCTTGGCTGATTTTTTCTTCATCGAATAAGTCTATCACTAAACGATCACCATATTGCCCTGCTGGTGCAAGCGGAAAAACAGCCAAAGAATAATTATCTGCTAATTCTAATACTAAGCGTGTTGTTCCTTTCACACGGGACTTACTGGTGCGGATCAGTTTTATGCGTTTATCCTTTTTAAGGATATTCTTAAAGGAGACATGATTCTTACTGTTATTAAAATCAATCACTAAACGCTGAGGATTCTTTAAACTGAAATACTTATAATCAGGCTGTTCACTGAGGTCAAAAACAATACGGGTATTTTCCGGGGCTGGCCAGACACGAACACCATCGATGCTATTACCCTGCGCTTCAAAGAAAACACTAGCGATTAATAACACCGCTAATAATAACCATCGAATATTCATTTACTGCTGCCCCTTCCTTTCGCGTCTATTAAAGCACATTAACTAAGCGCATTTATTACGAGCTCACCCAAAGCGGTTTTTGCTTGTATATTGATGGTTCTTTGTTCGTCACTATACGCTAAGTCGATACGCAAATCAGGTGCCTTGATCATACCTAGTCCCTTTTCTGGCCACTCGATAAAGCAACAACAGTTATCTGCAAAATAATCTCGAATGCCCATATACTCCAATTCTTCAGGATCTGACAAACGATATAAATCAAAATGATAGACTAACCAGTCATGCAATTCGTAAGGTTCAACTAAGGTATAGGTTGGACTTTTTACATGGCCAATATGCCCCATACCTTGCACAAAACCTCGAGTTAAGGTGGTTTTTCCCGCACCTAAGTCACCGTATAAATAAACAACAATGCCCTGTTTAAGTTGTGTTTTTACTATATCAGCCAGTTTTTTACCCATGGCGATAGTGGCAGATTCATCGGCTAATAAGCCCTGTTTGTTGCTCAGTATTTCTTTCATTGATTTTATTCTAAAGTTTCTTATTAATAAATTGGCGGTAACGGACAATAAGTCATTTGCTAGCATAGCAATTTTACCGGGCTTTTGTGCAACAAAATTATCCGTAATTAACAGTGTCCATTAAACACTAGCGGCTGTTTACTTTTAACGTGATAAACTTTACTCATCAAGTAACTTTCAATAACAGAATTTAAGCGACTTACTTCGCGCAAAAAGCGCTTTGTGATAAACTGATGAACAACCGTTTTTCTTTACTATTTTTATCTGGCCTGTGCCTGATCTGCCTGCGACAACGATGTAACTATGACAACTTCACCAATCGATTATCAAGCATTAGCCGAAAACATTAAGCGTTGGGGTCTAGCATTAGGCTTTTCTCAAGTTGGCTTTAGCGATATTGATTTATCGAGTCATGAAGACGCGTTAACGCAGTGGTTAGAAAATAATTATCACGGCGAAATGGATTACATGCACAAGCATGGTTTAATGCGAGCACGTGCCCAAGAGCTTGTTGAAGGAACAACGCGAGTGATCAGCGTACGCATGGATTATTTACCCCCCGAAGCAAAATTTGCCCGTACCCTCAAAAAGAAAGATCATGCCTATATCAGCCGCTATGCCTTGGGCCGTGACTATCATAAATTAATGCGTAAACGTCTTAAACAATTGGGTGATAAAATTAGCGAGTACTGTGAAAGCTTTAACTTTCGCCCATTTGTTGACTCCGCGCCTATTTTAGAACGCCCTTTGGCCGAAAAGGCTGGTTTAGGTTGGGTCGGTAAACATTCGCTATTAATTAACAAAAGTGCCGGTTCATGGTTTTTTCTGGGTGAGCTATTGGTTGATATTCCGTTACCGACCTCGGAGAAAACAGCCAATGAATGCGGCAGTTGTGTCTCTTGTATTAAAATTTGCCCAACCCAAGCGATAGTAGCACCCTATGTCGTAGATGCTCGTCGTTGCATATCCTATTTAACCATTGAATTACGTGACGCCATTCCAGAAGAGTTTAGGCCGTTAATTGGTAATAGAATTTATGGCTGTGATGATTGCCAGTTAATTTGCCCATGGAATAAATTTGCTAACATCAGTCACGAAGGCGACTTCTCCCCTCGTCAGAATCTTGATAACGTTGAATTATTAACGGTATTTAGCTGGGATGAAGCGACTTTTCTCAGTAAAACAGCAGGTTCTCCAATTCGCCGTATTGGTTTTAATAGCTGGCAACGTAATATTTCCGTTGCAATAGGTAATGCGCCTTATAGTGCAGAAAATATTGACGCGTTAAATGATAAGCTCACGACCGCAGAGCCTATGGTTGCTGAGCATATTCATTGGGCATTACATCAACAAGACAATAAGCGAATCGCTGCAGAGCAGCATAGTGACTTCCCAATAAAAAACCAACGTTTAACCGAGCGCTTAATTCGCAGTGTTGAAAAAGGCTTACCCCGAGACGCTTAATTAGCTAAGCTTGCTGCCACTTTATTTTCAGCTGTTCAATAGCCTCTAGACCAGCATCCTTAACTTTTGCAGACAAGAGCACAACAAGGGCTTCATCGCCAAATTTCTGATGATTTTCATCAAACTCATTACTTTCCTTAATCACGATCAATATTTTTAACAAACGCATGGTTAATTTAATATTATGTGGTGTTAATCGAAGGGCTTGCTGAATAGCTTTAAGTGCGGGTTGCAAACGATTTTTTTCGAAATGTTCAATCGCCATATCGTTTAGTTGTTTCGGTGAAAAATTAATTTCAGCACGCTCAATACTTTCTTGTTCAATATATTTATTAATAACTTGGCTCGTTAACGAGTCACCTAAAACTTGATTACTAATAATATCTAACATTTTCACCGCTTCTTCGCGCATACCCAATTCGTGAAAAACTTTCACTTTATCCAAGTTGTCTTCAATTTGTGGTGATGCGATAAAATTCACATGATTTTCAATAAGTTTAGTAGCCTTGCCTTTCTGTTCACGAACGATATATAGCCGTGCTTTTATCACTAACAACTGCTGTTTAAACTCATTTGCATCGCTATAATCATTTTGAAGTTGTTTAATATATTTATCAGTTTGCTGCAAAACTTTAAATGAACGCTCGTCGGTAATAGCCGCCGCTAAGTCAATGCCAGAGCGAATAACATTTAAAAGCAATTCAGGTGAATCATGAATAGAGTTTTTTGCTTGCTGGGCGATATTACGTGTCGCGATATATTGTCCTTCGTGGTCATGATTAAGCCGTGCTAAATCCCATGACTTTTTATTACGTTCAATATTGCGTGGCGACAACGCTGTTGCTTTTTTTATCTCATCGTAAGCTCTTTCATATTGCTCGTGCTCAATATAATATTGCGCCAGCATGTCATGAGCACCAAACCGGGTAGCAGGCTTGTTGATCAGTTTTTCAATCAATTCATTAATCTCGTTAATACGCCCCTGCTTTAGCAAAGACTTTACATAGCCTAAATAGACCCAAGCGTAGGTATACGTTTTCAGTAAGCTTTTAAAAAAAGATTCTGCTGTTTCAAATTCAAAAAGGCTTAAGTAAGCTTCCCCTTTCATCCGCAAAATATTGGGATGATACTTATGCAAACTTTCATTCAATAAATGACGGTCAGCAAAATATATAACTTTTGAAAAACTCTTAGTGTCAGTCGCTCGATACATATTGAATAATTGTTTTTTTGTTTGTAACGTGTGTATCAAACGTTGTTGTACTGTTTTAGGGGCGAGTGGTTTCACCCAAAAGTCATCAGGCTGTAATTCGACTATCGAGTTAACCAGAGATTCATTCGTTTCAGTACTGAGAAAGATCAGTACCGTGGTTTTATTAACATGACCTCTGAACTTTAATTCTTCGAGTAAATGAAAGCCGTCTTTATCACTATTGACATTAAATGAGCAAATAATTATATGAAAGCGCGTTGTTTCACATAATCTTATGCCGTAATAAGCACTCTCTGCACATTTTACGTGATTAA
This sequence comes from Colwellia hornerae, assembly GCF_007954355.1. Classification (GTDB taxonomy): domain Bacteria; phylum Pseudomonadota; class Gammaproteobacteria; order Enterobacterales; family Alteromonadaceae; genus Colwellia_A; species Colwellia_A hornerae. The sequence continues at coordinate 60,945 of NZ_VOLR01000016.1, forward strand.
TGCCAAGATCATATAATCCCCTTTTCAAGGTGTCATGAACTAAGCGGTTATCGTCTATTATCAACACGGTAAGTTGTGAAAAGTCGTCTAATTCACTTTGTTCAGTAATTTCCATTTAACTTTTACCTTGACTGTGCTTTTCTTGAACGGCTATTCGGCGTTGTCGACAATTCTTAATCACCGTCACTTTTTCATTATTTTTATAGCTTGTCCACGCCAAAATCTCATCAATATGGCGGAAACAGCCAAGGCAAACATCATCGCCATTTAAGCAACAGTTTCGAATACAAGGGCTAGCAACATCGATATTTTTTTCAGTGTTAAAACTCATTTATCTAGGATCCGGTAACTCATTTCATATTGCCTCAGCAAACTCATTTAGCCGTTGTTGCTGTTCGCTTAATTGACTGAATAACGCCATAACTTGTAGATGTTCAATGGTCGTATTTGGCTTAAGCTCAAACAATAATTGTTGGCTAATATCAATAAAATTTTCAGCGGCTAATATTTTACTGGGTTTAAATAAGCTATTCGTTAAACTAATCGCTAATGGGTAATTATGCACCGCTAGTGCCGTCGATAATTTTTTCATCGCGTCATCAATATCAGCAAGGTAGTCATCAAGCATTAACATTGCCAATTCTGCAGAGCCCTGATTTTTTGCATAGTGTTCGAGATTAAAAGGCTCAGTTATATCTTTTTTCGCGGCGGGTGTTAAGTCTAACGTCGATAATACTTTATCAAGCTTTTCAGTTGTGTTTAGCAGTTCAGCATCAATATTATTATACGCTTTAGTCTGATTACTTTGTGCTTTTACTTTATTAATAGCAACCACTTTAGTGGGTTTTGCTTTTAACCAAGGCTGTAAAAGTATCACTAAAGCATCAATGTCATGCAAGGCGGGTATAATTGAAACACGCCATTTTTCTGCCAACCTTGGTGTGTCATCATTGGAGAAAGTGCTTTTATTAAAAGTAAAAATATCACGGCGTACCCCTTTGCCTGCTGACATTTGAATAAAAGGAGATTGTTCAAATTCGGTAAATAACAACAAATATCTTCCTGAGCTCCAAAGTTTAGTCATAGCTTTAGGCTGACAGACAACTTTTACCTGTAGTCCTAACCATCGTAAGATACGCAGTAAGGTTAAATGTCTGCTTGGGTTTTCTACCGCAAAGAGCACTTCAACTTGACTGACTAAATACTGATGTTTATTAAACATACTGGAACTAAGTTGACTATTGGTCGTTTTTTCTGTCGTTATAAAATCGGCTAAGCTTTGCTGTAACGCTATTATTTGTAGTGGGTTTTCTGTTTGTTCGAACAAGCCATGTCGCGCTAAATGCGAGTTAAAATATGGCTGCATAACAAACAGTTTTGGCTGAATATCTTTCGCTAAACTTGATATATGTTGCTGTATTTTTTCAAGCGATTTTAGATAAAAATCGCTGCCTAAGATAACAATATCAATTCTTTCATCGGTTAGCTGTGCCGTACTCAGTTGTTTAATCATCAGCTCAGGGTTGGCTAAGGTAGCGATTATGCCATTAGCTGAAGTAACGGCTTTTTCTGTGATATTACAAATATTGTTATCACTAGATAACAACAATATATTGGTTTGCTTTAAATCAATTCTTTTTACAGATATATCTTGTGCTGCATCAGCAAAGCCAATGGGTAAAGTAAAGGAGAACTGGTAACCCTTTTCTTGTAATTGCACATTTTTATCGGTGACATTAAGGGAATCAAGCAGTAAGCTTAGGTAATCAAGCGTATCGTTTGCATGTATTTTTGCTGACTCAGCACAGTCAATCAATAACAAACGTTCGACCTCTTCGGGTAGTTTCGCTATTGCTTTTTTGCTGGTCACAGAAAAATCAAAACGCACAATTTGCTGCCCTTCATTTTTATCAATAACACCGACACCAATGTGCAAATTAGCTTTAAATAAATCAACGAGCAATAATCGGCATATACCATTTAACAGTCGATGAAATAAACGTACATCGACTTTTGCGGCAGTTAACAATTGCGGGTCTTGTTGATAATAAATTTTATTACGCTGCAAATGAGCATCGGCAATGATATTGAGTAATGCCGCGTCTATTTCATTGTGCAAAGCAACATCACTGAGTGTCATCGGTTTCACCGCAGACAAAAACTCACTACGCATTTTATGTTGTCGACACCAATCAAAAATACGCGTCAGTTGTCGATAAACTTGTACCGAGGTAACGCCAGCACCGATAGACAAACTTTGGCTTTGCAGCATACTGCGCACCACCATATTTGTTAACTTGTTGTTGTTTTCGCTCGCTTGTAATTGTCGCTGTAAAGCCTGCTCATTATCGGTCAATGCTAGTTGCTGTAGAGAATTTTTTAATTTTTTAATTTCTTCATTCTGTTGTTCTACATTGCCATTAGTGATTTGCTGCTCGGCAAGCTGTTGCTGATATTCTTGCTCACTGTGCTCAGGATTAATCATTGTTTCAAGCGCTGTTTTAAGCTGCTCGGCAATTTCTCTATTTTCCCTTGAATTTAAAAATTCAGGGCGGAGTTTTTCATCACTATTTTTCGCGCTGCTTTCAATAAACTGTCTAAATAAGTGCACACTTTCTTGACCATATTCTTTTATTTTTCTTTTGGTTTTAACTATCATCGCCAGCAAGAGTAAAAATAACAATAAAATAAAAGCAAGCAGCGCTAATTGTAAATTTTGATTGTTAACACTAACGTTTTGTTTTGCTAAAAAGTCCTTTATGTTAGCAGGCACCCAAGCAATTAATAATAATTTTTTATCTGCAGATAAGGACTCCAGCGGTATAGATTCAAGCACTAACTGCTGTAATTTTTGTTGTTGTTGCTCAATAAATTCAACATATAAACGAGACAAACGTAAATGACTACGCCACTTGGCTACTGCATTTTGTTGTGAAAATAATAACTGCTCTAAAGTATTAAGTTGTAATGTTAATAAAGAGCCTTGTTGGCTAACCGTACTTTCTTCGGGAAGAAAAGTGGTTAAGACTTGCTTTAGTTCCGTACTAACATCGTCAAAATCTATAATAGAAGACTGTAAATTTAATTGTTGAAAGGCTAATAAGGCACGGATAATGGTCTGTTGTAATTGTTGTAAGCTACTCAACTCAGTTATTTGTCTTACATAAGCTTTAGCGCGGGTTGCGGTCACTTTATCGGTGTATTTATCTGAATTTATTTGTTCTAACAAGAGATTTTTTTGTCGCTGTTTTTCTTTAATTTCAACCGTTAATTGATCATTAATTAACTGTAATTGAATGAGGGTACTTTGCTTGAGTTGAGTGTTTCTATGATGATTTTCACTGAGTTTATCAATAATACCTGAAAATTCTTTATGGCCGACATACATTAAATCAAGTTGGGCTTTATTATTTTTTACCAGTAAAGATATGTTATTGATTTGCTGTTGAGCCTGTTCGTAGTCAGCTGATAAATTTTCAGCATCAGTACGTTTGGCTAAGTTTTCTAATGCTAGATAGGTGGTTAAAATTTGTTGTTGTTGTTTGTTTTTGTTCGCTAATAACGGCAACTCGTGCTCTGCTAACGAGGTCACTTGATTATCACGAAGAACTAACAGTGTTGTTAAGGCGCTAAAGAGAAAAAATGAAAGAAAAACAATCCCAAAAAATCGTCCTGATAATTGCTGAAAAAAGTAACGAGTAGCGTCCATATTGATCAATACCTTCAACGGTAAATTTAGTTAAAAATACAGTGTAAGGAATTGTCACTAAGAATCAACGGTTTTTAATGGTGAGGTAAGCAAACCACTTTAAACATAATGCCGCTCACGACTCACTAATACCAGACGGATCAACTAGTTAGAAAGGCTTCGCATAAATACCTTGGTTTTATCAAACTTAACGTCGCTTGGTTACCCAAGCCCATTCCATTTCACAAACAATAGGCTGTTGATCTGTTTCATCGCTAATGTCGACACTAACCATCAAACTGCCTTTATCTGTATTTTCTATCTGCTCAATGTCCGCAGCACTTAACACGGCAACCGCAGACAAATTGCCTTGCATTCGTCTTTGAAAGTGAAACGTCATACTTTTCAATAGCGGTACACAAGTGTCGGGGACATTCATTCCAAAAACGATACCTGTTGCCGACTCTGCTAATAATGCCGCAGCAATAGCATGAATACCGCCAATATGGTTTTGTACTTTCTTTTTGTTTGCTAACGATAATACCGCTTTGGTATGAGAAACAGAAACCAGCTTTATTGATGAAGTACCAGCATATTTTACTGTCGAACAGAAAATTTTAGTCAGTAAAAAAGATCGGGTAAAGCGTGGCATTCTATTAACTTTACTGATTATTTTTCCAAATTTGTTCGCCATAATTTATCTGCCTGTCATTAATTTTAATTAAGTGTCGCCCAAACTGGTCTGACCTTCAAGTTTTTTTACCAAGAGGCAAGCTTATAGTGAGTGTCCGCATAAAAACTGGTGAGTGTCCGCATAAAAAAAGCGCCCTAAGCGCTTTTATTTAGACATTATTGCTGAGCTTTATAATTTAAAGAAGTGCTCTTGGTAGACTTTCAGTTCAGCAATTGACTCTAAAATATCATCAAGCGCTAAATGAGCGCCGGTTTTTACTACTTTATCTAAAACTTCCGGTTTCCAGCGACGCGCTAATTCTTTAACCGTACTGACATCTAAATTTCGGTAATGGAAATAGTCTTCAAAGTCAGGCATGTATTTATTAATAAAACGTCTGTCCTGGCCTATGCTGTTACCACACATAGGTGATTTACCTTTTGGCACAAACTGTTCAACAAATTTTAGCGTCGCCTCGGTGGCGTCAGCTAACGTGCTGACACTTTCACGGCAACGTGTCGTTAAGCCAGATTGACCATGGTGTTCAATACACCACTGGCTCATATTGTCTAACACCTCATCACTTTGGTGAATAGCAAAAACCGGTCCTTGCGCTAAAATATTTAACTGACTGTCTGTGACTATGCTGGCAATCTCTAAAATCACATCTGTATCGGGTTCTAAGCCCGTCATCTCTAAATCTAACCAAATTAAATTTGTCTCGTTACCTGTCATGCTGCTTCCTTAAAAATGCCAACTGTTTTACTAATACCAATATCATTAAATACCACTCACCGTGTGGGTAACATACGCCAAGGCAGCGCTGCTATTAATCACAATAGCTTACTATTACGCTGTTGAGTGCCTTGTTTTACTTTATTTTCTTTGCCACAGTAAGACTACAAACTCAGTGAAACTGATATTACTATTACAAGTATATTAGATGAATGGTGATTTAGTCAGTATAATACGTGACAATGAACTGTGATTAAAACTTTTTGTCGCATTACCCTTTTAAAAGACGAGTGAAACTCCATAATTATCATGATAAAACTCCATGTCTAAGCTAAAAAAACTGACCAAAGGTCAGACAAGGCGCATTAAAGATAATCAAGCTAAAAAACTGCGTAATAAACCTGAGCAAGTGCAATGGCAAGATACTGAGTTGGGAGAGCCTGAAAACGGCACGATCCTCAGCCGCTTTGGTCAGCATGCCGATGTTGAAGCGGAAAATGGTGATTGCATTCGCTGTAACATTCGCCGTGGTGTCAAATCTTTAGTCTGTGGCGATAAAGTTTTATGGCGCAGGGGTAAAGAAACACAACACAGTATTTCAGGGGTCATAGAGGCTGTTCATGAGCGCGCTTCGGTATTAAGTCGACCTGATGTTTATGACGGTGTAAAACCCATCGCGGCAAATATCACGCAAATATTAATTGTCTCTTCGGTTTTGCCTGCCTTTAACCCTGATATTATCGACCGATATTTAGTGGCCGCAGAGCAAACGGGAATCACCCCTGTTATTTTACTTAATAAAACCGATTTGCTTGATGAAGCCAGTAAAGCTGAAATTGAACAACATCTCGATATCTATCGTGAGATTGGTTATCAGGTGATCTATGTCAGTAATGAATCTCAACACGGCATAGAAGAACTAAAGAAACAACTGAGTGAACATACCAGTATCTTTGTTGGCCAGTCTGGTGTGGGTAAGTCAACACTTACTAACACCTTGATGCCTGAACTGGGTTTAATGACAAAAATAGTCTCTGAAAATTCGGGGTTAGGTCAACACACCACAACGGTTGCCCGCTTGTACCATTTTAAACAAGGTGGCGATTTAATTGATTCACCCGGTATTCGAGAGTTTGGCTTATGGCATTTAACTCCAGCAGAAGTTTATGGTGGTTTTATTGAATTTGAAGATTACTTAGGTGGTTGCCGGTTTAGAGATTGCAAACACCAAAATGATCCTGGTTGTGCATTAATTGCCGCCGGTGAAGAAATGAAAATACATCCAAAACGTTTAGCGAGTTTTCAACGAATTTTAGCCAGTTTAGGCGATAATAAATTAACCTCTCGTTTTAACGACTAAATTAATATTAATAATATAAAGGAAATTCAGTGCTTTTAAATAAATTAAAGATCACCCTTCAATATCTTATGCCTAAACATTTAATTTCGCGTTTAGCTGGAAAATTTGCCGCGGCCCAATGTGGCCGAGTAACCACGAAAGCGATTGAAGCATTTATCAAGCATTACGGCATTAATATGTCAGAAGCAAAGCTTAAAAATGCCGAAGACTTTACAACCTTCAACGATTTCTTTACCCGCGAACTAGAAGATGGCGCACGCCCGATAAATAACGATGAAGCAACACTGTGCTATCCTGTTGACGGTGCTATTAGTCAGCAAGGCGATATTACAGACGGACGATTAATCCAAGCAAAAGGCTTTGATTATTCACTGGAAACTTTACTAGGTGGTTCATATAACACCGCAAAGCCCTTTCAAGGCGGAAAGTTTTCTTGTATTTACTTAGCACCAAAAGATTATCACCGCATTCATATGCCGATGGCAGCAACATTACGCGAAATGATTTTTGTACCCGGTGATCTGTTTTCTGTTAATCCGTTAACCGCTAATAACGTGCCTAACTTATTTTCTCGTAATGAACGTGTTGTTGCTATTTTTGATACTAACTCTGGCCCCTTGGCGATGGTACTTGTTGGCGCAACCATAGTTGCCAGTATAGAAACAACTTGGGCTGGCACCATTACCTCGCCAAGAAAAAAAGGAATTTTCAGAGAAAGTTACCCTGCTGACGGCGCTGATGCGATCACTTTTGAAAAAGGTGATGAAATGGGACGCTTCAAACTTGGCTCTACGGTAGTGTCAACGTTTGCTCCTGGTATGATCGAGTTTACTGTTGATGCACATGCTGGCACAGTTACCCGTTTAGGTGAACTCTACGCCAATATTGTTAACGCCGACTAGCGATATAAAATTAATTGCTTATCAAGGAGCCAATAGTGAATTTTCTAAAAGTACGCTATTGGCTTTTAAACAAGCCTGCAGTAAGTCAAGGCTATAGGGCTTGACGCTCAGTACTATCATCAGTCATCAGAGCCATTTTTTTGTTTATCATGCCTTTGCCACTAATAACACTGGGTAACATTTTCTGTTGATGATTTTCTCAGACCGAACTTTTCGCGATTAGCCACAAAATCAGTCAATCATTTGCTAGCGCAAGCGCTAACAATAATTACTGGTCGATATTTGCTTAATATTACGCTAAGAGTTGCTGCCATTGTTACTAACTACCCCGCTCGTACTATGTTAAACCTTGAAAAAATCATAAATAAATTAAATTAAAAAACCTTTGTTATCATGGCTATATTTTAAAATAAAGCCACTAACAACAAAAGGTGTTGCTCATTTTATCAACACAAGATACGATTGCGTTCGTATATAACTTATAATTATTCATAGTATTAAGGATTTTAGATGGCTCGAGATAATACAAATATCAAGCCTACAGAAGCAGAGTTAACTTTGCTTAATGTTCTCTGGAAAGTCGGTCCAGCGACAGTTCGTCAGGTACATGATGTTGTTAGTAAAACGCAAAAAACAGGTTACACCACTGTTTTGAAGATTTTACAAATTATGCATGAGAAAACCTTGGTCATTCGAGACGAAAGTAATCGTGCCCATGTCTATGCACCATCAAATAGTGAAATATTTACACAATCTTCATTATTAAAAGATTTAGCTTCAAAGGCTTTTGGTGGCTCAACGTCAAAATTAGTGATGCGAGCTTTAGATGAATCAACCAGTAAAGAAGAAATTGCTGATATTCGCCAGTTACTTAATGAGCTAGAAAAGTAAAAGCTGCTACACTTGTTTATAGTACAATTTAAAGCGTACTAAAACATGGAAGGATAATGTCAGATTAATTTAATGAGTAGTCCATTTTTATACAATTTATCGTTAACCCTTATCCATTTTATTTGGCAAGGGATTTTCGTTGCGCTTGCGCTAAAGTTGGCATTAACATTTACTTCTTATAAAAAACCACAATGGCGTTATGCAATGGCGTCATTGGCTATGGTGGCTAATTTATTACTGCCTTTTTTCACTTTCTATATTATCTCTCAAGCTGACTTTCAACAATTTGGTCCTCTATTAAATAACAGCATGTTGTTGGACGACATTATTAACAATGACGCCCAAAATACCGCCGTTTGGTATTCCAATACAGTAGAATTTTTACCTTACTTGTCATTAACATGGGTAACAATAAGCTTTGCCTTAGCGGTAAAACTGTTCATCGAATTATATAACGTTAACCAATTACCGAAAATAGGTACCTCGCCAGCAAATGCTGAACTTGAAGCCAGATTTCAGCAGTTAGTTCAGCAAGTAAAATTAACCTGCTCACCACGACTATTAATTTCACTGAAAAATGATGTACCGATGGCAATAGGTTGGTTAAAGCCGATAGTACTTGTTCCGGTTACTATGCTGACCGGTTTAACCCCAGCACAACTGGATATGTTGATATTGCATGAACTGGCACATATTCGTCGTCATGACTATTTAGTCAACTTCATTCAGACCTTGGTGGAAATCTTTTTATTTTTCCATCCTGCTGTCCGTTGGGTGTCTAAGCAAATGCGCAATGAACGTGAATATTGTAGTGATGATATAGCGGTGCAACATTGTGGTAACCCTGTAGCGTATGCACACACACTAGCAGATACCGCTTCAATATGTGATAGCCATCGCCATCATTCTATTCCCGCCATGGCAATGGCAGCATCTGGTGGTGATTTAAAGCAGCGGGTTTTGCGTTTAATTGACCACGACCAGCACTGTTCAACAGCGACTCACTCGGGGAAATGGTTAGCGTCTATCGTCATTATTTTCTCAATTATTGCAGTTGGTAGTAAAAAATATATTCAAATTCCTAGCTTAGATATAGGTACAGATACCATTCCTTTATATCGCAGCACTGATGATGGCTTCAAAACATACAGTGATAGCGATGATACAATCGCGTTACCTTCTTTGGCGCAGCAATTATTACATCAAAGTAATGAAAATACCGCCTTAGAAAATAAATTACCCGCGAAGATGCTGTCCCCCTTTCTCCCGGACAATACCGATAAAAACGCAGTAAATGTCGAGCAAGAAATCACACAAGGCTACCTTGCTAGCGGAGGCGTTGCTAAAAGTACTGGCTTGAGAATCAACCACCAAGAAAAGAATACAGTTGAGACTCTAGCGACAGCCATAAACAATAAAATAGTTGTGCTTAAAAAGACCACGACTGAACCAGTGAATAACTTCGCTAAATCTTTGGTCAGCAAAACAAATCAAGCAGATCTGTCCAATACTCAAGTAAACGTTGAAAAATCATTGGCACAATTGGCACTAAGTCAAGCGATCACTATGGGAAAATCACCGGCTGAATTAGCCTTTGAGCGCACCGACTCAACAAAAAGTGCCTCACTATTAAAGAATCCATATGCCGCACAAATAGCTAATTTAACCAATGATCCCTTGTCAATAAATTCGCACTTAGCGATGCCAACCGCTCGCCGTTCAAAGAGCATAGAACAAGTATTTTCCTCGACAAGCAAATCGACAATTAACTTAATGCCAGCGCGCGCACCCGCACAATTATTGACATCGACCTACCCAAAATATCCTTCCAACGCTAAGCGAAAAGGTATTGAAACCGATGTAGAAGTTACCTTCACCATAGACAAGAATGGCTATGTGCGTGATATTCAATATGATGGGGAAGGCAGAGTAAGCTATTTCCGTAACACTATTCGTTCATCATTAGAAAAATGGCGTTTCACCCCAGCTAGTTATAATGACCAACCGGTAGAAAGCACCATGTCTAAAATATTTTCTTTCAGTATTGCTAAAGAGTAAGATTATTCAGCAAGATGCATTCTGCGTCGTTCATGCTTTTGATGCGACTGCATTTTTTCTTTTTGTGCCTCGGTTAATATCATTATAAAACTGTGTTTTTTCTTTGCTTTAATTAAAGCTATTTGTGCAAAGCTCTCTTGGTATTGACCTTGTAAATCAATAAACGCTTGTTCATTAAAATGCTCTGCCATCATTAAAGCTTTACGTTGTTGATGAAAACCTTGCATGCTCTCCTGCAATACTACGCGACTTTCTTTTGCCTGTTGATTTATCACTTTTACTTGCTCACGCTGCTCGTCAGTAAGCGCTAAATGCTTCGCCATCTTTTTAACTTTAGCTTTCATACCAGGCTTTGATTTTTGCTGGTGGTGACCGGCATTCTTGGCATCTTGGCGGTCATGGTCAACGCCAACACCATTATTGCTCGCCAAAGCCGCGGTACTTGCTAAGGATAGGCTTAATACTGCACCGGCTAATAACACTGATAGTTTACTTTTCATAAGATTTACCTCTGGGTTAAATAAATAATAATATCGATTCATTCTTGCAAGTGAGGTAACTATAAACCTTGCAATGCAAAGAAACGCAAGCCAGTGTAAAGTTTTTGTAAAGGCAGCAACAAAGTCAGTTTTCTCATAGCAGTTAAGTTAATATTAAGATAAGCCAAATACCGCCACTAACAAAAGATAACAACAACTCATGAGCAAACAGAAAATATTAATCATCGATGACGACAGAGAACTCACTGAGTTATTAACTGAGTATCTATCGTATGAAGGATTTGAATTAGAAGCTTGCCATGATGGTGTGAGTGGCCTGGCACGTGCTTATGATGAATCATTTTCACTGATATTACTTGACGTTATGATGCCAAAACTTAACGGTTTTGAAGTATTAAAAGCCTTAGGTGGCCAACATAAAACCCCCATTTTAATGTTAACGGCTAAAGGTGATAACGACGACAGAATATTAGGCTTAGAGCTTGGCGCCGATGATTATTTAGCAAAACCTTTTCAGCATCGAGAGTTACTGGCACGCATTAAAGCAATTTTACGGCGTATTAACATCGTCAAATCCAATGAAAGTACCGTCAGTCATCAGCAAATTAATGAGGTTAGGCTTGAACATAACACTCGCCAAGCTTTTTGCCATCAGCAACTCGTTGAATTAACCGGTACCGAGTTTCAAATATTGGCTTTACTGATGAATAATGCCAGTCAAATCGTCAGTAAAAACCAAATATCAGAACAAGTTTTAAAACGAAAACTCAGCGCTTTTGATCGCAGTATCGATATGCATATCAGTAATATTCGCCGTAAGTTACTCGCGTTTTCTGCTAGCGATAAATTAAAAACTATCCGTGGTGCTGGTTATATTTTCCTCACTGGAGAAAATACAGGGATTAATGGCTAATGCTCAATAAAATTAGACAATCGTTTTCCTCGCTTGGCTTTAAGATATTTTTATGGTTTTGGCTGTTCGCTTTAAGCTCTATTGTTGCGACACGATTTATCTCAGCGCAGTTAGCCCAGAACAGTATTGTTTTACCTGCGCACCATGGCGATCAACAAAAATTGAACCGTATTGCTAATCGAATTGAACGAAAAAACATTTCCGCCGATGAGCTTTTGCAATATCGAGGAAAATCACCTAATGAAGCTATTATTATAAGAAATATTGACAGTGGTCAGTTCACCACTGCTAGCAGCCATTTTGTCAAAGATTTAGTGAGCTACCTTGAAAAAAACCGCTTTTCAGCCATTACTAGTATTCAGTTTCCGAAATCCCGTATTACCGGCCCTAAAAATATCACCTTAGATAATGAACCCGTCGAGCTATACTTAGCTGTTAAAGGTAAATCTCGACATTTCAATTCCTTTATTATGCAACTGCCCAATTGGTTGAAACTCGCCATCCCCATTGCAGTCAGTGCTTTATTAGCTTGGTTACTAGCGAGAACATTAATTAAACCAATATTAGCCATCAGACGTGCGGCAACCGATATTGGTAACGGCATGCTTGATGCCCGTATCGAACATGCCAATAAAAGAAAAGACGAACTTGGCTCACTTGCCACCAGCTTTAATACCATGGCTGACAAGTTGTCACTGAACTTGACCGCTAATCAGCGGTTACTAGCCGATGTATCCCATGAACTTCGTTCACCGATGACTCGCTTGCAACTTGCGGTTGGTCTAGCTCAGCAAGCGATCAATAAACCTGAGCTGCAGAAAAAGCATCTCGCGCGCTGTGAACTAGAAGTCAGTCGTTTAAATGAAATGATAAGCGATGTCCTTTCTCTTTCTCGGTTAGAAAACACCTTTCAAAAAATTAATTTACAAACCGTTCATCTCGACGAATTATTAGCCGATATCTGTCAAGACTGTCAGTACCTTGCTGACGAAAAGCATATCTTAATTACCATGAAGCACTTTTTTGCACTCAAACTTCCTGGAGATCAAAATTTATTAAGCAGCGCTTTTAGTAATGTCATTATTAACGCAATAAAATATAGCCCAAAACATAGTGAGGTCGTCATCTCTATGCATCGACTTATACACAATCAGCAAGACAGCATTAAAATTATTATCAGTGATAGCGGTGATGGGGTTCCTCAAAGTACCATTGAAAAACTTTTTCAGCCGTTTTATCGGGTTGATGAAGCCCGAGATAGAGACAGCGGTGGCACGGGCTTGGGCTTAGCCATAGCGCAGCAAGCAGTATTAGCACATAATGGAGAAATTAGTGCTCAAAACAAAGACTCGGCTGGTTTATCAGTAACCATTACTTTGCCAATAAGCACAACCGCGACATAAAAAACTGCTGAGCATAAGGTGAATTTTCACCGCTAATATCATGCTTACCTTAGGATTGAACAAGATGGCTTTAGCGAAAATCACAAGTAATGAGTATGGCAAAGAAGGCGAGCTCACGGCTCGCTTATCAACAGAAATAAAACTGTTTTGGCAACAAGGTAATTTCTCATTTTTTAGTGGTGTCGATAAAATAAGAATCAATTATGCGACTTTTATTCATCCTCAACATCAAGAAGACCTTGTTCTCGTTTCTGGCAGGTCTGAAAGTTATCTCAAGTATCAAGAACTCGCCTTCGATTTATATTGCCAAGGCTATAATGTTTTTATCGTCGATCATCGTGGCCAAGGTTTGTCAGAGCGATTATTGAGTGATGGTCAAAGAGGCTATGTAAAAAAATTCGATGACTACGCCGAGGATCTAAAAAGATTTATTGATGACGTTGTTATAGCGACTGGTACAAATAGCGCCAACAACACAACCGCGAAAAAACCACATTTGTTAGCACACTCAATGGGCGGGGCAATTGCTGTGCGCATGATGCAGTTATATCCACTGTCAGCAAAGTCGGCGGTATTAACCTCGCCGATGATTGCGGTTAACAATGGCAATATTGCTAACTGGCTCGCCAAAGGTATTATTTATTTGGCCGATTTACTCGACGCTTGTTTGAGTACTGAAGCTAATTATTTTATCGGACAAAAATCATTTAACCACACACCTTTTACAGAAAATGAGCTTAGTCAATCGTCGATCCGCTACCAAGTTTTTGTTGAACTTTATCAAAAAAATAAAGAAATTCAATTGGGTGGAGTCACCACTCATTGGCTAAAGGAAGCGCTTGTCGCTAAGAAAAATATTTTTGCCAATTTAGCTAAAATGACGACACCTATTTTAGTGATGCAGTCAGGTAAGGACACTATTGTTTGTAATAAAGCACAAGATGCTTTTTGTCAGCAATTACACCAATATCATCGACAGTCTTGCCCTGAAGGAAAGCCTTTCACTGTCGACAATGCGCTGCACGAGCTTATGTTTGAGCAAGACCAGTACCGCAGACCCGCCTTAATAAAAGCACTGGCGTGGTTTAATACACATGCAACTTAATATTATTTTTTTTGTGAGTCTTGGTCTTCATTAACCGTTTTAGTTGCTACCACTGAAGTGGGATCATGATGAATAAACACTTCACAAGGCGAGAATTTCGCTTCAATCTCTTCTTCTATCGCTTCACCAATACCGTGCGCTTCAAGTAAAGACAGCCGGTCATCGAGCTCTAAATGAAATTGAATAAAGCGCTGCGGGCCTGATTGTCGAGTTCTCAGGTCATGAACACCTAAGGTAGAATCATGAGCAAGCACAATAGCAGTAATTTGAGTCTGCTCTTCTTCACTAAGCTCATGATCCATTAAGTTATGCACACTTAAGTAAATAATTTTTAAAGCGCCACTCAGCAGTAATACCCCAACAAGACAAGTAAATATCCCATCGGCATATAGCGAGTAGCCACTGCTTAAAATCAACGCCGCTAATACGCCAAGATTTAATAATAAATCTGACTGATAATGCAAAGCATCAGCACTAATGGCAACAGAACGGGTTTTGGCAATCACAAAACGTTGCAACACCACTAATAACAGTGTCATTACGATAGCTATAATGGTCACCACTATGCCTATTTCTGTTTTAACAACCAATTTGGGGTGAATAATTCGGTCAAAGCCATGAAAGATCAATAACAAGGCAGAACCGGTCACAAAAGCGGCTTGTACTAAGCCCGCCAAACTCTCGGCTTTACCGTGACCAAATTTATGTTTTTCATCGGCGGGTGCCAAAGCATAATGAAGAATAACCACATTCATCAATGAAGCAAATAAATCCAACATAGAGTCGGTGGCCGAAGCCAGCATTGAACTGGCATCAGTGGCAACCCAAGCATATAACTTCAAGACAAAAAGCAATAATGCGGTTGCTGTAGCGGCGAAAGCAGCCACTCTTACCCAAAAACTGTAGTCATTTTTTTTTGATAAAACGTCATTCATATTCTTTACTTTTCCAAGCACACCATTAGAGTGCTAATTTGTACAATATAGTCATTCGTTTGGTATAATAGCTTATCATCTTCGAATTTAAGTACATTTTATGTTAGACGTCGTTTTGTTTCAGCCACAAATTCCACCAAATACCGGTAATATTATCCGCCTTTGCGCGAATACAGGCTTTAGATTACACCTTATTGAACCTTTTGGCTTTGACCTAGACGATAAAAAGCTTCGCCGAGCAGGTTTAGATTACCATGAGTTTGCCGCAATTAAGCGCCATAAAGATTATCAAGCCTTTATTGAAAGTGAACAACCTGAGCGAGTTTTAGCCGTAACCACTAAAACAACCAATTACTACGGTGATGTAGCATTTAAAAAAGGGGACTATTTACTTTTTGGCTCAGAGACCAATGGTTTGCCAGAAGAAGTAAGACAGCAAATACCCGATGAAGATAAAATTCGTATTCCTATGCTAAAAGACAGTCGGAGTATGAATTTATCGAATGCCACCGCAGTGCTTATTTTTGAAGCTTGGCGACAAATGGGCTTTGAAGGCTCAGTTTAAGTTCAAGGTAGTGAACATAAACTGAACCAAACAACGTGTAAAATTATTCGACAGTACGGTCGCGGGAAAGTAAATCAGCAGCAGCTAACCTTGCTGATTTTCCACAATAAAGTACCTGATAGACTTGCTCAACTATCGGCATTTCTACGCCCATACGTTGCGCTAACATATAAACTTCTTTGGTATTACGATAACCTTCGACGACTTGGCCAATATCAGCCATCGCTTTTTCAACATCAACGCCGCTGCCAAGTGCTAAGCCGAATCGACGGTTGCGTGATTGATTATCAGTACAGGTTAGGACTAAGTCACCTAATCCAGCCATACCCATAAAAGTACTTGGCTCGGCATTAAGCGCACAACCCAAACGTGTCATTTCAACCAAGCCACGGGTAATTAACGCGGTACGAGCATTAGCGCCAAAGCCAATACCGTCGGCCATTCCTGCACCTATAGCGATAACATTTTTAACCGCACCACCGAGTTGTACACCAATAAAGTCTTTATTTGCATAAACCCGAAAAGTTTTGCCACAATGTAATAGATCAGAAATTTCAGTGACAAAGTCATCATCGGTTGACGATAATGAAATAGCCGTTGGTAAGCCAGCAGCCATTTCTTTTGCAAAGGTGGGTCCAGAAAGCACGGCCAATGAGATCTTATCACCAAGAATATCACGAGCAACATCTTGCAGTAAGCGACCTGTTTTATGATCTAAACCTTTAGTTGCCCAAGCTATTTTAGCCTTTGGCAATAAGTAAGGTTTAATTTGACTGAGCATTTCGCCAAAGGCATGGCTGGGTACGACCACCAAAATATTTTCACTCGCTTGAACAGCACTCTCAAGATCGTGAGTCGTTGTCAGTGAGGGCGGAAATTCACTACCCGGTAAATATTTCTCATTCGAGTGAGACGCTTGCATTTGCGCAATATGTTGAGGATCTCGTCCCCATAATACGGTTTTGTGACCATTTCTAGCGAGACAAATAGCAAGGGCAGAGCCATAAGACCCTGCCCCCAAAACCGTGATTTTTGCCGTTAATTTCGACATATCATCACTTCCATTTTATTGTTACTACTAGCCGATTTTAAAAAACAAAAACCGTTAATTAGTGAGTTTCACTGCTCGCAGGCATTTGTTCAGTTTTTGCTTGTGCGGCACGTTGCTGAACATATGAAGCAAATAGCGCTTCAAAGTTCACCGGTGCTAAATTAATTTGTGGAAATGAACCACGACTCACTAAATTTGCCACTGACTCACGTGCGTATGGGAATAAAGTTGTTGGACAGAAGGCGCCAATAGTATGAGCAAGTTGTGCTTCAGGTAAGTTACCAATAGAAAAGATACCGGCTTGTTGGACTTCAGCTAAAAAGGCTGTTTGCCCTTCAACAGTAGCAGTAACCGTTACTGAAAGAACAACTTCATAAGTATTTTCAGCCAATTTATTTGATTTAGTATCTAAATCTAATTGAATTTCAGGCTTCCAATCTTTTTGAAAAATAGCAGGAGAATTTGGCGTTTCAAAAGAAATATCTTTTGTATAAATACGTTGAATAGCAAATTGTGGTGCGGTTTGTTCAGTCGCGGCTTCTGGTGCATCCGCGTTATTAGTGCTCTCATCTGACATAGTGTACTTCCTATTGTATTTATTATTTTATTTAATGATGACTTTTAATCTTTTGCTAAAAGTTCATCTAATTTATTTGCGGCGTGAAGTGCGAATAATTCATCGCAACCCCCGACATAATGATCACCAATAAAGATTTGTGGTACGGTTACACCGCCACTGCGCTTGATCATGGCATTGCGTAATTCTGTATTGTTGTCGATTTTAATTTCATTAAAACTTACTTGTTTTTCTTCGAGTAAAGCTTTTGCTCGCATACAATAAAAACAGGTTACTTTAGTATAAATATCAACTGTCATATCAAACCTTTATTAGTTATTAACTATTATTTTTTAACCAGAGGTAAACCGGCATTGACCCAAGAATTCATACCACCCTTCAACAGGCTTACTTTAGTAAAGCCCGCTTTAAGCAATTGATTAGCAACAGGGGTAGCGGTAATTCCTGCGGTGCATACAACTATGATGGGTTTATCTTTATAGTTTTCAAGGGTAGAAAAATCATTATTTGATACTTTCTCTTTCACTAAATTCTTTGAATCTATGATACGACTCGCTTTAAATTCTTTTTCAGTACGTATATCAACTACTACGCCTTCTTCACGGTTTACTAAAAAAGTAAGTTCCTGTGTAGAGATCTGCTTAATAGGAGACATTTGAATACGAATAGTCGTCACAATAATAAGGACGACAATAGCTGCCCAAGCAGCACTTAACACTGGATGATCACCAGCAAAAATAATTAATTGATCCATAAAAATAATAAATATTGGTTGAATAAAAAGTTGACGATAGTATACAGAATTACTAAGCAAACCCAAAAAGAACTTTACGTGATAAGCAATTAAATCAATGAAAAGTTTTTTTTTGTTGATACAACCGACTGATAACGAATAAAAGTACACATTTCATTTGAAATGTTTTGTCTAATAGCACACAAGCAATTATTGATTTGCCTTGGTATACTGGCGAATAATTAGCTAATTTCACCGTTATGGAAACTAAAATGCCAAATAAAAAACCTACCGTATTACTGATTTTAGATGGTTGGGGATACCGAGAATCTACAGAATCTAATGCTATTTTTCATGCAAGAACGCCGGTACTCGACGATTTAAATGCGCGCTATCCACATATGTTAATTGGCACTTCAGGCATGGCAGTAGGTTTACCTGACGGACAAATGGGCAACTCAGAAGTGGGGCACGTTAATTTAGGCGCTGGTCGTATTGTTTATCAAGACTTTACCCGTATTACTAAATCGATAAAAGATAAAGACTTTTACGACAACAAAGCCCTTAATAATGCGGTTGACCAAGCCGTTAACAATGATAAAGCGATACATATTTTTGGCTTATTATCGCCAGGTGGCGTTCATAGTCATGAAGATCATATCTTTTCAATGCTCGAGCTCGCTAAAGAAAAAGGTGCTGATAAAATTTACTTACACGCCTTTCTAGATGGCCGTGATACACCGCCACGTAGCGCAGAAGCTTCATTGATTAAAGCACAAGAAAAATTCCAGCAGCTGGGCTGTGGCCAGATAGCTTCGGTCATTGGTCGTTATTATGCCATGGACCGAGACCAACGTTGGGACCGTGTCGAATTAGCTTATAACTTAATGGTTAGTGGCGAAGCACAATATCAATATTCAAGCGCAACAGACGCATTAGCCGCGGCTTATGCCCGTGATGAAAATGACGAGTTTGTCGCCGCTTCAGCGATTTTAGACGAAAACAATCAAGTCATTGAAATTAATGATGGCGACTCATTAATTTTTATGAATTTTCGTGCAGACAGAGCCCGTCAATTTACTCGCTGCTTTACAGAACAAGACTTTAACGGCTTCACACGTAAAAAAGTACCGGCCATCGCTGACTTTGTTATGCTGACAGAATATGCTGGTGACATAAAAGCCAATATCGCTTTTCCTAAAGTGGCACTTGAGAACGTGCTGGGCGAATGGTTAGAGAAAAATAACAAAACGCAATTACGCATTTCAGAAACCGAAAAATATGCGCACGTTACTTTCTTCTTTAGTGGCGGTAAAGAAAGTGAGTTTATCGGCGAACAGCGTATTTTAGTGCCTTCACCACAAGTTGCCACCTATGACTTACAACCAGAAATGAATTCAGCGTTACTCACTGATAAATTAGTCGCCGCCATTGAAAGCGGTGAACACGACTTTATTGTTTGTAATTACCCAAATGGTGATATGGTTGGCCATACTGGAAAGTTTGATGCTGCCGTAGCCGCTTGTGAAGCGGTTGATAGCAGTGTTGGTCGTGTTGTTGCCGCCTTAGAAAAAGTAGGCGGTGAATGTTTAATTACCGCCGACCATGGCAATGCTGAACAAATGGTTGATAACAATTCGGGACAAGCACACACCGCGCATACCTGTGAACCTGTGCCGTTAATTTATATTGGTCGACCTGCTCAACCTGCAGAAAATGGCGCATTAAGTGATATTGCGCCAACGATATTGCAGCTAATGGATATAGAGCAACCCGAGCAGATGACCGGTAGCTCCTTAATGAAGTTTATTTAAGAAAATTATTATTAACATGAAAATCGCCGTGAAAAAAATATTCTTATTTGCATCAGTATTCAGCCTTAGCTGCGTATTGATGTCGGTGAACGCCACTGCCCAGTCGTCTGATAATAGTGACACGGCTAATAAAACCAACCAAGCATTGTCTAAGGTTCAGCAGCAAATAGTTGCGCAAGAAAAATCGATTAAACAAACGAGTAATAAACGTTCATCATTAGAAAATAAATTAAGATCTGACGACATTTCAATTGCTAAAATTGTAAAGGCGATGATTAAAACCCAAGATGATTTTCAAGATACTCAGCAAACCTTAAAAGCTCTCGCACAAGAAAAAACAACCTTAACCCACAAAAAAAAACAACAAGAAAAAGTATTAGCCCAACAATTAAGAGCCGCCTATACATCGGGACATCACGACTATATTAAATTATTACTTAACCAGCAAAGCCCTGCTAGCGTAGAACGTACCGTTACCTATTATAAATATTTGAACGATGCTCGCATCAAAGAAATTGACCAATTTCAGATTGTCTTAAGTGATTTACTCGCGGTCACTACCCAACACCAAGAACAAGCTAAAAAATTAAATCGTATACAACAACAACAAATCGAACAGAAAGTCGTATTTCAACACACTAAGCAAGAACGAAAAAACACCATTCGCGCATTAAATAAAGCGTTACTCGGTAGTAAGCAGCTCTTAGCTCAATTGGTGGCAGAAGAACAAAATTTAGTGGTGGCCTTACAGCGAATCGCGGCGTTAGCACAGCAAAGTGCTGAATTGGTTGGTCTCAAAAAACTAAAAAGAAAACTTTCTTGGCCAGTTAAAGGGAAGATTAGCCACAGTTTTGGCTCTCGTAAACAAGGTTATTTAAAATGGAAAGGTATTTTAGTAGCCGCTCCTGTTGGTAAACAAGTTAAAGCCATTCACAACGGCACAGTATTATTTTCAGATTGGTTAAAAGGTTATGGTTTAGTGACAGTGTTAGATCATGGCGCCGGCTATATGAGCTTATACGGCTATAACCAAGCGTTATTAAAGTCAGTAGGAGACCGGGTAGAAACCGGTGAACCCATAGCGCTTGTTGGGCAAAGTGGTGGCCAAAGTCAATCCGGTTTATATTTCGAAATACGCAGCGATGGTCAAGCAGTAAACCCTAAAGCTTGGTTTAAATAACAGTCAAAATAATAGTCAATCACCTTTATTTATTTCGAAATACGCAGCGATGGTCAAGCAGTAAACCCTAAAGCTTGGTTTAAATAACAGTCAAAATAACAGTCAAAATAATAGTCAATCACCTTTATTTATTTCGAAATACGCAGCGATGGTCAAGCAGTAAACCCTAAAGCTTGGTTTAAATAACAGTCAAAATAATAGTCAATCACCTTTATTTATTTCGAAATACGCAGCGATGGTCAAGCAGTTAATCCTAAAGCTTGGTTTAAATAACAGTCAAAATAACAGTCAAAATAACAGTCAATCACCTTTATTTATTTCGAAATACGTAGCGATGGTTAAGCAGTTAACCCTGAAGCTTGGTTTAAATAAGTAGAAAAATTTAACTTCTCCTCGATTTAAACTTTTTCTACTGATAATCTCAGTCAATAGTTATACTTTTCAAATTAAGAGTTCTTTTGCCTTTATTCCCGCTATTAGTTATTTTATTAACGTTACTGAGCATATCGCCTTCAGCAATCGCTAAAAACGCACAAGTCGCCATTATTATTGACGACATTGGTTATCGAAAAAGTGATGCTGGCGTACTAACGTTACCCGGCGCTATTACCTTCGCTATACTCCCTCATACTCCTTATGGTAAAAGACTGGCTCAACAAGGCTATAATAAAAATAACGAAATTATTTTACATATTCCCATGGAAGCAGAAAATGGTAAAAAGTTAGGTCCTGGCGCATTAACCGTCACAATGAATGAAGAGTCGATCCGTCATCAGTTAGCGCTTGCTTTTGCTGAAATACCCTTTGCTGTTGGTATGAATAATCATATGGGGAGCAAGCTAACAAAACTTTATAATCCGATGATGTGGACGATGCGCTTTTTAAAAGAGCGAGATTTAATTTTTGTCGACAGTGTAACCACCAACAAAACCAAAGCAGAACGTATCGCCCTTCAGATAGGCGTACCAACAACCCACCGACAAATATTTTTAGATAATCAATTAACCAGTGACTATATTGATCAACAATTTATGCAACTGATTGAGCATGCCCAGCAATATAAATCAGTAGTGGCTATTGCGCACCCTCACCCTGAAACGATCGCGGCACTCAATCGCTTAATCCCCTTACTCGCCGCCCTTGATATTGACCTGGTGTCGGTTTCAGCCTTAATTGACTCGCCCAAAAACCTGCAAGACCTTAGCGTAATCACTGAAGACTAGAGACTGAAAACTGAAAAGTTAGCCATTAGCGCTTAGATAATCAATTTTATGTTTTTTCAATAAGGCTAATAAATATTTAACCGGAATCGCGTATGTTATACCGCTAGGGTTAGTGATCACCGCCTCTTTTGACTCTTGCACAAAGACCTTATTAATAATACCAATCACGTCTCCTGAATCAACATCATATAAAGCGCTGCCACTATTGCCAGGGTAAGCGGTAGCATCAAGTTGATAGACTAAATAAGGATTACGCAACATTTTCAACATCTTAATACTGATTTGCTGAGCATTATCTACCGGAATTATCGTTGGGGTAATACTGGCAATAATACCGCGGTGGGTCACGGGATATAAGCCTAAAATAGCGCCAATAGGAAAGCCCGTAAAAGCAACATAGCTGCCCTCTCGACTAAACTCTTTATTGGCAAGTTGCATCGCCGGTAATGGTGCACCATGAATTTTTAGCACGGCGATATCGTGTAACTGTGAACTAGCAACAATATCAGCGGTACGCACTTTCGCCGCTTTTCCTGAACCAGTAAACACCGCCATTTGTTGGAGGATATTCTCATCAAGTTCTTTGGGTAAAACATGAAAGTTGGTAACCACATAACGACCATTACCAATAACAAAACCACTACCGTTCAAGCTATTTTGCTGGCGACCCGATGGCGTATGAACACCAATACCTACTACCGCCGGTTTAATTTTCTCAACAGTATCGGCTAAATCGGCCAGCACTGAGTTCGTATATAAAATTAAATAAGCAGTTAATATTATTTTCAAATAACGCATCTTAAACCCTCCATTCATTAGAAATTTTATTTCTTGTCAATAAGTTTACTGCGTTTTACTCGCAAAAACAGCTATGATTACTCATAATTAAAATAATTATAACAATATGTTATATCCCTGCGGGCAGGTATCTATTTTAAGGTCGTTCAACACTATGACAAAAAAAACAGTAGTTCCCATATTTGCAGGAGGCGGGACACGGTTACCTGCACACGTTGGAATTTTACATGCATTACAAGCCTTTGATATCGACTTTAACCACTTAGTCGGTGTGTCAGGTGGTAGTATCGTTAGTAGCTTATTTGCTGCTGGTTTAAGTCCTGCTGAAATTAAAGATATAGCCTTAAATACCAACTATAACCAGTTTCGAGAGTTTTCATTATTAAAATTAATTCGCAACGGCGGTTTAAGTTCCGGTGACCGTTTTGAGCAATGGATGGATGGGCTACTCGGTGGAAAAACATTTGCCGAGCTTGATTATAATTTACATATTGTTGCAACGGATGTAGCTAAAGGTACACCCGTTATTTTCAACAAGGAACAAACCCCTGATGTAAAAGTGTCACTAGCAGTGCGATTCTCGATGTCCATTCCCTTAATCTTTAGTTTCAAGACTTTTGGCGATCATGTCATGGTTGACGGCAGTATTTTATCTGAAGACGCCCTTCATCGTGACTGGGCAAAAGACGGTACACCGGTGTTATGTTTTCGCCTTAAAGGCGAGCATGAGAATAATGAAATTAACATCAAGGGGTTTTTTCCCATTTATAAGTACGTGACCCTACTTATTCGTACCTTTATGACCACCATTTCACGCGAGTATATCAATGAAGCTTTCTGGCATAACACCGTAGTAGTCAATATTGGTAACTACTCTGCCGTTGACTTTTCTATGACAACAGAGCAAAAACAAAGCTTGTTTGATATTGGTTTCAAAACAGCACAAGAAGTATTACCGATAAAACTAGGAAAAAATTAAATTTTTTTATCAGTTAATAGTAATATTTATCCAATATTAGGTTATATTAATAGTATCTATCGTGACGAAATTACCCTTGTCACGAAATAAGATGATGACAAATGGATGAGAAGATGAGTCTTAGCAAATTAATATTAAATTCCCCCATCATTGGCGATGTCGCAAAAAAAGTGGCGTCGTTTAAGGTCAATCATGATGCCGGAAATATTGCAGAGCATTTTACCAAGTTTCTCAAACCACAGTACGCTTCTACTGACAACCTACGTAAAGAAGTCTTTAAAATTCGCCACAATGTTTATTGTGAAGAATTGGCCTTCGAAAATCAAAAAGATGATGGCATGGAAATGGATGGTTTTGATTCACATTCGATCTTTGCTTTAATTCAACACAAACCAACCAATAATTACACCAGTTGTGTACGTATAGTGCGCTCAAGCAGTGATGATGAATTATTACCGATTGAAAAATTTTGTTATGACGCAATTCAAGACAAAAACTACGATCCTAAAAAATTCAAACGTGAAGAGATTGGTGAAATTTCTCGCTTAGCAGTGAAAGCTGATTTTAGACGCCGTAAATCAGATCGCTTTAAAGGCTCGGCAATCGGTGCTATCAGCGAAAATTCTTACTCAGAATCAGAACTGCGTTGCTTCCCATTTATTGCGATTGGTTTATATATGGTTGCTGGCACCTTAGCTATCGATACCGGTATAAAACACGCCTATGTGATGATGGAGCCACGTTTAGCCCGTAGTATGAAGTTTGTTGGCATTAAATTTGTACAAATTGGTGAGCCCATTGAATATCATGGTTTGCGCGCCCCTTATTATATTAATGCCGAAATCTTTTTAGATAACTTAACCAGTGGCTTTAAAAGCCTATATAAAGAAATACAAAAAGATATTCGTAGTCAGTTTTAAACTCTCCTAATAAATCAGCCACCTTGTGACTGATTTATTTTATTACAACACCTGCTGCCAGTTATAACATCACTGTTTTAGCTTAAACTTATTCAGATAGTTGACGCTTTTTCTCTTGTTGCGCGGCAGTTCCACCCGTTACCCCTATTAGTAAGCGTTGAGCTTCTTTGTTGTTTTTATTGGCTAACAATGTTTCAGCAAAGTTTAAAGTAATATCAATATCTTTACCTTCAGACAACTTATAAGCCTCTTTAGCTTTGACTAACGCCTCGACAGTTTCACCCGATTTCAGCAAAACTTGCGCATAAGTATCAACTACATTGGGTATCTCGGCATTAAGTGCATAAGCTTTTTTTGCATACTTTAGCGCTTGAATAAACTGACCTTGATCCATATAAAGCCAAGACAAGTTATTCAATACCACGATGTTTTCTGGCAAAACTTCAATCAGTCTTTCATACTCTGCGATAGCCTTATCTTGATGCTCAGCTAAATACATGTTCGCGAGACTTAGGCTAACTCTGGGATGAATTTTCTTTTCTACGTTCTCCTTATTAGCAAAATTTTCCAATAACGCAATAGCTTCCGCTTTTTGATTATTCCCTTCTAAAGCAAAAGCTAGATAGGTGGCATTATTGCTATTAGGTTGAGCTTGGTATTGTTGTGTTAACTTAGGCACAGCATCAGCAAAATTTCTTTCAAGGAGAAAAATTCTTCCCGAGATCCCAGCAATTAAATCTTCATTAATAGTGAATTTATCTAATGTTTCAAATAAAGCTTTAGCATCAGACGTGCGATTGTTATCCAATAATATCTTCATTTTAACTAAATGTAGCATCAGATTATTTGGATGTTTTTCATCAGCTTTCTCTAAAACTCTTAACGCTCGGTCTGGCGATCTTTTATTTGTCCAATAATTTATCAACAAAAAAGAAGACTCTATATGATAGGGGTTAGTCTTTTGCCATTGCTCTAGAATCGAATAAGCATCTTTACCATCTGGATTTTTAGCATTAATACCTAGCACTAATTGCCAGTAACGCTTAGGAGTTCTAACATCTATTTTGTAATCGTTTAAGAGAGCATTGGCTTGTTTAAATTGCTCTAGATATACCAGCGCCTCAGCTAATAGAATGCCATACTTGATATCATCTTTATTATTTTCTTGGGCCTGCATTAATACTTTTAAGCCAGCATCATTTTTATGAAAATCAAAATACTGAGTCAATATTTGTATATTATCGGGGTGCACTTTTACTGCTTTTTCCGTTAATAATATCGCTTGCTTAGTATCTTTTTGGTAATTGGCTAGCTGCACCATTTGAGTTAACGCATAAGCATTATCAGGTTCAAGCTGTAAGCTTTTTTCTAATGCGGCCTGACCTTTTATTAAATCTTTATTGGCAAAGTAAATAGCGGCTTGAAGATTATGACCTCCCGCTTTTTCAGGGTATTCTTTCAACCACTTATTAGCAATTCTAGTTGCTCGCGGTAAGTTTCCTGACTTAATTGAACTAAAAGCCAGTAAAAGTTCCGCTGAGGCTAATTCGGGATTTTTTTGTAAGGCTAATTCTAATTTATCGATACCTGATGGATCATTCATCATCAGCTTCAACATACCTACCCTTGCGGTTTCTTCAGCACTCATATCAGTTGACGTTGAAACATAGCTCGCCATTTTCTGTGCTTGTTCATATGCGCCAACTTCAAGCAATTCATAACTTAGCGTTGCTAAAAACTGAACATCCTCTTTGTTTTTAGAATCATAGCCATTTAATGTTTCACTTATATCGTCAATTAAGCCTAACTGTAATTGACTGACTGCCAACATTCTTCTAGCTGGGTGATCGTCTGCAATGTAAGGCATTAACTCTTTTAAATAATTAACACTTTGTTCGTAGTTCTTTAAATAAAAGGCACTTGCCCCCGCGACCAATTTCAAACTAAAGGTATTAAAACCAGAGCTTAATGATTGATTAGCAAAGCGACTTGCTGCTTGATAGTCTTTATCTTCAAAACGTGCATTGGCTTTAATGTATTGTAAAAAAGGCTGTGTTGGCACTTTAGCTAGCAAAGTGTCGGCAATGGCCTCAGCCTCTTTAAATTGACCATTTTTCAATAATGCATCGGCAATAAATAACTGTACCTTGCCAGAATTAGGTTGCAGCTCTTGGTATTTTTGAAAGCTATTGACCGCTAAAGCATAATTTTTTTCAACCGATGCAGCTTGACCTTGCAGCATAAGTGCATCGGCATTATTTGCATCTGTTGTTAAAATTCGCTCAACGAGTGTAAGTGTTAGTGTGGTATTTTGTTTTGAAAACTCTAAATAGGCACTTGCCAGTAAACTATAAGCGTCAGAGCCAAAAAGAGAAGTAGCCGTATCAACAGTAGCTTCGGCAAGGTCATTATCACCTGTTCGCAATGCTGCCATTGTTTTATACGCAAGATATTGAGTGCTTGGCTGGTGTAAGGTCTTAACTTGTTTAGCGAGCGCTAAAACATCACCATCTGATTCCGTTAATATATATGCTCGAGCTAACAGAGGCAGCACCTTATCGCCAGCATACTTTAATTTATTGGCACGCTCTAATTCCTTGGCTGCATTTTCAGCATCGCCGTTACTTAAATAAAGACGCCCCAATAAAAACCGGGCATGGGCATTATCATCCGCTATTTTTAGCGCATTTTTTAGCGAGATAATGGCCGCATTATTTTGTTTTTCAACGATTGCTTGTTCGGCCTTGGCGATATAACTTTGCGCTGACTCATTATCAGAACAGGCGGACAGCACAAACAACATACTTGTACCTATGACTAACTTTAAAAGATTCATTTAAATTTCCTGTTTAGAATTATTTAGCTGCAAATTATTAGTATTCTATTATAGATACATCATACTATTATCATAGATATCATTTATCAACTGTCAATCTTTCCCATAAAAACAAGACATAAGCCTTAATCATAACCATACAATTCAATAACATTAATTATGTGATTTATTTTTCAAGGTAAAGTGCTATAAGCATTTTTTCAAACTGAACAATGTTCCTTCAAGTCTAATCTTAATACTCTTCTATCCTATATCAATTAACTTCTGCTATGCTTAAACACACTACATCATTGAATTTGTTATAAATCATATATAATACATAGGCACTGAAAGTCATGGACACTCTATTTGAAAAGCTCAAAAATATATTATCTCCGAACGCTATTATTCTATCAACGCCAGAGCAAACAGCGCCATATTTACGAGGGACAGAGGGAATCAACCGTGACATCACTGCGGTAGTCAAAGTTGCCTTAATTGAAGATATACCGGCAATACTTAAGCTTGCCAATTCTTCTGCTATTGAAAACCAAAATCAATTTTCAGTTCATCCAATATGCTCAGGAAGAAATTGGGGCTATGGTACAGGCTTACCTCCTACAGATATATTGCCTGTCGTTATTATTGATTTATCCATGCTAAAAAGAATATGCCTGATACCAGAACTAGATCTGGTAACGATTGAGCCTGGAGTGACTCAACAAGACCTCTATGATTATCTGCAAAAAAACAATGCTAATTATATGGTTCCTACCACAGGAGCAGGACCAGATTGTGCAATTTTAAGTAATGCTATTGAGCGTGGCTATGGGATAACCCCAAATACCCAACATTTTGATGCTGTTACTTCATTAAAAGGTTACTGGGCATCGGGAGAGCTATTTCAATCTGCTATTAGCGACTTAGATAAAAGCACAAACCCTGATGGTACTAGTCGTGATTTAGTCGATAAAACCTTTAAATATAGTCCTGGCCCTTACATCGATGGCTTATTCACACAATCAAGTTTAGGTATAGTTACAGAAATCACTATCAGACTCGCGCAAAAGCGAGCAGCGTTTAAGTCATTCTTTATTAAGGTTTACAATGATGATTTGTTAACAGATATTGTGCCATTAATACAAACAGCGCTCCGTAATTATGAAGGTATTGTTGGATCTATAAACCTGATGGATAAACGCAGAATATTATCGATGTTTGCGGAAAACCCCAATGGTACTGACCAGCACCAAGTTATGTCATTAAAACAAATTGATAATATTGCTAAACAACAAGATACTCCTTGCTGGACAATTGTTGGCACAATATACGGCACAACCGCTGTTGTGAATGTTGTGGCTAAAGAAATAAAAAACCTTTTCAAGCAAATAAAATGTAAATTTATATTTTCCGATAGCTCTATTATAAAGTTAGGTAACTTAGCGGTTAATAACACACCCCGTTTTCTTTTTAATTTGAGTCCTAAATTAGTGGGCGTAAAAAAACAATTAGATTCGTTTAATTTAGGAGAAGAAATAATGTTGGGTAAACCCAACCGGGTAGCCTTGAAGCTTGCTTACTGGAGAAATCCTAATTTACCAAGTTTCAATAATGAACCTGATCATGTCTTCTCAATTGCGAAGGATAAATGTGGCTTACTTTGGTATGCACCACTCATCCCAATGATACCGTCAGAGATGAAACGGTATGTTAATTTTATCCGTAAAACATGCCCTAAATACAACATAGAGCCTTTTATAACCTTTACTAATTTACGCCATGACTGTATCGACAGTACGATACCGATAGTTTTCGACAGCTCAAACCCTACTGCAGTCAAAGATGCTCAGGATTGCTTAAAAGAACTTGTTTTAGAGGGGATGAATCAAGGATGGGTGCCTTACCGTTTGAATATAGATCAGCAGCAATGGTTACTTGATAAAGATAAATCGTTTTGGAAAGCAGTACAGTTATTAAAAAATAGCTTTGATCCAAATAATATTCTTAGCCCTGGTCGCTACAATCCCAAATAGCTAGTACTACATAAAAGAAAAGAATAAAATAAAATAAGAACAAACTTACTATCAAAAAAGCAAAAGGCCTCCAAACGGAGGCCTTTTAATTTATTACGTGGTTATCTTAGTAATTAAGATTGCTTGCGACGTGCTGCAGCTGCAAAACCTAATAAACCTAAACCAAAGATAGCAATAGAAGTTGGCTCTGGAACAGCAAAACCAGAAGCTGTACCTGTACCGCCAACAGAATAAGTATCATAAACATCGTTCTGTTTAGCAAATTCACCTGACAAACCAAAGCCAATCATATCTACAAAGGTACTTAAGCTAGGAATGTTACGGATATCATCTGCAAGTAAAAAAGAGTCAGCAGCCAAGCCACCTGTAACGTCTAAGCCAAAAGATGAATCAGCTCGATTCAAACCAGCAACACTTGGATCAGCTGCTCCGGCAACAACACCAAAGTCAACTTCTGTAAACGACAATTCTAACCATGATTGACCATTCAAAGCATTAGTATTATCACCAATATTAAGACCTAAATCTAAATCAGGGGTATTATCAAGGTAAATACTCATCGTAGCGCCAGCCAAATCAAGGCCAGGAGAGATACTTTGCGCTGCTGGAGAACCTATCGACGCATAATAACCTGATGCTTCAAAGTCAGCTTCAGATCCACCTGGGTTGATAAAAGTACTATATGTTGAATATCCATCAGTATAAGCTGGGTTAGCAACAGGCACTAATGTTAAACCTAAACCTTCGAATGTAAAGGTCATTTCACAGCCATTACATTGAAATGACCCTGTAGCAGAATCTGTATTTAATTCACCGTAACCAGTAAGGTCGTAATCAGTGCGACCGTTAGCATCAGTTGCTGGTGCACCGCCTGAAAACATAGTTGTTAAGCTAGTCGCATTATTACTGCTGTCTTCCCACCACTGTACAAAATCAAATGAAGTTGAGAATGTGCCTTTCTTGTGATCAGCATCAATATCTGTTAATTCGTTAAATGTTACGCCACCAGGTAGAGAAACTGTTCCTGCTGTAGCTAAACTTGCTGTAGCTAACAATGTTGCAGCTACCATTCCTTTATACATGTTTTTCATATCAATACCTTATGTGTTTCGTGATTAATTACATTTAAAGTTATACTTAATGGTGTTAATGCAATTCCCTTGCCAGATTATTAAGTGACTGTTTTAATGTAATTTAAAGAGAAAACATTATCGATGATATTTACCATTGTAAAAAAACCTGACATCTTATTTGTTAATAGTTGCTAATAAAACTTTAGCTTCTTCAGTTCTATCCATTTTAATTAAACAATTTGCCATATGCATTATTATACCTCTATCGTTTGGAGCAAGCGCATTCGCCTGTTTATAATATTTAAGCGCTTGAGAATAGTCTTGCTGCATATACTTAATAAAACCTAGAGTATCTATTACTTGTGGGTTTTCAGGCGCTAATTCAAATGCTTTGTCTGCATGTTTAATGGCTAACGCTATATCATTTGTATTGACTGCAGCAAAAGCTAAATTATTATGAATTAAAAAGTTATCAGGTAATTGCTTTATCAGTATTAAATATTGTTCTTTTGCCAAAGCAAGATTAGTCGACATATATATTTGTGCTAAGTTTGCTCTTACATCAATATTATCGCCTTTCTCAAGAAACTTATTAAGTGTTGCAATAGCACCTTCAATATTAAGATTTCCGGCATAAGCCATAGCTAACATTAAGACATTCTTTTTCATATTTTCTAGTTTTACTAATTCTTCCAAATAAATAATAGCCACATTAAATTTTTGTTGTGCCAAAGCAATTTGTCCACCTAAACGGGTATATGTAATGGGTTGATTGCTATCTTTTATGTTATAGCTATTAAATTTATTTTCAGCGAGCTGAATTTGATTGGTAAATAAAAGGTAATTTACTTCTAATAATTCTAATATTATATTTGATTTAACTTCATTCAACCCTCGTTGAATAACCTCAAGTGCTTTTTGGTATTTTCTCTGCATTTCAAGTGACAAGGCATACTTTGTAATAGCTTGAATATCAGCACTGTTTTTAACTATTGCCATGCTATAAGCTTTTTCTGCTGCCTCAATATTTTGGGCATCTAAATATAGATCTCCAATCAAAATGTAATGACGGCTACTTTCTTTGTTATCTACCGAATCTAATATATCAACCGCTTTTGTATGCTCTTTTATGGCAGCATAAGATTTTGCCAAAGCAGTTGATAGTTCAATTGATTTATCAGTACGCCATTGACTCAAAAGATAATCTTGTATTTCCAAGTCCTTATCCGTGGATAAGGTAACCAAACCACTTAAAGCCCCACCATGTTTACTATTAATAGCAATAATTTGCTTCAATAATGCTAGCGCTTCAACATTATTATTTTGCTTTTGCAACAGTTGAGATAATCGAAAACGTGATGATATATTCTTAGGATACTCACTAGCTATTTCTTTAAGTTCAAATTCAGCTAAAGCATAGTTTTGTCTCCTTATATTAACCTCTGCTAATGCGACTTTAAGGTTGGGTTCACTAGGGTTATCTTGTATCCAAGTTGCAAGTAATTTTTCAGCTTCATCCAATCTGTTTTTTGAAATCAATGAAACCACTAAAACAATTTTTGATTCTATATTTTCTGAGTTTAAATCAACTGCTTTTTGTAAATCTTTTAAACCTTCTGAATCTGCTAAAGATAATTTAAGGAGCCCCAGCTGTGTAAGCTTATCAATACTCGTTATTTTTGAACTATCGATATTTTGCAATACTTTTTTTGCTTCTGATTGATTACCTTGCTGCGCTATAGCTTTACTGGCAGCAGTTAACATCTGTATATCAAAGTCACTAATATCACTGTCGGCTGAATATTCATTGGTTATATCATTTAAATAACCGAGTTTAAGACGCGTAATGGCCAATAGTTTTTTACCAATCCCCCCATCCTTCAACTTATCATCTAAGATAATCAAATAACGATATGCTTGCTCTATATTGTTTAACTTAAAGGAGCTTATACCACCTATAAGAGTGGCTAATGACCTTTCAGGATCCATTTGCATTGATTTACGTGCATAATTTTCTGCTGATTGAAAATCGTTATCATAAAAACGAGTAATTGCTTTTAACTCATTCAAAATAGGAAGGTTTGAATATAAATTTAATAGGAAGTCAATTTCAACCTCAGCTTCAGCGAATTTTTCAGCCTCTACCAATGCCGACGCTTTAAAAATTTTCACATGGTGTGCTAGCGGGTGTAAATTTAAATAATCGTCGTATATTGACGCCGCGTCTAATACGTCACCATTTGCTCTTAATAGATGTGCTTTTAATAATATCGCTTCACTGAGGGTATTATCAACTTTTAGCAGCTCTTCAACCGCAGAGATTGCCTCATCTGATGAAGTACTAGACTTTAACCACAACATACCTAATTTTGAATATAGACTGTCTTCACTTAATTCACTTGCTTGTGTGATATAGGACTCAGCTTTTTTTATTTCACTGTTTTGAATATACATTATACCAATATATATATTTACAATAATTTGCTGTTCTTCGTCTAGATCATTAATACCTAATAATTGTTTGAGTTCATCTTCTTTATTTAATAATAAATACGTTCTAGATAACTCACGAATAATTTTTTTTGGTTCTAGCCCCTTAGTCAAAGCTTTTTTAAATTCACTTTCTGCAGATAATACATCGCCTACTTTCAAATAAGCTGATCCTAACAGAGCCCTAATTTCAGCATTGTCTGGTGCTAATCTAAGCGCATTTTTCAACTCCAAAATAGCTGCTTTATTTTGATTCTTAACCGTTAATTTTTCAGCTGATGTAATGTATTCTGCAGATGTATTCTTATCACTGCAAGCTGTAATACCCATGACACATATTGATGCAACGATAATCGCTCTTTTTAATTTTAGATTGTTTTTCATTATTATCCCTAATTATTAAGTGTTTGATACACGCTTATATTTTACTTAGGCAAATACCTATTTCACTGATTTTAATATCCCACAGCTATCGATAATTGACTGTTGAAATTTAAGCTATTTGTTACAATCATAGCCATTAATCATAACCTTAATATAACTATAACTATTCATCATTAACTTTTGAAAAAGACGAGTTAAGCCCCCCTGACTTGGTGTTTTCAAATAAAAGCATCCATAAGATAAAATGCAACTACCTAATACGTGACAAGCTTCACTTACAAAGATAAGCTTAAAACAGCGATGCTATTTAAAGCATAATTAAAACTATAGGCCGTTAATTAAATTTGTGAATATCACCATTAACCATTTTTGGGTCGATATTAGTTACTTTTACTTCAGTAAATTCACTTGATTCATAAGTTTTAAATATTAGCCTACCTTTATTCATAAAAGAGCACTAGGCTAGAAAGATAGGAATCGTTGTATTAATTGCTTATACATCCCCAAAAAATACCTATTCGATTTAATGATTAATTTCATTAGCTGTAAGAACAATATTCTTATTGCTCCATATCTTTTTTTGTCAGATCTTTAACGATCACATCGAGTATATACTTAGCAACATGACCGTCACCAAAAGGATTTTCCCAAGAGTAGTCATCCCTACTAAGCCATTGCTTCGCTGCTTTAACCGCTTTAACTGCATCGCGACCAACCAGTTCGCTAGCACCAACCTCAACAGCTTCTGGTCGTTCGGTATTTTCTCGTAAGGTAAGGCTCGGTATACCTAATAAACAAGCTTCCTCTTGAATACCACCAGAGTCAGTTAAAATTAATTTTGCGTGCTTTTGTAATTGAATAAAATCTAGATAACCAACCGGTGCAATTAATTGTAAATAGTCAGGTAGTTCGATATTGAATTCTTTTAGTTTCGACTGAGTTCTAGGGTGAATAGGCCAAACAATAGTACCGGTATAATTTTTATGCATCTCATCCAATAAATGCAGCAACTCCATAAGGTTTGACGAAACATCTACGTTTGACGCGCGATGGGCCGTGACTAGAAAGTATTCACCTGCGGTTAAATTTAAATGAGTTAATATCTTACTTTTTTGCGCAGAAATTTCGAGATGCTGAAAAAGAGAGTCAGAAACAGTATTACCAACAGTGTGTATTTTATTGTTAGCGATGCCTTCGCCCTTAAGAATTTTTTCTTGATTGGGACCAACCGCAAATAAATATTCACTGATATGGTCAGTCATTATTCGGTTCGTTTCTTCAGGCATGCTGCGGTCATAACTTCTCAAGCCTGCTTCAATATGCCCAACTTTAATATTTAACTTTGAGGCGGCTAAAGCTCCGGCCAGAACAGTATTAGTATCGCCTTGCACTAAAACAACATCAGGTTTTTCTTCTAATAAAATAGGCTCCATTTTTATTAGAAAATTACCAGTTTGGTTCCCATGCAGCCCCGAGCCAACTCCCAAATTATAATGGGGAGCAGGGAGATGTAGTTCTTCAAAAAAAATACTATCCATTTCTTTTGAATAATGTTGATTTGAATGAATGATAAAAAAGGGGATATTTCGCTTTTGGCATTCCCTTATCACAGGTGCCATTTTAATAATTTCAGGACGAGTACCAACAATAATGCCTATTTTCACTTTTGAATCCTTACTTTTTTATATTAATTGAGGGGGATTTTTCTATACCATATTTAGCCATGTATGCTTTAACCATTTGCTTCATGTCATATTTTTCACTAACCAAACTAAAAGCATTACTGACTTTTTCAAGCCTACATTCATCATTAATTCTTACTTCATTCAGCTTATTTGCTAACGTTTTACAGTTCTTTGACTCGACAAACCAAGCTTGTTTTTCTGATATAAATTTGGAGATACCACCAACATTAGTACATACCACAGGTGTCTTATTCGCCATAGCCTCAAGGATAGTCATTGGCATAGCTTCATAAACAGACGAGAGTACAAATATGTCAGAATCTTTAAGAATAGTTGTTATATCATTTCTAAAGCCGAGTAGATAAATTGAATCATTCATATTCAGTAAGCTAATTTGTGATGACAACTCATCATACAATGGTCCATCACCAACAATATTTAAAATGCAATGTTCAAAACCGTCAAGGGTATTAACTGCCTGGGCAAAAGCATCTATTAATAGCTTTTGGTTTTTTACTTTGTCTAATCGACCAACGGTTACAAATGTTTTAGGCGAAGAGGAGGAATGTTCAATTTCTGCAGGAACGGCGACACCATTAAAAAGCAAAGATAACTTATTGCGATTAACCTTAATCTCTTTTGAAATCCATTGAAATAAATCATATGAAACCACAACATATTCTGTAATAAAATTGGCAATAAATTTTCTAAAAAAATTATGAAGTTTATTTTTACCGGCAGGGTCATCTCCACCACGGCCATGATCACTATGAACACGAGTAGGAACACCTGCGAGCTTTGCTACCATGTGATATTCAATGGTGCCAAAATTATAGGTATTAATAGCTTGGGGCTTTAGTTTTTTCAACAAAGAAAAAAGCTGAAAATGGCTTTTAACATCATTACCTGATTTTTTATCAAGCACAAACACTTTAATTTTTTTATCTACTTGCTCTAACATACTCGTATCGTCGGTTAAAGATATAAGTATGTGCTCGACATCATATTCAGTTGAATGATTAATTAAATTGGCGATAACTTTTTCAAGCCCACCACAACCAAAGCTATAAACCAAATGTACAATGCTATTCGTTACTTTCAACAGTAATCCCTCAGATTTATGCTTTACATTCAAATTAACTAACAACACAATAAAAGAAAGCTATAGAACAATGCAATTTTAACTTTATGTATATTATCGTAATAGGTAGTCAAATTGAACTTAAAAAACCACCAAATATCGACAATCAGCCAAGGTACTGTCCAAGTTAACGTTGAACAAATTTCCAGCAAAAATTTCAACGCACTTGAAGAACAATGGTTACAACTTGAGCATAGTGCAAACACCTCGTTTTTTTTAAGTTGGAAATGGATTGGCTGTTGGTTAAAAACTATAGCTGATGATCAAAAGATATATTTAGTTAAAGCGCAAAAAAACGACATTATTGTTGGCTTAGGGGTATTTATAGAACAGAACATTGTTCGACATAACTTAATACTGAGTAAACAATGGCTTTTACACAGAACAGGCAAAGAAGAAAAAGACCAGATTTGGATTGAAAACAATGGTTTTTTATTAAGCGAAGCAGATAAAGAGAAAACCCATGATACTATCTGGCATTACTTACTAAAGCATCACAACAATGTTGACGAATTTATTGTTTATGTAGCGAAAAAAAATTCTTTTGTTAATTTAAACATTACTAATAAAAAATATAGCAGAATAAATCAACAGCCCGAATTTGGTTATAGAATACCTTTGACAGGTTTATCTTCTTTAAAAGAATATTTATCAAAAACATCTAAAAATACCCGACAACAATTTAATCGCAGCCTTAAACACTTGGCAATACAAGGGGAATTAGAGTTCGCCGTTATTGAAAAACCTCAAGAACAAAGAGAAGTTATTGATAACACTAAGCACTGGCATACAAATAAATGGCGCAATACGTTAACGCCAAGCGGATTCGAAAATAAAGAATTTTGTAAGTTTCATAACAGTTTATTAAAAAGTACCCATCCTACTGCCACTACATTAATGGCAGCGATCAGCCTGAATAAGCAGCTAATGGGCAGTATTTATTGTTTGTCAGATAAAAAAAATGTTTATTTTTATTTAAGCTGTATTAAGCCGATAACCGATAATAAGATTAAATTGGGTTTAATAATGCATGTATTAATGGTTGAGTGGTTAATATTACAAGGTGATAAGTATAATGAGTACGACTTTCTTGCTGGTGACGCTAGGTATAAACGCTCTTTATCCCCAATTAAAGATGAGTACTTAAAATTAATAATACAAAAAAACAGTCTGAAATTTAAAATCGAAAACAGCCTTAAAAAAATATACACCACTTTTACTACTTAACAACGGCAAAACCTTTAAAGTGGTGCATTAATTCTAAATTGCTCAAATAATAACTGGGTTCAATTAAGGTAAATTCTTAACCAAAAATGGCCCCAAAGTATTCGCAATCGGTAAAGGTAATTTTTTCCACATTTTAATCGCTAAATCAAACTTGGCATTAGTGGGAGATAAATTAGGCAGTTCGCCACCTTCTGGTACCCAGTGATACCAGTAACATTGCTGAGGCTCAGACTTCCATTGTTTTTTAAAGCGATAAGTTCCCTCATCGATAGTTGAACGGCCAAAATCAAACTCGTGACAACCGGCTTCAATGGCATGCGACAATATCTGCCAATACAAATACATATTCACTGAAATTCTATTAGCGTAACTTAAGGTACTCGCCCAAGGAATTTCCATTCGACCTTTATAGGTAATTAAAAAACCAGACGACACCGGTTTACCCTGCCAGTACACAACACAAATAGTACAATGCTCAGCAAACACTTCTAAGATATTTTTAAAGAAAGTCTTTCCATAAACAGGTGTACCTA
The DNA here is from genome assembly GCF_007954355.1 of Colwellia hornerae. Classification (GTDB taxonomy): domain Bacteria; phylum Pseudomonadota; class Gammaproteobacteria; order Enterobacterales; family Alteromonadaceae; genus Colwellia_A; species Colwellia_A hornerae. The sequence goes on from NZ_VOLR01000016.1 coordinate 99,329, forward strand.
AGTCTCGCATGTTTTCACAAAACACTTGATAAAAGTCGTCAAGTAACTCAGTTTTACCTATTTTATGACTAACACCTTCTTTTATTGGCCGCTTAATTTGAGATCTTCTTTTTGAACCTATTAATTTACCTAATGCTTCTGCTGTTTCGGGTAATTGTAAAATCATATTAACTTTGGTTGTTGATACGGGTAACAAATTTTCAGTACGTTCAACTTGTTCTCTATATTGAATATAACTGACTTGAAAAGATGTCGCCTGATCTTCCAAATGCTCATTTAATTGTTTCGCAACATCAGCATTATCGGCCAACACTCCACCATAATTTAAAAAAGGCATCGACACTATAAAGTTGCCAAATAATTTACTGTTCAAATTTACACTAGGCAAAATACCACAAATAGCGCCTTCATCATTAAGTGCATAATAATATAAACACTTATGCTGAAAAGTATCTTCTATTATGTACTTCCATTTAGATAAATGATAAATAGAGACTAATGGATGTGAATTAACATATTCATCCCATGATGTAGAGCTACTACTGTTTAATATCTCTATTTTATATTTTGTAATCATGTTTAATTAATTCTCTGAATTTCCCAGTACTTCAATTAATGCAAGAGTACCTTGAACTTGATCCAGTGTAGGTAAAAATGGATAAGCTTTAAGGCCTGCTTTTTCTCTCGAAATATACCATTTATTATTTTTTATAAATTTATTAGGATTATTAAAATCACCAATGAAAATATTGTTTTTATTTATAAATTCATCTAATAAACGATAAGCCATATAAACATTACTTTTTTCTCTATCAAAGAAAATTAAATTATTCGTGATTTCAACGCGATTGACATCAAAAACCCTTTCTGCTTTTTTTTCTAAACCATACGCAAGTAGCTGACTATTAGATGAATTATTGCCTTGCTGCAATATACTATTTCGAATAATTAACTCACCGTATTTGGCCATATCAACAGCCCTACTATCTACACTATCCATTGTTGCTATTATTGAATTTTCTATCAAGACTTTTTTAGATCGCGATTTTATACTAGATCCTTGTTTTTTTGTGTTTAGGAACTTTGAATAACGAATATTCAATTCATCAGCCTTAATATATACACCATGAGAATATCCCCGGCGGCTACCTAATCGCTCAAATATCGAGAATTCAATGTTCACGTAACCAGGTACCGTACTCGTCATAATACCAGATTCACTATCGTGGACATATAAATCACGTACGGTTAAGTTCTCTCCTTCAAATCGAATACATGCGCCATTACCAGCTCTTACACTGATATTTATGCATTCTATTGACTCAACAAGTATATTTTTACCCGTGAGAACCAACGCAGCCTTATTATCGATAGCTGCATTATCAAAAACAACTCCCTTTTCACCGATAATTTCAACATTGTTGGCTTTTATATATAGCCCTTTTGTATAAATACCCGCTTTAAGGAATACTTGGCTACCATCTTTAATCGCTGATTTTGCGTCTTGTAGTGAAAAAAACTCTTTACCATCAACAAAAACATGTTCGGCAAATAAATTAAATTGAACAAAAAAAAGCATAAAACACAAATATTTCATCATACATCCTTACCAGAAATTAACATCGCCCTTCAAAACCGTGATACATTCAACTTTGATATAAACAATTTTAAAGGCAATTATAACCTTACCATGCTTAATTTCTTACTCACAGCAATTTATAAACTAGCAAAAATTAAGCGAGGTGAATATCCTTTAAGTATTCTTTATTATCATCATGTATTGCAAATTAATTCGCTCTATCATCCTGATGACATTACCGCCGATGCTTTTGATCGACAAATTGGATTTCTCAAAAAACATTTTAATATTTTAATGCTAGATGAAGCGATAAATTTATTAAAGAAGAACAAACTACCTTCAAAAGCATTGGTCATTACATTCGATGATGGCTATTTAGATAACGCAGAGATAGCTGCCCCTCTTCTAAAAAAGCATAACTGCCCAGCAACTTTTTTTGTTTCAACTCAAGGCGTTGAGGACGGTTATCTATGGAATGATGCCATTGAACAAGCTATAGCTCAAACTACCGTTAATCAAGTTTCGTCTAATATCATGCACGAAGCACTATCGCTTACTTCGCAGCCAGAGAAATTACACGCACACAATAAATTAATTAATTTTTTGAAATTCCTCTCAAATGATCAACGTGCGATAAAAATAACCCATTTATTGTCAGAGTTAGAAATTAACCAGACTTCACTTTCAAGAACGATGATGAATAACCTTGAATTAAAAGCATTACATCAGCAAGGTTTTGAAATAGCTGCACATACCCATTCTCATACTATCCTTACAACAGAAACAAATGACGATGCTAAAAATGAATTAATAAAAAATAAAACAAAATTAGAAAAAATTGTCGGCGACAAAATACGCTATCTCGCTTATCCAAACGGATTATTCCAAAGAGACTTTAACGATCAGCATTGTCAAATTGCACAGGAATTAGGATTTAAAGCCGCATTTTCAACAAACGACGGCGGCGTAACTCGCTCAATGAATAGTTTTAAAATGCCTAGATTTATGCCTTACAGAAAACAATTACCCTTATTTGCATTATCAATCGCTAAAATTGCAGGTGAACATGTCTAAAAAAGTATTAATGGTGGCATTTGATTATCCACCGAGTAGATCCGTTGCTGGTCAACGAACATTAAGAATGACCCAATACTTACCTGAATTCGGCTGGGAACCCTTAATATTAACTGCTAAAACAGAAGCTTATGATGGTTTAGATAATTCGCAAATAATCCCTAGCCATATGAAAAATAATATATATAGAACAATGGCTTTAGATGTTGACCGTCATTTATCAATAAAAGGTAAACATTTCAATTGGATGAAAGTTATTGACCGTTGGTCTACTTGGATCCCTACAGCTATTTATCGTGGTTTAGAAATTATCAAACAAGAAAAACCAGATGTTATTTGGTCGACCTATCCCACAATGAGTGCACATATTATTGCCAATGTTCTTGCTAAAAAAACAGGGATTCCATTAATTGTTGATTACCAAGATCCCCTTGGCTATATTCATAAAAAAAACGTGCCCTCGTTTAAAAAGAAAATAAGCTTAAAAGTAGATAAGGCCGTATTAAATAGATGCCGTCATGCCATCTTTGCAACCGACGAAGCTAAACAAGCCTATATTGACTATCATCAGATGGAAAACAAAGATAAATTTCATTGCATAGAGAATGGTTATGATGAAAGTAACTTTGATCTCATTAATTCTTTATCGGAAAATATAAAATCACCATTTTCTGCAAATAAGTTTAGCTTATATTACAGCGGTGTTTTATACCCTGATGGAAGAGATCCTACACCTACTTTTTATGCAATCGCTAAATTAATACATGACAAAGTGATTACGAGTAGTAATTTTGAATTAGTATTTCAAGGCTCTGGTGATGGCTTATTGTACAAAGAAGTTCTTGAGCATCTTAAAATTCACCATTTAGTTACATTTTTGGCATCTGTTCCATTTGTTGACTCATTAAAAAACATGATGGATGCTACAGCATTGTTATTAATACAAGATGATGTGTTTAATCTGCAAGTTCCAGGTAAACTATTTGAATATATCAGAGCCAAAAAGCCAGTATTAGTTGCAGCTCCATTAACAAGCGCTACAGGTCAAGTTGCTGATAAATCAAATTGTGGCACTATTGCTCACAGTAAAGATGAAATATATCATGCACTAAAAACTTGGTTATCAATCTCTCCGAAAATAGAGAGCGATAAAGACATAACCATTTATTCTCGTTATGAAAAAGCTAAGCAACTAAGCCTAATTTTAGATAAAACAATTAATTAATATTATGACTGAATCAACTAACTTATTTAGAAAACTATATAGAAATACACTCCCACTGCTATTGCAGCAAAAAATAGATGTTTATCGCGGTGAGTCACAAGTGTTTAGACCCTGTTTTCAAGAGACTAAGTCTATTTTTATTCATATTCCTAAAGCGGCAGGAACCAGTATTGCTAGAGCGATATACGGTATGAATGTTGGCCATCGCAAAGCGGTAGACTATAAAAAAGTATCAACACATGAATATAATAAATACTACACATATTCATTTGTACGTAACCCCTGGGATAGAGTCGTTTCAGCTTATAACTTCGCTAAACAAGGTGGCACATCTTATGTGCAACCCATTCCAAATCCTGTTTATCAGTCAGATCTCTTTAATGATTTTGAGACTTTTATTACTCAATGGCTACCTAGCGCAGATTTGACTAAAGAAGACGTCGTTTTTGCTCCCCAGCATTGGTATGTTTATGATGTAAATATGCAATGTCTGGTTGATTATATTGGCAGAATAGAGATGCTTGCAGATGATCTAAAAGTGCTTGAAAAGAAATTAGGGATTGAAATAATAATTGATCAATTAAACAAATCGTCTAGAAGTAGTAGTTATAGAGATTATTTTAATGATGACACTAAAAAAATTGTCGCTGATATTTACAAAAAAGACATTGAACTATTTCAATATGAGTTTTAAAAATTTGAAACTACTTTTTCCTAGGATACAGCCCTAATTTATATATTTTACTTAAGTTTTCAATTTCATATTTTTCTTTAAATTCATTAATGAGGTTACTTTGCAATGTTAATGAACAGTCTACATATTGTTTTATGCCACTTATTTCATATTGGCATTTATTAACTGTCAGTTTGTTAAACCAACCACTAATAATCGCTTGTTGTCTAATATCAATTAAAAAATCATAAAATTGGGGTTGTTCTAATTTTATATATTGTTCACGATCACCAGAATATAACAAAGGAAAGTTACTTGGATGAATGTAATCATCTTTTGTTAAAAACAATATACTTGATAAACCTTTAGAGTAAACTTTGCTTTTCACAATAATACGTTCTTTTTTGTAATTTATACATTCTAAACTAGCAGTATGATTATTAAAAACATGAGGGAAATTTAATGTTTCTTGAATAAAATGATAATAAGTAAAAGCGCCTGTGCCTATACGTATCATTTTACCTTGAAGGTTTAACATTTTATCAAAAGGACTATTAGGACCGCAGGGAGATAACGTACTTTCGTGGTCTCGAATAATTTCATCTGCATGAAAACCATTTGCACAAACAGAATGCGTTGGATGGATACTTCTTAATGTACGGGGATATTTTCTAAAAATTTCCGTTAAATATCCTGATTTTGATGGGGTATTGCAAACGTCAAAAACTTCATTTTTCGCAACATAATCTTCCATGTTCCCCGCAGTGCTAAATGATGGCATGACTAAAGTGCCTTTTTCTCCTATAATTTCTAGAAAAACGTCTATTACACCGTGTGCTCCAATTGAAACATGACCCATTGCACTGAATGAAGATTGTAGAAAGATAATATCACCTTGCTTCACACCTAAATTAATTAAAGATTTTTTTAATTTCTTTCTATTCAATCGTCTAGATATCATATCAATATAATATTCAGAACGGTGCTTAAACATTAACTTCAACACTCGCTTTAAAAGCTTCATTAGGTTTTTACCATCATCATATCAAAGTTATTATTTTCAACATTTACACAAGTGTACAAAAGTGTATTTTTTGGTAGCTCACCTAATGGTAAAAAAACGTAACCGTAACGTGAAACACCTGTAATGTTTGATTTTAAGTAAGGGTTATAAAGCATCTCAGTAAAAACTAGATCCGAGCCACTACGCCATATTGTAACAGCAGCATCCGATTCTTGTTTTCTTTGTGGTTCGAAATTAACACCAAAAAAAATATTATAACAATTTTGACTGATCGCCATATGATATGTTGGGTTTTTGAAACTTCCTATCTTGCTTCTTTCCTTTCGTTCAAAATCCCACTGATAGGTATAATTGATATCAGTTTTCAATGCATCTTGCCCTGCATCCATCCCCCATACTAAGTTTTTCTTTAATGGTACTAAAGATACTGCTCGCCAACTTTGGTCGCCACCACAAAAAAGCTTAACTTCTCTAAAGCAATCATCCGTATAATAAAAAGCGCACTCACTATTATCATCACCCGTAGTGACCCACAGTCTGTTTCTAAAATTATCGTAATGAACACCATGTATATGCTGAACAGTACCCTTTTTAAATGTATGGCAAATAGATAATTTCAGGCCATTGTCTTCTATTTTATAAATATTAATGTCCTGCTTATTAGAACAAATATAATCGCCAAAATAGACATCACCTGTATCAGGATAAACTGCAAAACCATTTTTTAGTGGAAAAGAGTTCAATATGCTTGAATCAACAGGCTCAGCATATTGGTTGTGTATTGCTGGGTCGAAACGATACAACTTATCGTACAAAATTAAAATAACACCTGAAGGCAATTCAACAGCGTGATTAATACCGAATTTTTTACTTACAAAGGTTCGGTATAGCCAACTTCTTGCGATGCGGTTTTTAATCTTGTCTTTGAAGCTATTTGATTTTGGAGGTAATTCGCAAATTTTTTTAAATTTCTTGGTGTTATAAAAAAATTTATATATAAAATTATCATGAGAACATATGCAATAATCAGGAGTCGAATATTGAGGAATAAACTTACTTTTTATTTTTATAGTTTTCATAGGGTTGGATTATTTCCATTTAGACATAAAAAGAACTTTCATCAGTGTATCTAAAAGTTTTCTGAGTTTTTGAAAATGCATATCTTGATTTTTCAGTTAATTCATCAAATAAAAGTGTAAGGTTTATAATTAAACTTATTCAAATAAACGTAAAAATCAGTATATTTTGATTCATTATATAAGTGTCTGTAAAACTTCTTTTGCACACCAATCCCAAGTGTACTTATTAAAGTTAGTCGCTTGCTGCTTTCTATTATGGGGTTGTTCTAGTAACCGAATTAACTTTGTTGATATCATTTGTTGATCTTCATTTGCAACACAGTACCCAAGATATTTCTCACTAGCCATAATTTCAGGCACACTGCCAACATTAGTAGCTACAGCAGGTAAACCACAAGCTAAAGCCTCAGTAAGTACATTAGGGCTACCTTCGCCTCGGCTCGCTAAACAAAACACATCTGCGGCGTTATACCAAGTAATCAGTTGACTGTTATCGACAGCACCAACAAAAACAACATTCTTCTGTAATTTATGTTGTTCAATAAATTGGTTCAACTCTTTGCGGTAGTCTCCTTCAGGACCTTGGGCGCCTAAAATATAAAACTTAGTGTTTTCTAAACCTTGTGTTGTTATAACTTGTTCTAACCCTTTAATCACCAAGTCAAAACCTTTACGGTGAATAAGCGCACCAACACCTAAGATAATTTTTTCATTCTGTGATAGAGCGAGCTTTTCTCGGCACTCACTTTGCTCAAGGTAATAGAATTTATCAGTATCAACACCATTTCTGATAACCACAGTTCTTTCAGCAGTATTTGACAGTTCATCGGCTTTACGTGCCATCTCCTCACTAAGCGAAATCACTTTATTTGCCTTCTTGAGATAATAAGCAACAATGTATTTTCTTAAGCCAGAGTCTTGCAGATGAAATGCTTCCATTCCACGTAGAGTGACATGAAAAGGCTTATTAATTTTTTTAGAAAGCCAATTTCCGCAAGGCAAATCTGGAAAAGTCCAATGTAAATCAATTAAATCAAAATCATAACCAATTTCATCAAGTACTTTTTGAACTGCTCGACGATAAGTTAACATCTCTAGCGATTTAAGATGCCCAGGGATAGAAAAAAAACCAGGGTGATAAACACTAATACCGTTGATAACTTCTAATTGAGGTATATTGTGAAGATGAGTAAACTTACTTATTTTTCGGTGTAATGGAGAATCTGCAATAGGGTTAATAACCGTAATATCAGCATACTTGCTCATCGCTTTTAAACGATTCAAAACAAATATGCCATGATTAGGCTGATTACAGTTTGGAAATAAATAACTAATAGCTATGATTTTTTTCTTTGGCTGAATACTCATTAGTCTGTATTATCCCGTAACCACTCTTCAAGAACAACTAACTGCCATAATGTTTTATGATGATCAAATTTGTCATTGTTGTGCTCTTCAATAAGTTGCTCTATACGAGACTTCTTAAAAAACTGCAATAATTTTGTTTCGTCAGATAATAATAAGTTCTCAGCATATGCTCTTAATTCATTTTGAAACATCAATTTTAATGGCGTTGGAAAGCCCATTTTTTTACGATAAATAATGTCGTTAGGCAGAATACCTTCCATCATTTTCTTTAACGGATATTTGCCTTCCCCTTTCTTAATTTTATGCTTACTTGGTATTGTCGCAGCAAACTCTACTAAACGATAATCTAAAAATGGTACACGTAGTTCAAGTGAGGCCGCCATACTCATACGATCAGCTTTTATTAGCAAGTCGTCAACCAACCAAGTTTTTGTATCAAAATAAAGCATTTTGCTTAAAGTATCTTCACTTCTGGCTTTATCAAAAAGACTTTTAGTATAATGGCGACTCGACACTTGATTTTCTAATTCTATCTCTGCTTTAAATTCTGCCTTGTACAGTGCTTCTTTTTCGTGATCAGGATAAGTAGACATACCTTTATAACGCTGTTCTATAGGTAGTGTTGCCATGGTTAGATATTTAGAAACCTTATGGCTTTTACCAAACACTTTATTCGCAATGCATGCAAAGAAATTACTCCCTGTTTGGCCAACAACTGCACGATATTTATCTAATACATTCATATACTGATACAAATCGTAGCCCGCAAAAATTTCGTCTGAGCCTTCGCCAGACAAGGCTACGGTTACTTTTTCTTTTGCTAATTTAGCGACAAAAAATAAAGAGATCGCGGCAGCTTCGGTAACAGGCTCATCCATTAAAGCAATATATTCAGGTATAAATTTTTTAAACTGCGCAGGCGTTATTTTAATTTCATGATGGTCTGTTTTAAATTTATCAGCAATTATTTGTGCATAGGATGTTTCGTCAAACCCTTTGCCAAAGTCATAACCTATCGAAAATGTTTTTAGGGGTTCTTTAACTTTGTCAGCTAATAAACCAACGACTGCGCTAGAGTCAATACCACCACTAAGAAAAATACCAAGAGGAACATCGCTGCGCAAACGTAGGTCAATAGCGCTTTCTAATAATTTTTTACTGCCATCAACATAATAGTCAAAACCTTTATCCTGACTATTACTGTTGTTGAATTTCAGATCCCAATATTGGGTAATCGTTAATTTGTGTTTTTTCGAATCATCACATTTAAGTACAGCATAATGACCAGGCATCAGGCGTTTAATACCTTGATGTAATGTGTTTTCACCAGGAATATAGCCGAAACTCATATAACTATCGATTAACTGAACATTGAGCGCAGGATTTTTATCTAAGCCTTTTAAAATAGCTTTAGTTTCGGAAGCAAAAATAAACTCATCGTCGTTTTGCATGTAATAGAGAGGCTTTATACCTAAACGATCTCGTGCGAGAAACAACTCTTTTTTATTACCGTCCCAAATAGCAATGGCAAACATACCATTAAAGTGCATTAAGCAATCAACGCCATATTCTATATAAGCCTTTAATACGACTTCAGTATCAGAGCCTGTTTCGAAAGTGTAACCTTTAGTCTCTAATACTGCGCGAATTTCAAGATAATTATAAACTTCCCCATTATAAGAAATAACACAATTATGAGCAGCTTCTTCTCTCGGTTGACGACCTGCAGGAGTTGGATCAAGAATACTTAACCGTAGATGTGCAAGTCCTATTTTTTTTTCGCTATCAAACCAAAGACCATTACTGTCTGGGCCTCTATATGGCATAGTGTCGCGCATAGCTTCAAAGGCTAGGTACTCGATAGGTTGATTAACATTAATTTGACCAAGAATACCACACATTAAAAAGCTACCTGTTACAATAATGAAGTTTAAAAAACCAATGGTAACTATTTAATACTCCTTGATAAAGGAATATTTTATCTATTTCCCTTTCAGAATTTTGTCTCTTCAACCTGATTGGTTACTTTAGTTTTTAAACGCTACTTTCTGGTGTTTTTCAAGACAGTTGTCGTCTAATATTGTTAAGTAGCTTCTTTGTATTATTCTAGTAAATAACGCGTATTTTATTGGGAGTAGAAAAGCCGGGGCATAATGTCTCTGGTATCAGGATTATTATCGTCTCAGTAAATTTATAAATAGCTATAAATTAGCGCTAGTGGCTGCAACTGAAGTGGTTAAGTCATCAGAAGAGCTCAGTTCAATAAAAAATGATGATATTCATACCAAAAAAGTACTTCAACATCTAAATCATTTTACTCTACCTATTGTTTCATACTATATTGACGCCTACAAAATAATGAGTAAAGGATCCGAAAAATGAGTTCAGTGTTTAATAACGTACATGGCTTTTATTTTTTACATATACCAAAAACGGCTGGTCGTGCTGTTGAGGACGTATTAAAGCAGTTGAACGGATCACTGATATTAGATGTTTCTTCAGAAGAAAAAAAAAGAGGCATATTTAATAGCCCTTTTTATGCTGAACAGTCATATACTGAGCTTCGCCCTATCAAAAATATATTACATAATAAGCCCCAAAATACTTTACATGATTGGATGAAACTCTATAAGTTTTGCTTCGTTAGGAACCCATACGATAGAGCATATTCTGCCTACAAATATTGTATGAGAACAGCAAAAAACAAAAAACGCCAACCCTTTGGAGATCTCACTCCTGAAAATATAAGCTTCAGGGAATTTATTCGTTTACCCAAACATTTTAATTATGAAATTCACAATCACTTTCATATCACCCAAACTGAGTACATGATGGGATATAACACTGATATAGATTACGTTGGAAAACTTGAAACTATCGAAAAAGATTTGCATTACATTGCCGAAAAAATTGGTGTGAATTTCCCCCCCTTAAAGAAAAAAAATGTAACTGAAGACATTAAGAACAAATCTTCTATGGGTAATGAAGACAAATTGTTGATAGAAAAGTTATTCAAAGCGGATTTTGTTAATTTTGATTATGAGTTAACTTCACTTAAGTAAGATTACTTTAGGTCATAAATATATAAATACTTATTTTGTAGTAGCCACCGAATTTGCTACTTATTTAGGGGTAATCCATACACTTCGAATTAGATGACACTGGCTATTTGCTTTTCAACAAGACCTTTCCAGTCATCAATTTCTTTACGGTTCATGAGTTGTCCCTCGAATTAATGAGAAAAAACTATAAAGTTAAAGATTAACTAAATAAATGTGCTCTTGGCCAGGCGTTCACCGTGGATTTAACAGATTGAGCATAATTAATTTAAGATTGCTTACTTTTATATTTATTACGTTAATTAGCAATGAAGTAGTTAGTCTAACGACTAACAATGATTGAAAGTATGATTAAGATAAACTAAAAATTCTTTATTGGGATAAAACTGGCTTTGCTCTTTGGTACAAACGTTTGGAAAAACAAAAATTCAAATGGCCAACTGAGCTGATTATTATCTGGATATGACGTACTTGACCATGAGCAATTACACTATTAATCAATGATCTAAAAAGGCCTTTTTCTCAGTCAACGATCGTGTACGTAAGTCCTTATGCTCTTTACGCTACAAAGGTGATTGGTCTTGTTTTAATTGCTAAACTGGGTTGATAAAAATTGATATTAACTCACTAATGACCCAGAGCAACTCAAGAAAATTCTTTTTGAGTTGCAGCAAGCATTAAAATAATCACCGAACAAACCATCCAAAGTAATCAGTTTATTGAACGCTATGAAATAGCCAAACGTAAACAGCTTGGTAAAAACTCAGAGCAACTCCCCGGTGCGGGTGACACCTTCAATGAAGCCGAAGAAATCATCGATGAGGCTGATAAAACGTTATTAGCCGAGACTGATAATAACAAAAGCGTTTCCATTAAAAGCATACCGAAGCGCAAGCCGCTACCCAAAACGTTACCTCGTAAAGTGGTGACGATTGATTTATCACTTACCGAGTAAGTGTGTGATTGTTGTCAAGGCTCGCTGCATAAAATGGGCGAAACCCGTAGTGAGAAACTCGAATTTGTGCCTGCGCATATCAAAGTGGTAGAAACAGTTCGGCCCAAAAATGCCTGTAAGCAGTGCGGGAAAACGGGAACAGGCAATCAGGTGAAGATTGCCCCTATGCCTGCCACACCTATTCCAAAAGGTATTGCGACGTCGAGCTTGCTGAGTCAAATCATCAGCGCGAAATATCAATACGGATTACCCCTGTACCGACAAGAAAAGATGTTCAATGAGTACGGTATTGAGCTGAGTCGAAAAACCATGTCTGATTGGGTCATTCTGTGTAGTGAGCTGCTTACCCCACTGTATGTTGAATTAAAAACCAAGTTGCTTAGTAAGCCTGTGATACATGCTGATGAGACTCCCTTAAAAGTCATCAAAGCCGAGAGAGCCAGTAGCTACATGTGGGTATATTGTTGCGGTAGCGATACCGAACAAAGCCAGGACATGAAAAATATTGTTTTATAGATTATCACAACTCGCGTGCAGCGATTTGTGTGGTTGATTATCTTGATGGCTATGAGGGTTACCTGCAAGTTGATGGTTATGCGGCGTATGGAAAAACTGAGGCCATATTGGCTGGCTGTATGGCGCATGCGCGTCGCAAATTCATTGATGCTCAAACAGGCCAAGGAAAAAACAAAACCGGCAAAGCTGATGTCGCTTTAAACCTAATAGGTAAACTCTACGGCATTGAAGCAAGCTTGAAAGGAAAAACGGCCGAAGAAAAATATCGAGAGAGGCAAGATAAATCCAAAGTCATCATTGATAAGCTTCATGGTTGGGTTATCGACAATAGAGGTAAAGTACCACCGAAGACCAAATTGGGAGAAGCGATGACTTATTGGTGTAATCAAGCGCATAAGCTCACCACCTACTTAAAAGATGGTCGTATAAAGATTAATAATAATCGTGTTGAGCGAGCAGTAAAACCGTTTGTTATTGGCCAAAAGAACTGGTTATTCTCCAATACGCCTCGGGGTGCAACGTCTAGTGCAATCCTCTATAACATTATTGAAAGTGCAAGAGCCAATGGCTTACTGGTCGACAACTATTTACAAACCTGTTTAGAGGAGCTTGCTAAGAAGCCGGAAACCCTTACTCATCTGCTGCCTTGGAACTTCAAGCAAAGCTAGACGCATTTCTCCAGACGCTTAAAGCTTATATAGGATTAACTCCTTTGCAGTATTCATCTGGTGGAAAAGTGAAGATGGGCTCAATAGGGAAGTATGTAAAGAATAACACGCTAAGAAGTCAGTTAATTGTTGGGGCAATGGCAGCTGTCAGTCACGCAGTTAGAAGAAAGGCGGTAACGAGAAAAGATATTTGGATACAAGCTTTAGTTGAGCGTAAAGGTAAAAAAATGTGCTGCCGTTGCGTTAGCCAATAAAACCGTGAGAACAGCATTTTCTATGCTCACACAAGGCACAGAGTAGTACAAAGCGGAATATCTCCCCGCTTAAAAAAGTTTAACGATAAAATGCATAATTAAAGATAAAAATCAGCGTATTAAATCAGTTTGTAACATAGAGCTTCAAGAGCTCGTTGAGTAGATTTGAAAATACGTCCACGAAAATATCATAGAGCCAGAGTTAGCTACTCAATTTAGAGCTCGTACATAAGTTCGCATTTAATTTTTTAAAAATAATTTTTATTGTTGACACGGGGGAGTCCACATAAGTTGCAATTAACGGTTAATCAAAATTAAATTTACTCATTATTTCATTATATTTGTCTTGACCCATAAAATATTTCGCAGAATATTTTGAACCTAATATTGAAATGTGCGCACCATCTAAACTGTACGGCACAGTCATTCCATTTACGTCAAATGTATTTTTTGTTTCATAAAGTAATGATCTATCAATAAAATAAACATTTACGTACTTTTCAGATAATTTTTTCAAAAGCAAATTAGCCTTAGTCATTAAAATATCATTACCAACCATTGTATTAATATCAAATGAATCACCCAAATATATGCTTTCATAAAACTCCTTTAATGGGTTTTTCTGATATCTATAAGGTGCTGCCATAATAAAAACATTTATGCCAAGTTTTGCTGACTTATCGATTACCTGTTCGATATCTTTAAAAAAACCTTTACCTAGAACACTATCCCAAGATCCAGCAAGTATTATATTTTTATACTTATGTATATTGTCTTTTAAATATTTCCGGTTCATTAAACATTGTTTATATGCTGCATGAGTTTTAGATGGTACAAAGTTGTCAGTGAAAGAGGCATTACACCAGCTTGTAACTATAGATTGAAATGATGCATTGTTAGCTTTAAATACGTCATCAAAAAAAGGGTCATAATGTCCTGCGTAAGAGTCTCCAAATAACAAAGTGTTTGAAGTCTTTCCTTGGATGCCTAAATAGCAATTAGCTCCTATTTTTTCATCTGCAATAGTATCATCACCAAAATAATAAAAGCAGTAACCATTACCTCTAAGAGGCATTAATAATTCTTTTTTGATCACTTTGAACTCAGAATTAACATCAAACCTAGTATCTATACCTTGTAAAATATAAGTAAAAAAACCCAGTAACCCTATAATTAAAGACATATATATAGGTTTACATTTTAAGTAAGAAAATTCATCGTTGAAATTATTTCTAAATTTTATGTTTTCAATGTATTTGTTACTCAAAAAGCCTAGTAATAAAGATAATGCAATACCAATATAAATAAATACTTCATTTAATGAGAAGTAATAAATAGCTACAACAAGAGGCCAATGCCATAGATAAATAGAGTAAGACCAAGAGCCTAATTTCTGGAATATGACATTATTTGTAATAAGACTATCTTTTCGTTGTGCTTGTATGACAAGGAACGTACCTAAAACAGGAAATATTGCCAGATAACCAGGCCAAGGAGTACCTTTTGATATTAATAAATAAGAACTCATAATAAATATTAAACCAACTCTTTCTACTAGTTTTTTTCTTTTATCTTGTAACGTAAAAGGATAAAGATAAGCAACACCACCAAACATCATTTCCCACGCTCGTGTTGGTAATAGATAGTACGATGCATCAGGCCATTTATATGTAGCTATAATGCAAAAAATAAACCCTATTGCTGTTCCAAACAAAATAGTAGCTTTCATTGTTTTTATAGAAATAAATTTTTGCATAGCAAAAAGCACTAATGGATAGATTATATAGAATTGCCATTCAGCAGATAATGACCAAGTATGTAATAACCATTTTTCTTTTGATGTAACGTCAAAGTAACCGGAATCTTGCCAAGATATAATATTAGATAGAAAAACCATACTACTGCCAGCGTGTTTTCCTAATATTTTATAATCTAGCGGTGTAAGGTAAAACCATCCAAATATAAGCAATACCAGACAGAGTGCAGCTAAAGCTGGGATAATCCTATTTGCTCGAGCCACATAAAATTTCAGAAGAGAAAAGTTTTCTTGCTCTATCCCTCCAAATATTATCCGAGTCATCAAGAAACCCGAAATAACAAAAAATACATCAACTCCTGCAAAGCCACCCGGCATCCAAGACGCATTGAAATGAAACAGCACAACCGCTATGACTGCAATAGCTCTTAAGCCATTAATATCTTTTCTAAATTGCATAAATGCGCTTAATCTCAATAAGCCAAATACTTGGGATTATAGCTGCAATATAATGAAATAGGATAAAATAATAAGTTATAATAGAATATCACGGCGAAAGCATGATATTTGTATTGCTTCTTCCAACGTGCTGCCCTTGAAGAACAAGCGCCTTCCATATCTTTAATTTGTTTGTAAATGTAATTTTTTTCCTCCATTAATTTGTGTATTCAAGTTTCTGTACATGGCTGTTTTCTGTTTTCTGTTTTCTGTTTTCTGTTTTCTAGTCATTTTGATATCTTAGGTTTTACTTATTTTAAGCTATAAACCTCTAAAGTTTCATTAGGTCATTACACGCGACTAATATGATTGAATCAACGACAAATAAGTACCCTATCAATTAAAAGTTAATACTTTATTATTTAACTTTTTACCAAAAAAGGCTTCCCCTGTTGCACTTAAATGTCGATTGTCAGAGTATGTGATTTTTCCTCGATTTATTAAATCTTTAGGTAAAGACAGATCAAATCCTAGTATTTTAGAAACATATTTAATCCCTGTTTCTTTCAATTTTTCACTAAAAAAAGTATCAGTATACTCTACCATTTTTATACTATTTTTAGATATATACTCTTGCAGTTGAGGTTGTAGTGGCTGTTTATAATCAAAATTAATAGGTGAAGTTTTAATGGGTGGTAACATCCCTATCATTACCACATTTAAGCTCATTTCATCATGTAAATATTGCCAGTAGTCGACAACTTGATCGAAATGCGCAATGGATAAATTTTTCTCTTTCGATAAAATAATTTTTTTGACAAACAACCGATCTGACGTTTGCGTATAAAAAAAGCTTGCTATATTTTGACGGTATTTCTTAGAAAAAACTTTAAGATCGTCATATTGATATTGATGTGGAATTATTGTGTTCCCTATCATATCGTGAAGGCGAAAAAAGCCTCTTGCAATACCGTGACTTCCGCCCAAAATTACAGTTGCCTTCTAGTATTTTTTAGTACACGCGACAAACCTCTTTTCAAAATTTTGGCTTATCTCTTTGTTAAGAAATTTACATTCATTATCATAATTCTCTTGGTTATAATGCCCGTTACTCGCCTGTTGCAATATTTCATACCTTGCCATATCTTCTGGATATAAATATTTTTGAACGAAGATATTCTGCTGCAACACAGCCCCAAAGATAATAATCCAATAAAAGAACCAAGTGACCATTTAAAAATTTTAGTTTGCCCAAATTTATCAGTCTTTCTAAACGGCTTTTCAACAAATCGCCAAGATACATATGCAATGATAAACGTAGATATCAGTAATAAAAATTGAATTTCAGGGCTTAAAAGCAATGAGGTTTTCAATTTAGTTAATACGAAGATAGGTTGATGCCACAAATATAAGCTGTAACTGATTAATCCAACATGGATCATAAGCTTTAAAGATAAAACGTTACCTGTAACACACTGAGAAGAAGCGAAAATAATAATTAGAACAGTGCCAAATACAGGAATAATTGTCCATAAGCTTGGATGTGGTGTAGCCGATAAAAATAGAAAATATGATAATATTATCAAAAGAAAACCAGCAAAAGCTAAGATCCCCTTAAGTTTGATTGGTAGCGTTTTTAAATGTCCAGAGTTACAATAAATAGTCGCTAAAGCGCCAAACATTAATTCCTATATTCGACTAGGTATCAAATAAAGATTTCCCGAAGGGCTATTCCGCCAACCCCATTCAGCAATGCATAAACTCATTACCACAGTAAGGGTATAGCTAACGACACCTGCCTCTAGAACTTGATCTCATATACATTATCTCCTCACTTAATTTAGGAGATAAGCATGAGAATATCGCGTAGCCAAGAGCAATGGCAAACCATCATTGAAGA
>NZ_VOLR01000017.1 GCF_007954355.1 Colwellia hornerae
AAACGCTTTTGGGTTTTTTACGTACCAACCATTTGAACCAACAACCGTGTGCTGGCTGTTGATATCGTAACCAACAATTGAGGATAATAGCTGCTTAGCTGCCTTACATTCAACTTCTTGAGTGAGTTAGTAAAGCAACATCTTTTATCAAAAAAAAGACAAAAAAAAGCCCACTTATATCACTAAGAGGGCGATAACTTTTTTAGTAAATGATTAAAGTGTCGTTGTTGTGCCCATCATTGGGGCAGCAGTTACTGACTTTGCATCATCAGGTTCGACAACCATAATCGTGCCATTAGCTGGGTTTACTACAAATTCAACTAATTCCACCGAACCAATAGCAGACTCGGCTGGACTTGCTTCAGTATTAGCATCTGATCCATCTAGCACCATCTGGTCTAGCACAATAGTAAATTGAGTTGGACCATTAGCATAACCTTTAACACGTAAAGTATAGCTTTCACCGCCAACAACCGTACTTCCTACTTGCTCTGACGGGCCTAAGTTACCAGATGTAACCATGACCTCGCCGTCACTGTTGAGCATTGAGAAATCCAAATCTGGAATGGCTCCTCCCACTTCAGTGTCTGCTGTTAATGTTGCGACAATACTTTGCGCACTGGTTTCAGCCTCAAAGACCACATCAACATAATCAACACCGTCAGCAACTTCTACGTCTGTAGTTCCAATAGCCACTAAGCCTTTATGCTCAGAAATATTATGATAAACCACGACACGATCGGCACCCGCAGATGAATCGATCGGTGCTTGGCTACCATTAGCCGCCACTGAAGGTTTTTCTATCTGGGCAAATACTTTAGCTTTAAAGGTAAACATCTCAGCCATAGGGTTGTTAAAGACAAAATTAATTACTGAAGAGTCCATTCCTGGTGCTAATAACTCATTATAAGTAAACTTAGCTGTGTCACCATTTTGACCTGTACCACTGTTAGCGTTAGCTACAGTTACATAAGGGCTACTAATCGAGACAATATTAAAGTTTATCGGCCCAAACAAATCATGCGAAGCATTATTTGTTAAGATGTTATTAAAAGAAAATTGATTAGCCATTGAAGAAACATTACTGATGCGGGCGGTAACTTTCTTAGTGACATTCTTTTGTTTCAAGTTAGTTTTCGCCGTACCCGACAAATCAGAAAAACCAACTTGCCCCGAAGCGTTAACTTCTATCGCACGAACAACATATTGATAATCATAAGCATCAATACCTTGACCTGCGCCGCGACCAAAACCTTGTCCTTTATCGCTATAACTCGTATTCGTTACAAATTCAACATGGGTATAGCTATTATTTTCTATATCGCCGTCAACATATTCACGACCTTCTACACCAGCAAATAACCGCGCTGGACTACCACCTTTACGCTTTAAAACTTGATAACCAATCGCATTATCAACGTTATTCCAAGTCACATCAATGGTGTCTGCGTTGGTAATACTCGCGACAATATTTTGTGGCGTTGCTGGCGCTTCTTGACCCGCAGTAAAGTCACTCACTGCTGTTGAAATCATTTGTACGCCACCTAATGGAGCTGAAGCGTTTAGGCCTAATTCACGAGCAGCAAAAACACGTTCGATAAGTGCGTGATGTCTACCTAAAGACTTAGCCTCTACCGAGTTTGCTGGGTATAACATCGCATCAGCAGTAAGGGCTGCATCTCGCGCTTTAACAAAGGTATCTGGCGCACTGACACCTAAAACATACATAGAGCCAAGGAAAATACGTTCCCATGTTTCTTTACCTAAACTGGTTAACTGTGTCGCTTCACCTGTTGTTGGATCTGGTCGAGCAAAATCGTTAGCTGGATACATCTCTAACATTATTTCTCGCAAGTCCCACATCGCGCCGGCATATATTTCACCATCTCTGTGTACTTCAAAGTCGTTACCGCGTGTGCCTAATTGTGAATAACGTAATTGGCTTTGGCCACTACGAATATATTCAAACGAATCGGGATCTGTACCATTATCGCGTAATAAGTCTCTTAAACCACAACCTGCAACCGGATAACTACCTAAATCAGGTGTTTCACCTATGGTATAAGCCCATAAATCAGCTTGCCCTTCGTTCAAAGCGCCACCTTCTGGGCTACCTTCAAAGCCAGCAATCGGTGTGATAGTTGCATGCGTACCTTCGTGCATTGGTACACTAAAATCTATTGCTAAGTTATTAAAGTAATAACCATGACCATAAAATGTTGGGTTAACAACCACTTCTTGACCAGCAACTTCTTGTGAAAGTGGTATAGCAAAAGCATTATCTAAGTTTACTAATTTATTTAAGAACTCAGGATCACTCGGGTCTATATCTTGCGCTTCTAGTGCCATAAACACGTTAGGTATATGAACGACACCGACTAAAGGCGTTGATTCATTAGGGTATTGATCAGGAAAACTACCACTACCAAACCCTCTAGCATGAACATCGTCACCTTCTTTGTGTAAATAATCTAAATATTCCAATAAGTTAGTGATATATATAAATTGACTAATACCGTCGAATTGCTCGGCAGGCTCAGCAGTATGATCTTTTTCATTAACGCGCCCATAAAGAGGAGCCGCGTCTTGGTCAAAATAATAAGTGCCTAAAGCCGCTTGTGCGAATGGCAATTTGGTCGGTAAAGCATTAAGAATAAGTGCATTGGTACCGGTTAATACACTGCCAACACCAGTTACTCGGTTAGTTTCATCAAACTTTCTTAATTTAATGCGCAATAACCCTTCAGGTGTGCCGGTTAAACCGCCATCTGCATCAACAATTTCACAATTGTCTTGTAATTCTTTGGTGATCGGTGGAAAGGTTGGAAAATAATCAGCAAATTGATCGGTTGGTTGTGGCTCTTCGGCCGTACGCACTTGATCTTCACGGTAAACTATCTCACCCGTTTGTGCATCAATCATGTATTTAAATACGCCAAAAGGGTTCGTTGAGTAGTAATAAAACTGCCAAACTAAACTATGGCTATCAGCCGTTTGCACTATACGTAGCTCTGGTATCGGGGTTTTAAACACACCCAGCTCTGCTGCTATTAATTCATAGGCTGGCGTTAGTACTGACATAGCCTCTGCGGGGATATTTTTTTGGAATTGTACAAGATTACGCGTTGCCATTAACACCGCATCATCAGCAGATAATCCCGGTTGACCCGCTACTGTAAGGGCTTTTTGATAAGGCCCCATAATAGCGCGAACGTTGTTGTTACCATCAATAACGACACCTAAACCATTGCCATCGACAAGAATACCATCGACAACTTGATCGAAACGAACAACTTGTCCACCTAATGCCGCTTTAGAGCGATTAGGATTATATTTCAGTTGCTCATTACTTAAGCCTTCAAAAATTTGCTGATTGTCGGTAATAAAATTACGCGCCATATTTTCAACAGAGTTACCCGCTGTTTTAACAGTCATGCCGGTAATAGCATCAACAGTCCCTGTCGCCTGATTAATGTTTACCTGTGCGTTTGGGTTAGCTGCTTGAAAATGACTAATGGCTTGGGCTTGCTCAGCACTCAAACTTATCAAGGTATTTAGGCCAGTATCTTGAATTTGATTGACGTTTGGTACGCCAGCAACGTCAAAGTTTAAGATTTTATTGGCGGCATTACTACCGGTAACGATATCGCTTGTTGACGCATGAACTTGACTAGATATAACGCTTAGAGGAACAGTGAGTGCAAAAGCAATGGCACTTGATATTAATGTATTCTTCATTGTAATCACCTTTTATTTTTTGTGACCATGAGCATGATAATCCAACATACAAGTCAACATCATTCGCTTTCATGGACACTTTATGGGTAAGAAAATTATTTACTTAACTAGGTTGCCCAATTCCCAAGCAAAAAATAATCAGGTATTCCCCTCGTTTACCCTAGGTATTAACCCCCAGCGTGATTACTGCTTATCTATATAGAGGAAAGAAACAAAATAAAAAGCCAACCTAAAACATTGAAATATAAGTTAAAAAAAAACAAAAACCTTAACTTTATATTTTTATTTAAATAATCTTGGAATAAATATGTCGCATCAAGCGTTATCTAAGTGTCATCAACATAAACAGACCTTAGAGGAAGCAAACATGACACCATTAAATAAAATTGCAAAAGTATTGGTAGTAAGTGGATTAAGTTGTTGGGTAAGTGTTGCGCAAGCAAACGATATTCAAATTAGCCAAGACAACCAAGTAAATCAAAATACTCAAGTATCTCAGGAAAGTAATAGCACGGATAATTCTGTACAAATGGCGGCACAGTCAGACAGTTCAGCGTCGAATAATACGCAAGTAACAGCGAATAACGCAGACAACAATCCACAAGAATCAGCTCCAAGTGAACCAGCGCAAAGCGAACCAAAAGAGCAGCAAGTAAGTAATGGTGTTAATGCAACAAGCTCTCAAGCTTTTGATAGCAATAATCAGATGGTTGCGACCCTAACCAGTAATACGGGAAAAACTGTCAATATAACTTCAGGTGTTGCCGCCACGTTGAGCCAATCACTGACCCAAGTAACCACCACAGAGCTTCCAGAGGATGATATTCCCCAGGAAAGTGAAGCGACACCTGATGAAGATTTAGCTGGATCTGAAGATGTTGCTAGGGCGCCCAATCTTGATAGCACAACGTCTTTTGCTAATACGGCGCAACTGTCGCAGAGTTTATCGCAAGGCTTATCTGAAAATATGTCAGGAGGTTTACAAGATGCCAGTGCGTTAGATACCGCCGCTTCTTTAACTAACACCTCGCAACTGTCGCAGAGCTTATCTCAGCAGCTGTCAGGAAATTTGCAAAACATTGCCGCTGCAGATGCTGCAGCACAAACCACACAAGTCTTAGAGCAAAGTATTAATGCCAATATTGTTAATTCAATGACCAGCGATACGCAAAGTGTTATCACTCAAGACGTTAATAGCCAAATTAGTAGCGTAATTACTGAGCAGGTTAACGCTGAGATTGCTGCAGCAACCGCCGCTGAAGTCGTAAGCACTTTGGCAAGCGACTTAGATATTGGCTTGTAATTTTAATTACTAACTTGTTAAATGCGCCAGTTCCCCTGGCGCACCCTATTTGAGGAAATTAAGATGAAATATATGTTAAGCAGTTTAGGGTGCATCCTTAGTATGCAAGTGCTGGCCGCAGGGCCAGAGATCTTTACTTTTAGTGGTGAAGCTTCCTTGGCTTTAATAAACAACTCAGCGCTTAGCGTCGATGAGCTTGATGAAGTTTCCTCACAGGGTGACAGTGGCATTCAAAAAACGGCTGCGGTCACTGGTTTGTGGAAGTTTAATAATAAAGCAAAGTTAACCTCATCATATCGATATAATGATCAAGATTATCATCAGTTAGATTCTTTTGATCTTGCCTTACATCAAGTCAGTATTGATGGGACCTACAAATGGCAGGAAAAAGATTTAGGGCTACGTTATGATGGTGCTAAAGCTAAATTAGCGGGCGAGACATATTTAACCTTTCAACAAGCCAGTATTTACTTGGGAACTTTTCTTCAACCCCAAACATTTTTACGCACTAGCCTTAAAATAAAGCGTAAAGACTTTGCGGTAATAACTAGCCGAAATGCCAACGCTTTTGGTGTAAGTACAGAACTGTTTCATTTTATTAACGACGGTAGCACTATGCTGATGCTAGGGCTTAGCGCAGATAAAGAAACGGCAACACAGTCACAGTTTAATTATAGTGGCTATGGGGTTAACACTAAGTTATCTCAAAAATTTGAACTATTTGGCTTAGCTCACAAAGCAACTATCGGTTGGCGTTTTCAATCGAAAGACTTTCAAGCATATAGCAATAATGATATCCCTAGTCAGCGTGAATCAAAAGCAGATGAACATCGGAATATATTTCACGGACAGTGGCAGTTAAACGTTAACGATCATTTAGCAGTTATTGGCAACGTTGAATATGGCGACTATCGTTCGCAACTCGATAGCCAAACATACACTCAAACCCTTTCGACATTGGCTATTAAAGCGCAATTTTAACGGCTTACTATCGCGCCAACACCATAAATAGGGTCCTTACCGCGAGGACCTAAATCTATTGTTGATTCATTGAGTTTTTCTAATAATTGATTTTTATCGACACTAAATTTTGCTATTAAACACGCTAAAGCCGCCGTTACATGAGGTGCGGCAATCGATGTACCTGACTCTCGCCCGACCCGTTGACCACTTTGTGCCGTTAAGACATTAACCCCTAATGCAGAGTAATCGACATAATCACCGCGATTTGACCAACGATAAGGTTGCTGAAGTTGGTCAATAGCACTGACCGCAATAACATCTTTATAAGCCGCTGGAAACATAGGAGGAGCCGCTGGGCCTTCATTACCTGCTGCTGCAATAATTAAAGCCCCCTTTGCCATCGCAAGAGTTAGCACAGTCTGCAATATTTTATTATCTGGGCCCGCTAAACTCATATTGATCACTTTTACGTCTTGTTCTATTAGCCAATTTATTCCCGCTATCATCGCTGACAAAGTAGCGCCCTGAACATAATCTGACTGCTGGTAAAATACTTCTGCCGAGTAAATTTTACCCTGTGGTAAAAGCGGTACCAACTGCTCGGTCTTGCCAACCAATAAACTTGCGATCACTGTACCGTGTTTTACTGAAACGGCTAATTCAGCTGGTAAAAATGATTTTGCGGTAATGTTTGCCTGCTTAAAAGCATAATGATTGGTATCAATTGCGCTATCAACTATGCCAACTTTTACCTTTAACTGGCAAGCCGCATTAGACTGCTTTTCAGTTTTTAGCTTTTTATCGACTAGTTTTTCATCAACAAGCTGACTGGTTTGACTTTGTGATTGATAAATATGATTTCTCGCTAAACTCATTGACGCTTTTGCAGAAAGTATCTTTATTAACGCTTTCTTTGAGTCGATAGCTTGTGGCACATTAAAACGTAACAATGCCATGCCCAAACCAGAATAACGAGACTCGTTAATTATCACCGCGCCCTGCTCAATTAAGTGTGCCTTACTAAGGTCGTCGGCTAGAAGTAACCATTGTCCCTGCACGGCTCTCCACCCCTGCTCTACCTCAACATCAAGCCAAAGTTTTTTTCCTGTAACCGTTTCTATTGATAATGAATCAGGTAAAGCCGTTAGTGGCTTAGTCGTCAATTTATCAACGTTGGGTAAGCTACTTAACGCAAATGGGGCTAGTCTACGCGGTATTTTTATTTGCTGGCTAATATCGCCTAAATTGCGGTCTATTATGCTTATATTTCCTAAAACATTACCGCTAGTGAGTTGTTGTGCCGGTAGCGATGTACTAAGAATTGAAATAAATATGGCGGTAATTGGCAAGGTTTTCATGTTAGTCTTCAGCCTCAAAAAATAAGTGTGTAGTTAATAAAACGTTTCAACTAAAAATAAATTTCCTTTTATGGAATAAATATTTTTTAGACACGTCTACTTAGTAGAGAGGAGTAAAAAATGAATAAACCTATAGAAAATATACTACCAATGCTAAGACGCTTTGCCTACTCTTTAACGGGTAATCCTGCTGATGCAGATGATTTAGTACAAACCACGCTAGAGAAGATACTCAATAAAGGTGTGCCTAGTGGAGTAGACGAAACTAGGTGGGCATTTAAGGTTTGCCGTAATGTTTGGATTGACGAATATCGTTCACGTAAAGTCAGACAGAACGCAGTACTCAAACCAGAACTTCAAGAACCACAAACAGCTAGTGAACATCAACAGTTTGATCACAAAGAAACGCTGGCACACGTTAATAAAGCCATGAATACCTTGCCTGACGAACAACGGGCAATTTTATCTTTAGTGGCCGTTCAAGGCATGTCATATAAAGAAGTGGCATCTGCTATGGAGATCCCTGTTGGTACGGTGATGAGTCGGTTATCTCGTGCACGTGTTGCACTACTGGATATGATGAAACCCTATCAAATAGGAGCAGGCTTATGAAAATAGACAATGAAATATTGAGTGCATTTTTAGACGCAGAACTTAGCGAACAAGCAATGGAAGAGGTGCGTTGTGCACTAGAGACTGATGACGATTTAGTGATGCGTTTAGCTGATTTATCACAAGTTGATCACTGGGTAGGAGAAAATGCTGCAATTATCGATAGAACAGCAATACCAGATGGTTTATTGCTTTTAGCACAAAGCCTAGATAAACACATAGCAGAAAATAAAGAAAACCAGGCGCCAGAAAAGGTTGTTAGTTTGTCACGGTGGAAAAATGTTAATCAAAGCATTAAAAAACATTACGCCTTAGCAGCAGGCATTTCGATGATATTTGGCGTAGGAACGATAACCCTAATGCAGTCAGCGCAATCAACGGCGATAACAGCAGGGATATCACAAGTGTTAAATCAGGCAAAAAGTGGCGAAATATCTACAACAGACCAAGGTGACAAGGTAACGGCTAATTTAAGTTTTACTAATCATGCGGGTAATTATTGTCGACAGTTTCAGCATATAAATACACAAGCGGCCAGTATCAACATTGCCTGTAAAGAAAACCATCAGTGGCAGCTTAAAATCACTAAAAATATAGCGTTTTCTGAAAATATGGAGAGTTACCGTGTTGCCAGTAACAAGGCACAACTAGATAGCGCTATAGATGAGATGATCAAAGGACAAGCAATGGATAGTGCTCAAGAACAACGAGCAATAATCAATAACTGGCAAACAAATAAAAAATAACCGAGGTACATTATGAAAACATTTATTCCCTTTTTATTAGTAACTTTATTAATATCAGCTTGTACTTCTCAACCTGACTACCGCCCTGCAACTAAAGGGTCAACGGGCTATAGTGAGCAAAAAATTACCAGTGATAGGTATCGTGTACAATTTAAAATCATCTCTAATAGTGTCGCTGATGCAGCTGATTATGCGCTATTAAGATCAGCAGAGCTTACTCAAAAGCAAGGTTTTGATTGGTTTGTAGTGACCAGTAAAGAAACTTTTGTCGAGTCTCAAAAAGTAGAAGTAGCCTCTTCGATAGGGTTATCGCATCAACAGCGCATTGAACGTCGTTGTGGCCTATTTAACTGTGAAACTTACCAACGGCCGAAGAATGAACTAGGCATTGCTTTTAATAGCGGTAATAACCGTAAAGAAGTGCATAGTATTTTAGAGGTTCGTATGGGCAAGGGTATTATGCCTAATGAATCAAGTTATAGTGCCGTCGATGTGATTGAAAACTTGTCACAAAAACTAAACAACAACTAGAAAAAAATCCCTGATGGCAGTAATTTTAAACACTAAGGGTAATAACATCACTTGAGATGGTTTTAACCTGCCATACCCCAACTTATTTTAAATCAATTAAACCCGGTAAATTCATTTTTCCGGGTTTTTCTACAACTAAGGGGTAAATATTCCACTACTTGTCACAGTAAATCCCATAAGTAATAATTTTTTTGCTGAGCTACTCACCCTCGGGTAATAGCAGCTGGAGTTGCAACGATAAACGCAGTGCTAATATTAAATTTAATGTGATCTGCAAAAAAATCGAATGTTAGAATATGCAACACTTTAAATTAATCGGATCAGTTATAAAATATGTTGTATTGGATATAATTATTGTCTTGATAATTTTCTTTATTTCAAAAAATTCAAATGATAAAAAAGCCACGGTTGAAAATATAGCGATAGGTAACCAGTTCTTAGCTACAAATAAAACCCTTGAAGATATTGTTGAAACAGCTTCTGGTTTGCAATATCAAGTATTAGAAAAAGGTGATGGATTAAAGCACCCAAGCGCCCGTTCAAAAGTGAAAGTGCATTATCATGGCTCTTTACTCGATGGCAGTGTCTTTGACAGCTCAGTTGATCGCGGTGAACCGATAGTTTTGGCTTAAACCAAGTGATATCTGGCTGAACTGAAGGCCTTCAATTAATGGTGGTGGGTGATAAATTTAAGTTTTTTATTCCAACCAGCTTAGGCTATGGCAATAAAGCTGCAGGAAAAATAACACCCGGTTCGTTAGTTGTTTTTGACGTTATCCTACTCGAAGTTCAATAAATCATTAAATCAAACCCATATTGCCAATGTGGGTTTGATAATCTAATCACGAGTCGATTCGTCAATACATATAAAATTTAACAACAAACAACTATTTCTTATAACTGGCATTTACCTGAAGTCAGTCAATCATACTTATTACTATAACTAAGTCAGCTTTCTCGGCTTAACATTGGAGACAAATAAATCTAAAGTGTATCTGCCCCCATTTAAGTATGTGACTGGCTTTGTATGATGACGGTCAATTGGCTTGTTTATATTGGGCATGTTCAACCTCTGCTACCGCTCGAAGTTTCTCTAACAAAGAATTTCGATCGTCATAGGTGAGGCCTTTTGTTGGGATTGGCTCTAAGTAATGAAGTACAACTGTTCCAGGTCGAATTCTCCATTCACCTACCGGAAGGCAATGCATAGCACCAGTAATGTACAGAGGATGAATAACAGCCTGCGATTCAATGGGCAGAACCACAGCACCTTTTTTATAAGGCATCAGTTCTCCATCAAGACTCCGCTTTCCCTCTGCCGATATCACAATTAACCCCCCATTTTTTGCGTAAAGTGCAGCCTTGTGTAGTTGCCTCTTAGATTGTCTCGGCCATTGCCGAACAATGATCCAGCCCATTAGGCTTGTAGCCCAACCTAAGAATGGAATAAGCGCGTACTCGATATTCCAAATCCCCATTAGTCGCTTATCACTCCTTGAGGATATAGCCGTTGGGACAATTAGGCTCTGTTGATTGAGGACAACTATAACACCACCTTGTGCTAGCTGAGACTGGCCATTCTCAAATTTAACTTCGACTACGACCCCAAATATCTTCATCGTTGTGTGGCCCCAGCTACGAATAATTCGCCAACTACTGTCTAAGGAAATGGGAGCAACAATTATCGCGGCTCCTAGCATAGGGGCCATCAGACTAATCGATAATACATAGCGAATGAGTTGATTAATAATATCCATAATTTACCTAATGCCCCATTAAGAGGCAAATAATGGTTGGCTAAAACAGATGACGAAGGAGCAAATAGCCAACTGTTATTTGTTATCTTTCACCGATAAAACAGTCACATTTTTTTCACCCTGCCAGAGCTTCATATTCTATTGGTGAACAGTAATTTATCCCTGAATGCATACTTGTCGCAATCTAGTATTTGATAATGTACCTGCCAAGCAAGTTATTATAGGTGGCCTAATAAGTTTTTAGTGCGGCTTAGCCATAACAATCACCAAACTTAACAAAGGTAAATTAAGTGTAGTTTAGTGATTGAAATATGCCCAAGTTATTATGGGGGGCCTAATAAGTTATTTTATCGCAGTAAACTCAATTTAATGTGACCTCAAAAAGAATCAAATGCTAGAATGTACAATACTTTAAATTAATCGGATCAGTTATGAAATATGTTGTATTGGTTATAATTATTGCCTTGATAATTTTCTTTATTTCAAAAAGTTCAAATGATAAAAAAGCCGCGGTTGAAAATATAGCGATAGGTAACCAGTTCTTAGCTACAAATAAAACCCTTGAAGATATTGTTGAAACAGCTTCTGGTTTGCAATATCAAGTATTAGAAAAAGGTGATGGATTAAAGCACCCAAGCGCCCGTTCAAAAGTGAAAGTGCATTATCATGGCTCTTTACTCGATGGCAGTGTCTTTGACAGCTCAGTTGATCGCGGTGAACCGATTAGTTTTGGCTTAAACCAAGTGATATCTGGCTGGACTGAAGGCCTTCAATTAATGGTGGTGGGTGATAAATTTAAGTTTTTTATTCCAGCGAGCTTAGGCTATGGCAATAAAGCTGCAGGAAAAATAACACCTGGTTCGTTACTTGTTTTTGAAGTGACACTGCTCGACATTCAGTAAATATAATACCTAAAAAAGCAATAATAGAAATATCATTGCTTTTTTATATAGTCAAAGAATTAGGTCTTGCCAACATATAATATTCACTATATTGGCTATTGATAACAGCGGGTATACGGCTATTAACGGTTCACCTTTGTACTGTAAACTGAATAGAACAATGCTAATAGCAAGCAAATAACTGCAGGAATTAATAAAGCATTAAACTTAAAAATACTGAAAAAATAAGCGCCAAATACTCCACCAACAATAAATCCCGTTATTATTAGTAAAAACAATATCGCCTTTCTTTTATCAAAGAGTTCACCTCGAAGTCTTGAACCTAACATAAGACCAAGATCGGTAAATATCCCCGTTACATGTGTTGTTCGAACAACAGCGCCGCTATAGGTTGTTACTAGTGCATTTTGAAGCCCACATGCAGCCGAAGCTAAATAATGGCCAAAGAGTGAGCCCTTGGATAAAAAATACATGGATGCAAAAATAATGATTGCCTCCAAGATAAGCAGGCGACTGTAATTACGGCCCAACTTTAACGAACCACTATTTAGAAAATAACCTGACATGGCAGAGCCTACTAAGAAACTAAGCAGAATTAACACCAAGTGAAGCGTATCTGAAAAACTTGAGTCTAAAACACCTACGCCAAGCAGTGTTGCTGTTCCAGATAAGTGTGAAATAGATTGGTGATTAAAGCCTAAGAGTCCCACTGAGTTTATAAAGCCCGCAACCAAGGCTAAAACAAACGAACCATACTCTACCCATCGAGGTAATTTTGATATCACGATAATCCTTTAGTCTCTCATGCCACGTTAATCGCCGATTTTAGTGACTTATAGTGCTTGAGTAAGTGCGGCACTTATAGCAATTGTAAATAACAATATTAAAGCCGCAAGTCCTTTAATTACACCTTTTATACGTTTATATGAGAATTCATTATTCCTTTTATCGTAATGATCGATAATTTCAATCAACAGATATAAAGCACCTAACAAAAGAGCAGCAAAAGCAAAATATACGGCATTACCTTGAAAGGTAAATTCACCTCTTCCTAGGGGGAGATAAAGAGTGCCGCTGTAGACGCCATAAACCCCATAACAAAGTAAAAAAATAATAAGTGTTTTTTTAGCTAACCGCTTTCGCCAAGGAATATCATTTGCAACATAGTTGTCTTTATTTTCTGACGGGTTTTTCCCACAACGCATACATTACCTCCTTGATAAAAGGTTAATTTTTCTTAACGCCTTTAAGCTCATTTAAAGCTACTTCTTCAGTAAACATAGCGAAACTATATGCTCCAGAAATTGAAAGAGTACTTACATATGCACCGATGTTGCCTAGTTCAGCAGTAAGGCGAATAAAATACCTCTTATCCGCTTCAAATAGGTATTTAAAACTCATCTCACCAGCCCTCCAATTAGACATGAAAGCGCCTTTTTTAACGGTGAATTTATTGTTACCTGATAATAAATTCAGTATTTTAAAACCACCATTACTTAAATAAAATTGATTTTTACCGTTAAGTTAAATCGTTCGAGAAGCTGCACCGTCTAACATTGCCCATGGACGATAAACATAAACCCTATGACTATCAATAGTATTAAGTTTTGAAAATTCTGGTCCATTAAAAACATCTCCAACCCCAAAAACACATGTCCATGCTTCAGACATATAATGCCCATCTATATAGCTATTTTTAAGGATTTTATTTTGTGATTCTAAAATCGAGCATAAAAAATTTGCCCACGGCCACTATAAAGATATAACAACTTATTCGCCAGGCTTAAGCGACATACTCTGTCAGCAAGCGATTTTATATATCTTGTGTTATTTATCGTTAAACAGCTTTAATGATAAATAACAGCTATTTTCAAGTCAAAACAGCCAGTACAAAATCCAACACTATTTATCGTTTAGTATCATAGGTAATAGTGTCTCAATTATAATCTTTCTGGAAAGTTACAAAAAATGCCATCAATGTTTAATTTTTTTACTTTGGCAATGTCATCATAGTCATTAACCGTATAAACATAAACTTGTAAACCTTTTTGATGTGCATCATTAACAAAGTCCTGATTGATAAAGTCTAGGCTTAAGTTGATGGATTGAGCATTAAGTTGAACGGCACAATCAGCATAAGAGAGAGGAACGCCTTCAAGCAAAACACCAATGGGTATTTGAGGATACAAATGTTTAAATTTATTTAATTCATGATGATCAAATGAAGAAACCATAAAATCAAGCTCAGACCAGCCCTTTTCATTTATATATTTATCGATTACCTGATACGTTGCAAATGCGGTACTTCTTCCTTTTAATTCAATATTTACTATCACGCTTTTATCAACAACATCCAACACTTCTTCAAGTGTTGGTATAAGTTCACCTTTTCCCGCATCTAGTTGTCTTAACTCAGTAAAGGTTTTATCTTCAGTATAGCCGACACCATTGGTTGTTCTGTCTACTTTATCGTCATGTATTACAACAAGTTCACCTGTTTTACATACATATACATCTAATTCTATCGCATCAACATGCAACGCTAATGCTTTTTTAAAAGATCTTATCGTGTTTTCAGGTTCATGACCCATTGCGCCACGATGTCCTATTTTTAGTATCTTTTTATCCAAAATTCATTTCTCTTTATTTTCTATAATAAAATAATTAACACAGCGGTATCAATACCCATAGCGCTCATTAACAAGCGCTAATCGTTAAGCATCACGAACGCAATATCTAAGTACTGGGGTAGCTTTTTAATGCTTTTTTTAATGGCGCTAAGTGAGACTCATAATTGCGCCATTGTTCAAGACCACTTTGATAAATAGGTTGTCGAACCTGCTCAGAGCTAGGTGTGCGAACAGCGCGTTTATTTGTGTGAAAATCAATACAAGCCTGCTCAAAAGGAAGTCCACAATAGTCTAATATTCGCCTAACTTGGCTTTCCAAATCGGCAACCACATCTTCATACTGCACCCGTAAAATCTTACCGGGTAATGCTTTGTCCCAATGGTCCATTAGCTCAACATAACTGCGATAATAATGCCCAATGTCTTCGAGATCATAGGAAAACTGCTGTCCCTCACCAAACAATTGTTTGAAGCCGCTAAAACAACAGGACAAAGCATCGCGTCTCGCATCGATAATTTTGGCGTTAGGTAAGATCAGCTTGATAAGCGCAATATGTCGGAAGTTGTTCGGCATTTTGTCGATAAAAAACATCGCTCCTTGGCGGTGATGCCGAGTTTCTTCAATATACCGCTCACCCATTTTAGTAAGGTCATCAGCGGAAATATTGTTTAGAATACCAGGATACTTGGGATTATCTTGGGTGGCTTGTCGACCATTTAAGCGATGCGCTAGACCGATAATGTTAGCCAATTCCATCGTCCCATCAACCTGTGAGTGTGAAGAGAGGATTTGTTCTAAAAGTGTCGACCCCGCTCGAGGTAGTCCAACAATAAATATAGGATCAGGAGCAGAGCAACCAGTTTGTTTATGGCTATTGAAAAACGCCGCGTCAAAATTATTTTTCTGAAATTCGAACGATAACTCGAGGGATTTGCTGTCAAATCGGTCTTGGTCGCTCTTGAGCTTGTTACCGCGATGGTAAAAAGAGAAGGCTTCGTCAAAGAGTTCGCTGTCTTCTAAATCTTTGCCAAGAGCAAAGCAAAAATGAATTTTATCATTTATCGATGTTGTCGGGCTTGCTTCTTTATCCCGCATTTGCAGACGTTCATCAGAGGTAAACCGGTAAGTTTTTAAATTGGCCAAACTCCAGAACGCATCACCAAAATCAGGTTTGAGATCATAGCTTTTACGGTAAGCTTGAATCGCGTCTTCAACACGCCCCATCGTTTTTAATGCATGACCAAGAGTTAAGTAGATAGCATAATTAGCTGCGCTGCTATTCAATACACTTTCAAAGGTGTTTATAGCTGCTTCAAAATCACCAGTGGCTTGTTGTGCATTGCCGAGGCCAATTTTAAAAGTTGAATTTTGCGGGTCTGAATCTAATAGAATTTTTGCTTGCTCAAGTGCCTTATTAAATTTTTGTCGTTTATGCAGAACATGAACATAATCAAGGCGGGCTCTTTTGTAATTTGGTTCAAATTCAAGGCAACTGGCTAATAAGAATTCCGCGTCGTCAAGAATTTGAAACTTTGTGCCTAACTCAGCAAGTAAGCGCATAGCTTCGGGTTGATGAGGGTTTTCTTTGAGAAAATGACGACAGAGCCATTCTGCGCGATGTAATTGCTTTTGGTATATTAAGCTAGAAACTGAAACTAATGCTGGTGGCAAGCTAGAGAGCCAATCAACACGTTTTTTAGCTTCCTGACGCATTGGATAGTCAGGTTGATCAGCTAGTGCGCGCCAACTCCCAAACAAAGCTGGATTTAAGGCAACCGCTTTTTCAAATGACGCTATCGCTTGGCTGGTGTTCGCCATTGCTTTATGAATATAACCTTGCTCTTGATGCGCCCTGCCATGATCCGGTTGTTTAACAAGAATTTGATCCAGACTTGCCATAGCCTGATTATATTTTTGTTGTTTACGCTGACAGACTGCAAGACAATAAGCACCTTCAATATGTCCTGGCTTTTCCGCAAGCATATCTTCTAGGTTCTTGGCGGCTTGGCTTAAGTGGCCTTTTTGAATCAAAAGTTGACACTGTTTAATAACTTGGTCTGGTTGGAGGTTTTTCAATTGATTTGGCAAAATAATGTCTCGGTAAATATCAAAATACAGTTGATATTGTCTATAAATATCCAGAAAAAAATGGGTCGACGTTATTAAACGCCGACCCTATCTTATCTTAAAACACTTTAAAATAATCTAAAATGCTAATAATCATAGCTTATTCTAAAGCCAACGGTGCGAGGTCTCGTTGGCGAAACCCTAAAGACATTATCAGCTGAACCCGCAGCAACTTGTCCAAGAGAGTCGGTAGCATTGTCAATAAAGAGTGTTGCTTTCCAATCATCTTTCCCAATAGACGCTGATAGGTTAACCTGATTGTAAGACGGTAACTCGACTCGATCAGCAGCAACTAGGCTATTAAAACGTGAGTCTGTCCATTTGAATACGCCTTGAAAAACAGCAGCGAAATCGCCGATATTTTGATAGTAACGCGCGCCAACCACACCTTCATTTTCTGGTGCGTAAGGGAGATTCGACCCTACAGGTGTGATATTAACTAAGGTATTTGGAATATCAGTCAATTCTGAGTCGATGTAGCTAAATGAGCCAAAAAGATCGATATTATCGGTCGCAGCCCAGTTAAGTTCAAATTCAACACCGTTGATATCAGCAGAGCCAACATTATCAAAGAATGAGCTATTAGCGATACTAAGATCAAGAACACCTTGCTGCATGTCACTGAAATCTACATTGTATATCGCGCCATTAAAACGCAAAGTATTATTAAGCCAAGTTGTTTTCCAACCTAATTCGAGACTGACGACATCATCGGTATCAAAGGTAGCGGGAATGCCACCCGTGCCAACTGCACGATTGAACCCACCGCCTCTAAAGCCTTCAGAATACGTAGCATAAAACATCGCGTCAGCATTCATTTTCCAGCGTATATTAGCTTTATAAATGGTTCCTGATATCGTTGCAGGAGTCAGACCAGCAAGTCTTGAATCGACATTTGTTCCAGCATCAGCCTCTGGTCCAGATGCTCTTTGGCCAAAAGGTGATTGTCCCATCAAGCCCATTTCAATATTATAGTGACGTGCACCAACGGTTACGGTTACCTCTTCAGTAACGTCGTAAGCAAGTTCACCAAATACCGACATTTCTTCACGGTCTGATTGATAATCATTGAAATAAGTTACGCCTGGCGGTCGAGCACTACCATCGGTATTAGTGAAAGCACCCGGTATCGGAAAGTTTGGTGAAAATCCAGCGGCAATAGACCCGGCATAATTAAAGTCAGTTAAAGTATTAAGTTGCTGATCATCATAAAAGACACCACCAATCGCTCTAAAACGGTCTTCCGCATTGGTTGCAACACGAATTTCATGCACAACACGTTCTGTTTCAAATTGCTCAGAAGTGGTCATCACTGGGCTAAAGCATTCATCATAGCCAGGGTAACTACAAGTGTAGTAAGGAACGTAGGGGCCTATTTCAATATAAGCGGTATAGTCAGTATTACCTTGGAACGTACGGTTGGTGAACGAGCCATTATAAATGACTTCAAGGCCGCCAAGCATACCATTCAACGTCCACTGTGTAAGGTCAACTTTATCATCACCAGCCGTAGGAGAAAAAGTTGCTGTGTTTAAGTCGTCTTCAGTACTAATAGACGGATCATATTCAAAAGAACCTTCAGTATCTAACTGTTGATTTGTGTGCTGTACTAACAAATCCCATTCGTCGTTGATTTGCCATAAGCCACTAATTCTGACGCCACGATGTGTCGCTTCATTGTAATCATCTTTTGCAAGTGTAGCGTTACTTACTACCTGTCGAGATGAAGGAACGCTGCCACCCAATCCTGGATTAGTTAATGGTAATTGCGTTGTAGAAAGCGCATTATCAATAAATCCACCGTCAGTAGAATTATAAGCAGCAATTCTTATGGCAAACTCATCTTCTATAATAGGAAGATTGACATAACCTTCAGTTTTATTACTGATGCCACCGCTCTTAGTCGACGACATACCTACCTCGCCACCTGCGCTGAATTCGTCCAACACTGGTTTATTGGTAATAAGACGAACGGTACCTGCCTGTGAACTAGCGCCAAACAATGTGCCTTGAGGACCTTTTAACACTTCGATACGTTGCAGATCGACTGCATATAAATCGATATTACGACCAGGGGTAGTGATTGGGGTTTCATCAAGGTAAAAAGCAACACTTGGCTCGCCCCCTATGCCTGCAAGTCTTACATCGGCACGACCGGCAGATACACCACGGATATAGGTTTCTTGCTTACCTGGTCCTTGACCTTCAGAGCTAACGCCCGGTAGTAATGCAATATAATCTTCAAAGCTGTCAATGCCGAGTTGCTGGAGTTGTGCGCCACTAATGGCTTGAACGGCAAGTGGCACTGCTTGTTGGTTTTCTGAACGGCGAGTTGAAGTAACAACTATAGTTTCGATCTGACGCTCAGTCTCAACTTTTTTGTCATCTACTTTACTCTTTTCCTGAGCTTGAACGGCACTATTGCTTAATGCAAGAGCTATTGCCATGGTCAATACGGTTTTAACTGGTCGGTTTTTATGATACATAGGTACCCTCGTTGATTATTTTCTGTGACTTAGCTAATACTAAGTAAATTAATAGATCAATATCGAAGCAAAACGCTTATCTGCGACAACCTTTTGCTTCTTGGTGACAAACCGTCAAAAGTTTTCGTAAACAGCTATGTCCTAAAAATCATCTGCAATATAACTTAATGGTTAATAGCACAGAAATTTTTGAGTTGTAGCATACTACAATATCGGAAAGATTACTGAATATAGCTAAAATAAACAGCAAACTTCGGTGAAAAAACGGTATTTAGAAGAAGTAACGATTAGCACTACTTTCGAGGATTATTTAAGCTATGGCGATAAACTCTTTAAAGGGTTAAAGAGTTTATGCATTAAACGCCAGTGCTTGATGACACTTTATTCTGACTTTGCCGCTTTATATTCTGCATGCATAAATGCCCAAACAGATACAATGCCCACCGCTGAAATCAATATAAGCATATTCATAAAACTAGACCAACCGCCCGCACTATCTGCCAACCTTCCGCCAATAAAGGCAAATGTTGCGCTGGCCGCAAAACCAAAAGCATCAATAAAGCTCACCAGTTTTGCACTGTGTGGTCCACCATATTCGATAGAAAATATTGACATAGGTAAGTAATAAGCAGGAGAAATTGAAAAAGCGAATAAGAAAATTGCGCTCAAAGCCACAATGTAATTCACTTCAACACTCAAATTAAACCAAGATAAATACTTCAAGGTCAGAATACTCAATAAACTTAGTGTCATCGCTATCGTTAATACGGTGCGAATGCCCTTTTTTGAAAAACGGTCATAAAATGCTATTGAAGCTAACAATCCAGCCAAAGAACCTATAGGGAAGATAGTAGAAGCCATTGCTGCCTGTGAGGGAGATAATTGATAGGTTTCCATAAGGTAAACAGCAACAAAATCTAAAAAGGCCATCATACAAGTAAGCATCATTAACATCAGCACCACTAACCAAACTCTTGGGCTTTTAACAAATGCTAACATACCGGCACCCATGCTAGTATCTTGAAGTGGGTGGTTATATTTGTTATCAACTGCCTGCTTTGCTGCTTTGGCTAGCGCTATACCTTCATCACTGGTATCGGTATGATCACTTTGATTTTCTCTAAAAAAGTTGGGGTTTTCTGGTTTCTCTTGTAGAAAAAAATAACAGCCAATAAAAACAACCAATGCAAAAGCCGCAGCGATGAAGGCTACTGAGCGCCAATCCATAAAGCTTAACAACCAACCAAAGAACAAAGTTGCTAACACAACACTGAATCTAGAGCTGGTAGAGATAATACTCCAAACTCGTCCATAATGATGAGGGTGATACCATTCTCCAACCAGTTTGGTCATAGCTGGCCAGCCTGAAGATTTTGTACAGTACAACAGGAATGAAAAAACAGTAAAAGCCATTACATTAGGAGAGAGTCCAAAAGCGATAACAAAAAGCGCCGTTAGAAAAATGCCAATCAAAAAAGTAAAACGCCCACCTATAATATCAGCAAGGGGCCCCCAAATAAGTTTACCGACCAGTGCACCTAAAGTACCATAAGCAGCAAAATCACCTAGATTAGTTTTTGTTAAGGCTAAGGTTTCATCGGCAAGCAAGGCAGGACTCAGGATAGTGACCATTTGACGACAAATCATCATGGCGGCATAACCAAGATACATGGCGATAATAATATTTAATTGCTGTGGGGGTCGGTTAGACATAATTTCTCTGTGAACAGTTGTAATATAGTTAACGGAAC
Organism: Colwellia hornerae; assembly: GCF_007954355.1. Lineage (GTDB taxonomy): Bacteria > Pseudomonadota > Gammaproteobacteria > Enterobacterales > Alteromonadaceae > Colwellia_A > Colwellia_A hornerae. Next base: position 20,906 of record NZ_VOLR01000017.1, read on the forward strand.
TCCTATAAAACACTGGCTCTGTTGGGTTAATGATTATGGATTCGATGATACTATGTTATTCAGTAGTTTACGTCAAATACGCCAAAAAAATTAGCCTTAGATCAAACTGGCAATAATTACAGGCGTACTAGTCTCAAGTAAAATGACGAGATTTTTATTCAAAAGATTTTGAGTTTAGATTAAAAAGATAATAGTTACAGTCTCTATCTTTGATAACAGCATAGTTATTGCAGGGGTTTAGTTCAAATAGGAATCTATGTAGATCATAGAAATATAGACTTGTAGTGTTAGTGAAGATTATAATTAACTGAGCAGAAAGCCAGTAAAAAGGTGGTACCCGGAGACGGACTTGAACTGTCACACTCTATGTTCAAGTGAAATGACGAGATTTTTATTCAAAAAGATTTTGAGTTTAGATTAAAAAGATAATAGTTACAGTCTCTGATAACAGCATAGTTATTAGCCATAATCGATATTCTCTCGTTAAGCAGAAAACAGAATTGAATTTAACTATAAATCATAGAACGTTTATTCAGAAGTTATTACAAGGGTTTAGCTCAAATACGAATCTATGTATTTCATAGAAATAAACACTTGGGGTTATAGTGAATATTATAATTAACTGAGCAGAAAGCCAGTAAAAAGGTGGTACCCGGAGACGGACTTGAACCGTCACACTCTATGAGCGAGGGATTTTAAATCCCTTGTGTCTACCAATTCCACCACCCGGGCATCGGATAATTCTTTTTAAAGTAGAGATTGGCTCCCTACTAACTCTTAATTTACTAAGAGATGTTTTTACTATTTAGTTTATCTAAACACTAAACATTGGAGCGGCTAACGAGACTTGATATCTTTTGTTAACAGCTGACATACACGTTAGCTAAGCTAATGCATTAAGAGCTGAGCTACAGTCACTTATTCATATAAATGTGAATTATTTATTTTAAATTACTGAACAGAAAGAACAGTATAAAGGTGGTACCCGGAGACGGACTTGAACCGTCACACTCTATGAGCGAGGGATTTTAAATCCCTTGTGTCTACCAATTCCACCACCCGGGCATCGGATAATTATTTTTAAAGTAGAGATTGGCTCCCTACTAACTCCTAAATTATTAAGAGATTTCTTACTATTTAGCTTGTCTAAAGGCTAATTTTGGAGCGGCTAACGAGACTCGACATCTTTTGTTAACAGCTGAAATTCACATTTTCGTAAATGTTTTACTCACCATACTATATTTAGCTTGTCTAAACGCTAAATTTGGAGCGGCTAACGAGACTCGACATCTTTTGTTAACAGCTGACATTCACATTTTCGTAAATGTTTTACTCATCATACTATATTTAGCTTGTCTAAACGCTAAATTTGGAGCGGCTAACGAGACTCGAACTCGTGACATTCACGTTGGCAACGTGATGCTCTACCAGCTGAGCTACAGCCGCTTCGTAGATTAAGTAATATAATAACATTACTTAAGGTTTTCTTTTCTTTAATAAAATTTGGAGCGGCTAACGAGACTCGAACTCGTGACATTCACGTTGGCAACGTGATGCTCTACCAGCTGAGCTACAGCCGCTTCATTACTTGCTATTATAAGCAAGGTTTAATTTTATCTGCATGCGCCAACATACACCATCTAACTAACCGCTTTACCTTACTAAAAGAAAAGTGGTACCCGGAGACGGACTTGAACCGTCACACTCTATGAGCGAGGGATTTTAAATCCCTTGTGTCTACCAATTCCACCACCCGGGCATCGGATAATTATTTTTTATAGTAGTGATTGGTTCCCTACTTCTTAGTATTCAAACTAAGTCCTTCTTACTTCCAACACTTATAAATAAGTAATGGAGGCGGGTCCCGGAGTCGAACCGAGGTCCACGGATTTGCAATCCGCTGCATAGCCATTCTGCCAACCCGCCGAATCCTTTGAACTAATAATAATTTAAAAAATCATTACAAATCAAACTTGGAGCGGCTAACGAGACTCGAACTCGTGACATTCACGTTGGCAACGTGATGCTCTACCAGCTGAGCTACAGCCGCTTCATCTGCTGACTCCCTGTCAACTTGGGACGCATTCTACATTGAAATTATTTGGAGTCAACAGTTTAATTTCAATTTTGTTTTGACTGCTCAAAAAGCGGCTAATTTGACGTTTTTTTAACTAAATATATCATTTTCTAGCTATTTTGTTTGGCTAACTCTGGCCAAGCTACTTTAAAATAGGCCAGCATTGACCAAAAAGTAAGCACAGTAGCTATCGCATAAAAGCTATAAGCGATAAACATTAAAATTTCATGTGGAAAATGAAACAGAATTAATGGGATATCATAATCTGGTTGCCAAATTAATCCCATAATGCCTAACATTTGCGCGGCAGTTTTATATTTTCCCATTTGAGAAACGGCAATTTCATCACGCTTACCTCGTGAAGACATAAATTCACGCAAGGCACTGATAAAAATTTCACGAGCAATCATTAATATCGCTGAAATGGAGATCCACCATAATTGATAATCTTGAATAAGGAGCACTAAAGCAGCAACAACCATCAATTTATCAGCGACTGGATCGATAAAGGCGCCAAATGCTGAAGATTGGTTTAATTTACGTGCTAGGTAACCATCTAGGGCATCACTAATAGCAGCAAGCCAGAATACGGCAAATGCGCCGAAGTGATTCCACGAGACAGGTAAATAAAATACCACTAAAAAAACAGGTATTAATAGTATCCGGAACATGGTGATTTGATTTGGAATGGTCCACATAAATTTATTTTTCTACTAAAGCAACAAGCGTTGACGCATTCTACACATTACAAGCAGAGACGTAAATTTTTATCAAAAAATAGCAATAATAATTGTCAGTAATAGCGGCGGGTATATTATAGAAAAACGCTTAACTTATTTATCATGTAAGGCGTTATATATTGTATCGGCTAGAACAGTACTAATACCTGGTACCTTTTCAAGCGTCGTTCTGTCGGCTTGCATCACTTCTTGGAGCCCGCCTAAATATTTTAATAAGGCTTGACGTTTTTTCGCGCCAATCCCCTCAATAGATTCAAGTGTCGATTTTTTGCTAGCTTTTTGACGCTTGGCTCGGTGTCCGGTAATCGCAAAACGATGTGATTCATCACGAATATGCTGCACTAGATGTAAAGCTGGCGAAGTCGAGGGTAATGAAATTAATTGATGACTACCCGCCAAGATTAACGTTTCGAGTCCGGGCTTGCGCCCTTCACCTTTTGCAACGCCAACCAATAAGGGAATTTTCTCTAATGCTGTATCAGCTTGCCATTGAGCAAAAAAGGCTTCTGCTTTTGACAATTGCCCTTTACCTCCATCAATAAAAACAATGTCAGGCATATTTTCCATGCTGGTCACCTTGCCATAACGTTTATTGAGGGCAAACGCCATCGCCGCATAATCATCGCCAGGAGTGATACCATAAACATTATAACGACGATAGTCGCTTTTTAACGGCCCTTCTTGATTAAAAACCACATTGGATGCCACGGTTTGTTGCCCCATGGTATGACTAATATCAAAACACTCAATTCGGTTAATACCCTGATCAAGTTCAAATACTTCATTTAATGCAGAAAAGCGTGCTTGCATTGAAGCTTTATGACTATTCTTAGTGACTAATGCATTTTTCGCATTGGTACAGGCTAACTTTAAATATTGCGCACGCTCACTACGAACACTCGTTGATATTTTTACATTGCGCTCCGCTTGCTCACTCAAAAGCTTAGTAAGCTCTTCAATATGTTCAAAGCTTTCACTGATGACTATTTCTTTGGGGATAGCTGCACTTTTTAAGTCTTGCCCTAAGTAATGTTGACTAATAAAGGCTTGGTAAACTTCGGCTTGATCTGTATCGCCAGGAATACTAGGGAAGTAGCTTTTACTGCCTAATATCTTTTGATCACGTATAAATAAAACGTGTACACAAACCTGGGACTTTTCAATATATATACCTATAACATCAAGTTCAGCCACAATACCACTAACAAACTGTTGCTTTTGAACTTGTCGTAAGGTGGCAATTTGATCTCGGTACTTAGCTGCAGCCTCAAAATTTAAGCTTTGACTGGCTTGTTCCATTTCAATCACTAAGCTATCAATAACAGTCGAACTTTTGCCGCGTAAAAATAATTTAGCTAGATCAACTTGCTGCTGATAATCCACTGCTGATATTTTATCAACACATGGCGCAGAGCAACGATTTAATTGATATTGCAAACAAGGACGACTGCGCGCACGATAATAACTATCTTCGCATTGACGAACCGGAAATAACTTTTGCATTAAACGAAGACTTTCCCAAACAGCGCCGACGGTTGGATATGGACCAAAGTATTCACCTTTAACTTTTTTTCCGCCTCGGTGTACGCCTAACTTGGGGTGTTTATGGTCCGTTATTAGTAAATAGGGGTAAGACTTATCATCTCGTAATAAAATATTATATTTAGGCAGGTATTTTTTAATGTAGTTGTTTTCAAGAATTAACGCTTCGCCCTCAGTATGGGTAACGGTAACGTCAATCGCCATAATGTGGCTAACTAATACTTTAGTTTTGGTGCTGCCGACATCTTTACGAAAGTAACTGGCGAGGCGTTTTCTCAGCTGTTTAGCTTTTCCTACATAAATAACTGTTTGGTGTTTATCGTACATCCGATAAACACCCGCCTGCTCAGAAACGGAAGAGAGAAAAGCTTGGTGATCAAAAAGAGATTGAGAAGTTGGCAAGGTTTATAACGTTTCTGTTTTGATCATACCGTGACGAATAGCGAGATGAGTAAGTTCTACATCATTACCAACGTTTAACTTTTCAAACATTCTGTAACGGTAGCTATTAATTGTTTTGGTACTTAAAATTAATTGTTCTGAAATATGAGGCACTTTTTCGCCACGGGTGATCATCAACATAATTTGAAGTTCACGTTCAGACAAGGTATTGAATGGGTTTTCTTCATTAGATTTAAACTGACTTAGTGCCATTTGCTGAGCAATATCTGGTGTTATATAACGCTGCCCACTATTAACTGCTCGAATGGCATTAACCATTTCATCGGCACCCGCACCTTTAGTTAAATAACCTGCGGCGCCAATTTGCATCACTTTGGTAGGAATGGGATCTTCAGAATAAACGGTTAACACAATAACTTTTATATCAGGTGAATAGCGAATTATTTTTTTAGTCGCTTCTAAGCCACCTATACCAGGCATGTTCATGTCCATTAACACAACATCGGGTTGATTTTTACGACAAAATTGTACGGCTTCTTCTCCTGTTTCGGCCTCGCCAATAACCTTAAGTCCTTTTACGTCGTCTAGAATCCTACGTATTCCTGTACGAACTAACTCATGATCATCGACCAACAAAACATTTATCAACAGAGATTCACCTTAATTTACAATTTTATTATCTTGAAGAATACTGTAATAAATATTCCTTATATGATTAGAGCATATAGGGTATTAACAAGCAGTACAATTGAATTCAACCATCTTACATTGAAAAAGTCCGGCATAAATATAGCACTGCTTTATTAACCTACAAATAAGCTAACCTTTAACTATAAATCATGCTTTTTTAACCAGTTATTTAACAAACCAATTTGACCATTTTTATAAGCGGCATAAGTTAATCTAACCGCATTACTTAAAATAACGCTGTCCGTCCATTTTGTCTGTTCAGCGATTAACTCATAGCAATTTTGCGCTTCTGGAGACAAATAGCCACGCATTTCTTTTTTACCACACTCTTTTTGTCGTTCTCGATAGCGCTTTTGTTTTTCTGCGTTACTAAATGCTTTTTTATTCTCTTTCATCAGTAGGTTACCAAATTATCTAAAATAAAAACAAGGTTATGCGTAACCAAATAATATATAAAAAAATCATAATAATCTAACTTTATATTAATAAAACTCAAATAAAGCACTGCTCGGAGTTGTTTAGTGTACAGGTGTTCGCTAAAGTAGCGAATAATTTTATTACTGAAAGAAAGTGACCTCATGTTAGATCAAAATTCATACTCTAAAGAAGACTTAGTAAAAGCGGGTACCGGCGAAATGTTTGGCGAAGGAAATAGCCAATTACCTTCAGACAATATGTTGATGATGGACCGTATTGTTTCTATCACTGAAGATGGTGGCGAATATGGTAAAGGTGAGATTATTGCTGAACTTGATATTAGCCCAGACCTTTGGTTTTTTGATTGTCACTTTAAAGGTGATCCCGTCATGCCTGGTTGTTTAGGTTTAGACGCTATGTGGCAACTTGTTGGTTTCTTTCTTGGTTGGTCTGGTGGTCCAGGTCGTGGCAGAGCGTTAGGTGTAGGAGAGGTTAAATTTACAGGTCAAATTTTACCGACCAATAAAAAAGTTACCTATAAAATCACCTTAAAGCGTGTTATCAAACGCAAATTGTTCATGGGTATTGCTGATGGCGAAGTATTAGTTGACGGCAAAGTTATCTATACAGCTAAAGATTTAAAAGTGGGCTTATTCACTGACACCACTTCTTTTTAGCCTTATTTATATAAAACTTATCTGACGTTTATATAAAACATAACAATACTTTACGTCATTTGTGATAAAGCCTACTTTTTAAACAGTAGGCTTTTTTATTTTATTAATTTCTGCCTTTATTTACGATACTCTGCTAAATTAACTACATTAAATTTCTGTCGCTATTCTTAAAATTATCTTTATGATCAAGTTACCCTCAAGTATTTATAACAGTACCAAATTAGTCTTCATTGTGATGATTTCGCTGGTGTTAGTTTTTATTCTAAACAATGTATGGCAGTTTATCAGTCATATTGATGAACTTTCTTTTAGTAAAGATTCTTCTTTAGTGACAAGTGATTTTAGCTACACTATTGATCGTGACAACAGTTTAGACATTAAAACTCTCATTAAAAACAAAGAGTCTAAAGCGCTATTTATTCCTTCGTTAGCTAATGATATACCTTACGAATTAGGTCATCAATCCTATTGGGTAAAGATTAATATTAATAACAATACCGCAAACATTCAAAGTGTTGTATTGCATGCCGATAATAGTAGACTAGCCTTTTTTGATGTCTATAAAGTCAATGCTATTTTAGAAAGCACAACACAAATAGCACAGCAAAAGCCAACGCCTGAACAAGAAACCTTATTAGATGTTTTTCCTCACGTAGCATTTGACCTGCTGGAAAAAAGCACGGTACAAGTTATTGCGCATATAAAAAGTAATGGCCCTCCGAATATCCCCTTAATCCTTTATAGTAAAGAAAATTTCGATAAGCGTACTGATTATGTACAGATGACTTTTGGGATTTTTATTGGCATTATGCTTTTGATGGCTGCCTATAACTTTGTGCTGTTTTTTGCGACAAAAGATAAAGTTTACTTGGTTTATATTGGCTATTTGTTATCCGCCTTTATTGTTATTGCTGGTGTAACTGGCTATGGCTATCTGATTTTTTCCAAACAAATTCAATATATTATCCATGAGTATTCGTTATTTTTAGATTATTTTATGATATTTTTCTTGTTACTTTTCTCATTATACTTCTTACGTTATGACCAAATAAAAGGCAAGTTTTATAGAGTGGGCCTAACATCTTGCCTACTGTTAATACTTGTCGCTTTTTATTCACTGACCTTAGATCAAATTGCACAAACCAAACTGTTTTTTTCGATTCAACCGATATTTATTTTATATGCACTATTTATTATTTTTAGAAGACTGTCTAAAGATTTTGCCTGGGCTCGATTTTATTTCATTTCATGGTTACCTTTTTTAGCTGGAGCGGCCATTCAACCACTGGTGTTATTAAATTATGTTGATTCGACATTCATAACACGTAATGCATTTCTATTTGCGGTGATGATTGAAATTACTTTTATGGCTTTTGCCCTCGCTGAACGCATGCGCAGGAATGAGCAAGATAGAATTCATGATATCAGTTACCATGATTTTACCAAATTACCCCGTAAGTCGATGCTTGAAAACGCGATGAACGAAATGAAAAATTCGGGTGAAAACGATTTTTGTGTATTAATAATTAAACCAGAACATATCGAACAAATATCACTTTATATCGATGATAAAGCTAACGCTGCTTTATTTAAACGCCTAAGTCGTCGCTTAAGCTCATTGTTTATTCATAATGATGCTATCGTGGAATTATCTTCTAACCACGAAAAAATTTGTTTCTTAGAAAATAACTGCCTAGCTATTATCGTTAATCACGAGAAAAACCAGCAAGACTTGCCTATTTTGATCAAATCAATACAACAGCTTATCTCTGAGACATTTCAAATAGACGACCTTAAGTTGCCCTTGTCAGCAGTAATTGGCGTCGCTAACCACCCAGAACATGGCAGTGCTAATTACTTATTGATTAATCATGCCCTGTTAGCGGTAAACGATGCACAGCTCGTCTATGGTCGTTGGGCTTATTATCAAAGTGAAAAATCAGATCACACCAGTTATTTACTCAAACTCGCCACTGATTTAAAAGCAGCGATAGAGCATAACACCCTAGCAATATACCATCAGCCACAAATAGATCTGAAGACCTTACGAGTTTGTAGCAGCGAGTGTTTGATTCGTTGGGATCATCATCGTGAAGGTTTTATCTCACCTGATATTTTTATTCCTTTAGCTGAAGATTTAGGCCTTATTAATCAGCTAACGTTATGGGTTATTAAACGTTCTTTAGCACAACACCAGCAAATTTTAGTCAATAATAATCATATGGTCTCGATTAACATTAGTGGTAAAGATATTGCTCATGAGCACTTTTTTACCAATGCACTGAGTATTATTGAAGAAAGTGGCATAGCCGCTGAAAAAATAATTTTAGAATTAACCGAATCGGCGTCAATTAGCCATAACCAGCAATCTCTTGAGTTAATCCAAAAATTAGGCGATTTAGGTTTCACTATCAGTATTGATGACTTTGGCACGGGGTATTCATCTATGGCGCAAATTAGCCACCTGCCTTTTCAAGAGCTTAAAGTTGACCGACAATTTGTTGAAAATGTTAATGATGATCACAAACGTAAAACCATTGCAGAAGCAACCGTTAAAATGGCAAAAGGTTTAGGTTTAGAGGTTGTCGCTGAAGGTATTAATAGTCAAGAAGATGAGGACACATTACGTAGTTTTGGTTGCGATATTGGGCAAGGCTACTACTACGCAAAGCCTATGCCCATTGATGATTACCTTGACTGGTTGGCTTCACAAAACAATGGCCGAACACAAAAGCGTATCGACCTTGATGGTGAGTTCATTCCTGCTGATAAAATCTAGAATAATCTATTTTCTAAAGTTTTACCGTTAGTCAATTGTGAATATTGCCATTTGTGTTGATGACAAAGCTTTAATATTTGTAAGTCTAACGGTTCGCTGTCAGGAGAAACGAGACCGGTAGTGATCAAAAACTCATTGTTTTGCGTCTGTTCAATATGCTGTACATCGGCAACCCCAGCCATTAAAGGTAAAAAGTTATCGTAGGCCTTCCTCATTCTAATCGTTAAGAAACCTTGCTGTTCTTCGCTTTGCAAGTTTTGATGTTGTTTTAATTGTCCCTTCTCTATATACAAGACTTGGCTACATAATCGCTCTAGTTCACTCAAATCATGAGAACTTAAAATAAAGGTAATTTCTGATGATAAAGATGCAACGAGCTGACGAACTTCTCGGGCATTTATTGGGTCAAGTCCCGCGGTTGCTTCATCCAACATCACTATTTCTGGCGAGCCAATTAACGTTTGGGCAATAGCAACACGTTTACGCATACCATGTGATAACTCATCAGGCTTGGCTTTTAGCGTGTCAGCTAAGCCAACAAGCTCTAACGTTCTATGTGCTTCTTTTTGTGCATTCTTGCGAGTTAGACCTTGCAGTTGGGCATAAAAGGTTAATTGATGTGCAATAGAAAAACGAGGGTCAAACTGAGCATCTTGTGGTAAAGCCGCTAATCTGCCGAATAGGTTGCCGTCTCCAGCCCTTAATCCTGCAATAGTGATAGTGCCGCTACTGGGCAATAGATAACCACATAAAAGGCTAAATAAAGTTGTTTTACCAGCACCATTGGGTCCAACTAAAGCAATCGGTTGCCCTTTTTCTATACTAAATGATACTTTGTCTAACGCTAGATGATCGCCAAATGATTTTGAAAGATTATCAACTTGAATTAATGGCGCAGATTGGCTATTAAGTAAACTCATATTGATGCCCTCTTTAGTAGTTTATCCGCAACAAATAATAAGACAATCGTTTGTAATATAGGAATTAAATAATGGTAAAAATCGAGTCCATCTAATGAAACTACACTGCTAATTTGTGTACCCGGAAAAATAAAGTTAAGAAAAAGTCCACTGTCTAATTGAAATTGAATAAAACCTATCAATAGCGCTCCTATGGTATAAAACAAAATACCGGCAACAATGCTCATTTTTGCTGAGGATAAAATACTATTAAAAAATGACATCAGTGCAATGAAAGGTAAGATGATAATTGCTAATTCAATAAACAAAACTGCAGCTTGTTTTAACGCAGGTAAAAACAAAGCATTATCGCGAACTGTCGCTAAAATAACACATGCCAGTAACGTTAATAATATAAGGCTAACAAGCGTAAGGAATTGACCTAAAAATCGTCCTATCAGTATTTCACTACGCGAGGCTCTTAACGTAATAAAACGCAGCGTTCCACGAGCACGGTCGGAACAAGTTTGATCACTACTGACTAAAAAAGTGAATATTGGAAATGAATAAACTGCGACTAGCCAATAAATAGAAAATTCAGCGACGGGCCATTTCAACAAAGCACTTAATCCCAATGAGCCAAATAAAGAACTTGCTGCCAGCTTAAATCCATCGGAAAAAACAAGTTCAGTGGCTGAACTGATCACATAAGTCAAAAGTATGAACCAAACAGCACAAAATGCCATTAAGGCGATCAAGCCATTTTTAGTATTGAAAATACGCTTCAATTCAAATTGCGTGAGAATAGATAGTCTATGGATGTTTAACAAATTAACGCCTGCTAATGATTATTTTTCAATACCATAAAGGCACAGCTCACAAAATGCGAGTGTTATTTTTTTTCAAAAGTGGCAATAACACCTGCGATTGTCATTCAGTTTATATATAAAAAAAGCCAATCAAAATTGATTGGCTTTACTAATATATCTAAAGATGGAAAGACTATATAAACTTATCGCCTGCGAGTAGCAACGGACTCACTCAGTTGTGACAACAAGACTTCTGTATCAGACCAGCCAATACAAGCATCGGTAATACTTTGACCGTATGTTGCCACTTCACCATCAACCAAATCTTGGCGACCTTCTACTAAGTGACTTTCAACCATCACGCCAAAAATATTGTCATTTCCGCCACTGATTTGCTGACAAACATCGTCACAAACAAGCATTTGATTTTTAAACTTTTTACTACTGTTAGCATGACTAAAGTCAATCATGATATTGGTATTAAGTGCAGACTTATCTAACTGCTCAGTCACAACTTTTACACTGTCTGCATCAAAGTTTGTCGTTTTACCGCCTCTTAAAATGATATGACAATCTTTATTGCCTGTCGTTTGCACAATAGCAGAATGACCATATTTAGTGACCGACAAAAAATGATGAGAAGCACTTGCTGCGCCAATAGCATCTATAGCGACTTTAATGGTGCCATCTGTGCCATTTTTAAAACCGACCGGACAAGATAATCCTGAGGCGAGTTCTCTATGAACTTGGCTTTCAGTAGTACGAGCCCCAATTGCCCCCCAACACATAAAATCAGCCATATATTGTGGCGTAATCATGTCTAAAAACTCACCCGCTGTTGGCATCCCCATATCATTTAGGTCGAGTAATAGTTTACGACCGATACGAAGACCGTCATTGAGCTTAAAGGTGTTATCCATGTAAGGGTCATTAATTAAACCTTTCCAGCCCACCGTTGTTCTTGGTTTTTCAAAATAAACCCGCATCACAATTTCAAGCGTGTCTTTATATTTTTCACGAAGCTTAACTAACCGATCGCCATACTCTAATGCTGCATCGGTATCATGAATTGAACAAGGACCAATCACTACAAGCAAGCGATCATCTTTGTTATTAAAAATATTACTAATGGCTTTACGCGCAGAAAATACCGACTTAGACGCTTCTTGAGAAGCTGGAAATCGCTCAATAAGTGCGATTGGAGGTAATAATTCTTTAATTTTACTGATGCGAACGTCGTCGGTTTGGTAGAACATAGTCATTTCTCTTTACTTCAATACTAAAAAGTACAGTAATTGCACCGCTTAGAATTTATTTTCATTGTGTATGTCTAACTCGCTGGCTAGACTCCTAGATGGGTAACCCATCAACAACTTAGCAGTGTTAATCGGACAATACCAATAGAAAATGCCTTAACAACAATATATCGATAATGTTGGCAATAATGGTGATTTTTCGCCAAGAATCAACACTACTTTAATGAATTTATTTTACATCTACACTTGAAAAACAAATATTTTGCCACACATAGTCAATATTAATAACTAATGTACTTTTCTTATGTGGCGTACTTTTTCGATAACCCTGTTTTTATTTGTTTTAGCTGCCACGGCTAATGCTTTACCTATTGAAAATTCAGCTGATAGTCATTTAACTTTTTCTAGTATATCGACTCTTGGAAAAATTGACTCCCACACGCCATCAAACGTTACCGTTTTAATAGATAATATTGCCCCCGATGACGTGGCTAAATTACCGCGCTTAAATCGAGTTTGCGCCTCTTTATTTATTAATGAAATACAAACCACTCCAAACTATCTGCTCGTTACTGAGTTTTTTCCGCTAAAACTCTCTGCAAGTTTATTTAAAAATCTTGCTAACCCACCCGTTCAACTTAATTGGTTTGAACAACTGAGTCATCGTTCAAACTCCAATCGACTTGCTGGTTGGAAAGATGGCAATACCTTATATAAAGCTCGTCTGACATATCATTCATAGATTCATCATCTAACCATTATTGACTAACCTTTTCCTTTTTCATGTCGCTGTTTTAACAGTGGCCCTTGTTGTATGCACTTTTCTAAATTTGAGAGAGTGCAGGTAACAAAATTTTCGAGATTTTATGATGAACTCACCTAAAAAGAAGCCTTATCGTTACATTACATGGCAAAACCTACTCATTTTATTTACCTTACTTTTTCTCTTAATTAGTGCCCTGCCCAATTTGTATGGAGATAGAGTAACAATTCAACTCTCGCCTATAAATAGTTCCGTGCAACAACTGACCACTTATCAACTTAAAGATTTATTGGCTAAGCACAGCTTATCGGTTGATAAAATTCACTCCCTTAATCAAACCACATCAATAACGCTCAGTAATAAAACTGACCTAAAATCAATTAATGAACTGTTATTTGTTGAATTTAATAATGATTATAACATTGAAAATTCAGTGATAAGTAACTCACCCTTATGGTTACAGTCGCTTGACGCTAAGCCGATAAAGTTAGGTTTAGATTTAAGTGGTGGGGTATTATTTGTGCTTGAGGTCGATACAAAACAAGCCTTACTTGAGCGTTTTAAAAATATAGCATTAGCAATAAAAACTCTTGCCATGGAAGAACGAATTCGAGGGGTTAATGTTGTTCAAAGTAAGTTAGGTCTATCTATTGAAAACTATCAACAAAACCTTTTGGTGAGCTTTCCTAACGTAGAAAAAAGTAAAATTGATTTACTTTTTAATAAAATAAAAGCAGCTTACCCTGAATTATCTCAGCAAAAAAATCAAAATAACCAAGTAACCTTGTCATACTCATCACAAAAAACAGCTCAATATCGCCAAGAAACTATGCAGCAAACATTAAAAACAATGCGAGGAAGAATAGCAGAGTTAGGTATAACTGAAGCGGTAACACTGCAACAGGGGAAAAACTATATCCGTATTGAATTGCCTGGTGTCCATGATCCAGATGAAGCAAAACGCATCATAGGTGCTACAGCTTCACTTGATTTTTATCAGCTTGCAGAAAATTCTACAGCTGCGGGTATATTACGTATGGCAGACGAGCATGGCAGAGCATTTAACTTAAACAGTCAGGTGGTTTTTTCAGGCAGCAATATTAAAAATGCCCGTGCAGGCCAAGATCAAATGAGTATGCCTTTAGTCAACCTAACCTTAGATGCTATAGGTGGTAAGAAGATGTCACAGTTTTCTAAACAAAATATCGGTAACACTATGGTGACGGTATTTTCTGAGTTTTATCGAAGTGCTGATGACAAAATGGTCAAAAAAAGTAAAATAATCAATGTTGCCACAATCCAACAACACTTAGGCTCACAGTTTAGTATTACCCATATGCCCAGCCAACAAGCGGCACAAGAACTGTCATTATTATTGCGAGCAGGCTCGCTAACAGCGCCAGTAACTATAGTAAAACAGCGCACTATTGAAGCGACACTGGGCGAAAATAATATTAAAAATGGTATAAAAGCACTCAGTATAGGCATGGGTTTTACTTTGGTATTCATGGCTTTTTGGTATAGAGCTTTAGGGCTTATCGCCAATGTGGCGTTGACACTAAACTTAATGAGCTTACTGGGCCTAATGTCGTTGCTCCCTGGAGCCGTACTTACTTTACCGGGCATCGCTGGTTTAGTGCTAACAGTTGGTATGGCTGTTGATACTAATGTCTTGATCTTTGAGCGGATAAAAGAAGAATTAAAGCGCGGTCATAAAGTATTATCTGCCGTTGAGCAAGGTTACAAAAGTGCATTTTCAACAATTCTTGATGCCAATATTACCACCATGATCACCGGCATCATTTTATACACCATAGGGAATGGCCCAGTAAAAGGTTTTGCCCTTATTTTGTGTTTAGGTATTTTAACCAGTATGTTCACTGGCGTTTTTGTTTCTAAAAGTCTAACAAACCTTGTCATTCGAAAAAACAAAGCTCAACTATTAGGCGTTAATGTATGAAAAATTTAAACATAAATAAGAAGTCTAAATTAAGTGTTTTTCGCCTAGCTGGTTGTTTTTTAGCAATAATTTTTATTGTTATAGCACTACTTGGGCTATTTAATAAAGGTTTAGCACTAGGTTTGGATTTTACTGGCGGTTACTTAACTGAATTTTCGACAGAAAAATCGCTCAGTCAACAGGATATGAATAGCTTACTCGGTAATTATCTCCCTGAAAGCTTTAAACTAACCTCTGCAGAACAAGGCACTCATTGGAGTGTTCAACAAGCAGACAATAACGCCAGTTTACAAGATAAGGCATGGCTGACTCATTTTGCTGATAAAAACCAATTAAATATCACTCCACAAGATGCTATTTATATTGGCAGCCAAGTGGGTGAAGAGTTAATTAACCAAGGTGGCTTAGCACTGTTAACCGCAATTATTGTCATTTTAATGTATTTGTCTTTTAGATTCGAATGGCGTTTAGCCGCGGGTGCTGTTATTGCACTTTTTCATGATGTGCTGATTGTATTGGGAATTTTTGCATGGTTTGATATCCCCTTTGATTTAACAATATTAGCGAGTTTATTAGCTATTGTAGGTTACTCCTTAAATGACTCTATTATTGTCGGTGACAAAATTAGAGAAATAATGAAATCTACGAATGACGTCACAATAGATGAAGTGATCAATCAAGCCATAAAATCAACCCTAGTGCGAACGATGATCACCTCAGGGACAACTTTAGTGACTATTATGGCTGTTTGGGGCTTTGCCGGGGAGTCTTTAGCGGGTTTTTCTATCGCGCTATTCTCAGGTATTTTAGTGGGCACGTTTTCTTCTATCGTAATTGCGGCAACAGTGCCACAGTTACTTGGGCTAACCGCTGATTATTATCAACAAAAAGAGTTAGAGGTCTGTCCTTTACCTTAATGTAAACAGTTTCAGCGACACTTGCCGACACTAGGATATTTACACTTAAGTAGATATCCTAGTTTTATTCGCTGCCATATTTAAAGCTGATTATTGTTCAAAAAGTGAAGCTAATCTGACTTTATAAAGATTATTGCTGGCCCCATAAAACTCAATCGTCTGTTCAAATACAAAACCAAGTTTTTTTAATAATACGTTAGAGGATGTGTTTTCTAGTGTTGTGATCGCGACAACATTTACCGCATAATTATTGTCATAACCAACTTTTAATACTGCTAATGAGGCTTCTCGAGCAAAGCCTTGCGAGCAGTATTCAGGTAACAAGGCATAACCTAAGTCAGCATATTCCAATTCAGGCCGCTTTAACAAACCACAGAGACCAATCGGTGTGTTATCACTTTTCAAAGCGACTAAATTTAGCCCAAAACCCTGTTCGCTATAGCTTGCGAGTGGACCATTAACTAAGTAGGCAATTGCATCTTTGCTCTCTCTAACCCCTTTATCGCCAATGTTTTTAATAAAAGCATCATCATTTAACAATTGCAGAACAAATTCATGGTCCTGCTCATTCAAATGCCTAATCGTTAACCTTTCTGTTGTGCATAGCAGCATATAAATTCCAAACTTTTAACGCGTAAAACCTAAGCTTTATTTTCTAAGGCCGCATTTAATCGATCAAAGCCTCGCGCAAGGTCGGCAATTAGGTCATCAACATCCTCTAAACCTATATGCAGGCGAATTAATGGATACTCATAGTTCCACTTTGTCGCTGTCCGCAAACGTCCAACGTTGGTATTACCCAAAATTAAACTTTCAAAACCACCCCACGAATAGCCCATTTTAAAATGTTCCATACCATCGAGTAAGGCATTAAGTGATTGTTTATCGCCACGCGTTAATACAAAAGAAAACAACCCGTTAGCGCCAGTAAAGTCACGCTTAAAATATTCATGGCCTGGGCACGACTCGAATGCTGGATGAAGAATAACGTCAACTTCATCGCGTGTTGCTAACCAATTAGCCACTTTTAGCGCACTAGTTTGATGTTGTTTTAAACGCACACCTAAGGTGCGAATGCCACGCATTGCCAAATATAAATCATCAGGTGAAGTACATTGTCCCATCAGATAACTATTTTCTCGCAGTTGCGGCCAATACTCTTCTGTTGCTATTGCCGTGCCTAACATGACATCAGAATGACCAACAATGTATTTAGTCGCTGCTTGAATCGAAATATCAACACCGTAGTCAAAAGGTTGAAAGTTGACCCCAGCAGCCCATGTATTATCGAGCATAACCATACAACCATGCTGGTGAGCAACTTCAGCAATACCAGGAACATCTTGAACTTCCATGGTGATAGAGCCGGGAGACTCTAAGAAAATTAGTCGAGTGTTTTCTTTAATAAGTTCAGCTATATCTCGGCCAATAGTAGGATCGTAATAAGTCGTTTCAACGCCAATATTGACCAGTATTTTATCGCAAAAATCACGGGTTGGTTCATAAGCGGTATCTACCATTAGGATATGATCACCGGTTTTAACAAACGACAGAATAGCGTTAGTGATCGCCGCGGTACCCGACGGATAAATAGCACAACCGGCGCCTCCTTCGAGATCAGTCATAGCATCAGCGAAAGCAAAAGCCGTTGAGGTGCCTCTTCGGCCATAGAAAAGAACTTGATTACCACGATTTACTGTTGCGTAATTCATTTCTTTAACGGTATTAAAAACAACAGTGGATGCCCGTTCTACGGGAGGATTAACAACGCCACGCGTCCATTTTGATTTTCGTCCCGCATTGACTATTTTGGTATCGTTGATCATGATTTATCATCCTAAAACATAAAATTCATTTAGCCATCTAAATAGCTAACTTAATAAAGTCACCTTATGATCTTTCCAAGCATGATGCACGATTTATTTATATTAATTAACACAACACAAGCTATTGAAACAAGTTCATTTGATCACTGGTTAATTTTTCAAAACTACTACCCACAAAAGGTAAAATAGCATCAGCAACCGTCGCTAATTGGC
Source organism: Colwellia hornerae (assembly GCF_007954355.1). Classification (GTDB taxonomy): domain Bacteria; phylum Pseudomonadota; class Gammaproteobacteria; order Enterobacterales; family Alteromonadaceae; genus Colwellia_A; species Colwellia_A hornerae. The sequence goes on from NZ_VOLR01000017.1 coordinate 38,873, forward strand.
GATCGATATAAAACTGGTAGTCGAGTGGCGCATTAACATAACCTTTGGCTTGCGGTCCAGAGGTCGTAATCAGGTACTCTATCCAACCACGTTGCTGATATTTTTGCGGTTGATTATTTATTTTGTTTATATCATCGGCTAATCGTGCCGCTTTGACATGGGGTGGCACGTTTTTAATATAATGATCTAACTGCCTGCGAATACGTTTACGATATACCAGTAAATGATCTAATTGCCCTGCTGATGTTTGAGCAACAATACTGCGAACATAATCGGCAAAAGGTTCGCCGTTAAATATTTTTAAATACAACTCTCGTTGAAAGGTTTTAGCCAGTTCAGTCCAATCGGTGCGGACACTTTCTAAGCCTTTAAAAATCAATTCTGATGTCCCCTTCTTTTCAACCATGCCAGCATAACGCTTCTTGGTACCAACATCTTGTCCTCTGATGGTGGGCATCAAAAATTGGCTAAAATGTGTTTCAAACTCAATTTCAAGTTGGCTTTCTATCGCAAAATCTTTTTTAAGCGTTGCTTGCCACCTAAGATTAATTTTATCTTGTAAGGCTTTACCCAGCGTTTGGCATTGCTGGAGGGTAAGATCATCATCAACACTGACAAAAATAGAATCGGTATCACCATAAATGACTTGATAACCATCATCTTCTAACCACATTTTAGTGGTGATTAATAATTCATGGCTTCGTTTAGTGATTGAGCCCGATAAACGTGGATCAAAAAATCGACATCCCGTTGAGCCTAATACGCCATAAAACGAATTCATAATAATTTTTATCGCTTGTGACAATGCGGCATTTTTATCTTTTTTAGCGATATCACGCTCTAACCAAAGTTCGTTAATAATTTCAGGTAAAAAGTGTTTATCTCTAGAGAAATAAGCACCATCAAAACCTTTAATACTATTTTTCGGTGATTTTAACCCTTCAATTAGGCCCATAGGATCAATATTAAAGCTTCGAATAATAGAGGGGTAAAGGCTTTTAAAATCCAGCACTAGTACATTTTTATATAAACCCGGAATAGAGTCCATCACATAACCACCAGGAGAAACCAGTCCTTGCAAGCCATCACCCATATTGGGGGCAATATAACCACTGCGGTGTAGTTTAGGTAAGTATAAATTGGTGAATGCGGCCACAGATCCGCCAATACGGTCTATAGATAAACCGGTTAATTTGGCGCGTAAACGTGTGAACTCAAGTAATAAAGACTGTTCAAAAATAAGGGTAACTAAATGGCAATCTTCAAGGTTATAGGCCGCTAAAGCTAGCTTGTCATCGGCAAAGTTGTCGTTAATTTCTTGCATTCTATTGTCAACATCATCGACTTTTTTCCCTTTACCTAATAAAGCATTGGCAACAAAATCAAGGGAAAAACTCGGAAAGTTATAAGTAGCATTTTTGAGTAAATCAATACCATCAAGGACCACTCTGCCAGCAACATCAATAAATTTTTGCTCATTTTGACTACCGCCTGCCGAACGTGTCCGCCAGCGAGGCGACTTAGCGTTGCGACCAATATTAAAAGCAATGTTATAAATATCACAGCGTTTTTGTAGTAAATTAAAATCAAAATTAATCACATTCCAACCAATAAAAATATCGGGGTCGTGGGTTTTTATCCACGCGATCAGCGCAGCCAAAAGTGCTTGTTCATTGTCAAGCCAAACAATGTGTTGTGCAATTTCTGTCGCCTCTTCATCTGACAATTTTGACTGCGTTGCTTTTGCTATAACATTATTTTGATCACCGATCATCAAAACACACTTTATCGACTTACCATCAGACATTTTATGCGAATGTAAACCAATAGAATAAAGCTCCCCCGCCATTGAACACTCAATATCAAGGGATACCATAGTTAAAGCAATGTCATCTAATAATTGAGCCTTATCTGTTGCACGACATTTATTACAATAAAAAGTAGCAAAGTTACTTTGCGGAAATTGTTTGGGTAGTTCGGTTATCGGTTGCGCTATCGACTGAGGAATAAATTCAATACCAGAGGTAATAAAGCGCTCCATTAAAAAACGTTCATCGGGGCGAAAATCGTCTTCATAGCATTTTATCTGTGCTTGTTTTAAAGCATCACGTGCGCGATAGAAGTCACGCATCGTTGAAAAGTAGAAGCCACTGACCAGTTGTTGGTTAAAGGTTTTAAGCGCAAGCGGGTTAACTTTAGCTGTTAATATACGCTGTTCGGACAGTAGGCTTTGCGCTTGTACTTGTTGTCTTTGTTCAACAAAAAATAATGCTTGCTGATTTTGTACAATAATATTAACAGCACCTTGCAGGGTTTTTACCCATAAAGATAATTCAATACCTTGTTTGGTATCATAAGCTTGACGGGTTAATAAAAAGCCATAATTCGAGCTAGGCGTTAATTTTTCGACAGTTAATGACATTAATTATTTTAATTCGTTGCGGATAACGATAAACTGTTAATATATACAGCAGTATATACTCATCCTATTTGAAGATACAGGATTTAGGCTATTTAAGTAGCATGAGTATATAACCAAATGAACCCTAAATGGCTAACAGCATGCTAAGCGATAAAATTAAAGCAGCAATTCGCACATCGTATAAAACCATAGGTGAAAACCTAGAAAACTTTCATCCAAGAAAACAGCAAACTTTTTTGATTGCCGAAATAGCTAAAACCCTCGCGGGAGAATACGATAAAGCGCGAAAAATTATTACCATTGAAGCCGGCACCGGTACGGGTAAATCGTTAGCTTATTCATTAGGCGCTATTCCGTTAGCGATGTCACGTCAAAAAAAGGTCTGTATTTCTACCGCAACAGTTGCGTTACAAGAGCAGTTAGTTGACAAAGACTTACCCTTCTTAAAGAAACATTCAGGCTTGGATTTTAATTTCACCTTAGTCAAAGGTCGCCAGCGCTATGTTTGTCGCCAGAAATTAGCGCTTGCCGTCAGTCAAGAAGATTCACCTCAGGCTGGTTTCACCTTTGCGCAAAAACCTGATGCCATGGATATAAAGTTATTACATCATTTGCATAAAGCGTTAACGGATAATAAATGGCAAGGCGATCTAGATTCTTGGGCTGATCCTATTCCTCATCATTTATGGCAACAAATTCAATGTGACAAACACAGCTGTTTAAAACATGTAGCCGAACACACCCATTGCCCTTTTCATAAAGCACGAGAAACTATGGACTCTGCCGATGTGTTGGTGATAAACCATAGCTTATTACTGGCCGATTTAGAGCTCGGTGGTGGCGTTATCTTACCCTCACCAGAAGACACCTTTTATATTATTGACGAAGCACATCATCTGCCTAAAGTAACCCGGGATCATTCAAGTGCCAATGTTACCATCAAAGGCGCCATTGACTGGCTAACCAAGTTAAAAGAAACTGGCGATAAAATGGCGAAATTAATAAAGTCGACATCAGCCATTTCACCCTCGTTAAAGTTAGGGGACGATTGCCAAGATTTATTAATGGAAATGCAAAAAGTAGCCAACTTTATAGAAAACAATCAAGCGTTATATTTTAATGAAAAAGCTAAAGAAAATAACCGTTTTTCACGTGATGATGATGCGGCATTATACCGTTTTGAAAACGGTATCATTCCACCAAACTTAAAAAATTGGTCTCAAGATTTAGCCGAACTCAGTAAAAAATGTTTAGCACATTGCAACAAGCTTTATAACTTATTGATGGAGTCAGTAAAAGACGGAGAGTGTAAAATGTTTATTGCTGAACCCTTGCTTGCTGAAGCCGGTTTTATGATCCAGCGCTTAGAGAATTTTAACTCGCTATGGAAAATGTATGCTAAAACAGATAGTGAGAAAGGCGCTCCCATGGCAAGGTGGTTAGAGAAGCTTACCGGAAAGCGTAGCGATTTTTTAGTGTCGGCCTCTCCTATTGAAGTCGGCTTTACTCTTGAAGATATTCTCTGGTCAAAATGTGAAGGGGCGGTATTATGTTCAGCTACCATTCTAGCTTTGAATTCCTTTGAGCATTTTCGCCGTCAGGTTGGTTTACAAACTAATGATGGCTCACAATATCAAAAGGTCGACTCACCGTTTGATTATCAAAATAATGCGCAACTTGTTATCGCTAAAATGAAAAATGAGCCAAGCAGCCCTCAGTTCACCGATGAATTAATCAACGAGTTACCGGTGTTAATTAAACAAGAAAAAGCCTGTTTAGTGCTATTTTCTTCGTATTGGCAAATGGAGCAAGTGGCTAAAGCCTTGCGAGAGCAGCACAAAATGGAGATTCTGGTTCAGGGTGAACAGTCACGTCAACACATTATCGAAGCGCATCGAAAACGCTGTGATGAAGATAAAACCAGTATAATTTTTGGCACACAAAGTTTTTCTGAGGGTCTAGATTTACCCGGTAAATATTTAACTAATTTGATTATTACCAAATTACCCTTTTCCGTGCCGACATCACCGGTTGAAGAAGCCCAAGCTGAATACATTACCACTAAAGGGGGCAACCCTTTTATGTCAATTTCAGTGCCTGAAACTTCAAAAAAATTGATTCAAGCGACCGGACGCTTACTGCGCAATGAAAAAGATACCGGTATCATAACTTTAATGGATAAACGCTTAGTGACTAAACGTTATGGCAAGCAATTACTTGATTCTTTACCGCCATATCGAATTATTTCAAAAGGATAAGCTGTGACTAATTTCACTAAAACGACAAAAGCGTCAAACTCAACTAATCGTCGATTATCGAAGAGTCGCTCATTAAAAGACGTTAAGCCTCGTCCTGCTCCAGCAGACCGAGTTTTGGTACTATTTAATAAACCCTTTGATGTACTCTCACAATTTACCGACGATCAGCAACGTAAAACCTTAAAAGACTTTATTCCGGTAAAAGAGGTCTATGCAGCGGGGCGTTTAGACCGCGACAGTGAAGGCTTATTGTTGCTAACAAACGATGGAAAATTGCAGCATAAACTGACTAATCCAAAAGAAAAAACAGAAAAAACCTACTGGGCACAAGTCGAGGGTGTGCCCCAGGAAGTTGACTTACAAAAGCTTCGTAATGGTGTAGAACTTAAAGATGGCCAAACCTTACCAGCTAAAGTGAAAGTGATCAGTGCACCAGAGCTTTGGCCACGTAACCCGCCAATACGCGAGCGGGCAAGTATTCCAACGACATGGTTAAGTATCTCAATTACTGAAGGTAGAAATCGACAAGTACGTAGAATGACCGCCGCTATTAACTTTCCAACACTGCGACTTATTCGTTACAGCATAGGTAAATACAGCCTAGACGGTATCGAAAATGGACATTACCAACAACTTAAAGCTGAGTAATAACATGACGCTAACGGTTAATACCATTACTAATGACCATGGCGAAGATCAATTTAAGCCCAACGCTACTGTTGCTGCTATTATCGTTCATCAAAATAAGTTTTTACTGGTTGAAGAAATTGAAAAGGGTAAAAAAGTCTTTAACCAGCCTGCTGGCCATTTAGAGGCTAATGAAAACCTAATTAGTGCCATTGAACGAGAAGTACTAGAAGAAACCGGCTTAACGCTAACACCTGATTACGTTTCAGGTATTTATTACTTTTATCGCCCGGAAATTAATCTTTACTACCTGAGATTTTGTTTTGTTATCGAAGTTAATGAGTTTCTTCACAGTTCTCCACAAGATGATGAAATTATTGCCACCCATTGGCTAACATTCGATGAAATAAAAGCAAAGTCAGTGCAATTACGCAGCACGCTAGTTTTAGAATGTATTGAAGATTACTTATCTGTTTTGAAAAATGGAAAAAAAATATCATTATCTTCATTAAAATCCAATCTTTAATCTATGCCGCTAAATCCTGACATGCTATAATTTTTCGCCTTTTTCCTTAGATTTGTACTTTTAATGTCATCATCAGTATCATCGAGCGCTGAAAACCAAAACACTGCGCCTATAAGTAAAGCACCACACGACACCAAAGTTATTGTTGGTATGTCTGGCGGTGTTGACTCCTCTGTTTCTGCACACTTATTGATTGAACAAGGTTATCAAGTTGAAGGCCTGTTCATGAAAAATTGGGAAGAAGACGATACCGATGAATACTGTGCGGCAGCCCAAGACCTCGAAGATGCACAACTGGTTTGTGACAAACTTGGCATAAAATTACACACCATCAATTTCGCAACCGAATACTGGGATAATGTTTTTGAGTATTTTTTAGCTGAATATAAAGCGGGCCGAACACCTAATCCTGATATTATGTGTAACAAAGAAATTAAATTTAAAGCCTTCTTAGAGTTTGCTTGTGAAGACTTAGACGCTGACTACATAGCTACGGGACACTATGTGCAACGTGAGTTTATTAATGGTCAGTGGGCAATGTTACGCGGTTTAGACAGTAATAAAGATCAAAGTTACTTTTTATATACGCTAAGCGACGAGCAAGTCGGACGTACTTTATTTCCTGTTGGAAATATCGAAAAACCTGCAGTTCGTGCTATTGCCGAGCAAGCTGATTTAGTTACCCATAATAAAAAAGACAGTACCGGCATATGTTTTATTGGTGAGCGAAAATTCAAAGATTTTCTAGGTCAATATTTACCGGCACAGCCAGGCAAAATTGAATCTGCTGAAGGTGAAGTGATCGGTGAGCACGACGGTTTAATGTACCACACCTTAGGTCAGCGTAAAGGCCTACGTATCGGTGGTTTAGCCAATGCGGGTGAAGCGCCTTGGTATGTGGTTGAGAAAGACTTGATACGTAATGTGTTAATTGTTGGTCAAGGTCATAACCATCCTCGCCTATTCTCTAAAGGCTTAATCGGTAATCAATTACATTTAGTTAATCGAAAACCCCTTGATACGCCAATAAAATGTACCGTTAAAACCCGCTATCGCCAAGATGATGTCCCCTGTCATCTATCTCCGATGAGCGATGGTGAATATTTAGTGATGTTTGATGAAGCACAAAGTTCAGTAACACCGGGACAATCTGTAGTTTTTTATCAAGATAACATTTGTCTTGGCGGCGGTATCATCAATACGCTTATCCGCTAAGTGATAACGAAAAAATAGTTGAGCAGTAATTAGTTATGAACAGTATAAATGAACAAACCCTAACACTTGCCGCCGTTTGCCAAGTCGCTTATTGGGTGCAAAAAATATCTCGTAGTGGGCAAATAGACGAAGACGAACTCGCTTTATTACTTAATAGCGTCATGATCACATCGCCTAAAAACACTATGGAAGTTTACGGTGGTGAAATCAGTCATTTAAAAATAGGCTTAACAACGCTGGTTAACCATTTAGGTAATAAATCAACAAACAAAGATCCCGAAATTACCCGTTATGTGGTGAGCTTACTGGGTTTAGAACGCCGTTTAAGTAAATATAGTGATAAAATGAATGCACTCGGCGAACGAATTAACCAAAGTCAACGTCAATTAGCACATTATGACATTACCAGTGAAACACTCGTTTCTAGCTTAGCGTCGATTTATAGTGATTTGATCAGCCCGCTTGGAACACCTATTCAAGTGGCAGGCGAACCCGCTATATTAAAGCAATCAGTCAATCAACATAAAATACGTGCGCTGTTATTAGCGGGGATTCGCTCGAGTGTATTATGGCGACAAGTCGGTGGACAACGCCGAAGTATTTTATTTTCACGTTCAAAATTAGTTGAATGTGCCGAGCAATTGCTCAAAGCTTGTTAAACAAATTCAAAATTAGTTTTTAACCTTACTTTAAATATTAGGAAAACCCTATGGAACTTTCAGCATTAAGTGCAATATCTCCAGTAGATGGTCGTTATGGCAGCAAAGTTAAGTCATTACGCCCTATATTCAGTGAATTTGGTTTAATAAAATACCGTGTTACCGTTGAAGTTCGTTGGTTACAAAAGCTTGCAGCAACGGCAGAAATTGCAGAAGTTCCAGCTTTTAGCAGTGACGCTACGGCAGTATTAAATGCGATTGTCGATAACTTCGATGAAGTAGACGCGCAACGCATTAAAGATATTGAAGCGACCACTAATCACGATGTAAAAGCAGTTGAGTATTTCTTAAAAGATAAAATTGCCGATAATGCTGAATTAAACGCGGTGACTGAATTTATTCATTTTGCTTGTACATCTGAAGATATTAACAACCTTTCACACGGTTTAATGTTGAATGACTGTAGAAGCGACGTTTTATTACCAGAAATGGATAAAATATTAGCGGCAATTAAAGCATTAGCAATTGAATATAAAACCATTCCAATGATGTGTCGTACTCATGGTCAACCTGCTTCCCCGAGTACTTTGGGTAAAGAAATGGCCAACGTTTATATTCGTCTTAAACGTCAACGTGCCCAAATTGCTGATGTTGAATTATTAGGTAAGATTAATGGTGCTGTCGGCAATTACAATGCACACTTATCAGCTTACCCTGAAGTTAATTGGCATGAATTTGCTAATGAATTTGTTACTTCATTAGGTTTATCGTTTAATCCCTTTACCACTCAAATTGAACCACATGATTACATTGCTGAATTATTTGATGCAATTGCCCGCTTTAACACTATATTAATCGATTTTGATCGTGATATTTGGGGTTACATCGCGATGGGTCACTTTAAACAAAAAACTATTGCAGGTGAAATTGGTTCTTCAACAATGCCACATAAAGTTAACCCAATTGATTTTGAAAACTCTGAAGGTAACTTAGGTATTGCTAACGCATTATTTACTCACCTAGCACAAAAACTACCAATTTCTCGTTGGCAACGTGACTTAACTGATTCAACGGTTTTACGTAACTTAGGTGTTGGTTTTGCTCATGCGATGATAGCTTACGGTGCGACGCTAAAAGGCATTAGCAAGTTACAAGTAAACGAAGCAAACCTAGCCGCTGAATTAGACAGTAACTGGGAAGTTTTAGCTGAACCGGTACAAACAGTAATGCGTCGTTACGGTATAGAAAAGCCGTACGAAAAGTTAAAAGAGCTAACACGTGGTAAGCGTGTAAATGGTGACTCTATGCGCGCTTTCATTATGACGCTTGAATTACCTGATGCGGCTAAAGCACAGTTATGTGAAATGACACCAGCGAGTTACATTGGCCGCGCAGTAGAATTTATTAACGAATTAGATTAATTTCGTTTAGACTTGTTCTGAAAAAAGGAACCGTAAGGTTCCTTTTTTATGTTCAGGATGAACGGTATATCACGGTGGCATGGATGCCAATAAGTGATGATGTTCAGGATGAACGGTATATCACGGTGGCATGGATGCCAATAAGTGATGATGTTCAGGATGAACGGTATATCACGGTGGCATGGATGCCAATGAGTGATGATGTTCTAAATTAACACTGAGAGTAACTAAACCATGCAAAAAATTCATTGGGGCGAACTAACGCCTGAGCAGTTTTTAAAAGAATATTGGCAAAAAAAACCGTTATTAATAAAAGGGGCATTTAAAGACTTTACCGATCCGATCGATGCCAACGAACTTGCTGGACTCGCGATGGAAAGCGAAATAGAATCGCGCATTATTGCCCGTATGAATGGTGAATGGCAAGTAGAGCAAGGTCCTTTTGAATCATTCGATAAATTTGGCGAACAAGACTGGACGCTGCTGGTACAAGCAGTAAATAATTGGTCTCGTGATACCCAATCACTACTCGCGGCGGTTGATTTTATTCCACAATGGCGTATTGATGATGTGATGGTGAGTTTTTCAACACCCAATGGCGGTGTTGGTGCTCATTTAGACCAGTACGATGTCTTTATTGTGCAAGGTGAAGGGAAACGTCGCTGGCAAGTTGGTGCGCCAGATAGTTCTCTCAAGCAGCTATTACCTCACCCTGATTTAAAGCAAGTCTCTAGTTTTGTTGCTGTTATCGATGAAGTAACCGAAGCAGGTGATTTACTTTATATACCACCAAATCATCCACACAATGGCGTATCAATAGAAAACTCCATGAATTTTTCTATTGGCTTTCAGGCTCCAAACAATCAGGAGTTGTGGTCGGGTTTTGCTGATAAATTAATAGATGAAAATCTTGGGGAAAGACGTTTTCCTGATAAAGAACGTACTCTAACCCGTCAGCCCGAACAACTTGAACAAACCGATATCGAAAAGTTAAAGGCTTTTATGAAAGCTCAGCTTGATGACGATAAGTTATTTACGCCTTTTATTGGCAAATATCTTACCCAAAACCACCATGCCTTAGAAATATTAATGCCAGTGACTCCTATTGACAGTGAACAGCTTGCCGATATTCTGGCTGAAGCAGAAAACACTTTAGTGCCTGTTTCAGGAATAAAAAGCTTAATTGTTCCTTTTCAACATCAAGATCTCCAGCCAAATGAAACAAGTTTTTTATACATTAATGGTGAAAGCTTTTTAATTAATAAAGAAACAATCACATTAGCGACATACTTAACAAAACAGCAGACTTTGACCACTAAAAAGGTAAAAAGTTTACTAACAAATTTGAAAAATGAACAATTATTGACTAATGTTCTAAATATGGGCTTTTGGTATGTAGAATAACAATCGGTGGAATAGTTATCATGTCGTTCAGTGTCAGTAGAGTCAAATGGGAACAAGCGGCATCATTATTAAGAGATGTCCGCGAAAAAGTTTTTATTTGCGAATGGCGTATTCCACGAAAAATTGAGTTTGACCGAAAAGACCACTATGCATTTCATGTTTTAGTTTGTGATGATATGACTCAAGAGCCCGTTGCAACGGGCCGTATCTTATCTACGGGGGAAATTTCTCGTATCGCTGTATTAATGTCTTTTAGGAAAAGAAACATCGACCGAGAGGTTGTCAAAGGTTTACTGGCTATTGCAAAAGACCTAAAGCTTGATGAAGTCTTTATTTATAGCCCACTTGAAGATGTTGAATATTTTAGGAAGTTTAACTTTATCAGTGCCGGCGCAGTATTTATGGAGGCTGGTATGCCTCGACAGCGTATGGCATGTGCTGTAGCGGATATAAAAAAATCCACCCGTTTCGCTTTTAATCACTAATTTATTAAACCTTACTCCTTTGATCTGTAACTCTTCTTACTATTTCTGACCCCATTTGTAAATTCTGTGCTTTATTCTATACATTTACCCTAATATAGTGGCAATAATATTTTGATCTGACGGCTAGCGCAACATTAGGCTAAGTGGTATTGTGCGCGTCGAAACAATACAACTCTTATTACAGAAGTAGAAAGAATAATAACAAACCTTTTTACGTGGAGATTTAGAAGTGGCAATTTTTGATTTAGTAGATTTCGACAATCATGAACAAGTTGTTTATTGCAGCGATGATGCAACAGGCTTAAAAGCGATCATTGCAGTACACAGTACTGCACTTGGACCAGCAGCAGGTGGCTGTCGTTTTTGGGATTACGTAAACGATGAAGCAGCATTAACCGATGTTTTACGTTTATCAAAAGGCATGACCTATAAAAATGCTATGGCTGGGTTGAAACTTGGCGGTGGTAAAGGGGTTATTATTGGTAACCCTCGACACTTAAAATCAGATGATTTATTCAAAGCCTATGGTAAAGCCGTTAATAATTTAGGGGGGCGTTACTACACCGCTGAAGACGTAAATATTACTACTGGTGATATGGCTATTGTTAATCAAGTTACCGACTATGTTTCGGGTCTTGAAGGAAAAAGTGGTAATCCAGGTCCATTTACTGCGCTCGGCACTTTTCTAGGTATAAAAGCTGCGGTTAAGTTTAAATTAGGATCTGATGATTTATCCGGTATTAAAGTCGCTGTACAAGGGCTTGGTAGTGTTGGTTATTCACTCTGTGAACGACTTCATGCTGCGGGTGCAAAATTAATCGTTACTGATATTAATCAAGAAATTTTAGATAAAGCCGTTACCGAGTTAGATGCAACGGTTGTTAGCCTTGACGATATTTACAAACAAGATGTTGAAGTGTTTTCACCTTGTGCATTGGGCGCGTCAATTAATGACGATAGCATTGCAGAGCTTAAAGCGGTGATCATTGCCGGCTGTGCTAATAACCAACTTGCAGAAAGCCGCCATGACCAAGTCCTTTTAGACAAAGGTATTTTGTATGCGCCTGACTACGTCATTAATGCTGGGGGAATTATAAATGTTGCCCTTGAAATTTATCCTGAACCTTATTGTGCTGATAAAGCGACAAGTTTGGTCGAAAATATTTATCACACACTAATGAATGTTTTTGTGACAGCGAACGAGAAAAACTTACCAACAGGTAAAGTCGCCGATGAAATGGCGAGAGCTATAATAGCTAACGCTGGCAAGTAATTTTTCCGTATAAACTAAAAAGCCGCACTATATAAATAAAGTGCGGCTTTTTTTTCGCTATAAATTGTTGGCATCAACTATCGCCAACAATTTTATCAACTGATAGACTAATTTACGGGTAATGTTGGTACCTGAATACCCGACATTTCTAGCATTACTCTAACTACCTGACAGCTGTAACCAAATTCATTGTCATACCATACATATAATACAGCGCGGTCGCCATCAACAATCGTTGCTTGAGAATCAACAACACCGGCGTAACGAGAGCCAACCAAGTCAGTAGAAACGATTTCAGTTGAAGCCGTATAATCTACTTGATTTTGTAACGTAGAATTCAATGAAATATTACGTAAGTAATCGTTTAATGCTTCTTTGTCAGTCGACTTTTTCAAGTTCAAATTCATGATAGCCATTGAAACGTTTGGTGTTGGTACACGAATAGCGTTACCCGTTAACAAACCTTTCAATTCAGGTAATGCTTTAGCAACCGCTTTAGCAGCACCCGTTGTGCTAATAACCATGTTTAATGGTGCACTACGACCACGGCGAGGAGCTGGGTGGTAGTTATCAATTAAATTCTGATCGTTAGTATACGAGTGAACCGTTTCAACGTGACCATTCTTAATACCGAACTCATCGTTAATCGCTTTTAACACAGGAGTAATAGCGTTAGTGGTACAACTCGCTGCAGAAACAATTTTGTCATCCGCTAAAATCATATCTTGATTCACGCCATAAACGATATTTTTAATATCACCTTTAGCCGGTGCTGTTAACAATACTTTAGCAACACCTTTTGATTGCAAATGTTGTCCTAGGCCTTCTTCATCACTCCATACACCGGTGTTATCAACAACTAAAGCGTCATTAATACCATATTGGGTATAGTCGATTTCGCTAGGATTTTTTGCATAAATGACCTGAATAAATGCGCCATTAGCTTTAATGACACTATTTTCTTCATCGATAGTAATACTACCGTTAAAGGCACCATGCACTGAATCACGACGTAATAGACTGGCACGTTTTGCTAAATCGCCTTTACCACTTGGGCGAATAACAATAGCACGAAGATTTAATGTCGAGCAGGGTCCTGCACGTTCAATTAACAGACGCGCTAATAAGCGACCGATACGTCCAAAACCATAAAGAACAACATCTTTAGACTTTTGTGGGTCAGTATTTTTATTTATCGAAACTAATTCTTTTTCTAAAAACTGCTCAATTGACAGACCATTCGCTTTACCAAGAAATAAATAACGGTAGGCCAATTTACCGACATCAATACGTGCTGGTGCTAAATCCATGTGTCTTAATGCATCAATAAAAGGAAAGCTTTCACGTAAACGTAATTTACTCTCTTCATGTAAAGCAACAGACTTATGTGCTTTAATGATATCAATTGCAGAAGCATTAACTAATGGACGACCATAAATAGATACTTCGAGACCTTTGTTTCTGAAAAGTTGTCCTATAATAGGTTGCATATTTTCAGCAAATGTTTGGCGTTCTTGCCAGCTAGCTTGGTATTGTTCCTCAAGATGAGAAGTCATTGCGTAAACCTTTTTATTTCAGTCAATTGAACGATGAGTTATTATTAATATTAGCACTAATAACAATAATAATTAATTGCGGCACTATTGTAATCGAACCTGAAAACTTTCGCCACTAGTTACACGTGATTTCACGCTCAAATATGGGACAAAAATGAAGACAACATTAGCCTACTTATCTCTAATTTTTTTATTAACCGCTTGTGATAGCAAGCCAAACTTTGCTGATCTTTGTGACAGTAATGCTGAAATTTGTAATGAATTTAAAGAAGACTCATGGTGTAAGCGTGAACGAATTAAGGTGGGGTTTTCTAATTTAGAGCATAAACTGGCGGCTTCAGATCTACATAAATATCATCAACTCATTGCTTATGAAGATTATGCGCAATGTATGGTTCATGCCTCTAAAATTGAGCATATTAAATTAAAGCATAAACAAACAATGCGAGTAGATAACGCTATTCAAGCACAGAGCCGCATTAAAGAAATATCAAAAGAGACAATGAACTCAAATCACCCTCACCTCCTTTATTATCACTGGTCAAGATATATAAATGAAGAGTCTTTAGCTAGATTTTTAGCACAAGAAGGCAGCAAAGCCCTTGATAATTCAAGGTCGCAATATAACTTAGCGACTCATTATACAAAAATAGATCCGAAAAAAACCTTAACGTTACTTTATCGAGCTTTGCAATTATATCAGCCAGACCAAAAGATAAATCAAGAGATTTTTCAATCTATTGCAACGATATTTATAGAAAAACAAGAAGTTAAAAAAGCTTATCTCTGGTTAAGGATTTTACGATTACATTCGCCAGAAAATGAAGAAGTGACTGAAAAGTCTTTAAATAATTATGTTATTGGTTACAAATTAAACAAAAAATTATTAGATAAAATTGCCAATATAACCTTAGATAAAATTGAGGCAGGAACTTTTGAGTCACCCAAGGTTTAATCAAGAGATTAAACCTTGTCTCTTTAAGTGGCGCTAAACTGTAAACTTAAAGAATTAACACAATAACGTTTACCGGTCGGTTGTGGACCATCATCAAATACATGACCCAGATGAGAGTCACACGTACTGCAAGTGATTTCTGTACGCATCATCCCAAGGCTGTCATCTTCAATGTAGGCGACATTTGGGCTGATAGCGGCAGAAAAACTCGGCCAACCACAACCTGATTGAAATTTGTCAGTCGAAGAAAAGAGTTCCTTTTCACAACAGGCACAATGGTAAACACCGACTAGCCAATGATCGTTATATTCACCACTGAACGGTTGTTCAGTAGCAGCCAAGCGACATACTTGAAAAGCCGCGGGGGTTAACTTATCTTGATAAGGGTCTTTAGACATATATTTTCACCTTTTTATTTTGAATGACCAAATTCGATCATTTCACGCCCAGGGTGGGACCATTCAACATGAAATTTCTTTCCTGGCGCTTGGTCAACCCGTTCAAAAGTATGAGCACCAAAAAAATCTCTTTGTGCCTGTAATAAATTAGCAGGAAGAACCGCGGTACGCATCGCATCATAATAGGTCAACGATGAAGTTATTGCACTGGTTGAAATTCCCATTAAAGCGGTTTCAGCAACAGTTTTACGCCAATTTAATTGATGAGCATTTAATTGCTCAATAAAGAATGCATCTAGCATTAAATTTTCTAACTTAGCATTACGTTTAAAAGCTTCGGTAATAGATTGTAAGAATGCTGCACGAATAATACAGCCTGCTCGCCAAATTTTAGCAATACTGGCAAAGTCTAACTCCCAACCATGCTCTTGCTCTGCTTGTTTCATTAGCTGAAAGCCTTGTGCATAAGCACAAATTTTCGCACAATAAATAGCATCATGTAAACGAGCAATAAACGCGACTTTCTCTTGTGCATTTAACGTTACAGCTTCAGGGCCGTTTAGTAGGCTTGAACTTTGTACTCTTAATTCTTTAAATGAAGAGATAGAACGTGCGTATACCGCTTGGGCAATAGTGGGTGCTGGCGTGCCTAATTCTAAACTGCTCATCGCAGTCCACAAACCGGTACCTTTCTGCCCTGCTTGATCAAGAATTAAATCTACTAATGGGATGTTATCTTCGGTGACTTTATGGCGAAGGACCTCGACAGATATTTCCATTAAATAACTGTCGAGCGGACCTTGGTTCCATTGTTCAAAGATATCAGCAATTTCATCTGTTGATAAATTTAAACCGGCACGTAAAGTATGATACGCCTCACAGATAATTTGCATATCAGCATATTCAATACCGTTATGAACCATTTTCACATAATGCCCCGCACCAGCTGGGCCAATATAAGCAGCACAAGGTTCTCCTTTTTTAATGGTTTCTCCAGGTTTAGTACGTTCTAAAGGTTTACCTGTTTCGGCATCAACCTTAGCTGATATCGCTTCCCATATAGGTTTGATGCGTGACCACGCATAAGGGGAGCCACTGGGCATTAAAGCAGGTCCAAACCGAGCACCGACTTCACCACCTGAAACAGCAGAAGAAAATAAAATAAAATTACTCTTATATTTTTTCTCACGAGCAACGGTATCAACCCACAGACTATTACCCGTATCAATAATAATATCATCGGGTTGAATACCAGCACCAATCAAACTTTCAGAGACTTGATCAACAGGAGCACCAGCAGGCACAGAGAGCACAATAAGATGGGGAGTTTTTAATCGCGATAATAATTCTGTATATGAAGAACAACCGTGAACACGTTGCTTATTTTCACCATTTTCAAATTTATCTTGAGCAATGACACCGAGCACCTTTTCATTATCTAAATCAAAAGCGGCAATACTATAGCCATTGTCGGCTAAGTTTAGCACCAAATTTTTACCCATAACACCAAGGCCAATAAAGCCGATGTCACACAAACTATTGTCTTGTGTCATATTAGAAAGTCCATAAATACTGAGAAATATAATGGTGTGCATACTAACATGAACAAAACTAAGCCACTAGCAATTAAAGCCAGCTTAACCCGTAATAAAACGACCTTTCTATCACTTAAACGCCGAATATGACAAGTATCGCTTGTATAAATCTGAAAATGATGTAATTTTACTACATTATTTTTATTTGGAATTTTAACATGACTATTAAAGTTGGTATCAATGGTTTTGGCCGTATCGGTCGTTTTGTATTTAGAGCTGCTGCGCAGAGAAGCGACATTGAAATTGTCGGTATTAATGATTTAATCGACATTGACTACATGGCTTACATGCTTAAGTATGACTCAACGCATGGTCGTTTTAACGGTACGGTAGAAGTTAAAGATGGTCAATTGATTGTTAATGGTAAAGTTATTCGAGTTAGCGCGGTGCGTAACCCCGAAGAATTAAAATGGGATGAAATAGATGTTGATGTTGTTGTTGAATCAACAGGTTTATTTTTAACCGATGAAACAGCTCGTAAACACTTGATCGCGGGCGCGAAAAAAGTTGTACTCTCAGCACCATCAAAAGACGACACCCCGATGTTTGTCTGTGGTGTAAACCTTAATGAGTACAAAGGACAAGATATTGTCTCAAACGCGTCATGTACCACTAATTGTCTAGCACCCATCGCTAAAGTGCTTAATGATAATTGGGGAATTGAACATGGTTTAATGACGACTGTTCATGCGACTACAGCAACGCAAAAAACTGTTGATAGTCCTTCAGCTAAAGACTGGCGTGGCGGTCGAGGTGCAGGACAAAATATAATCCCTTCATCAACAGGTGCAGCAAAAGCAGTGGGTAAAGTTATCCCTGAATTAAATGGCAAGCTTACTGGTATGGCCTTTCGTGTGCCAACCCCCAATGTCTCTGTGGTTGATCTGACCGTTAATCTTAAAAATAGCGCAAGCTATCAAGAAATTTGTGATGCGATGAAGTCAGCCGCTTATGGCGAGCTAGAAGGTATTCTGGGCTACACCGAGGATCAAGTCGTCTCCAATGACTTCATTGGAGAAACCTGTACCTCAGTTTTTGATGCAGGTGCCGGTATTGCACTGACCGATAAGTTTGTAAAAATTGTATCTTGGTATGATAATGAAATTGGTTACTCGAACAAAGTACTTGATTTAGTTGCTTACGTGAGCGCTTATAAAAATTAATCTTCTTTAGAAAAATAAGTTATATCAAAAAAGCCAAATATCATTATTTGGCTTTTTTATGTAGATAAATGTTAGTCAAAGCCTCTTACTTGAACAAGCCTAACAACAGGTTTTGCCGCACTCACCAATAAACATCCCTATAAAGAAGTTATCTAGCTATAGACTGCCTTTACTTGCCTATAAAAATATATGTGAGGATTGATGTGCAGACTGAGCAAGAAGTCATATAAATAAAAAAGGCTGAAGCACTATCAATAGCGCCTCAGCCTTTTTGGTATTCGCTTTACAAGTTATTTTACATGAGCAAGTGCTTGCTTTGCTAATTCGGTAATTTTAGACCAATCTTTGTTTTTTATTATTTCGTCGGTAACTAACCAAGAGCCGCCACAACAAGCAACGTTTGATAAGGCTAGGTAGTCATTAACATTACTT
The DNA here is from genome assembly GCF_007954355.1 of Colwellia hornerae. Taxonomy (GTDB): domain Bacteria; phylum Pseudomonadota; class Gammaproteobacteria; order Enterobacterales; family Alteromonadaceae; genus Colwellia_A; species Colwellia_A hornerae. Next base: position 57,262 of record NZ_VOLR01000017.1, read on the forward strand.
AAATTAATGCCACCCGTTGGACAAAAACGTATATCAGGGAATGGTCCACCCATTGATTGAATCGCTTTAACGCCACCAGAAGCTTCTGCAGGGAAAAATTTCAAATGGTCATAGCCAAAGTCAATCCCGTCCATCATTTCTGAAATTGATGAAACTCCCGGTATAAGGGCGATATTCCCTTCATTGCCCGCTTTTAATAAATCTTTTGTTAAGCCTGGACTAATTGCAAACTTAGCGCCTGCTTCTTGACAGCGTTGCAGCATTTCACGGTTTGTTACTGTACCTGCGCCGACACAAGCTTCAGGTAACTCTTGGGCGATAATCTTAATCACATCAAGTGCCGCTGGTGTACGCAAAGTCACTTCTAAAACTTTTATGCCTGCAGCGAGTAAGGCTTTAGCAATTGGTAAGGCATCTTCAACATCTTTGATAACAAGAACAGGCACAATAGGCCCCATAGCGAAAATTTCTTTTGGCGATAACTGCCAACTTTTTGTTATGGTCATGATTTATATTTGTCCTTTCATTGAAGATAATTGTTGACGAATATAGGCAGACGCCCCTATCAAACCGGGTTGAGCTTCGGTGATCACATACGTCGGAATATTGTTAATAAAACTAGATAATCGGCCTTTAGCGTCAAAACGCTGTCTAAAGCCACTGCTTTTCATAAAATCTATAAAACGAGGCACAATACCTCCAGCAATATATACACCACCAAAACAACCTAATGTTAAAGCTAAGTTACCGGCAAAGCTGCCTAACGTATTACAAAACTGTAGCAAGGATTTTTCACATAAGGGGCATGAGCCATCAATCGCTTTAACTGATATTTGTTCCGCTGACAAATTACTCTTAGGCTGGTTATCAATTGATAAAAAGGCTTGGTAAATTTGCTCTAACCCTCGACCACAAAGTAATTGCTCATAGGATATTCTATGCTGTTTTGTTTCAAGTAAATAACTTAATATTTTAATTTCATCAGCATCAACGGGAGCAAAGTCGACATGCCCTCCTTCGCCACCTAAACAGCACCAACCGTCGGTGGTCGGTACTAAATTAGCAACACCTAGCCCAGTACCAGGACCACAGATAGAAATGGGTTTATTAGCAATTGCGACCCCTTCACCGATTTGCACTTTCTGTGCTTGTGTGAGCAAAGGTACTGCATGGGCTATTGCGGTATAGTCATTTATTAAAAATAACTGACTAATATTCAATGCTTTTTTTAAGGCCGATTGAGAAAATGTCCATGGCAAGTTAGTCATGGTGATTTGATCTGTTTCAACTGGACAAGCAATCGCTAGACACGCATTGATCACCTTACCCGCATAATTATGTAGCGCCAAGTAAACACTGATAACATCGGCTAAGCTATCATATTGGTCACACTGATAGGTTTTAATATCTGACGTTGTGCCATCGTCATTAACGAGACCAAACCTGATATTAGTCCCACCAATGTCAGCCACTAAATTGAGTATTGACTCACTCACGAAGCTTTACCATCAAGGTAAGTTTCATCAAATAATGAACAGGCACCGGTTTCAGCGGTACTTAAATTACGACGCATAAAACCAAAAAGTTCTCGTCCCATGCCTTGATGATGACCATTGACTTGAAAAATAGCATTATCACGTAGGGCAAGCTCTGCCTCATCAACCAATAAAGTTAATTCTCCGGTTTCGCCGTCAACAAGGATCATATCGCCAGTGTTAACTTTCGCGATCAAACCGCCATCTAAAGCTTCTGGGCATAAATGAATGGCAGCAGGTACTTTACCTGAAGCGCCAGACATACGGCCATCAGTTACCATAGCCACTTTGAAGCCTTTATCTTGTAAAACGCCAAGTGGTGGTGTTAGTTTATGTAATTCAGGCATACCGCGCGCTTTAGGTCCCTGGAATCTAACAACAGCAACAAAATCTTTTTCTAATTCACCGGCATCAAATGCAGCTTGTAATTCATGTTGATCTTCAAAAACCACTGCAGGTGCTTTTATAACAAAGCTACCTTCACGCAATGAAGATGTTTTAATAACAGAAACACCTAGATTCCCCTTAAGAACGCGTAAACCACCAGTCGCTTTGAATGGGGTTGCAACCGTAGCAATAATGCTATCGTCGAGTGATTTTTCAACACAATCAACCCACTTAAGTTCACCGCTCTCTAGAACAGGTTTTTTAGTGTAGCGTGTCAAACCGCGACCACAGATAGTTTCAACATCTTCAAATACTAAACCACCTTCAATCAATTCTCTAAAGAGTAATGCCATACCACCGGCTTCTTGAAATTGATTTATATCTGCTTCACCGTTCGGGTAGATACGTGTTAATAGTGGCACCGTTTCAGATAAATCATTAAAGTCTTGGAAGTTAATGATAATGCCCGCCGCTTTTGCAAAGGCAATGATATGCATGGTTAAGTTCGTTGAACCACCCGTGGCAAGTAACGCGACAATCGCATTAACAATTGAGCGCTCATCAACCATTCTACCAATCGGCATATAGTTGCCCGATTGTTGTGTTAAACGTGTTGCTTGGCGTGCGGCTGCTTTTGTTAATTCTTCACGAAGCTGGGTATTCGGCGCGATAAATGAAGCGCCAGGTAAATGAAGTCCCATGACTTCAACAACCAGTTGATTTGAGTTGGCTGTACCAAAGAAAGTACAAGTACCCGCAGAGTGATACGATGCAGATTCAGCTTCAAGTAGCTCTTCTTCGTTGGCCTCACCTTTAGCATATTGCTGGCGAACCCGTGCTTTTTCTTTGTTTGGCAAACCTGAAGGCATAGGGCCTGCAGGAATAAAGACGGTCGGTAAATGTCCAAAAGTCATACTAGCAATCAATAAGCCCGGTACAATCTTATCGCAGATGCCCAGCATTAATGCGCCATCAAACATATTATGCGATAAGCCAACCGCTGCAGACATTGCAATAACATCTCGGCTCATTAGGCTTAAGTCCATGCCCGGTTGACCTTGAGTCACACCGTCACACATAGCAGGTACACCGGCCGCAAATTGTGCAACACCGCCCGCGTCTCTCACTGCCGCTTTAATAATTGCCGGGTAAGTTTCATAGGGCTGATGGGCCGACAACATATCATTATAAGCTGAAACAATAGCAATGTCTGAGTGATGTATACCGCGTAATGAGGCCTTATCTTCCTTACCACAAGCAGCAAAACCATGCGCTAAGTTACCACACGACAAACCGGCACGATGTACTGTTTGCGAGCTTTCGGCTGCTATCTTAGCTAAATATTTAGCTCTACTGCCTTTACTACGCTCAATAATTTCATTGGTAATAGCGACGATTTTTTCATTCATTTTAATAGTCATATGTTACTCCGCCCAATACACTTGTGTATTGATATCTGGGTTTTGTAAAAATGCCCTTATTGGCATTTCTGTTTGATTGTTACTTGAAAGTGCTTTTTCTAAAACGACCTTTTTACCGGCGCCACAAACATGCAAAATAATATTTTTACTCTGTGCTAAATGCGCGTAAGTAAAGGTTATACGATCGTTAGGGGCTGTTTGAGGAACAACTTTCATTAGGGCATCAGTATTATCGAGTGCAAGTGCTGATGATATTTGCTCACTACACGGAAATAAAGAAGCGGTGTGTCCATCTTCTCCCATGCCAAGAATAAGCACATCTAATGGTAACAAGTTGTTTTTAGCATCAGTATTTAATTGCGCTAATGTTGCTTGGTTACATTCACCCGCTTTTTTAAGATGAAAAAAACGTGCTGCAGCTGCTTTATTCTTCAATAGGTTTTCATGTACCAAACGAGTATTACTCGCCTCAGATTCAAACTCAACCCAACGTTCATCCGCTAACGTAACAGTGACGTTTTGCCAATCAATATCTTTAGTCGATAAAGCAGTAAAAAAACCTTTCGGTGTAGAGCCACCAGAAACAGCCAGGCTTGCTTTGCCTTTCTGGCTCAAAGCGTTTGATAAAAGTTCAGCGACATTATTGGCTAAGGCATTATCTAAATCTGTTCGCTGAGCGAAATCATTTAATTGATACATAGTTATTTCCTGAAATTCACATTATCGCTAAAAATTATTTATTCAACCCACTGGCGATCATCACGGGCGATCATTGAAAGTGAAGCAACGGGTCCCCAAGTTCCTGCAGGGTAAGCTTTAGGTGCTTCATTACTTGTCTGCCAGGCTTCAATAATACTATCAGCCCAAGTCCAAGCTGCTTCAACTTCGTCGCGACTAACAAATAACGATTGATTACCGTTAATAACTTCAAGCATCAATCGTTCATATGCATCTACAACACGTTGATTTTCATAAGTTTCAGAGAAACTCAAATCAAGCTTGTTTTCTTGAATATGCATTTGTGATGCGATACCTGGGATTTTGTTCATCATTTGCAATTCAACGCCTTCGTCAGGCTGCAAGCGAATCGTTAATTTATTTGCCGGTAAATCGACATGACTTTCTTTAAAAATATTGTGGGCTTGAGGCTTAAATTGCACCACAATCTCACTGTGCTTAGCGGGCATTCTTTTACCCGTGCGAAGGTAAAAAGGTACGCCAGCCCAACGCCAATTATCAATTTCCGCTTTTATCGCAACAAAAGTTTCGGTATCACTTTTTTGATTAGCATCTTCTTCATTTAAATAACCCGGCACTGGTAGACCATTTAAGTAACCATCTGAATACTGACCGCGAACTGTTTTTTCTTTTACGTTCAAGCGGTTAATGGGCACAAGTGCTTTAACAGCTTTTAACTTTTCAGCACGAATACTTTCCGCACTTAAATCAGCGGGAGGCTCCATCGCTAATAGTGATAAAATTTGTAATAAGTGATTTTGTATCATGTCGCGCATTTGACCTGCGTCATCATAAAAGCCCCATCGACCTTCAATACCAACACTTTCAGCAACCGTTATCTGCACATGATCAATACTATTACGGTCCCAGTTATTGGTAAAAAGGGAATTAGCAAAGCGTAGTACTAATAGGTTCAGTACAGTTTCTTTACCCAAATAATGATCGATACGGTAAATTTGGTTTTCATTGAAATAACGAGAAACTTGGTCGTTAATAACTTTTGATGATTCAAGGCAGTTACCAATCGGCTTTTCCATCACGACACGGTCAGCGTCAGTAATAAGTTTTGCTGATTTTAAGCCATCGGTAATATCACCATAAATAGCAGGAGGCGTTGAAAAATAATAAACACGTGTATCATGGCCACCTTTTAACGTTGCCGCTAAGTTACTATAAGAGACAGTGTCTTTAAAATCTAACTGTTGATAAACCATGCGGTTCACAAAACGAGCAAGTACTGCTTCGTTTAAACCTTCTTTAACAAACTCAGTAAGATTCTCAACAACAAAAGCCGTAAATTCTTCCACCGAATGGTCTTGTCTAGCGACACCTAAAATTCGGCTCTCTACATTTAATAAGCCGGCTTGGTCTAATTGATATAAAGCGGGTAATAATTTGCGACGAGACAAGTCACCAAGTGCACCAAATATAACAATTTCACTGGCAGACTGAAGATCAGAACTTTTCATAAACAATATCTCTTTTTTTGGCTTTATTTATTGAGCACTAATAATAGCTAAAATTATCTCATCAATAAACACAGCACATATTGTAACTAAACTACATTTATCCATAATTTAACGGGTATATTGGCATCAGTAAAGAACTTTTTGTAATTAAATTACATTTTAGGTATTATAGATAAATAACAGCTTTAAGATGCAATTTCACTAAAGGTTCTCTGTTGGTTAGTGGTTATTAGTGTAAAACATGAATTAAAAATTTGCTAAAAATTGCCAATATGTTTTATATTAGCTGTAATTATGAAATAAATTTTCATTATTCTCGTCATTTAGACAGAAAATTAATTACAATTATTGTAAAAGTAGGATTGACCGACATGAATATATTAGAAAAGATCGCCGACGAATTAGATACTTTCAGTAAATCTGAACGTAAGGTGGCAGAAGTAATATTGTCTTCTCCCGGTACCGTTATTCATGCCAGTATTGCAGCGTTAGCTAAACAAGCGAATATCAGTGAGCCCACTGTAAATAGATTTTGTCGTCGTTTAGACACTAAAGGTTATCCAGATTTCAAACTTCATTTGGCGCAAAGTTTAGCTAATGGTACCCCTTATGTTAACAGGCATGTTGATGAAAACGATACGGCTGATGAATATACAGATAAAATTTTTGAATCAACCATGGCAAATCTTGAATTGGCCCGTAAAAGTTTAGATGCAAATGTGATCAACCGATCTGTTGATGTATTAACACAAGCCAATAAAATATCGTTTTTTGGTTTAGGCGCCTCTGCAGTAGTTGCTCATGATGCTTTAAATAAATTCTTCCGCTTTAATGTGCCAGTGGTTTATTTTGATGACATATTAATGCAACGTATGAGTGCTATTAATAGTCGCCAAGGCGATGTAGTTGTCGTTATTTCTCATACCGGACGAACCAAATCATTGGTTGAGGTCGCCAGTTTAGCAAAAGAAAATGATGCTATTGTTATAGGAATAACCACGGCAGGTAGTCCTTTAGCGAAAGAATGTAATATCGTTTTATCTGTTGATGTCGCTGAAGACACCGATTTATATATGCCAATGTCATCACGTATCGCTCAACTTGCACTAATTGATGTATTAGCAACGGGCTTTACCTTAAGACGTGGTACAAAATTTAGAGAAAACTTAAAGAAAGTTAAAGACAGTTTACGTAGCTCTCGTTTTGAGCGCAAAGATTAACCAGCATTATCGATGGCGACTAACACTGATTGTTTATCGTCAAAATCACACAATATTATAATAAGGATTAAGATGCCTAGAAGAACTAAAATTGTAGCGACCTTAGGGCCAGCCACTGACGACAGAGCCGTATTAAAAGAAGTATTAGCCGCTGGTGTAAATGTGGTTCGTTTAAACTTCTCTCATGGTATTCCACAAGATCATATTGATCGTGCCAACAATGTTCGCGAAATAGCTAAAGAATTAGGTATATATGTCGGTATCTTAGGTGATTTACAAGGCCCTAAAATACGCGTATCAACGTTTAAAAATGGTCCAATTAAATTAGCCATTGGTGATAAATTTGAACTTGACGCAGAATTGCCAAAAGGTGAAGGCTGCCAAGAAAAAGTGGGTATCGATTACAAGAAATTACCACAAGATGTCGTTCCTGGCGATATTCTTTTACTTGACGATGGTCGTGTGCAATTAAAAGTATTAAGTACACAAGGTCAATCAGTTTTCACCGAAGTAACCGTTGGTGGACCTTTATCAAACAATAAAGGCATTAATCGTCAAGGTGGTGGGTTAACAGCGCCAGCATTAACAGCTAAAGATAAAGAAGATATTAAATTAGCCGCAAAAATTAACGTCGACTTCTTAGCGGTATCTTTTCCTCGTGATGCAGCAGATATGCGTGAAGCACGTTTATTAGCGCAAGAAGCCGGTTGTGATGCACGTTTAGTGTCTAAAATTGAACGCGCCGAAGCCGTAAATGATGATAAAGTGCTTGATGAAATTATTCTAGCCTCTGACGTTGTTATGGTTGCTCGTGGTGATTTAGGTGTTGAAATTGGCGATGCGGCATTAGTGGGTAAGCAAAAACATATAATCGCTCGTAGCCGTCAGTTAAACCGTGTTGTTATTACCGCAACACAGATGATGGAGACCATGATTGAAAACCCTATGCCGACCCGTGCTGAAGTAATGGATGTTGCCAATGCCGTGCTTGATGGTACTGATGCAGTAATGCTCAGTGCTGAAACTGCTGCCGGTAAATACCCAGTAGAAACAGTAAAAGCGATGGCATCAGTATGTATTGGCGCTGAAGAGCATCGTTCAGTAAATATCTCAAACCACCGCAATGAACTGACTTTTTCTGAGATTTCAGAAACAATCGCAATGTCAGCAATGTATGCAGCTAACCACCTAGTTGGCGTTAAAGCTATTATATCATTGACTGAATCTGGACATACCAGCAAAATCATGTCGCGTATTACTTCAGGTTTACCTATTTATTCTTTATCTCGTCATCAGAAAACATTAAATAAAACCGCTATTTACCGTGGTGTTTATCCTGTTGAATTTGACTCTACACATTTTCCTGATGAAGAGTTATCTAATGCGGTACTCAATAAAGTATTAACTAAAGCAGACTTGAAAGTTGACGACATAGTGATATTCACCCACGGTGATATGATGGAAACAGTTGGCGCAACTAATACGATGAAAGTATTAACAGTAACAAAAAAACATCTCAGCTAATCAATTGCCATGACCCATTAAGGTAAAGCTTCAGGCGGTTACCTTAAGTTGGCAAGCAAAAAAGTTTAGATCCAAAAAGGTAGCTCAATAGCTACCTTTTTTTATGGGTAAAAGATAATCAAGGTAAATAATGACGGATGCAACAAACTTCCTTAAAATAGATTTACTAGATAAGGTTAAAAACTATTATGACGATTAAAAAGATTGCAGTATTAACCAGTGGTGGCGATGCTCCCGGCATGAATGCGGCGATACGTGCAGTCGTACTTGCTGCGCATCACTATGCATTACCAACGATTGGTTTTTTTTCTGGCTATAACGGTTTAATTGAAGGTAGTTCATCAGCGCTAACACCGGCAAGTGTTAATGGCATCATTCATCGAGGGGGCACTATTTTAAAAAGTGCTCGCTGCCCTGCAATGCTCACTGAGCAAGGCTTAGAATCAGCAGCAACAACCCTGAAAAAAGAACAAATAGACGCCTTAATTGTGATTGGCGGCGATGGCTCTTTTAACGGTTTACTGGCGTTAAATAAATATTGGTCAGGCGCGGTGATAGGTATTCCAGGTACCATTGATAATGATATTGACGGTACCGATTTCACCATAGGCTTTTCTACTGCAGTCAATACCGGTATTGAGGCGATAGATAAGATACGCGACACCGCGGAAGCTTTTGAGCGCATTTTTATTGTTGAAGTTATGGGTAGACGAAGTGGACACATCACTTTTAATGTCGGTATTGCCAGTGCAGCTGAACAAATATTATCTTTTGAAAATTTTTCTCAAACTGACGAACAAGATAAACTCAGTCATTTAGCTAAAGAGATCAAACAAGCACAGCAAAATAGACATGCTAGCTACATCATAGTTATCGCCGAAAATTTATGGCCAGGCGGCGCGACACAGCTCGCTATGCAATTAAAACAAACAGCAAACATCGACTGCACTGCATGTATACTTGGCTATATTCAACGAGGCGGCTCACCAGTAGCTAAAGACCGAATTTTAGCAACAAAAATGGGGGTTGCTGCAGTGCAAGCGCTAATAGCAGGAAAGAGTAACGTTATGATTGGAGAGCGTAATAATCAATTACTCACCGTTCCTTTGGATGTTGCCGTTCAACATAAAGAAAAAGTCAGTGAAAGCTTAGTTTCAGCACAGGAAAATATTCTCGCCTTAACAGCGCAGTAACCGCCAAAGAAAAAGAAAAAGTCAGTGAAAGCTTAGTTTCAGCACAGGAAAATATACTCGCCTTAACAGCGCAGTAACCACCAAAGAAACGCTTAAGCAACAAGTATAAGCGTTGAGGATATCAATCAAGCAACTGAGCTAACTTAAATACCAAGCTCTTTACACCATTGACAAGCGGCAACAAACTCTTGTTGAATATAGGTTTCGTCAAGCGAATACGTATCAATTAACTGGTTTATGTTTTCCCCATCGCCCGTGATGTATTTCATCGTTAAATCAAGTAATTCACCAAGTAAACCAGAGTGGTCTATCAACGCGTTTTCAATTGGGATGGCGAGTGGCATTGTTTTAACGATTTCATTAATCGGCATACGTAAAATAATTTCAATAGCACTTAATAAGCCGGTAATAAAAGCAAAATCACTGATTTCTTCAAAGACACCTTCTTTGGCTAATGCCGTCATTAACTTTGCAGTAATGAGCGCCTGTTTAGAAATTTCATCGGTCTTGTCGGTTGTCAATTTAGATAAAGCAAGGATAGTAACAAACTGTTTTAGTTTATCTTCACCTAAATAGGCAGCCGCTTGTTTTAATGAAGTGATCTCAATACGTGTTGATGTTGCTACGTTATTAACCATTTTTAACAAGCCTACCGTTAAATTTACATCATGGCTGATGATAGTCGCAATGTTGTCGTAATCTAATGGCGAGTGGAATGTTTCACTGATCAAATGCAACATTTGCGTTTTTATCGGCGCAAGTGTTTGCCCTTCTACTATCTCAGGTTCGTGATAAAAGTAACCTTGATAATAGTCAAAACCCACTTCAGCTAAAGCTTGTAATTGAAAATTAGTTTCAACTTTTTCTGCGGCAAGTTTAATATTGTGATTTTTTAAACGCTCGATAACTTTATGTAAACGTTTTGGGTTAACTTTTTCAGTATCAACTTTAATAATTGATAGATATGGAAAGAGCACGTCCCATTTTTCATCAAGATCATATTCGGTCAAGGCAACTTTGTAACCTTTATCAAAATAAAACTTAACAATTTTAAATAAGCGCTCTGTCGGTACTTTATGGCCAACAAGTTCGATGACAATTGATTTTTTATCAAACATTAGCGGATATTTATTAATTAGGCATTTTTCAGTAAAATTAATAAAAGCAAGTTTTCCCATACTAATAGAACGAATGTCACCTTGCAGATGATTTTGAATAATTAATTTTGAGCTAGCGACGTCTTGATCTATGTCAGGAAATTTATTATTTGGGCTATCTCTAAAGAGCAGCTCGTAACCAATCGTGACGCGGTTTCTATCGAGTATCGCTTGTCTTGCTATATAGGTGTTATACATATATCAAAGCTAAAATTTTATTAATTATTATTAACTTTAACATACCCTATTTTTCTTTGAATTGTAAAGTAAATAAGCCGCTGAGCAGTTAATTTATTGTCAACATGAGCATTTGGTACTTTACTCAGATAGCCTGATGAAATGGATAAACTCTTTACAATTTTGGCTCATTGTTTAGTTTAACCGTAAATGGAGCTGTTAATAAAGCCTGTGCTAATGGGATATCCTGATAGTGATTTTCACGAAGATTATGAATGAATTTCAGGGTTTTAAAGGCATCAAACCAAACGACTAGTTGTTTATTAAACTGCTTTTCATTATTGTTTATCTGTTTTTCAACAAAAGCTTCAAAACCAATTTGATTTAGCGCTTCGCTTATCGGCTTAGATAACTGTTCAGACCATGCGATTAAGTCGCCACGATAGTGCCATAATGTTGGAAAAGCAGACAATACGGTTTTTAACGATGTAAATACTTCTGGGTGGTAATAACAATAATCAAGATGACCCGCTTGTAAGTCGAGAATTTTTTGTACCGCTGGCCCAGTACCAAAAGGCACCCGCTGAGAGGTTCTTGCTTCAAGCTCTACGGTTACATCTTCAATAAATTCAACAGCGCCTAACTTAGCTAATTTATTTAATAAATAAAAATCTTCTCCTGCACTGCGCTTTGGGAAACCACGAGCCTGAACATACACTTCAGCTTTAAACGCTAAAATACTACCAATAGTAAAAAAGGCATAAGGTGAATGGGCATAATGTAAACCCGCAACATAATAACGTAAAGCACTTTCATAGAGAAAATTAGCCTGATGAATACTTCTATTTTCGCTACTGTGCTTAAAATTAAAGCAGCAAACTACCGTATTTTTATCTCGTTTATGTAAAGCGTTAAAGTAATCATCAGGTAAGTAAGCATCTGCATCACTAGAACAGATCCAAGTTTGCCTGACTCGCTTTACTGAAATTAAATAAGCACTGAGGTCAGTCCCTATTTTACGTGCCAGCCCTACGCCTTGCTCTTTATCAATAGCATGGGTAAAACGGTCAACCACTAACAGCCATGTTTGACTTTTTGTTACTTTAATTAGGGTTAGGTTATCGTATTGCCAGCAGTTATCACCACAAGAAAGTGCATATTGATAAAGTGCTTTTTGTGGGTTTATCCCGTCATAATCGTCAATCGAACTCCCTTCGCGTCGCGATTCAGTAACAGACTTGGCGATAAGTTCGGTAATAGGTTCGGCAATCGGTTCGTTAATGACCACCACCATAAGCACCGGAGATGTTGAAAGTGGTGCAGCTAAAAAACGCTCAATAAAAGCGCTGGTTTCTTGATAAGCAGGAATAACCACAACATGGTCAACCGTAAACTCATCAGGTAAGCGCGATTCATATTGAGTTAGTACCGCAACTTCATTTTCAGCATAGCGACTAAAATATTGGTTAAACACTTTTGACATCGGCTTACCCGTTAACCATTTATCGTTAAATAATTAATGCAAAGCCGCTCTAAAGGGAAGTTTTGCACATATTTCAGCTTCTAATGTCAGTACTTCTTCTAAACGTATATTGACTTCGTCTTTATCAAAATATTCATAAGCGAGTTCGATAAACAAATTTTTATGCTTTTCTTCAGACTTTGCAATCGCGTCATACAAGACTTTGTCTTTGCCTTCAGGCAAAGCTTCGGCAATAAGCGAAAAACGTTCGTACCCTCGCGCCTCAATAACACCGGCAACTATTAATCTGTCCATAAAAAATACTTCTGCGCCATTACGAAAGGCTTTACGAATTTGGGTAATGTAAGGGTCTTTGGTGTCAGCGCCGAGTTGAATACCACGCGCGTTAATTAATTTTAACACTTGTTTAAAATGAATAAGCTCTTCTATTGCTAAGTCAGCCATGGCTTTAACCATATTTTTTCTATCGGGATAATGAGAGATCATTGACATTGCCATACCTGACGCTTTTTTTTCTGCGGTTGCATGATCAAGTAAAAAGGCATTGAAATCAGCAAGAGCAACTTGCGCCCATTCTTTTGGGGTATGGTATTTAAGTTCAAACATAAGACTACTTATTATTATTGAAAGAGGAAATTTGCCCACTATTTTATAGGAAAATAGCGGGCGAACAAACATAAATGTTCACTTGTTTGTCAAAGTCGTTTTATGACTTACTTGAATTTTTTCAATCGTAAGCTCACTAATACCAGTAATAATAACCAGTAAATACTGCCACTACTTGATTGCTCAGGATCGGTTTTCTTGGCAACTTCAGCATTAGGCACCACGGCTACACCACCTGGGTCATCGATAATACCGTTCACCAAACCATCTGCATCGTTTGCACCGCCATCTTCAATCAGTAAACGTACACATTGATGCCCTTCAGTTAAACCTGTCTGGTATAAAGCACTTTGTGGCGGTGGGCATACATTGTTATCTGCTGGACTAGACGCTAAGGTATTTTTACTGTTTTCAACAAAGTTTTGCCAACCATTGTCACGATTAAATTTCCGGTAAAGCGCATTTTGTGGAATACCATCATTTAACGGAATAACCACAGCAGCAGATGCACCAAACGGAGTCACCTGATGAATTTCAAAGTCAAAGTAATCACTTCGATGATCATAAGTATCCGTTGCGACTAAACCGGTTGCATCCATCTCTTGTTGTGTCATTTGCACACCATCTGAAAACTGCTGTAACGCATATTTACCCAAGCGTAATTTTAAACCTGGTTCAGTTTCCATTAACTTAGTTTGACCAGCATTAACATGTAATGGTTGCAGATAAGCAATATCGTTATTATCTAAAAATGCCGGAACACCATCGTTATCGTCATCCGCATAACCTTCAATATTATCTGCAATACCATCGCTGTCCGTATCGCTACCATCGAGTCGCGCTAAAATACTATTAACCGGAACATAAAGGCGATGAGTTTGTGACAATTCACCACTGCCATTATCAGTAACACTCACTTCTAGCGTAATTAACCCATTTATTTCATCAGGTAAGACAAAGTTGTCAGGTTGCAAATAGACCTTTAATTGACTGGCACTGATTTCGGCATTGATATACTCAGGCAGTAACCAATTAATGATGTGTGAATCATTTGGATTAGCATCATTTATCTGTAGCTCTATGGTAACTTCACCTTGGTCTTTACTGATGCTAGAAACCGCTATATTTTGCTGAGTCATGCGCAATTGTGTTGTCGGTACTATATTATTTTCAGTAATTACTATGGTATGGCTTTTATTGACACCGGCATTTATTTCATTACCAAAACTGAGCACAAGCTGTTCATCACTTTCGGCTTGAAAGTCTTTATTAATCTCTATATCAATAAAGCCTGACGTGCCCTCGGTAATAACAATTTTATTGTCTGTTATCTTATAATCAAGGGCATCTACATTACCAGAAATAGCAAAAGGTAATTCAATAGGATAAGCAGGCGCTTTGCCTGATAAGACAACTTCAACCCGAGCCGTAGCACCCTCACCTATTGTTTGCGTCGCACTAAAATTGACTAACGGATAAACATTAAGCACTTGTGGAGTTGTTGAAACATTACCAGCCTCATCAACCGCTCGCCATATAATATTGTACAGCCCAGAGGTAATATACTTTTGTCCACGCTCAAAACCCACCGGTGTTAAGGCACAACAGTTAGCGCCATCACGACCATCTTCAACATAAACGTCGGTTAACTGCACCAATTGTGTTTGTGTTAACGCCGTAAAGGTATGATCAGCATCAAGGTGAACCGCTTGTGGGACCGTTATCACGGGTGCATAATCGTCAATTAATGGATCGGTGTTGTTACGTTCTTCATCAACATTTACCGTGCCGTCTGAGTCTGTATCAATTAGTGCATCAGCATCGTTAAATGGGTTAAAACCATATTCAAGCTCAAAGATATCACTCATGCCGTCATTATCGTCATCAGGGTCGGCATTATTACCTAAACCATCAAGATCAAAATCTAGCGACTCTGTAGGGTTTAGCGGTAACTGATCGAGATAATCAAAAACACCGTCGTTATCATCGTCGATATCGTTAACATTGCCAATACCATCACCATCGGTATCAACACTTTCTATCGGATCGAGTGGGAAAGCATCGTCGATATCAAGCACACCGTCATTATCATCGTCACTATCGCTATTATTGCCAATACCGTCGTTATCACTGTCGCGTGATTCATTCGGGTCAAAGGGAAATAAATCAACGTTATCTAAAAAACCATCATTATCGTCGTCAGTATCAAGTACATCACCGATACCATCGCCATCAGTGTCAAATATTTCTCCTGGATCGAACGGAAAAGCATCATCAGTATCAAGAATACTATCGTTGTCATCATCAGCATCAGCGTTATCGCCTAGACCATCTCCATCTGAGTCTTGCCATTCACTGGCATCTAATGGATATAAATCATTACTATCAAGATAACTGTCATTGTCGTCATCGGTATCTGCATTGTTACCTATGCCATCATTATCGGTATCAAGTCTTTCGTTAACATCTAATGGAAACGCATCTAGGCTATCAACTAAACCATCGTTGTCATCGTCACTGTCACTATTGTTACCAACAAGATCGCCATCGGTATCTTGCCACTCGTTCGGATCTAAAGGAAAAGGGTCATTAGCATCGGGTTCACTATCACCATCATCATTGCTATCAACATTATTACCTGTGCCATCACCGTCGGTATCTAAATATTCGCTCACATCTAATGGGAAGGCATCAGCATTATCAGCAAAACCGTCACCATCATCATCTGGATCAGCGTTGTTACCGATACCATCGCCGTCAGTGTCTATGCTTTCAGCAGCATTTAATGGAAATAAATCAAGGTTATCGGCAACACCATCATTGTCGTCATCGTTATCATTAGTTTCGTTAGCAAGGCCGTCACCATCTGTATCTGTCCTTGCCACTGGGTCTTTAGGCCCTGGATCAACGGCATTGGCAATACCGTCACCATCAATATCGGGATCGCTATTGTCACCAATAAAATCACCGTCAGTATCTTCCCATTCGGTCGGATCAAATGGAAAAAGGTCAACATCATTAGGAATGCCGTCACCCACACCAGTAATATCATGTGTGTCAATATCTTCATCCTTATAATCAGCTTCACCATCACCATCGGTATCTGTGGTCGCTAAGGATAAAAGTGAGTTTGCCGGTGTTTCATCTACGTCTAGCAAACCATCGTTATCGTCATCTGTATCGGTATTATTACCAATGCCATCACCATCAGTATCAAGCCATTCACTGGCATCCAGTGGAAAAGCATCGTCAGGTCCATCTAAGAAAGTGTCCCCATCATCATCGGTGTCAGCAACATTGCCTGTTCCATCACCGTCAGTATCAATGTATTCGGTAGGGTCTAATGGAAAGACATCATCTAAACCATCGATAATACCATTGCCGTTAATGTCATCTAAAACGCCATCATTATCATCGTCGGCATCTGAGTTATTACCTATGCCATCAAAATCAGTATCTACTGACTCATTAACATTAAGCGGAAAAGGGTCACTGCTGTCTAAAACACCATCACCATCGTCGTCTGTATCGGCATTATTGCCTGTACCATCACTATCAGTATCAATAAATTCAGTGCTATTAAGAGGAAAAGCATCGTTGACATTTAAATGGCCATCACCATCAATATCGGTATCACCATTATCGCCAACACCGTCACTGTCGGTGTCTAACCATTCACTGGCATTTAGCGGAAAATCATCGTTTATATCAAGGAAACCATCACCAACACCTGTTCCATCGTGGGTGTCATCATCTGTATCAATATTATTATCGATGCCATCGCCATCGGTATCAAACCATCTTGACGCGTCATTGGGCCATACATCAATAGCATTTGCGTAACTGTCACCATCACTATCGTTATCAGCATTATCACCAATACCGTCACTATCAAGATCTCTTTGCTCTGAGCTATCAAGTGGGAAAGCGTCATCAACGTCTGAAATAGTATCGCCATCGTCATCGGTATCAGTGTTATTACCTATACCGTCAAAATCGGTATCAAGTTGTTCAGAAGCATCAAGCGGAAAAGCATCATAGCGGTCAATGATACCGTCACCATCATCATCAGTATCGGTATTGTTGCCTATCGTATCACTGTCGGTATCGTCCCACTCAAGTGGGTTAAGCGGATATATATCAACAACATCAACAACACCATCACCATCATCATCAAGATCAACCGTATTGCCAGAGCAATCACCGTCGGTATCAAGCCATTCAAAAGAATTTTCGATGAAAGGATCGTATGCGTTCAGCACAGGGTCACCATCACGGTTAAAATCAAAACCATCGGGCACACCGTCACCGTCATCATCAGGGTCAGCATTATTACCGATACCGTCTAAGTCTGTGTCATACCACTCGGAGGGGTCACTTGGAAATAAATCATAAGCGCCGCCAATCACCATAGTATCGTCGTAACCATCACCATCAGCATCAAGTAAAGGCGTTGGCGGAGCGCATTGTGGTACAACCGCATAAACAGGAAAGCTGCTCATAAGTGTTAATACGAGAGGAAAAACAACTGAATGAATTCTTAATGGCATAAACATCCCCACCAATAGCAATATATTTTAAACTTACACATGTAAGTTATTACGTCTTAAAATTAAAAAGACCACCTACTTAGGGGTGAGCATTATTAATTTCTTCTTTAAACTTTAGCAAATTTCATCAACAAAGACCTAAAATGCTAGGCTAGACAACTTTATCTATCAAACTCAATAATCTAAGCCTCGTCCAAAACGATAACTAAGACCAAGATAAACTGATGCTATAGCACCAAATTCCGAAAAATTGGGTTGATATTTAACACCAAGGTTTAACGCCGTATTTTTATTTAACTTGTAATGGGCAACAACGCCTAGCACCATGTTTATATCATTTTCTTGCGAAGGGTATATTTCTACTGTATCTAAACTGTTTGGGTCGGTATAGATAAGTTTATTCTCAGTGAGCGCTAGTGAAGCGCCTAGTTGATATTCAATTGTTAGTTTTTTAAAAAAAACATTATAACTTTGTATCTTATGACGATAACTAACAAGCCCATCAATGGTATTTATCTTGAAAAAACGTTCGCCAGATACGGTGAAAGGTAAATCATATTTTACTTTTTCTAAGTTATTATAAGAAAAAGTCCAATATAAATTTCCACCTTTAGTAAAGTTATCTGCTAAAGAAAAACTATAACCTTGGCTTTTAGCGTCTTGTCCTTTGTGGATATTACCCGCTAATTCTAAAGCATTAATACTGTTTGAAAAAAGACTCGACGCAATAAAGATTCCGCTAACGGCAAAAGTCTTCCGCAGCTTATATAAATTTTTAATCATTATATTTTTTTCCAATTGAGATTTTTGCAATGTTAAATTTTCTTGTTCGTTGTTATCTATATTAATCTTCACTATTGATACCACCATCAAAAATTTGACTATTTATTGCATTCACATCAAATGCGTAACCGATTTTATAAATATGCAATTTTTAAACCATAAAAATTTTAAAATATAAACAAATATATGCTAATGTTATTTTTTGTTAATATTTATTTAAGCGATAAGTTAGCTATGTTTAGAGTGATTAATAATATTATTGACCGCTGTTTCTTCACTGTAACATTTATTTTAGGTGTGCAATTACCGGCATTTATCATTCAATATAAACATCGCCTGTCTGGACACTTATCTGAAGCAAATTTGCACTTGGTACAATTTCAAAATATTGCCGATCAACATTATCAAGGTAATTTATCTGCGATGATAACGAAGTATCAAGCTAATTCCGAGCCTTCAATTGTCAATACCGCCGAGATTATTAATCAATTAGTTGAACGGGTTGAGTATTTGCAGTCACAACTTAGCATGATAATTAACGACGTTTATATCGAACAAATTTTTAACTTTATTGTTTATGCCGATAGAGCGATTATCAAAAATACCTTAACTGACTTTTCCCTGACTATCCCACTTGAGATAAATGCACTAAGTACCGGCGCAGTAATCGCAATTGTTGGCTTAATAGCGAAGGAAATAGTTGTTTCTTTGATTAAATTGCTAGCTAAAAAAATCTCACCAAATCATCAAAAAAATTAAGAGTAAGACACAATAGCTAAAATCTGCCATGGCATAATGCCTCTTCCCCTTAGAGAGATACTAATAGCGTAAAAGAAAGGATATATAAAGGTCAGCATCGTCTTACTTGTCAACTTGGGCATAAAAAAAGGTTGCCGTAGCAACCTTCAATAAACATCGTCTCATCTATCATTTAATATCTAGAAAAGCATGCTCTAACTTTATACGTTAATTAATTAGCCGTTACCGTTTTCAACGCGACTCTTTAATTTTTGTCCAGGACGAAAAGTAACAACTTTACGAGCAGAAATTGGAATATCTTCACCCGTTTTAGGGTTACGACCTGGGCGTTCGCTTTTTACACGAAGATCGAAGTTACCAAAACCAGAAAGCTTAACTTGTTCGCCACTTTCCAATGTTTCGCGTATTTCTTCAAAAAACACCTCAACCATATCTTTTGCGTCGCGTTTGCTCAGCCCAACTTTCTCAAATAAATGTTCTGCTACTTCTGCTTTAGTTAGCGCCATTACCTAATTCCTCAGTGATGCATTTAGCTCAGTTTCTAATGTGTCTACGACACGTTCAACGACTTCATTAATGTCTTTTTCTTCGAGGGTTTTATCACAATCCTGTAAAGTCATCGCTATCGCTAAGCTCTTAAACCCTTCTTCAATACCATTTCCTCGGTATACATCAAACAAGTTTAGATCAACTAAATAATTTCCGCCAACCTTTTCAATAAGTTGTAAGACATTATTTGCATTTATTTTCTCTTCAACGATCACTGCAATGTCACGTCTATTGGCCGGAAAGCGAGATATATCACCAGCTTCAGGAATTTTTTGTGTTGAAATTTCAGACAATAAAAGCTCAAAAATAAATGTGCGACCATTTAATCCTAATTTTCTTTCTAATTCAGGATGTAAGGTACCAACATGTCCCACTAGCACGCCATTTTTATGAATTGCGGCGGTTTGGCCGGGATGAAGGGCAATTATTTCGTCTTTTGAAAACTGATATGACGAAGCATCGCCAGTCAGTGCCAGTAAGGCTTCTACATCTGATTTAACATCAAAAAAATCACTAGCAGACTTTTCCATATCCCAATGTTCTTCATTACGCTGGCCAGTAACGACACCTGCAAACATTTGTTCTTGGCGAACGCCATTTTCTGCGGCTTCATCAGGGACAAAGCGTAAACCTGTTTCAAATAAACGCATCCGAGATTGCTGACGGTTCTGGTTGTAAATAACCGATTGCAATAAGCCTGTCCACATACTTAAACGCATCACCGACATTTCACTAGAAATAGGATGCGGTAAAGTCATCACAGCTTGTTCAGGGTGAATAAGCGCTTGAACTTTTGGGTCAACAAAACTATAAGTTATTGCTTCTTGATAGCCACGATTAACCATAACGTTGCGTAAACGTTTTAGGGGAATAAATTTTTCTTTTTGTTCGCGCATCGCCAACGTTGCTTTTGGCGACACATTAGGAATATTGTTGTAACCAAAAATACGCGCAACTTCTTCAATTAAATCGACTTCAACTTTAATATCAAAACGATATGCTGGTACCACTACGGTCCAAACATCATTAACAAAAGCAATTTCAAAGCCTAAACGCGTTAAAATGTCAGTCACTTTAGCATCTTCAATATGATGACCAATGCGGCCATCAAGTTTTTCACGACGTAAGGTTACCGTTTTTTCTTTGGGTAAATTTTCATCACTTAATGCTTCAACTATAGGTCCGGCTTCACCACCAACAATATCAAGTAACAAGGTCGTTGCACGTTCCATAGCATTACGCTGCAATTCTGGATCAATGCCACGTTCATAACGATGTGATGAATCAGTATGTAAACCGTATTGGCGAGCTTTACCGAGAATAGCTAATGGGGCAAAGAAAGCACTCTCTAAGAAGATATCGGTTGATTTCTCTGCTTCGTCAGATTTAACACCCGATTCTTTGCCACCAAAAATACCCGCCATTGCTAAGGCTTTATTCTCATCAGCAATTACTAACGTTTCGCTTGAAAGCGTCACTTCATTACCGTCAAGTAAAACAAGTTTTTCACCTGATGTAGCAAAGCGAACATTAATGCCGCCATCGATTTTTGATAAATCAAAAGCATGCATCGGATGCCCTTGTTCAAGTAACACATAGTTAGTTACATCAACAACAGGGTCAATTGAGCGCGTACCACAACGACGTAATTTTTCTACCATCCATAATGGTGTTTTCGCCGTTATATCGATGTTTTTAATCACTCGTCCTAAATAACGTGGACAAGCTTGTGGTGCAGATAAAGTGATGTCACGCACATCCTCAATCGTTGCTACAACAGCAACAATTTCAGGTTCGATAATATTCGTGCTATTTAACACCCCTACTTCGCGTGCTAAACCTTTAAGGCCCAAACAATCACCGCGGTTAGCCGTTAAATCAACATCGATGGTAACGTCATTTAAATCTAGGTATTCACGGACACACATGCCAATTGGGGCATCGGGGGCAAGCTCCATAATACCGTCAGCACTGTCCGACAAACCAATTTCTGACTCGCTACACAACATGCCATGAGAAGGCACACCACGTAATTTAGCTTTTTTAATTTTAAAGTCACCCGGTAAAACTGCGCCAACCGTTGCAACCGCAACCTTAAGGCCTAAACGACAGTTTTTAGCGCCACAAACGATGTCAACTAACTCGCCATCATTAAACTCGCTACCTAGGTTTATTTTTGTTACTTGTAATTTGTCTGCGTCAGGGTGAGGCCCACATTCAACAACTTCACCAATTAACACTCCGGTAAATTCACCCGCAACAGGTTCTACAGCGTCAACTTCTAAGCCGGCCATAGTTATTTGATGAGCTAACTCACTCGATGAAATAGCAGGATTAACCCACTCACGTAACCAAGATTCACTAAATTTCATTGTTGGCTTTCCTACTTGAACTGTTTTAAGAAGCGAAGATCATTTTCGAAGAATGAACGTAAGTCGTTTACACCGTAGCGCAACATGGTTAAGCGCTCAACACCCATGCCAAAGGCAAAGCCTGTGTACACTTCAGGGTCAATACCCACTGATTTTAAAACGTTAGGGTGAACCATGCCACAACCTAAAACTTCTAACCATTTGCCATTTTTTCCCATAATATCCACTTCAGCTGAAGGTTCAGTAAAAGGGAAATAAGAAGGACGGAAACGAATTTCAACTTCTTCTTCAAAAAAGTGATGCAAGAAGTCGTGTAAAATGCCTTTAAGATGCGTAAAGCTAACATCTTTATCAACCATCAAGCCTTCAACTTGGTGGAACATTGGCGTATGCGTTTGATCGTAATCATTACGATAAACCTTGCCCGGCGATATAATACGTAGAGGTGGTTGCTCTTTTTCCATGGTACGAATTTGTACACCAGAAGTCTGGGTACGTAATACTAACTTAGGGTTAAAGTAAAAAGTGTCATGGTCTTGACGAGCAGGATGATGCTCTGGAATATTCAGTGCGTCGAAATTATGAAAATCATCTTCAACTTCAGGACCCTCTTTAACAGAAAAACCTAAATCACCAAAAAAGCTTTCAATACGCTCAATCGTGCGAGTTACTGGATGTAAGCCACCTAGGTCATTGCTTCGACCAGGTAATGTTACATCAATAGATTCTGCAGCTAACTGTTTAGCAATAACTTCTGCACGTAATAACTCACCACGTTCGGTTAATAATTTTTGTACTTGCTGTTTAGCAATATTGATCACTTGCCCAGCTTTAGGCTTTTCTTCTTTAGGTAATTTACTTAAGCCTTTCATTTGCTCAGTGAACAAACCTTTCTTACCTAAAAAGTTAACGCGAACTTGATCAAGCTCTACTGGATCTTTTGCTGCAGAAATGGCTTGTTCTGCTTGCAGTATTATATCGTCTAAATTCATGAGTTCCTCTAAAACGGCTCTAAAACCGTTCAGTAAATTTGAAGGTTTTGGCTAGACTGATGGTATTAATATAAATGGTGTATGATTTTACACAAAAATCAATTGATTATGTAGTGAAAAGAGTGCTTTTACTGAAAAAACAGCTCAGATAACAAAAAGGCCTCTATTTCAATAAAGGCCTTGGTGTTTTTTGATGTCTATATGACAAAAATTATCTACAAATTGTATCCTGATTCATCATGTTCGATTAAATCAAGCCCAGTAATTTCTTGCTCTTTATCAACTCTTAAGCCTTTAGTCATCAGCGAAACAAGCTTAAATAGCAGGTAAGAGACAACCGCGGTATAGACAATAACAGCGCCAATACCCACTAATTGAACACTGACCTGCCCTAACATCGTCGTGATGCCTTCTGCATAACCATAGCCACTAAAAACGCCAAGCTCTGTAGATGAAAATACACCCGCTAGTAAAGTCCCTAAAATCCCCCCGACGCCATGTACAGGAAAGACATCTAAAGAGTCATCAATTTTTAATTTTTGTTTGATATAGACCGTTGAATAGAAACAAATAAAACCGGCAGAAACCCCTATAATTAACGCGCCACCCGGGCCAACAAAACCTGATGCAGGTGTTATTGTGCCTAAACCCGCAACCATACCCGTTACCGCCCCTAAAACACTCGCTTTACCAAATTTTTTCCATTCAATAGCTGCCCAAGTCAATGCACCTGCTGATGCGGATAAATGTGTGACTAACATGGCCATCGCAGCGTCACCATTAGCGGCTAAGGCACTACCACCATTAAAACCAAACCACCCCACCCAAAGCAAGCCTGCTCCCGTAATGGTCATGGTTAAGTTATGTGGCAACATAGGCGTTCTAGGAAAACCATATCGTGGACCTAATACAACAGCAGCAACCAAGGCGGCAACACCACAGGTAATATGAACAACAATACCACCAGCGAAATCATAAATGCCCATTTGACCCAACCAACCACCACCCCAAACCCAATGAGTTACCGGTGCATAAACCGCTAACAACCATAGGCCACTAAAAATTAATACCGCTGAAAACTTCATTCTTTCGGCATAGGCACCAATAATAAGTGCTGGAGTGATAACCGCAAACGTCATTTGAAATAAAGCAAACAAGCTTTCTGGAATATCACCCACAAGAGTTTCTTTGGTTATTCCCATCATAAGCACTTTGCTAAAGTCACCGATCCACGCATTACCTTCGCCAAAAGCTAAGCTATATCCGACTACAAACCAGAGAATGGAAGAAAGAGCCGCAATTGAAAAGCACTGCATAAGAATAGAAAGAATATTTTTACGTCGCACTAATCCACCATAAAATAAGGCTAGTCCGGGTAAGGTCATCATTAATACTAGAGCAGTTGATGTGAGGATCCACGCCGTATTTGCGCCATTCAACTCGTCATTACTGGCGAAACTAGGAAATGCTAGACAAGATAATAGTAAAACAAAAACCGTTAATACTTTATTCATCGTGATGCTTGACTGTAAGTGCTTAAATAGCTTCATTATCTGTTTCACCTGTTCTGATCCTAGCAATATGTTCAATGTTAGTGACAAATATCTTACCGTCACCTATTTTTCCTGTTTGCGCTGTTTCGAGAATAGTGTCGATAACACGCTCAACCATTTCATCCTTAACGGCGAGTTCAAGTTTCATTTTTGGTAAAAAATCAACAACATATTCTGCACCACGATAAAGTTCGGTATGACCTTTTTGTCTGCCAAAACCATTAACTTCGCTTAACGTTAACCCTTCGAGGCCTATTTCACTGAGTGCTTCACGGACATCATCGAGTTTAAAGGGTTTGATTATTGCGGTTATCAACTTCATTTGTTCACCTTTAGTGCATACTATCTAAAATTATTTATATAAACTTATCTAAGCACCATTTGTGCCCAAAGAGACAATTAAAGAATAAACAATAAGTTAAGTAATTCTAATACATATTTTACAGTTTAAGTGCACCAGAATGACGCACACAAAGGAAGTTAAGACACCATATTGGTGCGTAAATTTGCATCGTTAAACCTGTTTAATGCTACAGAATAGTTGTAAAGTGCAAAAATCTAAAGTTTAGTCCTATCAAAAATGCGGTATTCTTGATAGTGCAGCAAAAAAAAAGCCCTACGGTGTAGGGCTTTTAAGAATAAAACAATGACCAATTAATCGATTAACTGATACTGCTCGCGTAAAATATCAATAATTTCAGTTTTTGGATTGGCCGACAAAACAATTTTTTGACCGGTAATTTTCTCTGCAATTGCTGTGTATGTTTTTGACACATCCATTAACACTGATGCCGGTAATTCATTGTCACGGGCTAATGCTAAACGTTCGTCCATACGGTTTTTATTTAATAAAATATCAGCGTCAGGGAAATGTGCTAAAAGTAATTGGCGGAAACCTTCTTTCGAGTTTTCAACCACTTTACCAGCACGGTATTGCTCGCCATCCCAAATACGTGAAGAGTCAGGCGTGCCTACTTCGTCCATATAAATTAACTTGTCGTTGCCAGCTTTGTCTTTTACATAGCCAAATTCAAATTTAGTATCTACAAAGATTTGATCAAGCTTTGCCAGCGCATCAGAAATAACGTCAAAACCTTCCGTTAATAATTTTTCGTATAAAGTAATATCATCAGGCGATTTAAAATTAAAGGCTTCGAAATTATCTTCAATATTTCGACGAGTAATATTAACGTCATCAATCGCAGGAACACCCGGAATACCTTCTAAAATTCCTTTCGTGGATGGGGTTTGCAAAAGCTCAGGTAGCTTTGAGTCTTTCGATAAACCTTCAGCTAATTCGATACCACAAAATTCACGTTCACCTTTTACGTATGAGCGCCACATAGAGCCAGTAATATACTGACGACAAATAGCTTCGATCATCACAGGTTTAGCTTTTTGAACGATCCAAACAAACGGGTGTGGTATATCAAGAATATGGCTATCCGCTAGGCCTTGATCTTTGAATAACTTAAACCAATGATTTGAAATAGCATTAAGGGAAGCACCTTTGCCTGGTACACCTTGCATACCACCTTCGCCTTGCCAAATACATTCAAAAGCAGAAATACGATCACTAATAACCATAATGGCTAAGGGAGTATCGTCGGCTACATCATAGCCTTTCTCTTGAATTAGTCGCTTACTATCCGCGTCGGTTAACCAATAAACACTGCGCACTTTACCGCTGTGAACAGGTGCATCGGTACGAATAGGTAAATCATTGTTTACCGCTAAAATTTGATCTGCAAGACTCATCGGCTTAAACCTTAATTATCAAGTTAATATTAATTGTAGCGAATAGTATTTTTATCTTATCTTAACGTCGCTTTTTGACATCCTGTCACCGCAACATTGCCTACATGGATTTAGGTACTTAGCTTTTGTCGGGAACATAAAAGCTGACCGTACATCCTGTACATAAAATAATATTCGGTATAATTAGTCTCTAGTTAATATCTAATAAATATCTAATAAATAAAATAATTTTAATACATTATAACGAAGGTTTTTAGTTTAATTTCAAGGTTAAAGCACGGAGCTAATGACTATTAGTGAGTACTTTAAAACGCAGAAAGTGAGCTAAAGAACAAGTTAGAATAATTAAAAAAAGAAAAGGACGCCTAATGGCGTCCTTATCTCAAAGCTTTTTCAAGTTCTATGCAGCTAAAGCAGCTTTCGCTTTTTCAACTAAGAATGTGAATGTTGCTTTGTCGTATACTGCAATATCAGCTAGGATCTTACGATCGATTTCAATAGCAGCCTTTTTAAGACCATTAATGAAAACACTGTAAGATAAACCGTTTATGCGAGCTGCTGCATTTATACGAGTGATCCAAAGCTGACGGAATTGACGTTTACGTTGACGACGATCGCGGTAAGCGTACTGACCTGCTTTAGTTACTGCTTGATAAGCAACACGGTAAACACGGCTACGTGCTCCGTAATAACCTTTAGCTTGCTTTAGAACCTTTTTGTGACGTGCACGAGCTTGTACACCACGTTTTACTCTAGCCATTCTATATCTCTCCTATTAACCGTGACGTAAAAGTTTTTTAACTGACTTAATGTCAGCTGCCGAAATCATGCACTTAGCACGAAGATGACGTTTAACTTTAGTACGACGCTTAGTCAAGATATGACGAAGGCCAGCTTGTTTGAACTTGTAGCCAGAGGCTGTTTTTTTAAAGCGCTTCGCAGCACCTTTGTTAGTTTTCATTTTAGGCATGAATATTACTCCGCATTCATGTTTGTGCTATTACACATAAACATTGCCATTGAAATTTAGTAACTTAGGCGAAAAACTTAACGCGTTTATTTAAGGATAAACAAAAATAAACGTTAGTTTTTACTTTCAGGCCTAAAGTTACCCGTTAAAATCAATAAGGGTGAACTTATTTTAATTTACATCAAACTAAGTTACTTGAAATACCGGTTATTGATTATTTTTTAGGTGCTAGTACCATCACCATTTGTCTTCCTTCCGCACGACGCGGGAAGAATTCAAGTACAGTTAACTCTTCTAAATCGTTTTTAACGCGAGTTAGTAGTTGTAAACCGAGTTCTTGGTGAGCCATTTCACGACCACGGAAACGTAAAGTTACTTTAACTTTATCGCCACCCTCTAAAAAGCGCTTCAGGTTGCGTAGTTTTACCTGATAGTCGCCTTCATCTGTTCCAGGACGGAATTTAATTTCCTTAACCTGTATCTGTTTCTGGTTTTTGCGCTGTTCTTTCTGTTCTTTAGCTTTTTCATAGATAAACTTACCGTAATCCATAACTCGGAGTACAGGGGGCTTAGCCGTAGGGCTTATTTCAACAAGATCAACACCAGCTTCGTCAGCTTGATCCATTGCTTCATCTAATGTGACGATGCCACCAGGCTCTCCGTCAAATCTAATCAAACGAACTTCATTATCAGCAATACCTGTAATTAACTCATTTAAACGATGTGCTGGCTCTTTTTGCCCGCCTCGTTGTCCACCTTTAATAGCCATGTTCCTCCAAAGAACTTTGTTCCAAGTAGCTGATGTTATTTTTAACTTAACAACTACTCAGATTAATAAAATATTTTGATGTTTGTTATAAACGTTATTATAAGTAATTTAAACGCTAACTACGAGAGTTAACTTCTTCACTTAGTTTAGAAATAAAGTCATCAACAGACATTTTGCCTAAATCTTCACCACTTCGCGTTCGGATGGCGATTTCGCCTGCTTCCATTTCTTTGTCACCAACAACTAACAAATATGGAACACGCTTCAAAGTGTGCTCGCGGATTTTAAAGCCTATCTTCTCATTTCTCAAGTCTAGTTTTACTCTAAATCCACTTTCTTTTAGTTTTTTAACAACTTTTTCACAATATTGACCCTGTTTGTCGGTAATATTCATCACAGTTGCATGAATTGGCGATAACCAGGTCGGAAATTTCCCGGTGAACTCTTCAATCAAAATGCCAATAAAACGCTCAAGTGAACCTAAAATAGCGCGATGAATCATCACAGGGATGTATTTTTCGTTGTCTTCACCAATATAAGTTGCGCCTAAACGCTCTGGCAAAGCAAAATCGAGTTGCACTGTACCACATTGCCAAGCACGACCTAAACAATCCATTAAGGTAAATTCAATCTTAGGACCATAAAATGCTCCTTCACCGGGTAAATATTCAAATTTGATGTTACTGTCGGTTAATGCTTGTGCAAGGCCGGCTTCAGCTTTGTCCCAAATTTCATCACTACCGATGCGATTTTCAGGACGCGTTGATAATTTAACAACAACATCTTCAAAACCAAATGAACCATAGACATCATAAACCATCTCGATACATTTTTTCACTTCGGCTTGAACTTGCGACTCCATACAGAAAATATGAGCATCATCTTGAGTAAAGCCACGAACGCGCATTAAGCCATGTAGTGAACCTGATGGTTCATTACGATGACAACAGCCAAACTCAGCAATACGTAAAGGTAAATCGCGGTACGATTTCAAACCTTGGTTGAATATCTGTACATGACCTGGGCAATTCATTGGTTTTATCGCGTATTCACGCTTTTCAGACTCAGTGGTGAACATACCGTCGGCATATTTGTCCCAGTGACCTGATTTTTCCCAAAGGCTTCTGTCCATCATCATTGGCGCTTTAACTTCGTCGTAATCATATTCGTGTAATTTTTCACGAATAAACTTTTCTAACTCAGTGTAAATTGTCCAACCATCGTTATGCCAAAACACCATACCTGGTGCTTCTTCTTGCCAATGGAATAAATCTAATGTTTTACCAATTTTACGGTGATCGCGCTTTTCAGCTTCCGCTAAACGAACGATATATGCTTTAAGTTGCTTTTTATCAGCCCATGCTGTGCCATATATACGTTGCAACATTTTGTTGTCTGAATTACCGCGCCAATAAGCACCGGCAACTTTCATTAATTTAAAATGATGACAATGACGCATGCTAGGTACATGAGGACCTCGACACATATCAATGTATTCTTGATGATGATATAAAGCAGGCGTATCTGTTTTCTCGATGTTTTCATCAAGAATTTGTAATTTATAAGTTTCACCACGCTCGGTAAACGCATCGTAAGCGTCTTGCCATGAACCTGTTTTCTTAACAACTTCATAACCGGTACGTGCTAATTCAGTCATATGCTTTTCAAGCTTAACTAAATCGTCTTCAGAAATTGACTCTTCAAGGTCAATATCATAATAAAAGCCATTATCAATCGTTGGACCAATCGCCATTTTAACATTTGGGTATAACTGCTTGATAGCATGCCCTAATAAATGCGCACAAGAATGACGAATGATTTCAAGAGCTTCACTGTCTTTATTGGTGATAAGTTGTAAAGTGGCATCTTGGGTAATTAATTCACAAGCATCAACAAGGTTTCCGTCGATACGACCGGCAATAGTTGCTTTAGCAAGACCAGGCCCTATATCTAAGGCGACATCCATTACCGATACTGCATTGTCAAATGAACGTTGTGAGCCGTCAGGGAGAGTGATAATTGGCATTCTTTAAAACCTTTATAATTCAATCTATTAATAAAAAAATGGTGCAATTTATTGGTATGAAAATACCGTTTACTTGGTATGCGAGAACAAGTATACAAAGATACTTATTGTCATTTACGAATGCACTCTCAAAATTAAGCTCAGGATTATAGCAAATGAAACCAGTATATGCATGTACTATAATGTCTTTAAATGAACTTACGAAAGAAGTACTTAGCCGTTATCACACAAGCATCAGCATTAACATCACCAGAAAACAGAGTCACCCAAATGCCAAACTAAAGCCCAAAACTATCCCAAGCATGAGAAATAGTAACTCATTACCCAGCAACCATTAAAAAATCAGCTCCAAAAAATTGAGCTCTGCAAGATAAGGTATACAAACGTCACTATTATCAAAAAATCATCGTAAAAATTAAGGTAAAGGTTCTTAGCTTTTACTTTTAATTACTTGCGATACTAATAAAAACCTTACCCCCTTGAAAAGCTAATATTGATAGCCTATTTAACCTATACCGATCGCAGATGGGTAGGGAATAATAATGAAAGACAAAATTCAGTTTAATTCATCATCAACCTAGTGATGCGTACCTTGAAGGTTAGTCGAGAACAACAGCAATTAGCCCCCGTAAAACATCAAAAACACTCACAACACTTAAAAACATAACAATTAAAGTAAACATTTCGCCTATAATTTTGACAAAATTATGATATATGCCATATTAAAATTAGATATATCAACAAACTTTTCGGTTATCGCCTTTTAAGGGCCAACAAATTTTTCGAATAATCACGTAGGACTCGTATGATAAAAAGAACATCAACCGAAATAGTATTATTATCAATAAGCGGGTTAACTACATTAATTATATTCCCTTTCGCCGTTATTCGTTGGCATAGTAACGACACAACCATCGCCATTATTGATGCAGTGATATCATTAACATTAGCGATATTTTTTGTCTTTGTTTTCAAAACCCGAAGAGTTGATGTTGCAAAATATTTACTCGCTATTTTTCTAGCGGTTGCTGCCACTGCCAGCATTGTAGTAAAAGGACAAACGCAGATCTATTGGTTATACCCTGTCTTCATTGGTATTTATTATTTGATCCCACCCAAAGTGGCAACCGGACTCTGCCTAATAATAATTACTACCGTATTATTTGTAACGCCAATCCAATCCGATATAATCAACACCCTAACAATAATATTCACCACCACGCTAACATCTGTCCTGGCATTTATCATTTTTCGTTCACACGAGAAAAAATTAGTAGACTCTGAAAAATTAGCCACGATTGACCCGTTAACATCGACCGGTAACAGACGGGCTCTAGACTTTAAATTATCAGAGCTGGTCGCAAGCCAGCACAGAGGAGCTTATCCGATGTGCTTGATACTGATTGATTTAGATGACTTTAAGCATATTAATGATGATTACGGTCACTCTATTGGTGACAAAATTCTTGTCACTACTTGTAATTTAATAAGAGATCACACCCGTATACTAGATTCATTATATAGGTACGGTGGAGATGAGTTTATAATCATGCCATTAAACATGGATTTAAATTCAGCAAAACGCCTTGCAGAGAATATACGCAGCATTATAGAACGATATAAATTTATATCAGATATCAAATTAACATTATCAATAGGCGTTGCTGAACATAAACCTGATGATACCCCCGAAGGATGGATAAGGCGCGCGGACACCCTTTTATATAAAGCAAAAAATAACGGAAGGAATAAAGTTTTTTAATCGCTGCGGGAATTAGTGCTTGCAAATAAAGGGAGATTTCACCCTTTATTTGCAATATAAAACAGACTTATCTTTTAGCCATCATTGCCAGCGCCATCGCTTCTGCGACTTTAATGCCATCAATACCCGCAGATAATATACCACCGGCATAACCCGCACCTTCACCAGCAGGATATAGACCTTCGACATTAATACTTTGCAGTGTTTCTCTATCACGGGTAATTTGAATGGTTGATGAAGTTCTTGTTTCAACAGCTGTTAATGTCGCATCATTCATTGAAAAGCCTTTAATCTTACGTTCAAAGGCAGGTAAAGCCTCACGAATAGCGGCAATGGCATAATCAGGTAAGGTTTCACTTAAGTCGCAATATTTAACCCCTGGCTTGTAGGAAGGGCTAACTTCGCCATGCTCACCGCTTTTACGGCCAGCAAGAAAGTCACCGACCAACTGCACTGGCGCATCGTAATTTTCTCCGCCAAGTTTAAAGGCTGTTTCTTCTAAACGGCGTTGAAATTCAATACCGGATAATACATCTGAAGGATCATCTTTATTGGCAAAATCGCTAGGCTCAATGCCAACAACAATTGCACTATTGGCATTACGCTCGTGGCGCGAATATTGGCTCATACCATTGGTTACTAGTCGCCCTTCTTCTGATGCTGCGGCAACCACAGTTCCGCCAGGACACATACAAAAGCTATAGACACTGCGACCATTATTACAATGATGTACTAATTTATAATCCGCTGCGCCTAATATTTCGTTACCGGCATTGTTACCAAAGCGTGCATCATCAATAACTGATTGTTCATGCTCGATGCGAAAGCCCACTGAAAAAGGCTTAGCCTTTACCGAGACTTTATTCTTAACAAGCATCTCAAAGGTATCACGTGCACTATGACCTACCGCTAAAGCAACATAATTGGTATCAATACGTTCGCCACTGGCCAGTGTTAAGCCGTTAATACGTTTGTGTCCATCAGCACCTTGCTCTTCTTCAAAATGAAATTCGTCAACGCGTTGCTCAAAACGAACTTCACCGCCGAGAGCTATAATCTTAGCGCGCATTTGCTCAATCATAGTAACGAGTTTAAAGGTACCGATATGCGGTTTACTGACAAATAAAATTTCTTCAGGCGCACCTGCGTCAACAAATTCATGCAGCACTTTACGACTATAATGTTTCTTGTCTTTCACTTGGCTATAAAGTTTTCCATCAGAAAAAGTACCTGCACCACCCTCACCAAATTGCACATTAGATTCAGTATTGAGTATTTTTTTGCGCCAAAAGCCAAAGGTATCTTTGGTGCGTTGACGTACTTCTTTACCGCGCTCTAAAATAATTGGCTTAAATCCCATTTGAGCAAGAACTAATCCGATAAATAAGCCACATGGACCAAAGCCAATAACAACCGGTCGTTGTGATAAGACTTCTGGTGCATGAGCTACAAAATTGTAGCTCATGTCAGGGCTTACTTTTACTTGGCTGTCTTTAGCAAACCTTTCAAGTAATTCATCATTAAGGCGAGTGTTTACATCAAGCGTATAAATCAACACTATTTTTGCTTTTTTACGTGCGTCATATCCGCGTTTATGAACCGTAAAATCAATGAGCTGGTCGTCAGAAATTGATAATGTATCAAGAATAGCCAGTTTTATATCAGCTTCTTCGTGATCAAGCGGCAGTTGGATATTTGTTAAACGCAACATAGTGAGCGGTTCCAAAAAGAGAAAAGGGAAATTTCCGGCATTTTACCTGAACATACTCTTCAGTTAAATCAACAATTGAAATTATTGCTAAGCTAGGTATGATCAGCTCGAAAATATTTCATCTCATCAAAAGAGTACGTTATGGCATTTGTAGTTACCGACAATTGTATAAAATGTAAATACACCGACTGTGTAGCGGTATGCCCAGTGGATGCGTTTTACGAAGGACCTAATTTTTTAGTCATCAGTCCTGAAGACTGTATTGATTGTGACTTGTGTCCGGTTGAATGCCCCGTAGGCGCGATATATCAAGAAGATGACGTTCCTGAAGATCAAAAAGAATTTATCGAACTTAATGCTGAGTTAGCTAAAGTATGGCCAAGGATCACTGAAGTAAAACCAGCCCCTAGCGACGCAGAAGAATGGGATGGCGTACCAAATAAAATAGCGCACTTAATTATTGAAAATTAAAATCAGCTCAGCAAAATAAACACATTGCTCAATTATTAACTATACTGCTATCAAAAGGGTCAATGAATAATTGGTGCATTATGTGGCAATCTATTGAGCAAGCAATAAAAACTGAAACGGGTGAGCGATTCACTATTGAAAAGAAACGCCTTATTTCAACCAGTGAAAGTAATTTAGCTTACCAACTAAGCGACCAAAAACATAATTACTTTATTAAAATTAAAGATAAAAATCACTTCAACCATTTTGAATCAGAAGCTTACGCCCTAAATCAAATACGTGCTCTAAAACAAATCACCTGCCCCGAAGTCATAGCATTAGGAAGCACCCTTGATAAAAGCTTTATTGTGCTTGATTACATTCCATTTTCACACGCTAGCGAAAAACATTGGTATAATTTAGGTGCACAACTCGCCTTGATGCATAAGGGTTCTTCACATGGACAATTTGGTTGGCAACACGACAATTATATTGGCGACACTTTACAGCCGAACAACTGGCGCAGTAATTGGAAAACCTTCTTCGCAGAGCAACGAGTTGCTTGGCAATTACAATTACTGAGCGAAAAATCAATAACACTCGGTAACATTGACCATATTACTAATATTTGCCACGACGCATTAAATCATCACGAGGTTAAACCTTGTCTAGTTCATGGTGACTTATGGATGGGTAACTTAGGTTTCACAGACTCTTCATCGGTCATTTATGATCCCGCTTGCTATTATGGTGACCGAGAAGTCGATATTGCAATGACCGAACTCTTTGGCCAACTACCTTATGATTTTTATCAAGGCTATCAGGATGTTTTCCCCCTTGATGAAGGTTATGAGCAACGTAAGCTTATTTATAATTTTTATCACATTCTTAACCATGCAAATTTGTTTGGTGGTATCTATATTGATCAATCGAGAGCTTTGTTATCTCGAATTTTATCATTGCATTAATTTTAAAGTAAAATTGATTGTGGACAATAAGTTGAATAGTTTAGCCAACTTTATTGTTCATTTAGTTAGCGATTTTTATAAATATGAACATACTTACTCATCAGTAACCAAAGAATCTAGGAGGCAAAATGTCCCAGGAATCAAGCTTACAAGCGACAAAAGATAAACGTATTAGCTGCCCCCACTGTGGCCATCACTTACATTTAACTTTAGATACGTCAGCTGGCGATCAAGATTATTACGAAGAATGCCCTTCTTGTTGTCGAGATATTCATTTAAATATGCATATTGATGAATACCGCCAAAAAATTCAATTAGCGATTGATAGCGATGACGAACAAGTTTTTTAGAAATAATTACTCAAATTTTCGCTATCCCATTCTTTTTTATAAAGGGTAAATTCAATAGAGAAACATTGCACAACTGCTTTAAACCTATATCATTCTTACCTTGATCATTTTTCCTCTTAAAATGATGGTTTTATAAGTACTTTTCCCTAATGAATATGACTGATTTTAGAAAAAACACCAGAAGCCTAATGAAATTGGCTTATCCTATTTTGATCGCTCAACTTGTGCAAACCCTAATGGGGTTTGCAGACACGGTGATGGCTGGTCGAGTAAGTGCTACCGATATGGCTGCAGTAGCCGTTGCCAGTAGTGTTTGGCTGCCCTTAATATTAACTATCTATGGTTTAGTCATGGCACTTGCTGCCATAGTATCGCAACTTGCTGGAGCAAAAAAATTCCATTACGTTGCCAAAGCGACCTATCAAACCGCATGGATAGCATTAACCTTAGGTTTGTTGTTGATCGTTTTATATTATGCGATCACCCCCTTAGTCATTGAGCAAATCCCGCTAGAGAGCCATTTAAAACAATTACTTTTTGATTACTTAGGCTATATCGTTTGGGGTGGTCCAGGTTTTTGTTTATATCTTGTCTTAAGAAACTACTCTGAAGGTTTATCGCATACCAAACCAACAATGATCATCAGTATCATTGGCTTGTTAATTAATATTCCGGCTAATTATATTTTTATCTACGGCGAGTTTGGCATGCCCGCACTAGGTGGTGCTGGTTGTGGTATCGCTACAGCCATTGTTTATTGGGTTATGTTTGTCTCGATGTTTATTTATTGTTATGTATCAAAAAAATTAAAACATGCCTCATTATTCGAACGTTTTTACTGGCCAAACTGGCTAGAAATCAAAGAAATACTGACGATCGGTTTTCCTATCGCAATGTCATTACTGTTTGAGGTGAGCTTATTTGCCGCAGTCGCAATTATTCTCGTGCCCTTTGGCGCAGAGGTGGTGGCTAGTCATCAAATAGCCATCAACTTCTCTGGCTTAGTTTTTATGGTGCCATTAAGTTTAGCCATGGCCGTGACTATACAAGTAGGTTATGCCGTTGGTAACAATGATTTAGCTAAAGCGAAAGAAATATGCAATTATTCACTGATATTGTCACTTGTTATTGCTGTTGGTACCGCACTATTAACGATTGCCTTACGCTACCCCATCGCAGAGATTTATACCCTAGATAGAAAAGTGATTGAGTTAGCCGCTAGCTTAATGTTTTTAGCCTCTTTATTTCAGTTTTCCGATGCAATACAAGTTATTTCTGCTGGCGCATTGCGAGGCTATAAAGATACACAGTCAATTTTATACATTACTTTCTTTTCATATTGGGTCATCGGCTTAAGTTTAGGGCTTATTTTAGGGTTAACCAACTGGATAATTGACCCAATTGGTCCTTATGGTTTTTGGATAGGTATTATTTTTGGTTTAACTACTGCAGCAATATTATTAGCTTGGCGACTCAGTATCATTCAAAAAAGAGTCGAACTGGCGCATTAATAAGCAAACAGTTAATTATTTAAAATGAAATGCATAAAACTACTTGCAACTCAGATTTCATATCGATAATATGACGCTCGTTGGTTAAAGCAACTAACAATTGCTCGCTTAGCTCAGTTGGTTAGAGTACTTGCATGACATGCAAGGTGTCACTGGTTCGAGTCCAGTAGCGAGCACCAAATTAGGGTTCATTAAGAACCATTAAAGACCCGCAAGACCATAGTTAATATGGGCTTGCGGGTTTTTTATTGCCTGTAACGTCCATTTTGGTCTAGTGACATCCAGTAAAAAAAGCGGTATCGTAAGCGGTACTGGTTTCAATTACATAATCTGGTACCGCTTTATGGCTAAAGTAACACCTCTCTCTAGTACTGCTGTTAAACAAGCTTTATCCAATTCTAAAGTAAAAGAATCTCATGCTAATGGGAAAGTTCATAAATTACGTGATGGTGATGGATTACATCTAAGAATTAGACCCAATGGCTCAATGTCGTGGGTATTAGACTATGTACAACCTTTTGCAAAAAAAAGAATAAGTATCAGTTTTGGTACTTACCCCGAGGTATCTTTAGCCCAAGCAAGAAAAAAACGTACCGAGGCTAAAGAGCTAATAGCGCAAGATATAGACCCCAAAGAACATCGAGATGATAAACATCGTGAACAAACACTTGCTGCCAAGCATACGTTAAAAAGCGTGGCTACTGATTGGTTTGAAATTAAGAAAACTACCATTGCAGAAAATACAGCAACAAGTTTATGGCGTAAGTTTGAAAACCACGTATTTCCTAAATTAGGCCATCGCCCTATCGATAAGATTTTAGCGCCTGAAGCCATTGAAGCATTAAAGCCCTTAGCTGCTAAAGGTAATTTAGAAACTACAGGGAAAATCATTGGTCATTTAAACAATGTAATGAATCATGCGGTTAATACTGGGATATTACACCATAACCCATTATCTGGTATTCGCAGTGCCTTTCAAACTCCTAAAGCTACCAATATGGCAACCATTAGACCACATGAACTTGGTAAGCTAATGAGTGATATAAGTTACGCCAGCATTAAGTTAGTCACACGTTGTCTGTTGGAATGGCAATTACATACTATGACCCGACCAAGTGAAAGTGCAAAAGCACAGTGGTCAGAAATAGACTTTGAAAATAAGCTTTGGACTATACCTGCCGAACGAATGAAAATGAGACTAGAACACAAAGTCCCATTAACCCCACAAACTATTGAAATTCTAGCCCGATTGAAACCCATTAGTGGTGATAGAGAACACTTGTTCACTTCTTACATGAATCATAATACACACTGTAATGTTGAATCTGCAAATAAAGCCTTAAGCCGTATGGGCTATAAGAATAAATTAGTGGCTCATGGTCTACGTGCTCTAGCTAGCACAACACTAAATGAACAAGGGTTTGATCCTGATGTTATTGAAGCTGCTCTTTCACATGTAGATAAGAATGAAGTTAGAAGAGCATATAACCGTGCTGAGTACCTTGAACGCAGGCGTGTGTTAATGTGTTGGTGGTCTGAACATATTGCCAATTCCTTAAATGGAAATATAGACTTTTCAGCAAGAATTAATCATTTAAAAGTAATAGGCGGTTCATCATGAGCATGTTTAAACCTACTGAATTTGACTTTCATAATAATAAATTTTTCATACCTCTAGATAATTTTGTCGTATCAAAGATAAAATCTTTTGGTCAGGAAGTTGAAGTTGGAATTGCAATCCCATTAGAAAATATTCGTATTTCATCTAAAGGGTTTGAATTAAGTAATCTAATTTTTGAAATACATTTTTATCCTCATTGTTGGAATGAATTTTTAAATACACTGTTTAAAAAAAGTTACTTGTTCACTGGTCGTGAAGGAATTGAATGCGTCGATATAACGGATAAATATGAATCATGGTTATTATCTGAAAATTCTAAAATAGCGGTTCAAAAGCTAAAAAATTCAGAGATATCTATAGCAAAATTATTTGAATCATATCCAAAATTACTTGCTGTATCACCTCTTAGAGAGTACTTGTCTGATCCTAAAAACCACCAAAACACAAAGAAAGGCCCGCCTCTCAAATATTCAGAAAACGAATATCAATTATACTGTTATTCATGTCATTATTATGTACAGGAAGGGATAACTTATTTAGACGCATGCGCTAAAACAATAGAAAACCACCCAGATTTAGTTCCTTCGACATGGAAGAAAGGTCCCCCTGAAGATACTCTTAGAACAGCAGTAACTAAAAAATATGATAAACACCCTGAGTACTCTCAATACTCTTACAGAAAAGAACGAAAAAAAACTTAAGCCATTGTAAATAAAGTATTTTACTTCCATATGAGACACTAATAGCTTTATTGTGTCTCTGCTGTATCTCTTGAATTGATTAATCATAGAGTCTCCAAACAACAAAGAGACCTTATAAGATGACACTATCCCTTAACACTCCTTTAATATTAGTACGAAAAAAAGAAACCTTAACTCAATATGGATTAGGACGTTCTACATTTCACGCACGAATTAACGAAGGACTTATCACCCCAGCAGTATCCCTAGGGGATCGCGCCGTTGCATGGCCTGCTCATGAAACACAACAAGTCATAGCTGCGATGGTAGCAGGCAAAACTAAAGATGAAATTAAAGCTTTAGTTATCGCACTGGTTGATGAGCGCCAAAACCTGTTGGAGAAATTATAATGAAAATAGAATTTATAGGTAACTGTAGGCAGCAGCTTGTTCCATTAAGTGACAAGTTTATAGTTTGGTTTGATAGCCACCCTATGAGGAGCGCATACATAGCAAGAACCACAGGAGGTGATATGAACTTCTCCAAAGGACACCCTTTTATCTTAGCTACGAGAGGCGGGATGGTTGGAATAGATTTTGAATCCTCAGACAAAAGAAAAATTGCATTCCTGTTTACTGAAAGCCCAGAAAAAGAAAGTCTAGCTTTGTACGTAAGCCAATCTCCCACCAACATAATAAAAGTTGGCAGTTTAAGTAATAAATAAAGGCTTACAAATGGAATATAATTTAAAACAGGCGAAAGAGTGTTTGAGTCTATTGACGGGAGAGGAAGACCCTTCCGTTACATTGCAAATATTTTATGATGTAGATAGCTCAAAACCAGAGTTAGCCAAAACATTTAAGTTAACATTGGCTGATGCATTGCCATTAATCGAATTGTCACAAAAGCGTCATTGTGGAATTTTCGTGGCATTAAATGAATTTGAAGGTAATACCCGAAGTAATGAATTGGTCACGGGATTTCGTGGTTTGTTCGCTGACTGCGATGGTATAGATGAGCCTGAGTGGACTTTAACGCCGCATTTTACTCAACAACGCGACAGCACGCATAGTCATGCGATATGGCTTGTTAGTAACATTAAGTCAGGTGATGAATTTCGCATGTTGCAAAGGCGCATTGCAATCTACTACGGGACTGATTTATCAGTTTGTGACCCTGCGCGCGTGTTTCGTCTGGCGGGCTTTAATCATTACAAAGACCCGCTAAAGCCAGCTCAGTACAGTATTAGCAATGACAATACTGATGGTGACTATAAGCATACGGTTGAGGATGTAATTAAAGCGCACCCGTTATCAGCTCGTCAGGATGCAGAGTTAAATGCTTGGATGGAAAGGCGTAGAGTCAAGGTGGTCGGGACTGGTTATGAAAACAATGAAATATATAATGCCCTATTTAAGAATACGCTAATTAACACTGCACCCATCGCCATAAGTGGCTCAGGGTCAAGTACTGTCATTAAAGTTGCTTCATATGGGCATGATTACGGTATCCCTTTAGAGGCGTGTCAGGAGTTGATGTGGAATCATTACAACCAACGCTGCCTTCCTCCGTGGACTGAGCCAGAGCGAAATCAGTTTGTTGGTATTATTGGGAATGCTTATAAATACGCTAAATCTGCAGCAGGCTGCAAAACCTCTGTAGGTGCTTTTTCTGGTCGCCCTGTTCCTGAGCCTATAGGTGGTTGGGAGGCAAATAATGCACTTAGACCAAAGGCGATGACTATTAAGACGGTAGCGGCTTCACAAGAGGTTGCTGCATCAATAACTGAAAATAATGAAAGAGCAGCCTCTTTAGTTGCCTCTATAAATTACTTAATAAAAAAGGAACTAGGAGTAGAGATAGAAATAGAGTATTCAGTTGTAAGCTTAATGCTATCATCCTGTTTTTTTAGCTCACAAAAAAGTAGTTATTTTCTCTTGTCTGAAAATGACGACCTGCTTGAAGCTAAAAATAATGACTGCTGGGTTTTTTTAGTAAAGACCTTTGGTGCACCTTTTTGTGCTGAAAGCTTTTATGACTTAATCGAGGGTGATTGCAATAAAAAAAGCTTAACAAAGGTTGAGGCTAATAAAAGAATAAGCAGTTTACTGAAAATCCCCTCGGAAAAAATTAAAGAGCACTTGCGTTATTATAACCAGAGAAACAATATCAATATGAATGTCGATATGTTCGCAGGTAAAGGAAGGGTTGAAATTCATGACGAGCATGCACAAGTATTTTTTAGACACATTCCTTTGCAGGAAGGAAAATACGACTCAAAAATCATTGATGATTACATTAATCATTTTAAACAATTTGATGAATTGATTTCTTGGTTTGTGGATTGCCGTTTTGCAAGTGACAGGAAGCTTGGTTATTTATGGCTCCACGCTGATTCTGATTTTGGAAAAGGCTTTTTAATTTCAATACTGTCTGATTTTAAGTTATGCGTAGACCTGTCTGTAAAGGAAATTGAAAAAATGTTCGAAGGAGCCCCTGTGGGTCGCTCTGAAAAGGACTTTAAAAGGGCTATTGTTGTTTCGATTGATGAATTCAAATCTGTAAAATCAGAATTAAAACAGCTTCAAAACCATGTAACAATAAGCCCTAAAAACCAGCTATCTGTTGAGGTTTCATTATATGCAAAATTGTTCACCAGCGCTGAGCATGTTAGTTCATTGGTTGGGGAAGCAGGGGTAGAGGACCAATTTGCCAATAGGTTTAGTTATTTTCGCTGCAAGGGTTCCCTTAATCATAGAGGGTTATTTAAAGGGGTTGGCAAAGCAATATACTTCAATAGCGTTAAGAATTATTTTGCAGAAAAGTTTAATTATTTAGTCCGCGAATACATATCTTTAGGAGAGGCGGCAAGTGAAACCATTGCAGATAATAGGTTAATAGAATTCCATAAGAAACACGGTATAAGAAATGAATTCAATGTTTTATCTGAATCATTGCCAGAGATAGCTAATGAAATAACGCAGCACTGCATTAAATACAATCACTCATCAATCGTTAGAAATAATGAGGAGGTGTATTTAACTAGTCCAGTTAAAATTATTGAGCAATACATAGATAATAACTATGACCATTCAAATAAAACAATGATGCTTATAAAGAAAACTGAGATACGAGATTTAATGTGTATTGATAATAAAGGGTATATCACGCGCCTAGTTAACTCATATGAGCGCATTAAAGCCATCAGAATTAAATGATGAACCAAGTGTAACTTTGTAACCTTCGGCTGGGTATACAATACATATATATATATTCTATAATGTTATTTTATGCTTAATATATAAGTATTGAAGTTACAAAGTTACAGCTGGCTTAAATAATATAAATAACAACAACTTAAACTGTAACTTACAGCATATAAAACAAGTTGAAATTATTATTAAAAGTTACATCTAATTATATGTGCTTATGCAGCCCTCTATAGTAGGTTCTTCCCCCTCTATCACACTATATGCAGGTACGCAGAATCGCGGAGCGTATAGACTCAGAAAAAATAAAAAAACCACATATAACCTCAACCGTTTTACTGGTTGTGTGATATGGCTTTGATGAGTAATTAATATTTAGCTAATTATATGACTTTTTCGGTTAGGCTTAATGGTTTGGGCAATCGAATATTAAGCTCTTTCTCAATAACTGATATTTCATCAATTCCTGTAAATGTACTTAGATGGATGGATACGATGAATTAAAGGTTATCCATAGAAATCACTCAGAACAGCCATTTTTTATAGAATTGCCTACCCTTATTGCAAGGGGCACTGGATAAAAAGAAGCATTGTCGATACTCAAATGCTTGCTCATTGTCTGAAAAGTGAAATCGAAGGTAAAAAAGATATTGAATATTACTATACTCAATATGATAAAAATGAAGTAGACAGAATAGTTAACAAAGCATTGGTTAGGTATATGTCATGGAATATGGCTGCCTATGAAGTGAAGAAGCATACAAAATGAATTACCTCGCGCCAAGGCTTTTCGCTTTGGCTCAAATTTGCTACGCAAAGAGAGGTATCTTATTTAGTTAAGAACACAGCCCTTTACGCCACAAGTGGCGAGGAATTAAACCCGCAGAGATTAAATGAAAATATAATTGTAATTAATGCTTACTTTAGTATATTGGTTTCAATTAAATGGTTGATTTAAGGATTAATATGACCGTTACATGCCCAAAGTGTGAATATCAAAGAACAACTGAAGATGATGACATATTTCCAGACTGGCAATGCCCTAAGTGTGAAATAGCCTATAACAAGTTCAAGAGTCTTGAACAAGGGATTGGTGAAGCTATTAACACAAAAAACAAAGCCCAACCTAAATCCCCCTCTCGTTCTAATAAGGCCTTTAAGCAGAATAAAAATTTATTGCCAACCATCCCTAAAGGCCGAAAGAAGTTCATAGAAGAGTCTTTATCGAAAGATGAAAATATTGAGCACCTCTTTGAATTCAATTGGGTTGTGAAGGTACCTATGTATATATCTATTTTTCTTAGTTTTATATTTTTATGCATCACATTACTTGCTGTTGTGCTCATCGGACGCTCACAAGATATATTAATGTGGGGTTTTTTCTGTACCTTCTTTATCGGAGTTGCTACTTACGAATACTTTCGCTTAAAGTCTTTAGAAATGGGGGCTACAAATAAACGCTTGATAGTTAAAACAGGAATAGTCAGTCGTCATACCGAGGAGATGAGAATAGCTGCGATTGAAACCATTGAACTTAATCAAGGTGTCGTTGATAGACTTTTAGGTATGGGGACAATTAAAGTTAGCGGCGTTGGAGTAAGTACACTTAAGTTTAGCAAAATTGATGCTCCACTAGAGGTTAAGAAAAAAATAGAAAGCATAAGAGCACAGTTTATATAATTGATTTATCAATTT
Source organism: Colwellia hornerae (assembly GCF_007954355.1). Classification (GTDB taxonomy): domain Bacteria; phylum Pseudomonadota; class Gammaproteobacteria; order Enterobacterales; family Alteromonadaceae; genus Colwellia_A; species Colwellia_A hornerae. The sequence continues at coordinate 101,210 of NZ_VOLR01000017.1, forward strand.
ATTTAGCAAACTCTATAATATTTTAAAAACCAAAGCCCTTGTAAGTCCTATGATGACTTTGGTTCAATGCTACACCATAAAACATAATCAATAAATACCAACAATTAAGCTCATGATGCGAATTTACCACTACAACAATGAACAACCTCAATATTAGGGAGCAAAGAGCTAACAAATGCATACTATCGAACTGTTTGGTGAATGATGACTTCAAACAAAAGCAGTACCAAAAACAGTACTAACAAAAACAAAATTATTATTACATAACAAAAACAACACCTTGAGAAGCATACTCGAGTCCAGTAGCGGCACCAAAAAATAGAAAGAGCTGCCTTAGGGTGGCTCTTTTGCTTTCTGATGCTATATCAAGCTGTTAATCACTAATTACCCGTCATTGCTTCACTGAATATTTCAAAATCAATACGGTAAACATTTAAAAAATCCCCTCAGAGATACTCCAACTTACTACGGACGTCCGTAATTGTAACTACAGACAAATTATTTTTGGGAAAATAGAGTTTATTAAAGTAAGAATTTCCGCTAATACCACATTGCAGGCATTAACTGATAGAAGTCTAAAGTTGATTCGGATTAGTCTTTTTTATCGATAACGACCATTTAAGGGGCAGAATAGAATTGGCTAAAATAAGTGAACGGAGTGAACAAAAAGCCAACTGTTTTTTGTGATCTTCCCCCGATAAAACGGACACATTTTTTTTCACGCTGCCAGGGCTTCATATTCTATTGGTGAACAATAATTTATCCCTGAATGCATCCTCGAAACATTGTAGTATTTGTTAATGTAACTGCCAAGTGTTCCGCGCAGTTCTTTATCACTTTTAAATACATTACCGCGAATAACTTCCGTCTTCATTGAATGGAAAAAAGACTCCATATGGGCATTGTCAGTGCATTTCCCAGCCCGACTTAAGCTATGAATTATCCCATGTCGTTTCAGTACTTTTTGGTAAACGTGTCCGCGATATTCTACGCCTCTATCAGTGTGAAGCATTAAATCACCGGTCGGTTTTCGTTTCTTGACCGCATTTTGTAATGTCCTTTTGGTCACTTCCATTGTTCTACTTTTATCCAAACTCCAGCTAATAATACGCCGTGAATATAAATCCATTATCACCGACAAATAACGCCATACGCCTTTAACTTTTAAATACGTGACATCCGCCACCCATACCTTATCTTTGGTTAATGGTACTTCACCATCAGGCCGTAAGTTTTTACCGGTAGTAAGGAAACGCTTATAAAACGCAGAGCGTGTTGTTACGCGCATCACTCTGGCAACCAAACCAAGTGACGTGGTTTAATGGATTCGACTACCTAGTTAAGGAATAATGTACTTAACTGGAGATAGAAAATGACAAAACGTAAAAAGTATTCAAAAGAATTTAAACTCGACGCTATTGCTTTAGTTGTTGACCAAAATTATTCTCAAGCTGAAGCCGCTAGAAACTTAGGTGTAAATCCCAACATGCTTGGCCGTTGGATAAAAGAAGCTGACAATGATGATGGTCACGCTTTTCGAGGTAACGGTAAACTGACACCAGAACAAGAAGAAATCAGAGGCTTGAAAGCACAAGTAAAGCGCCTAGAAATGGAGCGTGAGATCTTAAAAAAAGCGACGGTCTTCTTTGCCAAAGAAACGAAGTAAAATACTCGTTCATTGCCCAACATAAGAAGATCTGGCCAGTGGCGCTAATGTGTCACGTACTGGGTGTTAAAAGTAATAATTATTACAGTTATCAAAAGCGTCAAGCCAATAGTATTGATGACCCTACTCATCAAGAAATGATTGAGTTAATCAAAGATATCGCTAAATTTAGTGATAATACATATGGCGCTAGACGCATTAAGAAAGTACTCAATACGTTGAGTTTTCCGGTTAGCCGAAGCAAAACAGCTAAATTAATGAGGGAAGCGAATGTTTGGGTTCGCTATAAAAAGAAATACAAAGCAACAACGAACAGCGCTCATAATAAACCCATTTATCAAAATGAATTAGAGCAAAACTTTGCTGTAACAGCACCAGATAAAACATGGGTGGGTGACATCACCTACGTTTGGACATCAGAAGGCTGGTTGTATTTATGCGTCGTGATTGATTTATACTCACGTAAGGTTGTTGGCTGGAGCATGGGTTCTAGGATGAAAGCGCAGCTTGTTTGTGATGCGTTAACGATGGCCATTTGGCAACGACAACCAAAAGCTGGACTGATAGTTCATTCAGATCAAGGTGTACAATATGCGAGTCACCAATATCGTCGATTACTTAAATCACATGGCTATATTGGTAGTATGAGTAAAAAAGGTTGTTGCTGGGATAATGCCGTTGCTGAAAGTTTTTTTGGTAGTTTGAAGCAAGAGCGTGTCCATTGGCGGAACTATGAAACACGCTATGAAGCACAGCAGGATGTACTGAATTATATAAGCATGTGGTACAACAGCCACAGACTTCATTCTTATCTGGGTTACCAAAGTCCAAATGAATTTGAATTATTGAATAGAGAATTTAAAATGGTTGCTTAACTAAGGTGACTGAATTTAGTTGACCAGGTCAAAGCCCACGATACAAGCGTTCGACACGTTTTTTACCGATATTGTATCCTTGCTTTTGTAAGGCCTTAAATATTCGAGGACTCCCATATCGTCCTTTATTTTCTGTAAATATTTTTTGGATTTTATCCTTAAGTTCAACATCTTCTATCGCTCTTGCACTCGGTTGGCGCTTTCGCCAATCGTAGTAACCACTTTTAGACACATTAAAAAACTTCAGTAATCGTTTAACTTTTATGTCGGCTCTGAGTTTTTCGATGAATCTATATCGGCCTGATGTTCCTCGGTAAGAAACCGTTGCCACTTTTTTAGGATATACAACTCCTCCTTGAGTGCTTTATTTTCACGTTCAAGTTTCTGTTCATTGGTAAGTTGTTTTTTAGCTTTGGATTGACCGGCTAGTTTTTTACGCTTGTCTGCCACAATAATTCCTTCACGATATTCTTTTCGCCATCGTGACAGCATAAACGGGTGTATGTCGAGTTTTACTGCGACAGCTTTGATTCTGACGCCGACAACAAAACTCAGTTGAACAGCGTTGACTTTAAAGTCGTTTGAATACTTCCAAGTTCGTCTTGGATTGTTGTACTTTGGCATTGAACACCTCATCTTTAGTTAGATTTTGGTGTCCGTTAAAGCGGGGGAAGATCAGTGTCCGTCTTGAGCATCTTATAGTTGCTCCGTTCCATTAATTAATCAGTTTACCTAACTCATTAATAGGTGGAATATACTTCTGTTGCTTACGAATATTTGAATGAAAACACTCGATGCTTTTAACAAGACTTTCGGCGCAACAGAAGTTACTTGTTTCACTACGCATACTCAGGGGTTGCCGTCTATATCGACTATCTATAAGACCTGCGAGAAACAATAC